>JAJXWB010000020.1 GCA_021781815.1 Pseudomonadota bacterium | reverse complement strand
ATTCAGCAAAATCAAGGGGCGAAATGGTGCTGCGAGAGAGGATTGAACTCTCGACCTCTCCCTTACCAAGGGAGTGCTCTACCACTGAGCTACCGCAGCATGCCGGCGCGGCTTCGAG
The DNA here is from genome assembly GCA_021781815.1 of Pseudomonadota bacterium. Lineage (GTDB taxonomy): Bacteria > Pseudomonadota > Alphaproteobacteria > Rhizobiales > Beijerinckiaceae > JAJXWB01. The sequence continues at coordinate 76,762 of JAJXWB010000020.1, read as the reverse complement.
GGCCGGCGCGAGATGGCGCGCTTGTGCCACATGGGCCTGGCGCTGACAAGCGCGCCGGAGCGCGTCCGCGGGCGGCCTTTCCGCTCCGGTCGTATACGGCGAGAAACTTGCGCCGTCACGCCTGCGCCCCTATGGGTTGCTCCGGATCGGGACAGGCCGGTCGGACGGACTGATATGGCCGGGGAAAAGGCGAAAGAGCGCAACGAAAGGCTTGCCGCGGCGCTGCGGGACAATCTGCGCCGCCGCAAGTCGGCGCATCGGCCGCCGGACGGCGGAGCGACGCCCGCGCCGGGCGACGCCGGCCCCGAACGACGGGCCGATCCTTCCGGGCCGCGGACATTGGCCGACAAGGACTGAGAACGGCCGCGATCGCGCCATAATGGGCCGGTTTCTGGGCTGGAGCGCAGGGCTTATTTGAGGGCGGGGGCGGAGCGATCCGTCGAGCCTGGAAGCGAGGATTGATGGATCGGATTCGTATCGTCGGCGGCCACAGGCTCATGGGCGCAATTCCAATTTCCGGCGCCAAGAACGCCGCCCTGCCGTTGATGATCGCCGCGCTGCTCACGGATGGCACGCTGACGCTGGAAAACCTGCCGCGCCTGGCGGATGTATCGCAGCTCGCGCGCATCCTCGCCAATCACGGCGTCGATTACACGATCGAGGGCAAACGGATCGGAGATTCGGAGGTGCAGGGCCAGACCGTGCACCTTTCGGCCCGGCAGATCGTCGATACGACCGCGCCCTACGATCTCGTGTCGCGGATGCGCGCCTCGTTCTGGGTGCTGGCGCCGCTGGTCGCGCGCATGGGCGAGGCGAAAGTGTCGCTGCCCGGCGGTTGCGCCATCGGGACGCGCCCGGTCGACCTGCTGCTGATGGCTATGGAGCGGCTCGGCGCCGAGATCGAGATCGAGAACGGCTACGCGGTCGCAAAGGCCAGGAATGGCCTGCGCGGCGCCGACATCGATTTCCCCAAGGTCACGGTCGGCGGCACGCATACGGCGCTGATGGCTGCAAGCCTCGCGCACGGGACGACAGTCATCCACAATGCCGCGCGCGAACCGGAAATAGTCGATCTCGCCGATTGTCTCGTCAAGATGGGCGCGAAGATCAAGGGCGCTGGCTCCAAGACGATCGAAATCTCGGGCGTGTCGCGCCTCACCGGCGCTCGCCACGCCGTGCTGCCGGACCGCATCGAGGCAGGCACCTACGCCATGGCGGTAGCCATGACCGGCGGCGATGTGCTGCTGCAGGGGGCGCGCGCGGAACTTCTGCAGTCGGCGCTCGACGCGGTCGTGCGGAGCGGGGCGACGGTCGCCGAGACCAACGAGGGCATCCGCGTCTATCGCAACGGCGCGGGCATCCAGCCGGTCGATGTCTCGACCGATCCGTTCCCGGGGTTTCCGACCGACCTGCAGGCGCAGTTCATGGCGCTGATGACCCGCGCCGAGGGAACCTCGCGCATCACCGAAACCATCTTCGAGAACCGTTTCATGCACGTCGCCGAACTCGCCCGCTTCGGCGCGCATATCCGGCTTGACGGCGATACCGCGATCGTCGAGGGCGTGGCAAGGCTGAAGGGGGCGCCTGTCATGGCGACCGATCTGCGGGCGTCCGTGTCCCTCGTCATCGCCGCGCTCGCGGCCGAGGGCGAGACCATGGTCAACCGGGTCTACCATCTCGACCGCGGCTTCGAGGCGCTGGAGAAGAAGCTCGGCGCCTGCGGCGCGGAGATCGAGCGGTTGTCTTCCGGCGGCTGATCTGGCGGGCGATCCACGGCGGGTTCCCTTGTCAGCTTCCCCTCTCGCCCCCACATCGCGTGCAGCGAGGCCGTTATGACCGTGACCGAACGCTCCGACCCCGACCTGCGGCTTGTCGCCTTTGATATCGATGATCTTGCGGTCCTTTCCGCCCATCTGCAGGACGCGCTTGTGCGCGTCGCCGACATGGTCTGGCAGCGGGACCATGAGCGGTTTGCGCTTGTCGTCTCCCGGTTCGACTGGATAGCGGCCGCCGAAGGCCGCTGCGAGCGCGCAGCGACCGGCCTGCGCTTCGAGCGTGTGCGCGCCGTGCGCCAGACCGGCGTGCAGCAGCGCGGGCCGGACGCCGTATTCGAACTGCTGGCGATCGGTTTCGAGCCGACGGACGCGCCGGCGGGGTGTGTCACGCTGACGTTTTGCGGCGGCGCCGCCATCCGCCTCGATGTTGAATGCCTGGAGGCGTGCGTGCGCGACATCGGCCCCCGCTGGACCGCCCGATGTCAGCCGGTCCATGCGCTTGACGGCGACCCCGCCGCGGGGTCATGACCTCCGGGAAAAGTGCTGGCAGGACCGACTCGTCGAGCGGCCTTCCCCGGAGGTGAGATCATGCCCCAGCGGCTCGACGCGACGGCCGCCGATTTTTCTGCGCGCTTCGACGCCCTGCTCGCCATGAAGCGCGAGGTGTCTGATGACGTCGACGCCGCGGCGCGCGCCATCATTGCCGACGTGGTCGCCCGTGGCGATGCGGCGCTCGTCGATCTGTCGCTTAAATTTGACCGGATCGACCTCGCTCGGCGCGGCCTCGCCATCACGCGCGACGAGATCGCGGCGGCGACGGCGGCTTGCCCGCAAGCCGCCCTGGACGCTCTCGACATGGCGCATCGTCGCATCGTCGCCTTCCACGAGCGGCAGAAGCCGCAGGACCTGCGTTTCACCGACGAAGCTGGCGTGGAACTGGGCTGGCGCTGGACGCCGGTGGAGGCGGTCGGCCTTTATGTGCCGGGAGGCACCGCGTCCTATCCCTCGTCGGTGCTGATGAACGCGGCGCCCGCCAAGGTTGCTGGCGTGCCGCGCATCGTCATGGTCGTGCCGACTCCCGATGGCCAACTCGACCCGCTGGTTCTGGCGGCGGCTGCGCGTGCTGGCGTCGACGAAATCTACCGCGTCGGCGGCGCGCAGGCGGTGGCGGCGCTCGCTTACGGCACGCAGACCATCCGCCCCGTCGTCAAGATCGTCGGGCCAGGCAACGCCTATGTCGCCGCGGCCAAGCGCCGGGTGTTCGGCCAGGTCGGCATCGACATGATCGCAGGCCCGTCCGAGGTTCTCGTCATCGCGGATCAAAACGCGAATCCTGCCTGGATTGCGGCCGATCTGCTTGCGCAGGCCGAACACGACGCATCGGCCCAGTCCATTCTCATCACGGACAGCGCGCACCTGGCGGAGGATGTCGAACGCGCGGTGGAAGCGCAGCTCTCCACCCTTCCGCGCGAAAAAATCGCGCGCGCGAGCTGGCGTGATTTCGGCGCGGTGATCGTGGTGCAGACCCTCGCAGACGCTATTCCGCTCGCCGACCGCCTCGCCGCCGAGCATCTGGAGATCATGGCCGACGACGCAGAAGGTCTGGCGGCGCGCGTGCGCAACGCCGGCGCGATCTTCATCGGCGCGCACACGCCCGAAGCGATCGGCGATTATGTAGGCGGATCGAATCATGTTCTGCCGACCGCGCGTTCGGCGCGATTTTCCTCTGGTCTCGGCGTGCTGGATTTCATGAAGCGCACGTCGATCCTCAGATGCTCGGCGGGTTCGCTCGCCATTCTTGGACCGGCTGCAATCACGCTTGGCGAGGCCGAGCGGCTGGACGCGCATGCGCGCTCCGTTGCGATCCGCATGAACAGGGGCAGGGCATGACCGCGCACACGAAGCGGCTCGTCGCCATCACGCTCGACGATGCCTCGATCGGGCGCGGCACGCCCGATCAGGAGCACGAGCGCGAGATCGCGATCTACGATCTGGTCGAGGAGAATTCATTCGCGCTTCCCAACCACGACGGCGGCCCCTACACGCTGCTGCTCGCGCTGCACGAAGCCAAGCTGGCGCTCCACATCCGCGATGCAGGCGGCGATGATATCGTCACGCACATTCTGTCGCTGACGCCGTTTCGCAAGCTGTTGAAGGACTACTTCATGATCTGCGAAAGTTATTATGCAGCGATACGCACCGCGACTCCCGCGCAGATCGAGGCGATCGACATGGGGCGGCGCGGCCTGCACAACGAGGGCGCGCAACTGCTTGCCGAGCGCCTCAAAGGCAAGGTCGTCTGCGACATGGACACGTCGCGGCGGTTGTTCACCCTCGTCACCGCGCTGCACTGGAAAGGCTGAGGCCGCGTGCGCACGCGCCGGGGCGGAGCGGGATTCTGACGATGCACGGCGGACGTCGCCCGCAATCGGTTCTGTTCTGCTGCACGTTCAACGCGGTGCGATCGCCGATGGCGGAAGCGATCGCGCGCTATTATTTCGGTCGGGAAATCTATTTCGCCTCCGCGGGCGTCAAGGCCGGCGAACTCGATCCCTTCGCGGTCGCAGCGATGGACGACATCGGCATCGATATCTCCGGATTTCATCCGCACACCTTCGAGGATCTCGAAGATTCGAGCTTTGACCTCATCGTCAGCCTCTCGCCCGAGGCGCACCACCGGGCGCTTGAATTCACGCGCACGTTGGCGGTCGAGGTCGTGTATTGGCCGACGATCGATCCGAGCGCGGTGCAGGGGGCGCGCGAACACATGCTGGACGCCTATCGCGGCGTGCGCGACGGATTGAAGCAGCGGATCACGAAGCTGCTTTCGCAGGGATAGGCGACGCGCGCCGGTTGAGCGGCCCCCTCCCGGTTGACGCGCGCTCCTTTCCGCTTTCGCCTGGGCGTCGCGGATGTGCTAAAGCGCCTCCGCAATGGCGCGCTTGCTGCACACGCGAAAGCTAGAATCTCTCGTCATCCCGGCGAGCGACGACGCGGACGTTTTCGTTGCGCTCGCCGCCGATCAGCCGCCGCTCGTTCCGTCCGCCCGCGATCTGCTCGATGCGCCGCGCGAATCGCTTGCGCGTGAGGCTTTTTTCGCGCGGCGCAGCCTGGCGCGACGCGCGCTCGCGCAGCGCCTGCAATGCGCGCCCGATGACGTGACGATCCTGCGCGATGGCGACGGCGCCCCCGTGACGTCGTCGCCCTCCTGCGGGCTGCACGTCTCGCTGTCTTCCCGCGGCGATCTGATCGCCGCCGCCATCGCATCGAATCCTGTCGGCGTCGATATCGAACCTGTCTGCGCTCCGTTCGAGATCCCGGCCAACGTGCTGCATCCCGGCGAGCGTGCGGCGCTGGCAGCCGCCCCGCAGCCGCACGAAGGATTTCTGACGATCTGGACGGCGAAGGAAGCCTATCTGAAGGCGCTGCGCACGGGTCTCGCGCGGGAACCCGTGGACATCGAGGTAAATTTCGCGGGGCCCGAACTTGTCGTGCGCGACCGTGGAGCGCGCGTCGCGCTTGCCGCGGGCTTCGCGCACATACTGACCTACAAGCGCCACGAGTTTGCGCTCGCTTGCGTCGTTCTGGCGCAGTGAACTGCGAGGCCGGGCAAACCGTCGCAGCGCCTTCGCATATGCGGATTATGCAGTGGCGGTCGTCAGATTCCGCTTGCCTTCGCAAGAGGCGGCGACGATCATCCGCCGCCGCTGGCGTCCGGCCCGTCCGCGGTATTTCCAGTCCGCCCGCATTGCTGGCGATCCATAACTTGACGAATTCTCCTGACCCTGGAGGTCGGGAAACGTCGATACAGGAGTGATCTATGAGCTTCTTCGGCTCCATGATGAGCAAGATTTTCGGGACGACGCCGGCCGAGGCCGCAACCGTTGCTCCTCCGCCGCCGGCCGCAGACGCCTCGGCGCCGGCCGCAGACGCATCGGCTGCGTCGCCGTCCGCGCAGGTGGCGGATGCGACAGCGCCTGCGCCGCTCGCGCCGCCCGATTCCGTCGATGTCGCCGCCATTCTCGACGACCTCAACGAGAAGAATCCGGAGACGCTGGACTGGCGCGTGTCGATTGTCGACCTGATGAAGGTGCTCGGCCTCGACTCGAGCCTGACGGCGCGCAAGGAACTCGCGGCCGAGTTGCACTATACGGGCGACACGAGCGATTCCGCCTCGATGAATATCTGGCTGCACAAGAAGATGATGGAATTGATCGCCGCCAACGGTGGCAAGCTGCCGGACGACGTCAAGAAATTCTGATCTTCACCTGTTTGGAGCCCGCGTCGCTCGCTGCGGCGCGGGCTTTTTCATGTCCGGAATTCATCGGCCGTCCCCGCCAGGACGCGCCCCGAGGGAAGATCGCGGCGGCGTCGCGCCCGCGGCCAGGCGACCGATGCGCCCTCGACACATAACGCGGATGACCCGCATGTTCCTGAAAAACGTGGTACCGCCACCCCGGCTCGAACGGGGGACCTCTAGATCCACAATCTAGCGCTCTAACCAACTGAGCTATGGCGGCATAGGGCCGCGCGAGAAGGTCTCGCGCAGGCGCCAATGAGGCGTATCGCTATAAAAGAGCAGGCAGGCGATTGCAAGAACCTGAAGCGCATGTAAAACGCGCCGCCAGAGGCTGGCGGCGCGTTTTTATCGTCGCGTGGAATCAGGACTTGGGAAACAGCGGCTTCTTGAGCTGTTCCTGCAGCGGCGCGGCGGTCTCGGCCGCAGTCTTTTTCGCCAGATCCGCGAATTCTTTGGCTTGCGCGACGGCGGCCTCGGACTGCTTGCGGATGAACTGGCCATGCAGCGCGATCGCATCGGCGAGGTTTTTCGAGCCCGCCAGCGCCTTCAGGTGATCGAAAGTCGCGGTGGCGTTGGTCTTGACCGCATCGAACGCCTTGGTCGCGAGTTCGGCCGCGCCCTTCGAGGACGCGGCAAAGCTCGCCTCCAGCGAATGTGTGGCCTCGTCTGTGGCTTCCTTCATGCGGTCATAGGCGACGCGACCCTGTTCGATCGACTTGGCGGCAGCCTTCCGCAGGTTGTCCTGCAAGCCTGCGGCGTCGACGTTCATCGGGTCGCTCGCGGTCTCGGCGGGCTTTGCCGTCTCGGCGGCTGCAGCGGCCTGGACCTTGGGCGCTTCGGCGTCGGGGGTAGGGGCGGGTGTCTTGGGGGCGGGTCGGCGCACGGCCATGATCGTGTCTCCGTTTATGAGAGCGGGATTACGAGGACTTCGGCGTAACGGCCTTCTGCACCGTCGAGCCGATATCCTTGGCCTGCTCCTGCAGCGTCGCCATCTGGGACTTGAGATAGTCGGACTGGATCTGCATCACTTCCTGCAGATCCTTCGCGTGGACCAGCTTCTGCGCGTGGTCGAACGCGGCTTTCACATTGGCTTCGGCATAGGACATCGCCTTGGCGCCGACATCCTTCACGCCGGCCGGCATGCTGAACGCGCCGGTGTCGACCGTGCCGACAGCCTTCTGCGCTGCGCCGATGAAACCTTCAAACGCCTTGCGCGCCTGTTCGACGCTCTTTTCAGCGAAGTCACGCATTTCGGCCGGAATTTCATAAGGAAGCTGGGACATTTCGCATCTCCTGTGGCGCGGTTCCCGGTGAGCGGCTTCGATTGTCGTCTCTTCCGAAGAGCGCGCAACCTTTTACCACAAAATTGCTGCAATGCAACATATTTGTGCGCCGCAGCAACGGATTCATCATAAATCCACCAAACCGCGCAGAACCGATCGGCGCGCATGGATTCCCCAACGTCCGGCCGTTAAGACTCCATTAAGCGTAAGCGGTCGTCCGGGGCCGGTTCAATTCGTCAGCAGGGCGTTGTGATGAGTGAGGCGGAAATCGTCTCCGGCGTTGGCCGGCAGGATATCGAGGCGGCGCTTGCCGACCCCGCGCTGGCGTCGCTGCGTCTTTCCGGCGCCCCTGTGGTCGTTGTCGCCAGCGATCCCGGCCGTGTCGTTTTCGCTACTGAGCCGGCGAAGGCCCTGTTCGGTGGAGACGCCGCGTTCCTGACGCGCCGGCTGCTGCACGGCGGCGAACCAGGCGCGCAGCGTCTGGCGGCTTTGTCGCGTTCGCTACTGCCGGGCGCGGCGCCTCGGCTGGAGCGTCTCCGTTTCTTCTTCGGTCCCGTCGCCGAAACCGTAACGGTGCTGTGTCGCCGCGTCGCCCGGTCGGATGGGCCGCCGCTGTTTGCGGTCGCCGCGCTCGGCGTGCGTGCGCCGTCGAGTCCCAACGTCGAGCCGGATGCGCCCGAGCGTCTCGGTCGAACGACGAGCGTCGCGCCGGCGGTCGGGCCCAATGAATCGGCCGCGCAAGCGCCTGTCACGGCGATGGCGATGACGCACGCGGTGCGTTTTGGATGGCGCACGGATGGCGATCATGTGATCGAGTGGGTTTCGCCCGCGCTGGCGGGCGTCGTCGGCGAGGTCAATGCGCATCTGGTGGGCCGGTCTTTCGTCGATGTCGCGCGCGAACTCGCTCTCGATCCGTGCGGTCGCCTCGCCGCGGCGTTGGCGACGCGCGATACATGGGCTGGCGTCGAGGTCGCGTGGCCGGTCGGCGACGGTGCGATGCGCGCGCCCGTGACGCTTGGCGCTGCGCCGGCGTTCGACGCCGAGGAGAATTTTCTGGGATTCCGTGGCTTCGGACTCTTGTATCCGGGGCGGATGGCGCCGGTTGAGGCGGCGCCTGTCCTGCCGGCGAGCGGGGAAGCGCCGCCGCCGCCCTCCGAACGCCCCGCCGGACCATCGCCGTCCTCGAACGACGAGGGGGGCGCCGATCAGGTTGTCTCCGTGACCGACACCGGCGCTCCGGTCGTTGACGCTGGCCGGGCGCCTGCGGCGCAGACCCCCGACAAACCGCATGACCAAGCGGCTGTTGCGGGCGACGCGCCCGAACTCGACGGCGCCCCCGAACAAGATGACGAACCGGCGCCGGCCTTCGGCAAGATCGTCCCGTTGCGCCGCCAGCAGGCGCCGCGGCCGGCGGCCGAGCCGTCGCGTGCGCGGGCCGCTGCGCCCTCGCTGTCGCCAGGCGAAAAATCCGCCTTCGATGAAATCGCGCGCGCGCTGGGGGCTGAAGCGCCCGCGCAGGAGCAGGACGACCGGCGCGCCGAGACGGTCAACCGGCGCGCGCGGGATCTGATCGATCTGGTGGCGCGCTTCGGCCGCGCCGACGAACCGGCGCATGCGCCGGCGCTCGTGGCGGTCGCATCGTCCCCGGAGCCAGCGCGCGAACCGTCGGACAACAACGCGCGCGCGCTGCTCGACCGTCTTCCGGTAGGAATCGTCATCAGCCGCTTCAACGTACCGATCTACGCCAATCGCACATTGCTCGATCTGATTGACTATGCCGACGCCGACGCCTTTCACGCCGCCGGCGGCATGGATCGCCTGTTCAACGGCCGGTCGCCTGACAGCGGCGCCTCGCAGATCGAAGCGCGCGACGGCGAACTCATTCCGGTCGATGCGCGCGTGCAGGCGATCGAATGGGACGGACAGCCCGCGACCCTCGTAACGCTGCGCCGCGCACAGGACCATGGCGATTCCGCCCGCGTCAAAGCGCTGGAGCTGGAGTTGCGTCAGCGTGATGCGGACGCGCGCGAAATGCACGCCATCCTCGATACGGCGACCGACGGCGTCGCCGTGCTCGATGCCGAGGGACGCATCCTTTCGCTCAACCGCTCGGGAGAAGCCCTGTTCGGCTACGACCAGAACGAGGTCGCGGGCGAACATTTCTCGACGCTTGTCTCAAGGGAAAGCCAGGACGTCGTCGCCAGCTATTTCGATGGCGTGAAATCCGGCGGCGTCGCAAGTGTGCTTAACGACGGTCGCGAGATCATCGGTCTGGCGCGCCAGGGCGGCGCGATCCCCGTGTTCATGACACTGGGGCGCCTCGGCAGTGGCGCGACGCCCAAATTCTGCGCCGTTCTGCGCGACCTCACGGCCTGGAAGCGGGCCGAGCGCGAACTCGGCGACGCCCGCCGCGACGCCGAACGCGCCAGCGCGCTGAAGTCGGATTTCCTTGCCAAGGTGAGCCACGAAATCCGCACGCCGCTCAACGCTATCCTTGGCTTCGCCGAAGTCATCATGGACGAGCGCTTCGGTCCCGTCGGCAATGACCGATATCGCGACTACATGCGCGACATTCACAAATCCGGCGAACATGTTCTGAGCCTGGTCAACGATCTTCTCGATCTCTCCAAGATCGAAGCGGGCAAGGTCGATCTCACTTTCACCAGCGTCGACGCCAACGCCATCGTTGCTGAATGCGTATCGATCATGCAGCCGCAGGCGAGCCGGGAGCGCGTTGTGATGCGTCTTTCGCTCGCGCCCAACCTGCCGAATATCGTCGCCGACGAGCGCTCCTTGCGCCAGATCGTGCTCAACCTGCTGTCGAACGCGGTGAAGTTCAATGAGGCCGGCGGACAGGCGATCGTTTCGACCGCGCTCACCGATGCGGGCCACGCCGTCATACGCATCAAGGATACGGGCGTCGGCATGTCCGATTCCGAACTCGAAACCGCGCTCGAACCGTTCCGTCAGGTCGCGACATCGCGCAAGGTCGAGGGCACCGGACTCGGTCTGCCGTTGACGAAGGCGCTGGTCGAAGCCAACCGCGCCGCCTTCACGATCAAAAGCCGCAAGGGCGAAGGAACGCTGGTCGAGGTGGTATTCCCGCCGACGCGCGTGCTGGCGGAATAGCGCCGCCCTTATGCAGCGGGAACGTTTGCGGGGCCAGCCCGCAAGTCCAGCGTCACGATCGTCACGCCTGGCTCCTCGCGCGATTCGCGCAGCTTGAATCCGAGCGCTTTGCACATCTGCAGCATCGGCCCATTTTCCGAGAGAACCTGCCCCTCGACGTGTTCGAGGCCGATGGCGCGGCCATATTCGATCATCAGGTTCATCAGCGTCCAGCCGAGCCCCTGTCCCTTCACTTGCGAGCCGAGCAGGATGGCGTATTCGCCCTCGGTTCGGTCCGCGTTCATCATCAGCCGCACGCCGCCGAGCATTTCGCCATTGTCGGCCCTGATCGCCGCGACGGCAAAGGCGCGCGCGTAGTCGATCTGCGTGAGGCGCGCGAGAAAGGCGTGGCTGAACGCCTTCACCGGCGCAAAAAAGCGCAGGCGCAGATCGTTCTGGGGCACCTTCTCGAAAAACGCACGGTACATGTCCTCGTCTTCCGGCCGCACCGGGCGCACCTGCACGACCGTGCCGTCCTTCAGGCGAAGCGTCGTCTCCAGATCTTTCGGATAGGGGGCGACGGCGAAGCGGCGGTTCGGTTGGCCGGGCCGTTGCTTCGGATCGGGTTCGACGCGGATGCGCGCATCGACCACCATCACGCCGCGTTCGTCGGCGAGCAGCGGATTGAGGTCGAGTTCACGTACTTCGGGCACGTCGGCGGCGAGCTGCGCGAGCTTGACCAGAGTCAGCGCGACCGCATCGACGTCGGCGGCCGGCACATCGCGATAGTCTTCGAGAATGTTGGAGACACGCGTGCGCCGGATCATGTCATGCGCGAGCGACAGGTCGAGCGGCGGCAGCGTCAGCGCCCGATCGTCGATGATTTCGACGGCCTTGCCGCCGCGACCGAACACGATGACGGGACCAAAGGTCGGATCGTCGGCGATGCCGGCGATCAGCTCGCGTCCGTGCGGGCGCCGGATCATCGGATGCACGGTAACGCCTTCGATCGTCGCATGCGGAAGGTCGCGCGAAATGCGCGCGATCATCTCGCGCGCCGCATCCACCGCAGCGTCGGGCGTCCGCAATTCCAGCGTCACGCCGCCGATATCGGATTTATGCGCTATATCCCGCGACACGATCTTGACGACGCAGGCGCCCGCGCGCGCAATGAACAGGCGCGCGAGTTCGCCGGCCTCCTCGGGCGTTCGCGCGAAACGCGCGGGCGCCACGGGAATATCGTAGGAATCGAGCAGCCGCGTCATTTCGATCGGCGCGAGCCAGCGATGGCCGCGCTCGATCGCTTGCCGCACGACGGCGCGTGCGCGCTCAACGTCCGGCTCGAAATCGGTCGGCAAATTCGGCGGCGCGCTCATCATGAACTCGCGCGCCTCGTTCCAGCGCACCATGTGCATGAAGCCGCGGACCCCGCCGGTCTGGTAGTGCGGGATGCGCGCATCCTCGAAGATCTTGTCCGTCTCCGGCGTCGCGCCGAACCAGACCGCAAAGACGGGTTTTGGCGTTATGGCGCGCTTGCGCGCCTCCTTCACGCTGACGACGACCGCTTCCGCCGCCTCCGTCGCGCGCGACAGCGCGTTGGGCGCGTGCATGACCATGACGGCGTCGGTCGTTTTATCGGCGAGCGCCGCGCCGATTGTCGCCTTGAATCGTTCCGGGTCGGCGTCGCCGTCGAGATCGAGTGGATTCTCGCGCCGGGTCGAGGGCGGAAGAACCGTTTCGAGTTTCTCCCACGTCGTCGGCTCCATCGGCGCAAGCTCGCCGCGCATGTCGGTCAGGCGGTCGGCCGCCAGCCGCCCGAGGCCGCCGCCGTTCGAGATGATCGCGAGGCGCCGCCCTGGGAACGGCTTGATGCGCCCGAGCGCCTCGGCCGCATCAAACAATTCGTCGATGTCGGCGACGCGCAGGATGCCGGCGCGCCGGAACGCTGCATCGTAGACCGTATCGGGACCGGCCATGTTGGCGACCGAGGAACCACCTTTCGGCCCGCGCTTGTGACGGCCGGATTTGGCGACGATCACAGGCTTCACGCGCGCCGCGGCGCGGGCCGCCGACATGAAGGTCTGCGGATCGTTCATCTGGTCGATGTAGAGCAGGATGGCGCGGGTCGAGACATCGAGCGCGAAATAGTCGAGCAGATCGCCGAAATCGACATCGGCCATCTCGCCGGCCGAGACCAGTCCCGAAAAGCCGACATGATGCGTACACGCCCAGGCGACCATGGCCGAGCCAATCGCGCCCGATTGCGACAGCAACGCCAGATCGCCGGGCGGCGCCTGCTGCGCCGAGAGCGAAGCGTTGAGGCCGGCGGCCGGAATCATGACGCCGAGGCAGTCCGGTCCGATGATCCGCAGCTTGCCGCGCCGCGCGATGCGCTTCAGCCCCTGCGTCAGCTCTCCCTCGTCGCCCCTGGGGTCGCGCGTCATCACCAGCGCGCCGGCGACGCCGGATTTTTCGGCTTCCTCGATCTGCTCAAGCGCATGTTCCGACGGCGCGGCCACGACGACGAGGTCCGGAGTTGCGGGAAGGTCGGCGATGCAAGGCACGCACGGCCGACCGTCCAGTTCGGCGTAGCGCGGATTGACCAGCGAGATGTCACCCTTGAAGCCGGCGCCAATGATATTCTGGAACAGCGCAAGGCCGGTCGAGCCGGGACGGGGGCTTGCGCCGACCAGCGCGATCGAGTTCGGCGAGAGGATTCGGCTCAACGCCCGCGTACCCATGGCGATGCCTCAATCGAATCGGCGCGCCCCGCCGGCGCGCTCAAACTTTGTAATGGTATCATGCTGCAATGCAGCATGCACGTGGCGCCGGTGCGGCGCGACCGCACATGGCGAGCGCCGGCTACCTGAGTGTTTCGCGCGCGATCACAAGCCGCTGGATTTCCGAGGTTCCCTCATAAATGCGCGTGATTCGGGCGTCGCGCAAATGGCGCTCGACGCCTGCGTCCGCAATATAGCCCGCGCCGCCGAACAATTGCACGGCAGTGTCGGTGGCGCGATGCGCCGCCTCGGAGGCGAAGAGCTTCGCCATCGACGCCTGCCTGGCGTAGGGCTCGCCGCGATCCTTGGTCGCCGCCGCGCTGAGGATCAGCAGGCGCGCGGCCTCCAGATCGGTCGCGCGGTCCGCGATCATCCATTGCAGGCCCTGGAAGTCGGCGATCGGCCGGCCGAACTGCCTGCGCTCCTTCACGTAGCTCGTGGCCTTGTCCATCGCCGCGCGCGCGATCCCGAGCGAAAGGGCGGCTATGCCGATACGGCCGCCGGCCAGTTCGCCGACGGCGACGCGAAATCCGTCGTTCTCGCGGCCCATCAGGGCGGACGCCGGCACGCGGCACGCCTCGAAGATCACGCTGTTTGTCGCCGACCCGTGCTGTCCGAGCTTGCGCTCGGCCTTGCCGATCGTCAGACCCTTCGTGTCCGCCGGCACGAGGAACAGGGAAATCCCTTTTCCGCGCGGCGCGTCAGGATCGGTCACCGCCCAGACGACGAAGATTCCGGCGTACTCGGCCGAAGTGATGTAGATCTTCTCGCCATCGAGCACATAGTCGGCGCCGTCCTTTCGCGCACGAAGCCGCATCGACGAAGGGTCGGAGCCAGCGCCCGATTCCGTGAGGCAGAAGGCGCCGGCGGCCCACGTTCCGTCGGCGAGCTTCGGCAGCGTTGCGGCCTTCTGTTCGGGCGACGCGACGGCGTTGATGACCTCCGCCACCATATTGGTGACCGACAGGGTGACGGCTGTCGAGGCGCAGGCGTAGCCGAATTCCTCGATCGACAAGGCGAAGGAGACAGCGCCGGCCTCCGCGCCGCCGAATTCGGCCGGCGCGTTCAACGTCGCAAAGCCGTTGCGCGCCAGTTCTCGCAGATTGTCGAGCAGATGCGCTCGGCCTTCGCCGCGGTCGAGCGCCTCGGCGTGCGGCGCCAGCCGGTCGGCGGCCATACGCCGCGCCGTGTCGCGGATCAGGATCTCTTCTTCCGAAAGGGCGAAATGCATCGGCGCGCTCGCTGGCGGATTGACAGGTTTGCGGCTCGACGATTCACTGGAGCCGAACCAGTCGATAAGCGGGTCCGAGGGAGGACGCAATGCGGGTGTTCAAGGCGGTCTTCTTCGGCGCATTCCTGATTGCGGGGCAGGCGATGGCTGCCGACCTCGTCGGCGTCTGGCAACGTGACAATGGCGAATCGCGCATCCGATTCTCGTCCTGCGGCGGGACTGCTGTTTGCGGCATTGTGAGCTGGCTGAAGAATCCGGCGACGGCGGCGAGCAAGGTCGGTCAGCGCGTATTTTACGACATGAAGCCCGATGGCGACGGATGGGTAGGTTCCGCCTTCAATCCGGAGGACGGCAAGGTCTATGCAGGCAAGGCGACAGTGTCCGGTTCGAGCATGACGACAAAGGGATGCGTGTTCGGCGGACTGATTTGCAGAAGCGTCAGTTGGACCCGGGTGAACTGATCCGGCGCGGCTGATCTCGCGCGGTCGCCTGACGAGGCGCCGTATTGCTCAATTGCGATGCGATGCGGCCCGTGGTACGAATTCACAAATAAGAATGTGATCGTCGATGGATTGATCCGGCCGGCGGCAGGGGGATCAGGATGGCGTGGCGATTCGTCGCCCGGCATCGCGTGCGCAAGCATTTCGTTGTGGCTGGCTGCGCATTCGGCGCCGCCATTGCTGCGGCGTTGCTGCCTGCGCGTCGTTTGCGGCGACTGGATCGCGGCGACGGCGGCCCTGTGCGCCGGTTACGTCCCACGGGAGCGATATTGAACGACACCAACGTCATCGGCCGCTGGCGCCTTCGGTTCAGGCGGTTCACCCCGCGCCTCGCGGGCTGGACGCCGCGCGACCGAAGCTTGGCGAGCGTCGGCGCGATGCTGGCCATATGCGCAGCCGGATTCCTGTCGTGGTGGGTGGCCACGCCGGCCGGCCCACGCCTGCCCCTGATCGTCGCGCCGATGGGCGCTTCGGCCGTATTGTTGTTCGCCGTTCCGGCAAGCCCACTCGCCCAGCCCTGGTCGGTAATCGTCGGCAACATGCTGTCTGCCCTGATCGGCATCGCTGTTGGACGATATGTCGCCGACCCCTTCCTGGCGACCGGCCTGGCGGTTGGCCTCGCCATCGGGGCGATGACGCTGACACGGAGTCTGCATCCGCCGGGCGGAGCGGCAGCGCTGCTGACCGTCCTGGCGTCGCATCATCCGCAGTCGCTTCCCTATCAATTCGCCTTGCAGCCTGTCGGATTGAATTCCTGCCTGATGGTTGCATGCGCCTGGCTGTTTCATCGCTTCAGCGGCCATGTCTATCCGCACCGGCCGGCCGTCAGCATCGCCGCGCACGCAACGTCCGATCCCGCGCCTGACCTGCGCTCGGGCCTTCAGGACGAGGACATCGACGCAGCGCTGGCCCAGTTGCATGAGACGTTCGACATTGACCGCGACGATCTGAAGAGGCTCGTGCAGGAGGTGCAGTTGCACGCTCTGGCGCGGCGGCGCGGTTCGCTCTCTTGCGCCGACATCATGTCGCGAGACGTCATTTCGACCGAACAATACGCCACCTGCGCGGATGCGCGCGAAATCATGCACGAACGCGGGTTGCGCATCCTGCCGGTGGTCAATCGCGTCGGAATCCTCGTTGGTATGGCGGAATTGGTGGATTTGACCGAAGACGAGGCGTTGGTCGCCAGTGTCATGAAAAAGGCGGTGACGGCTTGGCCGGACAGCCCGGCGCTCGAACTCATCGCTCGATTGTCGGATGGCCGCGCGCATGGGGCGGCGATCATTGATCCGGACCGACACGTGGTCGGCCTGATCACGCAGACCGATTTGCTGGCGGCGACGATGAATCTGGCGGCGAACTGACTTCGGCGACGTCTGGCGGTGTGGATCGCAACGTCGCTCTCCCGGATCAGGAATGGCGTCGCGTCAGGGATGTAGCTGCGGGGCTTCTTCGAGGCCGGCCCATTCCGGGTGGTAGCCATT
Source organism: Pseudomonadota bacterium (assembly GCA_021781815.1). Lineage (GTDB taxonomy): Bacteria > Pseudomonadota > Alphaproteobacteria > Rhizobiales > Beijerinckiaceae > JAJXWB01. The sequence continues at coordinate 60,301 of JAJXWB010000020.1, read as the reverse complement.
CGCCAGCGCGCGCAGGGATGTCGGCGGGGTCAGCGCCGCAACCCGCGATCCGCGCGGCCGTTCAATTGGCGTCCCATAGCCGGCGAAGGACCATGGCAGGACCGCGTCGCCGCGGATGGCGAAGGCCCAGCCGCCCTCGGCGAACATCGCACCGTCCGGCAGATCATCGACCGGGAGCGGATGCATGCGCTTGTTGCGGCCGTCGCGCCGCTCTCGATCAAGTTGCGCGTCGAGGGCCGGCGCACGCAGAGCGCCGGTCGGGTCGATGGCGCGGACGAACGCGGTCGCCCGCTCGCGCCGACATTCGAAGCACGGCCTGTGTCCCGCGGCGAGCGCCGTCGGTTCGTCGAGGAAGAAGAGATCCGTATAGCCTGAGCCGAACACCTGTTTGCGCCGCCCCTTGAATGCGCACAGGCAGGCGATCCATCGCCGCGACGTCCAGCGCGCCGGTCCAAGAGCGCCGTCCTCACGGTGGAAGCGCCCGCCGCGATTGCCGAAGAAACGCCCGCGCTCCGGCGCAAACAGGATTTCGCCGAACGGGTCGACGCGGTTCTGAAACCTGGGACGGGGCGCGGTCAGAAATTCATCATCAGCGGATTGGTGCAGCGCCCGTCCGCCAGCTTGTATTCGATCGGGTCGCACGGCGTTACGTCCGTCGTACACAATGGCACACAAACGCGAGCGGCCCGCGGCGCGACCGCGGCGTACGGCGCGCCAGCGGCATGCCGACGGTGATGCCGACGATGGTGCGCCGAGGCTGGCGCGCTCACGAAGCTCGCCATCAACGCAATCGTCACGAGTCCAATCATAGAGCGCATGGCAATCTCCTCCGACCCGAAGATATGGGCCTGCAAGCGAGCAGGCGCAAGTCGGCCGCCGGATCAGCGCGCATCCGCCTGAACCCCGATTGTGTCGACTTGATAGACATCGTCGGCGAAACGGACGGCGCCGTCGGCCGACGCCCAGCCGGTCATGTAGACCCAGATCACGGGCACCGGCTTCACCAGCCGCAGATCCTCGCGCTCGTGGCCGATTTGCGCCATCAATTCGGCGGCCGTCCAGTCTCCGCCGGAATCCCGGAGCAACCAGGCCGCGAGATCGTACACGCCCTGCACGCGAACGCATCCATGCGACAGAAACCGATAGTCGCGGCCGAAGTATCCCTTCGACGGCGTATCGTGCATGTAGACTGCATATTTGTTATTCATTTGTATTCGGATCGAGCCGAGCGCGTTGTGAGTCCCGGAATCCTGCCGCAGCGTGTAATTCGTCGCCTTTTCTGTTGACCAGTTGATCGAGCGCGGATCGATCTCGGTTCCGTGACCATCGAGAATGCGGATTTTCGACCGCGAAAGATAGCCAGGATCCTTTCGCATCTTCGGGATGATTTCGTTCTTGATGATCGAATTCGGCAGCGTCCAGGTCGGGTTGAGATTGATGGCGGTGATCTTCGCCTCAACTTCCGGCGACTGGTGCTCGACGTCGCCGACGACGGCGACATAGCGCTTCGCCACGCGGCCGTTCTCGACCGCCTCGACTGCCGCCGAAGGAATATTTACGACGACATAGCGCTCGCCGAAGGAAAAGTTGACGCCGGCGAGACGCTGCGACGACGAGGCGAGCTGCTTGAAACGGACCCGCGCCGGCACGTTGATCGCGCGCAGCGTCGCGCCGGAGACCACGCCCGTCTCGCGCAATCCGTTTCGCGCCTGAAAATGTTTCACGGCGGCGGCGAGCCGCGCGTCCCAGACGTTGCCGGGCGGAACTGCTTCGGACGGATCGCCTTCCACCTCCAGCCGCTTGCGCAGGGCGGCGACCGCGACGCCGCGTGCGCCTGGCCCGACAGCCGCAGGCACGACCGGCCAGCCGCCGGCGTCGGCGATCGCCGCGTAGCGCTCCGAGGCCTTCGCTGTGGCATAGAACGTTTCCGGCTGGAAAGACGGCGTCGGATCGTTCGAGAGCGCCCATTCGCGGATCGGCGGCCGCGGCTTCGGTTTGGGCTTTGCAGCCGTGGCGGGCGCTGCGGCGCCGGCGGTTGCGGGCGGCAGACCCGGAACGGTCGTCGGCAGTGGGACCGCCGGGGCGGGCGATGGCGGCGCCGTCGCCGAAATAACTGGCGCCGCCGGGGCGGGCGCGGACGGCTGCGGCGCGACCGGCGTCGTCACGATCGATGGGGTCTGTGCGAACGCCTGGCCCGGCGCGAGGGCGATCAGAAGTGCGGCGCATGCGCCGCGGACAAACATCTGGATGGAATTCTTCATGTGTCGTCCGGGCCATCGGCGGCGGGCAGCAGCCGGTTCTGGGCGTCTCAATATGCCGCGAACGCGGCGGTTTCAAAAAGAAATTGAGGTAAAAACATTGATAAAGGCCTTATCTCCCGCCCTTTTGACCGGCTGGCGGCGGTTCGTTGCCGGTGATCCCGCCGCCTGGCTGGGTTTCCTGACTGGCGTCGCTCGCCGGAAACGTTTCGCGCAGGCCTTCGTCGAGTCGTTCCTGCGCGCCGCCGTGACGGCTCGCTGTCGGCGCGAATTTACGCGGCGCCTTTTTCTTCGCCATGATCGCCTCCTGTCGTCGCCCGGCACACGGAAATAGGGCGGCTTCAGGCGGCGTCGACGATCACGATATGCAATTTTCTCGGCCCGTGAGCGCCCAGCAGCATGGTCTGCGCGATGTCGGCGGAGCGCGACGGGCCTGTGATCATGTTGACGGTGCGCGGCATCAGGCCCTTGCCGAAACTCGTGCGCAGACGCTCGAACACGCTCTCGTAATCGCCTTCGATATCGGCGGCCGAGACCACGACGATGTGATTGTCCGGGAGGAAATTCAGCGTCGTGGGATTTTCCGGTCCCGAGGTCAGGAACAGCGTGCCGGATTCCGCGACGCCGGCGAAGGCGTGCGAGATCGCGTTGAGATCGCGTCCGTCGGACCTTCCGGTCGCAATCTCCAGCGCTGTGCCGGCCCACGGCATGGCCTTGAGCCTCAGGTCCGCGCCCATGCGAAGGCTCGCGGGCAGATTGTTGTCGCGCAGCCAGCGCGCTGCTTCGGCCGGAACGTCGGCGGGGCCGGGCGCCACCGCGACGCTGGCGAACGCGGCCTGCGCCATTTGCGTGAACAACGCCACGCGGCCTGCGCGGTCAAGCTGCCCGCGCGCGGGGATCACGCCGCGCGGCGCTCCGGCGAGACGGGATTGCACGGCGGCGCGGCGCGGCGCCTCGGCGCCGGAGACGTGCAGCGAGCGGCGGAGCAAGCCCAGGATTTCGTCGCGCGCCTCGCTCATTTTGCTGTCCTTTCGCGCTTCCATTTCGCCTGGAACGTCTCGCCTTCCGGCGCCGGGAAATCGCGCCAGTCGGTCCAGCCGGAGGCCAACGGCAGGGCGGCGAAGCGCCCGGTCTTGCGTGCGTAATAGGCCATCGCGCGGGCGGCGATGCGCGTCGCTGCTCCATAGAGCCATGGCCGCTTCGCGAAGAACGCCCAGACGCCCAACCCGTAGCGCACGGGCGAGGGTTCGAGATGGCGCTCGAATTCTCGCTCGCGCCAATGCCGCATCATGCCGGGCAGGGGAATGCGCATCGGACACACGGATTCGCAGCGCCCGCAGAAGGTGGAGGCGTTCGGCAATTGTCCGCCCTTCTCGACGCCGATCAGCGAAGGCGTCAGCACCGCGCCCATCGGCCCCGGATAGACCCAGCCGTAAGCATGGCCGCCGACGGCGTGATAGACCGGGCAATGGTTCATGCACGCGCCGCAGCGGATGCAGCGCAGCATGTCCTGGAATTGCGTGCCGATCATCGACGAGCGTCCGTTGTCGAGCAACACGACGTGATATTCCTCGGGGCCGTCGACATCGTCAGGTCGGCGCGGCCCGGTTGACAGCGTCGTGTAGACGCTCATCTCCTGTCCAGTCGCCGAGCGCGCCAGTACGCGCAGCAGTTGCGCGGCGTCTTCCAGCGTAGGGGTTATCTTTTCCAGCGATGCGATGACGATGTGGCATTTCGGCAGAATCTGCGTGAGGTCGCCGTTGCCCTCGTTCGTCACGATGATCGACGTGCCGGTCTCTGCGATCAAGAAATTCGCGCCGGTGATTCCGATGTCGGACGCCAGAAACTTTTCACGCAATATGCCGCGCGCCTCGGTGAGAAGTTGCGTCGGCTCATGCAGGTCGCGGTCGACGGGCAGATGCGTATGCACACGGCGGAAATCACCCTCGACCTGCTCCTTTGTCAGATGCACGGCCGGGCCGATGATGTGGGAAGGAATTTCGCCGCGCAACTGAATGATGTACTCGCCAAGATCGGTCTCGATCGGCGCGACGCCGGCGGCCTCCAGCGCCTCGTTCAGCGCGATCTCCTCGGAGATCATCGATTTGCCCTTGGTCACGGTTTTCGCGCCGCGCGTCTTGCAGATGTCGACGATGATCTGGCGCGCTTCCCCGGCGGTGCGGGCGAAATGCACGTGGCCGCCCGACTCCGTCACCTTTTTCTCGTAGGCCTCGATGTAGAGGTCGAGATGGGCGAGCGTGTGGTTCTTGATGTCGCGCGCGCTGTCGCGCAGCGACTCGAATTCCGGCAGGCGAGAAATCGCCATCTGCCGCAGCGCGGTGAATCCGGCGCGCAGCTTGCCCATCGCCTGCTGTAATTGCGGATCGCCCATGGCCTTGTGGGCGTTGTCCTTGAATTGCGGCGTCGTTGGATTGGAGTGGACGCTCATGTGCGCGTCCTTTCCTTCGGCTGGCCGATCGCCGGCCCCTCCGTCATGCCTGCAAGCACTTCCGCCACGTGTCGCACTTCCGTCGCCTTGCCCTGCCGCGACAGGCGGCCGGCCATGTTCATGAGGCAGCCCAGGTCGCCGGCCAGCAGCACGTCTGCGCCGGTCGCATCAATGTCCTTGGTCTTGCGCTCGACGATCTGGCCGGAGATTTCGCCGAACTTCACCGCGAATGCGCCGCCGAAGCCGCAGCATACGTCGGCGTCCTTCATCTCGACCAGTTCGAGGCCCTGCACGCTGGCCAGCAGCTTGCGCGGCTGCGCCTCCACGCCAAGTTCGCGCAGGCCGGAGCAGGAATCGTGATAGGTGACTTTTCGCGGGAACGAGGACGACACCCGCTCCACTTTCATCACGTCGGTCAAGAACGAGATCAGCTCGAAACATTTGGCCGAGAAGGCGAGCGCGCGTCGCTGCAGTTCCGGGTCGTCCTCGAACAGTTCGGGATAATGGCGCGCCAGCATGCCGCCGCACGAACCAGACGGAATGACGACGTAATCGTAGCTCTCGAAAGTCTCGATCACCTGCAGCGCGAGTTCGCGAGCGTGCGTCTTGTCGCCGGAATTGTACGCAGGCTGGCCGCAGCAGGTTTGGGGTGGAACCTCGATCGTGCAGCCTGCGTCCTCCAGCAGTCTGGCGGCGGCGAAGCCGACGGTCGGCCTGAACAGGTCCACCAGGCAGGTGGACATCAGGCCGACGCGTTTCTTGTCATTTTGACCAGACATCTTGGGCGGCTCTCCGTGGGTGTGTCCGCTGAAGGTCGATTTCTGCGCCCCGCATCTGAATGGACGGGGCGCGCAGCGTCAATGTCTGCAATGCTAGTGCAGGACCATGGCCGAGAACGGCCAGACATAGGCCTGGAGCATGACCAGCGCGCCCACGAGACAGGCGAGCGCGATCGAATGCTTGAAGACGAAGCGCAGGATCGCGCCCTCGTGGCCATACCAGTTGGTCGCGGTGGCAGCCACGACGATCGACTGGGCGTCGATCATTTTGCCCATGACGCCGCCCGATGAATTGGCGGCGCCCATCAGGATCGGCGACAGGCCGAGCTGTTGCGACGTCACTTTCTGCAATCCGCCAAACAGCACGTTGGACGCCGTGTCGGACCCTGTCAGCGCGACGCCGAGCCAGCCCAGCAGCGTGCCGAAGAACGGATAGAAGAAGCCTGTGTAGGCAAAGGCGAGGCCCATGGTGGCGTCGAGCCCGGAATAGCGGGTCAGCGTGCCAATCGCCAGCATGGCGATGATCGTCAGCAGAGAGAAACGCAAGACCCATATCGTCTCGCCATAGGCCTTGGCCATGCGCTTGATCGAGAATCCCATCACGAGGCCGGCGATGATCGCCGCGATCAGGATGCCGGTGCCGGTATAGGACAGCCAGGTGAACGCAAAGACCGCGCCTTCCGTCGCCGGTTTGGCGACGACCGGTGCGACTTTCTGGACCATCTTGTCCAGGCCGGGGACCGGTATGGAGATTGTCGCGATCGGGTTGACGATCGCCTTGAACCAACCCGTGCCCCAGACGCCGACAACTGCCGACAGGATCAGGAAGGGCGCCCACGACCAGGCGATTTCCCTGTTGGTGGCCGTGCGCACGAACGGCCTTATCGGCGTGGCGCTCGCAGACGCGTCGTCCGATCGCAGCGCCGGCGATTCCCAGATGAACGCCGGCTGCCAGATGCGCAGGAAGGCCACGAGACACGCCATGCAAACGATCGAGGCGCCGATGTCGACGATCCAGGGATTGATGAAATTCGAAAAGAAGAATTGCGAAACGGCGAACGATAGTCCGGTCACCAGGATCGCAGGCCAGATCTGGATCATTCCGCGAAAGCCGGCGAAGGCCCAGATCAGCCAGAACGGCACGATGAAGGAGAAAAGCGGCAGTTGGCGTCCGATCATGGCGCCGAGCGCATAGGGGTCGAGCCCGGTCGCCGAGGCCAGGCCCGCGATTGGCGTGCCGAGCGCGCCATAGGCGACCGGCGCGGTATTGGCGATCAGCGACAGGCCGGACGCCGCGAGCGGCGAGAAGCCAAGCCCCATCAGCACAGCGCCTGTGACCGCGACCGGCGTGCCGAAGCCGGCCGCGCCCTCGAAGAAGGCGCCGAAGGCGAAGGAGACGAGAAGCAGTTGAATCCGACGGTCGGCGGTGACGCCGGCGATCGACTGCTGGAGGATCGCAAACCAGCCCTTCTCGACCGTCAGGCGGTAGAGGAAGATGACGTTGAGAATAATCCAGCCGATCGGGAACAAGCCGGTGATCGCGCCAAAGCCCGCCGCGCGCAGCGCGATGCCTGCTGGCATGGTGAAGCCGAATACCGCGACCGCCAGCGCCACGCATAAGGCGATCAGCGCCGCCCAGTGCGCCTTGACGACGTCCGTTGCGATCAGCGCGAGCAATGTGACGACAGGGATCGCCGCGACGAGCGTCGATACCGCAAGATTCCCAAACGGATCATAGACTTGAGACCACATAGCAAACCTCCCGCGCGTCGCAGGGTCGACGCGGCCTGTCCCATTCTTGGATTTTTGTAGACTCGAATGAGGGTTGGTAATATTTTTTTACCGCATTGTCAATTTGGATAAATCTATCTACCTTTGTATCGGACGCGCGAGGCCGGTCGACGCCGGCCCAAATGACCGAAGGCAGGAATGAACGGAGAAATCAGGCCGCAGCGGGTAGCCGAGGCTGTTGCCGACCGCATCGAGCAGATGATTTTGCAGGGCGTTCTGCGTCCGGGCGAAAAGCTCGCCTCGGAGCGAGACCTCGCCGAAAAGCTTGGCGTTTCGCGCCCCTCGCTGCGGGAGGCCCTGGCGTCGCTCGAACAGCGCGGGCTGGTCGTCGGCGGGCGCGCCGGCGCGACCGTCGCGCGCTTCCTGAAGCCCTTTGCCGCGCCGCTGGGCGAATTGTTTGCCGACAAGCCGCGCGTGACAGCGGATTACTTCGAGTTTCGCCGTCTTGTCGAGGCGCGCGCCGCCGGTCTCGCGGCGCAGCGTGCAACCGATATCGACCGCAGGGCGATCGGCGATATCGTCGCGCGTATGAAGGCCGCGCACGCGCACGACGATCCGCGCGAAGAGGCCGAAAGCGATGCCGATCTGCATATCGCGATCTACGAGGCCGCGCACAATGTCGTATTCCTGCACGTCATGCGCGTTCTGTCCGAACTGTTGCGTGAAGGCGTTTTCTACAATCGCGAGCAGCTTTACCGGCGCGTCGGCGCGCGAGACGCGTTGCTCGCCCAGCATCTTGCAGTCGCCGACGCCGTGCTCGCCGGCGATGTCGAGGCCGCGCAGCGCGCGGCCGACCAGCATATCGAATTCACGTTCGAGACGGTCGAGGACATCAGGCGCGACCGCGAGCGGCTCGCGACCTCGCTGAGTCGTCTCGAACGCGACGATCTTGTAGCTCGCCCCGCAGCGCAGGACCATGATGCATGACGCCGGCGCCGCTTGTTTCCTTCATGTCGCAATTTCCGCAATGGGGACCGCCATGTCAGCAATAGCCTTCCCTTCGCCGGATCCCGCCATCCTCGCGCGCCGCGACGAGATCGTCGTCGGCCTTGCCGCGCTGGTTCCGCCGGAATGTCTGATCACAAGCGTCGACGAGCGCCGCGTCTATGAGACGGACGCGCTCACCGCCTACCGGCGCCTGCCGCTCGCCGTCGTGCTGCCCCGCTCGACCGAGGAGACGAGCAAGGTGATGGCCTGGCTTCACAACCAGGGCGTGAAGGTCGTGCCGCGCGGCGCCGGCACGTCGCTGTCGGGCGGCGCGATCCCGCAAGAGGACGCGGTCGTGATCGGCGTGTCGAAGATGGCGCGCATTCTCGACATCGACTATGCCGACCGCATCGCCCGCGTGCAGGCCGGCGTCACCAATCTCGGCATATCCGACGCGGTCATGGCCGACGGCTTCTTCTATGCGCCCGATCCCTCCTCGCAACTCGCCTGCACTATCGCCGGCAACATCGGCATGAACTCGGGCGGCGCGCATTGCCTGAAATACGGCGTCACCACCAACAATGTTCTGGGCGTCAAGATGGTGCTGATGGACGGAACGGTCGTCGATATCGGCGGCGACTGGCTCGACGCTTCCGGCTACGATCTGCTGGGCCTCGTCATCGGCTCCGAGGGCCAGCTCGGCATCGTCACTGAGGCCACGGTGCGCCTGCTGCGCAAGGCCGAGGGCGCGCGTCCCGTGCTGTTCGGCTTCGAGACGAGCGAGTCGGCCGCGGCCTGCGTCGCCGACATCATCGGCCACGGCATCATCCCCGTCGCCATGGAATTCATGGACAAGCTCGCCATCGAGATCTGCGAGGCTTTCGCGCACGCCGGATATCCGCTCGACGCGGGCGCGTTGCTCATCGTCGAGGTTGAGGGCTCGGACGACGAGATGGAGGCGCAATTGCAGAAGATCGTGGCCATCGCGCAGAAGCACGGCGTCAAGACGGTGCGCGAGTCGCAGAGCGCGCTGGAAGCCGCGCTGATCTGGAAAGGCCGCAAGTCCGCCTTCGGCGCCACCGGGCGCGTCGCCGACTACATCTGCATGGATGGCACGGTGCCGACGAGCCAGCTCGTGCGCGTGCTGAATGAAACATACAGGATCGTCGAGTCCTACGGCCTGCGCGTCGCCAACGTCTTCCACGCCGGCGACGGCAACATGCATCCGCTGATCATGTACAACGTCAACGACCCCGCCGAGCAGGAAAAGGCTGAGAAGGCCGGCGAGGACATCCTGCGGCTTTGCGTCGATGTCGGCGGCTGCCTGACCGGCGAGCACGGCGTCGGCATCGAAAAGCGCGATCTGATGACGCATCAGTTCACGGCCGCCGACCTCGCCCAGCAGATGCGTGTGCGCGCCGCTTTCGACAGGGACTGGCTGCTCAACCCGGCCAAGGTGTTTCCGCTGGAGGGCAGGGCGGCGTGAGTCCTCTGCGCTTTCATAATTTTGTCGCCTCGCGCGCAATGACGGATAGGGATTGCGGCCGGCCATGATCCTTTCCCCAACCACCGAATCCGACATCGTGGCCGCCATCTCCGACGCGCGCGCGAAAAGGACGTCGCTGGCGATCCAGGGCGGCGGCACGCGAAAAAACCTCGGCCGTCCTGCGCAGGCCGAGCGCACGCTGTCGCTCGCCGCAATGGACGGCATTGTGTTCTACGAGCCGGCGGAAATGGTGTTCTGCGCGCGAGCCGGGACGCCGGTCGCGACGATTGAAAAGATGCTCGCCGAGCGCGGCCAGATGCTTCCGTTCGAGCCGATGGACCATCGGCGGCTCTACGGCGGGGCGGGCGCGCCGACAATCGGCGCCGTCGCCGCCTGCAATATTTCCGGGCCGCGCCGCATCTCGCACGGCGCAGCGCGCGACAGCCTGATCGGCCTGAAGCTGGTGAACGGCGCCGGCGAGTCGATCAAGACGGGCGGTCGCGTGATGAAGAACGTCACCGGCCTCGATCTGGTGAAGCTTTCGTCCGGCGCCTTCGGCGCCCTCGGCGTACTGACGGAAGCGACCTTCAAGGCGCTGCCGCGACCGGAGACGTCGGCGACGCTTATCATCCGCAATCTCGACGACAGCAGGGCGATCGCGGCGCTGTCGCAGGCGCTCGGCTCGCCGTTCGAGGTCTCCGGCGCCGCGCACCTGCCGGCCGGCGCAGGCGCGCCCGAGGCGCGAACGCTGTTGCGCGTCGAGAATTTCAAATCCTCGGTCGATTATCGCCTCGGCGAATTGCGCAAGCTCGTCGGCGGCGACATCGTGCTCGCCGATGACGAAACGCGCGCGCTATGGCGCGACATCGGCGATTGCGCGATGTTCGCGGCGCCGGATGATCGAGCGGTCTGGCGCATATCGACCGCGCCTTCGCGTGGCCCCGATCTCGTGCGGCTCGTTCAGAAGGGGGGCGCGGTCGCGCATTTCTTCGACTGGGGCGGCGGCCTCATCTGGCTCGCGGTCGACGCCGCCGACGACGCCCGTGAAAAAGATGTGCGCGCGGCGACCGCGGCCTGCGGCGGACACGCCACGCTGGTGCGCGCGCCCGATGAACTGCGCGCGCGCATCGATGTGTTTCAGCCGTTACCAGAGCCGATGATGAAGCTTTCGCGCGCAATAAAGACGAGCTTCGATCCCGATGGGATCCTCAATCCGGGGCGAATGTATGCAGGAGTGTGAAACTCCTGTCGCTCCCGTCATTGCGAGGAGCGCCGCGACGAAGAAATCCATGTCTGATTGTTGCGGGATGGATTGCTTCGCGGCGCTCGCAATGACGGCGCTTGTGACCGAGGCCTGACATGCAAACCAATTTCACACTGGCCGCGCTTGCCGATCCGCAGATGCGGGACTCGGAAAAGATCCTGCGCACCTGCGTGCATTGCGGCTTCTGCACCGCGACCTGCCCGACCTATCTGCTGCTCGGCGATGAACTCGATTCGCCGCGCGGGCGCATTTACCTCATCAAGGACATGCTGGAGGGCGGCAAGCCAGCGACGGCCCAGGTCGTCAGGCACATTGACCGCTGCCTCTCGTGCCTGTCCTGCATGACCACCTGTCCGTCCGGCGTGCATTACATGCATCTGGTCGACCACGCGCGCGCGCACATCGAAAGCACGTTTACGCGCGCGTGGCATGATCGCCTCATTCGCGCGGTTCTGGCGTTCGTGCTGCCTTATCCCAAGCGCTTCGAACTCGCGCTGCTCGCCGCCGCCGTCGGCAGGCCCTTCGCGCCTGCCATAAGACTGATTCCGCAGATTGGCCCGCGCCTCGCCGCCATGATCACGCTGGCGCCGAAGCGCGGCGCTGCGCCGCCGGCCGAGGCGCCCATCGTCGCCAGCCCAAAGCGTGGGCGCGTCGTCATTCTCGAAGGCTGCGCGCAGCCGCCGCTGAAGCCCTCGATCAATGCGGCGGCAAAACGCTTTCTCGCGCGCTGCGGCGTCGAGGTCGCGCCCGCGCCCGGCGAGGGCTGCTGCGGCGCGCTGGTCCATCACATGGGGCGCGAGGAGCAAGCCCTCGATTTCGTCCGCGCCAATGTCGACGCCTGGACCGGGCTGATCGACGACGGTGGCCTCGATGCGATCGTGATCACGGCGTCGGGCTGCGGCACGACGGTCAAGGACTATGGCTGCATGCTGCGCGAAGACGCCGCCTATGCCGCGAAGGCGGCGCGTGTGTCCGCGCTGGCGAAGGACATAACAGAATATGTCGCGACGCTCGACTGGACGCCTTCGTCCGTCAGAAAGCTGACACTCGCCTATCATTCGGCCTGCTCGATGCAGCACGGCCAGAAGATCACGGAGCTTCCCAAAACCCTGCTTCGTAAGGCGGGCTTTATCGTCAAGGACGTGCCGGAAGGGCATATCTGCTGCGGTTCGGCCGGCGTCTACAACATCATGCAGCCGGAACTGGCCGCGAAGCTGCGCGACCGCAAGCTCGGGCACATCGCCCGCCTGAAGCCGCAGGCGATCGCCACGGGCAACATCGGCTGCATGACGCAACTGGCGGTCGGAACCGCGACGCCGATCGTCCATACGATAGAACTCATCGACTGGGCTTGCGGGGGGCCGGCTCCAGCAGGACTGACCTGACTGCCTGCAATCAAGGCGCCTAATAATTAATCAAAATGCCTGTGATGCTGCCGCTGGCGCGACGCCCAAGCTGCAATGCATCTGAATTCGGCCAAATTTCACTGGGGCCGCCGCTTGGCACGCATCTTGTTAATCCCTGCCCGGATCAAGCCGCGTTCTCCCCCGCGGCCCCCACCCGCGCAGGAACAGGGCGCAAGAAGAGGCGACAACATGAAAATCGTAATGGCGATCATAAAGCCGTTCAAACTGGACGAGGTCAGGGACGCTCTGACGTCGATCGGCGTTCACGGCCTGACCGTGACGGAAGTGAAGGGCTACGGCCGGCAGAAGGGCCACACGGAAATCTACCGCGGCGCCGAATATGCGGTCAGCTTCCTCCCGAAGCTGAAGATCGAACTCGCGGTCTCGTCGGATCAGGTTCAGGCCGTCATCGACGCCATTTCGTCGGTCGCGCGCACCGGCCAGATCGGTGACGGCAAGATCTTCGTTTCCCCACTCGATCAGGCGATCCGCATCCGCACCGGCGAGTCCGGCGAGGAGGCGCTTTGATGCCCCGCATATCCCGTCAACCAGGAGCCCAAACGATGAATTCTCCTTTTCTGCCGAAGGCGGCCATGGGGGCGGTCGGCCTCGGTCTCGTCGGGGCCGTGGCCAGCGCCGGCCAGGCGTTCGCGCAGGCGGCAGCGACTGCGGCTGCTCCCGCGGTCGCTGCAGCCGCGCCCGTCGCCAACAAGGGCGACACGGCGTGGATGCTCACGTCGAGCTTGCTCGTCCTTATGATGTCGGTCCCCGGTCTCGCGCTGTTCTATGGCGGCCTCGTGCGCGCCAAGAACATGGCGTCGATCCTCACCCAGGTCATGGCCATCGTCGCCATGGTCGGCCTGCTCTGGTGCTTCTACGGCTACTCGATGTCGCTCGGCGACACCGGCGGCTATTACCTCGGCGGCTTTGGCAAGGCCTTCCTCAGGGGCATCGACGCCAACTCGATGTCGGCGACCTTCTCGAATGGAGTCGTCATTCCGGAATTCGCCTACATGGTCTTCCAGATGACCTTCGCCATGATCACGCCTGCGCTGATCGTCGGCGCATTCGCGGAACGCATGAAGTTCTCCGCTGTCATGCTGTTCGTGCTTCTCTGGGTGACGGTCGTCTACTTCCCGATCGCGCATTGGGTCTGGGCGACCCCTGCTCCGGACGATCTCGCCAACGCCGCCAAGGCGATTGCAGCCGCCGGGTCTGACGCGGCCGCAAAGGCCGCTGCGGAAGGCAAGCTTGCCGACCTCATCGGGACCGCCGGCTGGCTCAACCAGGGCAAGGGCGTCGGCGAGTTCCTGATGAACGGTACGGGCGCGCTCGACTTCGCGGGCGGCACGGTCGTGCACATCAACGCCGGCATCGCCGGTCTGATGGGCGCCATCATGCTCGGCAAGCGCATCGGCTATCCGCGTGAAGCCATGATGCCGCACTCGCTGACGCTCACCATGGTCGGCGCTGCGCTGCTGTGGGTCGGCTGGTTCGGCTTCAACGCCGGCTCCAACCTCGAAGCTAATGGCACGACGGCTCTCGCCTTCGTCAACACGATGGTCGCCACCTGCGCCGCGGCCTTCTCGTGGCTGATGGTGGAATGGGGCGTCAAGGGCAAGCCCTCGCTGCTTGGCCTGGCCTCTGGCGCCGTCGCCGGTCTGGTCGCGGTCACGCCGGCCTCCGGCTTCGCCGGCCCGATGGGGTCGATCGTGCTCGGTCTGCTCGTCAGCCCGATCTGCCTGTTCTTCGTCGCCAAGGTGAAGCAGGCCGTCGGCTACGACGATGCGCTCGATGTGTTCGGCGTGCATTGCGTCGGCGGAATTACCGGCGCGATTGCGACGGGCATCCTCGTTGCTCCGTCGCTCGGCGGCGTCGGTATCACCGACTACACCAACATCGCCGGAAACAACGCGGGAACCTACGCGATGGGCCAGCAGGTGATCTCGCAGGTCGTGGCCGTTCTCGCGACGCTGATCTGGTCGGGGGTCGGTTCGCTGATCCTCTACAAGATCGTCGACGTGATCGTCGGACTTCGGGTTCCCGCGGATGCGGAGCGCGAGGGCCTCGACGTCTCCGAGCACGGCGAGCGCGCTTACAACTACTGAGTTCCTCCCGGGCGCTCCCGGTTTGCCGGGAGCGCCGACTTCGGCCGGCGAAAGCGGGCCTGTGGCGTCCCGAAAGGGGCGCCATTTTTTCGCCCGGCTGTTGTTCGGCGCTGGTCATCGCACGGCCTCCGGGCGGGGCGCCTTGGCGCGGGCGGGCCGGCCTCCCATATCTCGTCAGCCCGCCCGATGGCGGCGCATGAAGGGAGAATTCCATGTCGCCCGAAGAGCGCCAGTTGCTCGTCGATCTTTTCCAGCGCACCAACGCCGCCGCATCGCAGCCGCGCGATCGCGACGCGGAGGCGTTTATCGCGGAGGCGGTGCGGCTTCAGCCGTTCGCGCCCTATCTGCTGGCTCAGACTGTAATCGTGCAGGAGCAGGCGTTGCGCGCCGCCGGCGAGCGGATTCAGCAACTCGAAGCCCAGAATCGGGAGCTTCAGGCGCACGCGCAGCCCCAGCAGCAAGGACAGGGGAGCTTTCTGGGTGGGCTCGGCTCGCTGTTCGGCGGCGGCCAGCCGGCCGCCCCGCCGCCCAACCCGCCGCAGCGCCAGCCAGGTCCGTGGGGTGCGCCCGCCCCCCAACAGGGCGGCCAATGGAGCGCGCCGCCTCAGCCGCAAGGCGGCCCCTGGGGCGGGGCGCCGATGCAGCAGGGCGGCGGATTTCTCAAGGGCGCGCTTGGCGCCGCGGCCGGCGTCGCCGGCGGCATGTTGCTCGCTGATTCCATCCGCAGCCTGTTTCATGGACCCGGCATGGGCAATCTCGGCATCGGGACTGGCTTCGGCGCGCCGGGAGGCGTTGGCGGCGGCGAGACGGTCGTGAACAATTACTACGGCGATTCAGCCGACCAGCTCGCCGCAGCCGATCGCGACCAGGATCAGGATCAGGATCAGGATCAGGACGACGACTACACGTCGGACGCAGACTATCAGTCTGACGATTCCGGATTGGACGACAGTTACGACGTTTGAAACAGACAGAGGCCGCCGCGTGGACAGCGGCGGCCTCCGTCGGCGTCTTTCGCGCGCAATTTCTCACATGACGACGACGCGCGTTCCGACGCCGACCCGCCCGTAAAGATCGGTCACATCCTCGTTCATCATGCGGATGCAGCCGGATGACACGTTCTGTCCGATTGTCCAGGGCTCGTTCGTGCCATGGATGCGATAGAGCGACGATCCCAGATAAAGGGCGCGCGCGCCGAGCGGATTGGCCGGCCCGCCCTCCATGTGGCGCGGCAGGTCCGGGCGGCGCTTGAGCATTTCCGGCGGCGGCGTCCAGTCCGGCCATTCGGCCTTGCGCGACACCGTCTTGACGCCTGACCAGGCGAAGCCGGGTCTGCCGACGCCGATGCCGTAGCGCATGGCGCGTCCGCCGCCGAGCACGAGATAGAGATATTTCGAGGGTGTGTCGATGACGACGGAGCCCGGTTTTTCCTTCGTGGGATAGTCCACTTCCGTGCGCAGGAATTCGGGCGGGATCGTGCGCTGCACGGCGCCTGGCTCCTGCGCATAGGCCAATTGGCGGGCCGCGGGCTGCGTCTGCTGCTCGAACAACTGATTGCGCCGCGGCGTCGGCGCGACGCCGTTCGCCAGCATTTCGATGAAGCCGCCGCCAAGATTGCTGCCGTAGGAGCCCGCCGTAGCGCCGCTGCTGGCGATCGTGGCGACGCTGACGAAAAGAAGCGACAGACGAATGCGATTCATGACGCCGATCCGATCTTGCAAGCAGAAGCCCGCTCAATTTCGATCCAGCATCGTACCACGCGAGATTTGAGATAAATGCGCGAAGTCCCGGCGTGGTTATCTTCAGGCTAAAAGCCGCGCATTACAGTAAAAAATCTCGTATCGAGTATCGTTTACGGTTCGTGAAGGGGCGCGCCCTGGCGCGGCGTCCTGCCGGCCACAAGCGCGCGCATGCGCGCGAGCGTCGGCGCGCGCAGGGCTCCGATGTCGAGGGCGAGAGCGATGACACCGTAGATCGTCGCGCCCAAAATCACCTGCGTCGCCAGCGTGATAATTCCCGGCGACCACGCGCGCATCGGCATGATCGCGAGCACCATGCCGCCGAGAGCCAGGGCGATTTTCGACAGGTCGCTCGCCGAGGGCCATCGTGGACGGGCGGCCGTGGCGAAGGCGACGAGCGCGAGCAGGGCCGCCACATAAGCTGCGCTTTGGGCGATCGCGAGGTTGCTGGCATCGGCGCTGCGCGGCAGCAGATGGACGAGCAGCGGCGTGCCGGCGCAGCCGATCAGCGCCGCCGCGATCAGCGGCAGCGTCTTCTTCTCGATCTGGAAAATCGGATTGATCGCGAAATTGATCATCGTGAGCGCGAACAGGCCTGGCATCATGAACGTGAGGTAGCGCCCGAATGGTCCGCGATAGTCGAACGGCACAACCAGCGCCTCGACCGAGGGCAGGGTGAGCAGCACGCCGACGCAGGCCGGCGCGATGATCGCAAGCACGATCGTGACATTGCGCGCGATCTGCTCCTTGGCGCGTTCGATGCCGTATGTGTCGTGCGCGGCGACTGCGATCTGGAACAGGAGGACGTCGAGGCCCGAGCCGATCGCCTGCACCGCCCGCAGTCCGAGGTCGAAGGCGAGCGAGAACTGGCCGGTCTCGGCGAAGCCGTAATATCGGGCGACCAGCGAGCGGTTGATGAACGGAATCAGCAGATAGAGCAGGTTCGCCGCCACGATCGGCATCGCGTAACGCAGGTAGGAGCGGCCAAGGTCGAAGTTGGCGCGCGCCGGCTCGCTATGGGCGTCGGTCAGAGCCCGGCGCGCCGCGACAATCGACCCGCTGATCGAGACGACGGCGCCGAGCAGGGCCATCTTGGCCGAACCGAACACGAACGCTCCGCCCGTCGTCAACGCCAGCGAAAACGCATTCTTGACGAGCACAAGGCGGCCATACTGATGATCGTCGAAACGGGCGCGCGCCAGTCCGGTCGAATAGTCGAACAGGCCGTTGGCGACAGCGGTCGCAACCGCCAGACCGACGAGCGCGTTGGTGAGCGCGAAATGGACGCCGGACAGCAGCACGGCGCCGGCGATGGTGGCGAGCCCGACGGCCAGCAGCGCGAAAGCCGTGTCCAGCGTGGCGCGCACCTGCGGTTCGTTCGATCGGGTGCGCTCCGAATAGAAACGAATGGCCGACAGCCGGATCCAGTCGAACACGGCGGTCTGGATCACGAGACCCAGCGCGAGAGCCAGAGCGAACCGCCCGTATTCCTCCGGCCCCAGAAATTTTGCGACGATCAGGCCGATCACGAAATTGAACAGCGCATTGACGACGAAGGCGGCGAGCACCTTCATGCGCGCGCTCCGGGCGGGGCGGCGCGCGGCGGACGGGCGAAAAGCGCGGCGCGGCGGTTCATCGGCAGGTCCATATACCAAACGGAATAAGAAAGTCTTGCCGCGCGCGGTCGCTCACGGGCCGGACAGACGATCCAGAGTGGCGGCGTCGGGGAGACCGGCGAAATATTTCGCCAGCGCCGCGAGAAACGGCCCGTTGTCCGGGGCGGCGCGTGCAAACAGGGTCATGCAGGAACGAAATTTCATGTCGTCGGGACTGCCGAAAATATCCCGCGCGGAGCGTCCTTCGATCCCGTTTGCGAGCGCAGTGCATTCGCGCAGGCGGGGACCGAGAACCGGGTGGTCGAGATAGGCGCGGGCTTCGGTCAGCGAGCCGATGGCGTAGAATTGCGCCATGGCGCTTTCGCCAAGCCCCCGGATCTGCGGGAAGACGAACCACATCCAATGGCTCGTCTTGCGTCCTGCGCGCAACTCGTCCAGCACGCGATCGTAGACCGGCCCCTGCGCGCGCAGGAAGCGGTCGATGTCGTTCGTCTGCATCTGTGGGGCGCTCTCGGCGGCGGGTGGTTGCGCCAGATATTTCCGCTTGACAGGATCGTTGTCGAGGCGGACCATTTCACCAATGCTACTGCCGCGTTCGGCGAGAGCGAAGACCTCGGCGACAGGCGGGACCGACGCGCTGCGATGAACAGCGCGCCTTGCAGCGACCGGAGACGCAAGTCTCATGCAATGCTGAGGTGTGAGGAGATGACTCCGCCGGGTAAGGCGAATTGATCTCGTCGCTGGATGAGATCGTTGGCGCGTTGCAGGGGCTCGATATCAGCCAAGGCCGCGCGTACATCCACGATCGGCATATCGGCGCGAAGCTGCGAGGGCCAGGCAGTTTAAAGGCCGACACGTTACTGGACATCAATTCCAGACATTTCGCAAAATGGCGAAACAGAAGGGTCCCGCGACGCTTGAATGCGCCGGGACCCGTTTCGTTTGTCCGGCGCATGTCGCCGGTTTGGACCGTGCCCGCCCAACCGCGCCCGCCAGGCGGACATGGCGCGTCGCGCAGAATGCGCAAGGCCAGTCCCGCGGCGAGCAGGGCCGCTGCCCCCGCCCCCCTGCCCGGTTTCCTTGTCGACGCCTAAGACAAAAGTCGTATCCCGCCTTGACAGATCGCGCCTGACGAGACTATTTCGGGGCCGGTTGTTAGCACTTGATGTTAATGAGTGCTAACAGCCACGTTATCTTCAGCGGCGGGACTGGACCCGCCGAGACACAGGAAGCGAAAGACATGAAGTTTCGTCCCCTGCACGACCGCGTGGTCGTCAAGCGCCTTGAAGGCGAAGAGAAGACCAAGGGCGGCATCATCATTCCCGATACAGCGAAGGAAAAGCCCCAGGAAGGCGAAATCGTCGCCGCCGGCCCCGGCGCCCGCGACGAGAGCGGCAAGCTCGTTCCCCTCGATGTGAAGGCCGGCGACCGCGTGCTGTTCGGCAAGTGGTCCGGCACCGAGGTCAAGATCGACGGTCAGGATCTCCTGATCATGAAGGAAAGCGACATCATGGGCGTGATCGCGTAAAGCGCGCCGCCTCACGCAATCTCAGGAGTTTCTGAAAATGGCAGCCAAGGAAGTCAAATTCTCCACCGACGCGCGCGACAAGATGCTGCGCGGCGTCGAGGTTCTCGCCAATGCGGTGAAGGTTACCCTCGGCCCCAAGGGCCGCAACGTCGTCATCGAGAAGTCGTTCGGCGCTCCGCGCATCACCAAGGACGGCGTGACCGTCGCCAAGGAGATCGAACTCGCCGACAAGTTCGAGAACATGGGCGCCCAGATGGTGCGCGAAGTGGCCTCGAAGCAGAACGACGCCGCCGGCGACGGCACGACGACCGCGACGGTTCTGGCCGCCGCCATCGTGCGTGAAGGCGCCAAGGCCGTTGCGGCCGGCATGAACCCGATGGATCTCAAGCGCGGCATCGACGTCGCGGTTGACGCCGTCGTCGCCGACCTCAAGAAGAACTCCAAGAAGGTCACGTCCAACGAAGAGATCGCCCAGGTCGGCACGATTTCGGCCAACGGCGACAGCTCGATCGGCAAGATGATCGCGGAAGCGATGCAGAAGGTCGGCAACGAGGGCGTCATCACGGTCGAGGAGGCCAAGAGCCTCGACACCGAACTCGACGTCGTCGAGGGCATGCAGTTCGACCGCGGTTATCTCTCCCCCTATTTCATCACGAATGCGGAGAAGATGATCGCTGAGCTCGACGACCCCTACATTCTCATCCACGAGAAGAAGCTGTCGTCGCTGCAGCCGATGCTGCCGATCCTCGAAGCCGTCGTGCAGACTGGCAAGCCGCTGCTGATCGTCGCCGAGGACATCGAAGGCGAGGCTCTCGCCACGCTCGTCGTCAACAAGCTGCGCGGCGGTCTGAAGATCGCGGCCGTGAAGGCGCCGGGCTTCGGCGATCGCCGCAAGGCCATGCTCGAAGACATCGCGATCCTGACCGGTGGCGAGATGATCGCAGAAGACCTCGGCATCAAGCTCGAGAACGTCACGCTCGCCATGCTCGGCCGCGCCAAGCGCGTGCGGATCGAGAAGGAAAACACGACGATCATCGACGGTTCCGGCGAAAAGACGGGCATCGAAGGCCGCGTTGCGCAGATCAAGGCGCAGATCGAGGAGACCACCTCGGACTACGACCGCGAGAAGCTTCAGGAGCGTCTGGCCAAGCTCGCCGGCGGCGTCGCAGTCATCCGCGTTGGCGGCGCGAGCGAGATCGAAGTGAAGGAAAAGAAGGATCGCGTGGACGATTCGCTCAACGCCACCCGCGCTGCGGTGGAAGAGGGCATCCTCCCCGGCGGCGGCGTGGCGCTGCTGCGCGCCGTGTCGGTCCTCGCGTCCGTCACGACGTCGAACGCCGACCAGAAGACCGGCGTTGACATTGTGCGTCGCTCGCTGACCTCGCCGGCGCGCCAGATCGTCGACAATGCCGGCGGCGACGGCGCCGTGGTCATCGGCAAGCTCGCCGAAGCCAAGGACTACGCCTACGGCTACGACGCGCAGACCGGCGAATACGCCGACATGGTCAAGGCCGGCATCATCGATCCGACCAAGGTTGTGCGCACCGCTCTTCAGGACGCGGCCTCGGTCGCCGGCCTGCTCATCACCACCGAGGCGATGATTGCCGAACTGCCGAAGAAGGAAGCCCCGCCGGCCATGCCGGGCGGCGGCATGGGCGGAATGGACTTCTAAGAACTCCACTTCGCGCCTCTCAGTCTCGATATGCGGTCAGCCGCGTATCGAGACCGACGGAAAGCCCGGCCTCGCGGTCGGGTTTTTCTTTGCGAAATTGCACGGTGCGCTTGCGGCAAAGGTCGGCAAAAACGCGTCAACGGCCCCGTCTCTGCTTGCACAACTTGCGTTTCCGCCTATTGTTTCTGAGCAATTGCGGCTGCACTGGGCCGGAGTTGCGGGGAAATGACGGCAGAATGGGCCGGCCACGTCGAGTCAAAGACAGACGCCCTTTGAAACTGCTGCATCAGGGATATCAGTGTCGCGGCCGGAGTCGGTTCGGCCGGTGTGTGAGGGGGGCGCGTATTCACGTGCGTGCAAGAGATGACCAAAACAATCAACCGGGGTCGAACAGCCACGCGGGCTGATTTGCTTGAAGCCGTTTTCGCGGCCTGCCCGACCTTGTCGCGGGCGCAGGCTCGGACCATTTTCGAAATGACGCTGGAGGAGATTTCCGACAGCCTTGATCGCAACGAGGCGGTCAAGCTCCGCGCCTTCGGCGCGTTCAATGTCCGCTCGAAGCGCGAGCGCGTCGGCCGGAACCCGAAGACCGGCGTCGAGGCGCCGATCAGGCCGCGCCGCGTCGTCACCTTCAAGCCGTCGCCGGTGTTGGTCGCGCGCCTCAACGATCTGTCGATCGAGGGTCTCGAAGAGCGCGATTGACGTCAGGCTGACGCGCGCGCCTTGAGCGCGTGGTCGGCCAGCGTCTTGCCCAGCGACCAAACGGCGCCCGGCACACGGTGGGCGTCGGCGATGACCGCATCAAACGAGCGATCGATCCAGTCCACATCCTCGGCGCCGAGGTTGAGCGGCGGCAGCAATTTGATTGTGTGATTGCCGTGGCCGGCGACCTGGCTCAGGATCTTGTGGTCCTTGAACAGCGGAATGGTAATCATCTGGCAGAACAGCCCGGCGTTCACCTTTTCCAGCAGGGTCCATGCGGTCTTCAGTTTGAGCGAGCGCGGCGCGCCGAATTCGATGCCGATCATCAGGCCCTTGCCGCGCACGTCCTTCACCAGTTCGTAGCGATCGAGCATGGCGCGGAAGCGGGTCAGTATCTCCTCGCCGCGCCGTGCGGCGTTCTCGACCAGATGTTCGTTTTCAAGCACGTCCAGCGTCGCGACGCCCGCCGCCATGGCGAGATCGTTCTTGGAGAAGGTCGACCCGTGCACGACTGCCCGGTCCATCCGATTGAACACATTTTCGAACGTCTTCCGTCGCAGGAGCACTGCGCCGACAGGAACATGTCCGCCGGACAGGGCCTTGGCCAGCAGCACCATGTCGGGTTCGACGCCCCAGTGCTCGACGGCCAGAAACTTTCCGGTACGGCCGACGCCCGTCTGGATTTCATCGGCGATGAACAGCGTGCCGTATTTGCGGCACAGGTCGGCTGCGCCGCGCAGATAGCCGGACGAAGGCATATTGGCGCCCTTGCCTTGGATCGGTTCGACGAAGAAGGCCGCAACGTTGCGTCCACGCAGGGCGATTTCAAGTGCTTCCAGATCGTCGAACGGCGTCTCCGCGACGTTCGGGATGAGCGGGCCGAAGCCTTCGCGGAAGGTTCCGTCGCCGTTCATCGACAGCGCGCCGTAGGTCAGGCCGTGGAACGCATGGTCGCAATAGACGAGGCCCGGCCGGCCGGTTGCGGCGCGCGCGAATTTGATCGCCGCTTCGACGGCCTCCGCGCCGGAATTGCAGAAAAAGGCCTTGTCGAGCCACGGCGTGTATTTCAGCAGTTTCTCGGCGAATATGCCCGCCAGCGCCGACACGTCCATCTGCACGAGATTGGGCAGATCCGCCTCGATGACGCTGACGAGCGCGCGGCGGATGTCCGGATGATTGCGTCCGAGAGCGAAGACGCCCCAGCCCGACAGGAGGTCGAGATAGCGGTCGCCCTTGCGATCCCACAGATATTGGCCGCGGCCGGATGTGAAGCCCACATCGTAGCCGATGGTTTGCAGCACGCGGACCATCTGCTCGTTGAGGTAGCGCGTATGCAGGGCGTAGCGCTCGGTCTCTCGCGCCGCCGCAAGGGTCGCCAGGTCGAAACTCTGTTCGGCGGTCTCGGCCGAAACATGTGTAGCGGGCGGCGATGGATTCATGTTCGAGACTCCGGCGTGAGTCGGCAGGCTGAAATGGGAGCAAGCGCGCAGACGGCCCGGGCGCGGAAGCAACGCGGAGCCCGAACCTGAGCAGGCAGATCAATGCGGGGACCGTCCGCGGATGTCAAATCCTTGGGCCGGGAGCGCGAAGCCTGCGCGAAATTGCAGCGCATCCGCACAGGCCGCCGCGATCGTTCCATTCTCATGCCGAATTCTTCGCCCATTCGACGACCGCGGGTTGCGCTCGCCGCCGCCCCGGACGATACACGGGCCTGTACATGGGCGATCGAGGATGAAGGAATGAAAACGCTTGGCGGCGGGGTCGGCGCCTTCGCAATTCTGGCGGCTCTGGCGGCCGGACGGACGGGCGACGATTTTCTTTATGTGGTTGCCGCGGTTGCCGCCTTGTGTGCAGCCGCAACCTGGGCGTCGGCGTCGATATCGAGCTTTCTGAAGATATTCGTCGCGATCTTTTCGGCCGAGACAATCGTGTTCGGCCTGGCGACGCTCGGCGTGCGCGCCGGCCTGTGGCCTGACCAGTTCAAGGAGTATTTGCCGCCGGATTCGTTGCCGCTGACGGTCGCGCTCTTTTCCATCCTTGTCTATCTCGTCGCCGGTCGACCGACGGTGCGCGAGATGACGCGCATCGCCGACCGTTATTTCGATCAGTCGAAATGGGGAACGGCGCGAATCTGGCCCTTCCTTCCGTTCACGGCGATGGAGCGGCGCATCGCGGTCGCCATGGTCGTCTTCCTGGTGCTGATCAATCAGGCGCAGGTCGCCATCACGGTCCGCCTGTCATTCTTCAACCGGGATTTCTTCAATGCGATTCAGGCCAAGGACGCCGCCGCATTCTGGCAATTGCTGCTGTGGGTGTTCACGCCCTGGGCGTTTGTTTACGTTCTCAGCGCGGTCGTCGAATTCGTGGTGCAATCCATGCTCGTCATCCGCTGGCGCAAGTGGCTGACCGATTTCTATGTCTCGCATTGGCTGTCGGATCACGCGCACTATCGCATGAGCCTTGTCGGCGCGGCCGACAATCCCGACCAGCGCATCGCAGAGGACGTGAACCGCTTCATCGACGGCGGCAATCTCGGGTATGGCGTCTACTCCTACTCGATCCTCCTGATCTCGACGCTCTCGTCGCTGGTGTCCTTTTCGATCGTCCTGTGGGAACTATCCGGCAATTACGCCTTTCCCGGCACCAGCCTCGTCATTCCGGGTTTCCTGTTCTGGGTCGCGCTGATTTACGCATCGATCGGCACTCTCGTGACGCACCTGATCGGCCGCTCGCTCGTCGGTCTCTATTTCGTGCGTCAGCGCGTGGAAGCCGATTTCCGCTTCTCGCTTGCGCGCTTGCGCGAATATGCCGAGCAGGTCGCGCTGCTGTCTGGCGAGCGCGCCGAGCAGAGCGCGCTTGGCCGGCGGTTCGGCGCAGTCATCTCCAATTATCTGGAGATCGTCCATCGCCGCAAGCAGCTCATGGCGTTCACCGCAACCTACGGCCAGATCTCGCCGATCATTCCGTATGTCTTCACCGCGCCGTTTTATTTCGCCGGCAAGATCCAGCTCGGCATCATGAGCCAGACCGCCGGCGCCTTTGGCCGCGTCGAGGGCGCGCTCACCTTTTTCATCAGCTATTACACATCGCTCGCCGAGTTCAAATCCGTTCTCGATCGTCTGGCGTTCTTCGATTCCTCGATTGACGCGGCGCTGGCGGCCGGGAAGAATGGCCCGCGCGTTGGGCCGGCTGCGACCACGGATGGCGCGCTGGAACTCAACCACGTCCGCGTCGAACTGCCGAACGGCCAGCCGATCGTGACGGCCGACGGCCTCAGGTTCCTCCCCGGCGAAAGCGCTCTCATCACCGGCCCGTCCGGCTCCGGCAAGTCGACGCTGCTGCGCGCGGCGTCGGGCATATGGCCCTATGGCTCCGGCGACATTGCGACGCCCGAGGGCGCGACGGCGCTGGTATTGCCGCAACGGCCCTATTTGCCGAATGGCTCGCTGCGCGCCGCTGTCTCCTATCCGGCGGAGCCCGGCAGCTATTCCGACGATGCGATCCGCGACGCGCTCGACGCCGCGCGCCTCGGCGCCCTGAAGGAACGGTTGAACGACGAGGACATCTGGTCGCAGCGCCTTTCCGGCGGCGAGCAGCAGCGTCTGGCCATCGCCCGCGCGCTGCTGGCGCAACCGGATTGGCTGCTGCTTGACGAGGCGACGGCGGCTCTGGACGAGAAACTCGAAGCCGAAATCTATCAGGCGATCGCCGAACGCCTGCCGGGGACGACGGTGATCTCGATCGGCCATCGCTCGACGCTCGCCTCAATGCACAAGAGGCATCTCGCCATGCAGCCCGGCCCCGAAGGAGTCTACTCGCCGCGCTAGTGGCCTGCCCTTGATCCGCCTCCTTGCGCCGCGCGTGCGAGAAGCGTCAACTTACGTCCCAGGAGAAAGCAATGCATCCCGGCCCTGTCGCTCTCGCCCTCGCCGCCGCTTTTCTTGGCGCGGCTCTCTATTCGGTGCTGGTGGAGCAGCCGGCCCGGCTCGCGCTCGATGATCGGGCGCTCGTCAAGGAATGGACGCCCAGCGACCGGCGCGGCGTCGCCATGCTGGCGATTCTCGCGCTCGCCTCGGCCATCTTTGCGCTGATCGAATATCGGGCGGGCGCGGATGTGCTCTGGCTCGTCGGCGCGGCCTTCATCATGGCGAGTTGGCCTTACACGTTCTTCGTCGTCGTGCCCCTCAACAATCGCCTGCTCGACGAGAGCGGCGACGGCGCCGGGGCTCGTGGTCTCGTCGCCGCCTGGGGCCTGCTCGAATGGGGCCAGGCGGCGCTCGGCCTGATCGCGACGGCGATTTTCGCCTCGGCGCTGGGGTAGGCCGCGCCAGCCGGCGCCGGGCTTTCGAGCGGCCGCAATTGGCGACCGGCCGGATAAGCCTTGCTCTCCGGCTTCCGCGCCCCTAAACCCCGGCGCATGAGCGAAACCAAGTCTCCTGACAAGACCACCGTCAAGCCGCGCCTGCCGCGCGGCCTCGCCGACCGCGGCCCCGCCGAACTCGCCGCTTCCGAGCGCATGCTGCGCGCGATCCGGGAGTCATATGAACTCTACGGTTTCGAGGCGGTCGAGACGCCGTTCATCGAATATACCGATGCGCTCGGCAAGTTCCTGCCCGATCAGGATCGGCCGAACGAGGGCGTATTCTCCTTCCAGGACGACGACGAGCAATGGCTGTCGCTGCGCTATGATCTGACCGCGCCGCTCGCCCGCTATGTCGCCGAGAATTACGAGAAGCTGCCGAAGCCCTATCGCTCCTACAGGGCGGGCTACGTGTTTCGCAATGAAAAGCCCGGCCCCGGCCGCTTCCGCCAGTTCATGCAGTTCGACGCCGATACGGTTGGCGCCGCCAGCGTCGCGGCGGATGCGGAAATCTGCATGATGGCCGCCGACACGCTGGAAAAGCTTGGCATCAGGCGCGGCGGCTATGTCATCAAGGTCAACAACCGCAAGGTGCTTGATGGCGTGATGGAGGCGATCGGGCTCGGCGGCGACGAGAACGCCGGGCGAAGGTTGGTCGTGCTGAGGGCGATCGACAAGCTGGATCGGCTTGGCATTCACGGTGTCGAATTGCTGCTGGGCGATGGCCGCAAGGACGAGAGCGGCGATTTCACGAAGGGCGCTGGGCTCGCCAGCGCGGAACGGGACAACGTGCTGCGTTTTCTTGGTTACTCGAATAACGTCAACAGAGGCTATATTCCCGATCCTCTCCTCGCCTTGGCGGGCGATAATTTGGGTCGCCTTCAGTGGCTTAGAGATCACGTAGCACTAGGGGCGATTGGAGAGGCAGGCGTCGCAGAGCTTGAGGAAATTTCGAAAATCGCGACCGCTGCGGGTTACGCCGAAAATCGTATCATTGTCGATCGATCCGTCGTGCGTGGCCTCGAATATTACACCGGCCCCGTGTTCGAGGCCGAACTCACCTTCGGCGTGCCGGACGACAAGGGCCAGCCCGTGCGCTTCGGCTCGGTCGGCGGCGGCGGGCGTTACGACGGCCTCGTCGGGCGTTTCCGCAGCGAGCCCGTGCCGGCGACCGGGTTTTCCATCGGCGTGTCGCGCCTGTTCGCGGCGCTGAAGCTGATCGACTCGCCGATCGTCAACGCCGGCCCGCAGGTCGGCCCGGTCGTCGTGCTGGTCATGGATCGTGATCGGCTCGCCCACTATCAGGCGATGGTCGCGAAGCTGCGCGAAGCGGGCGTGCGCGCCGAACTCTATCTGGGTTCCGCCGGCATGAAGGCGCAGATGAAATACGCCGACAGGCGAAACAGCCCGTGCGTGGTCATTCAGGGCTCGGACGAGGCGGCCAAGGGCGAAGTGCAGATCAAGGATCTGATCGAAGGCGCGAAGGCTGCCGCCGCCATCGCCTCCAACGAGGAATGGAAGGCCGCGCGCCCCGCGCAATTTTCGGTGGCCGAGGCCGGTCTCGTGCAGGCGGTGAAGGACGTGCTCGCGCGTCACGCCCCGTAGCGCGCGCTCACAAGCCGCGATCGAAAACCAGTGTGCCGTACTGGCTTTTCACCGTGAGCGTCGAGCCTTGCAGATCCCAAACCGGGCCGGTGTGCAGCACCGTGAGGAACAGCTTCTCGAATTCGTTGACCTCGGGAGTGCAGGTCTTTTTCGTCATGGCGACCGGCCCCATGGCGAGGTGGTGCCCCTTGATCGGATAAAGCGTCGCCGACCAGGTGTTGCAGCCGGAATTTCCAGTGCCGCGGAACGTATCGTCGATCACCATGAAGGCGTCGACCGGCGGCGACTTGCCGTTGGCAGAGGTCAGGAGCCAGTTCGCCTTGGTCGGGAACGGCGACTCGTAGGCGGCCTTGTCCTCTGGCTTCTTTTCGCCCTGCTGTTCCGCGGGCGCAGCCTTTTTCTTGCTGTCCGCCAGGGCAGGTTGCCAGAGCAGGGCGGGCGCGAGCGCCGCCAAAGCCAGATAAGCCAGTTTCTTCATTTTGACCTCATGCTGCGATCCCCTGAGCGGATCGCCCTCTTACATCAAATTGCGGCAGGAAAACGAGACCTCAGCCCGTCAGCGTTATGCCGATCAGCATGGGATGCCCATAGCGGAACATGGCGAGATAGGCGAGCGTGCCGACCACGATCACGATTATGTCGGCCAGGACGCCGCCGTGGCGTTCGCCGAGCGGTCCAAGCGCGCTGCGCTTCTTCACCGAAATCCGGTCATAGACCGCCCACGCGAGGAACGAGCCGAACAGGATCAGACCGGCCAGATCGCCATTGGCGAGAAGGTGCGCCAGCGCCCAGATTTTCACGGCGGCCAGCATCGGATGCTTCGCCTTGTCGCGGATATGCGAGGGAACGTAGGCCGCGACCAGCAGCACGAACGAAATCCACATGAGCGCATAGGTGACGTGGCGCCCCCAGGCTGGTGGGGTCCAGAGCTGCGGATCGGCGGCCGAATGCCGCGCCATCCCCATGCCCCAGACGATCAGCGCGAATCCTGCAAGCGAGGCGAGCGAGAAGCCGATCTTGTAACTGTTCGCGCCGAGCTTGCCGATTAGCCAGTCGCGGCCGGACGGCGCGCTTGGCGCCAGATGCACGCCGAGGAAGATGATCAGGCCGAGGATGAGAGCGGTCAATGCGGGGCTCGCGTGGTGTTGGGGGGCGCAAGCCTAGAACGGATCGGCGCCCGCCGCCAACCCTGTCATCTCCGATACAGGCGACGAAGCGTCAGGGCTCGGCTTTCCTCTTGAGCCGGAACGACGCTCACCCCAGCCGTTTCGCCAGTTTCTCCCACAGCGGGTTCTTCGCCGTGAACACATAGTCCAGCGCGCCGACCGTCACCGTTTCCGCGCCGTGCTTGATCAGCCATTCGGCGAGCTGCGGCGCGGCGTCCTTCGGGCAGGACAGCATGATGACGCCGTCAGGTCCGCGCCCACGCAGCCGCGCGTCGAATTTTGCGGCCGCCTTCTTCAGCTTGCTGTCGGAAAATTCCGGGATACGCGCGCGAATCTCGCGCGTCGTGCGCGCTTCCTCTTCCGCCGCGATGCGCGCAAGGATGAGCCGTGCGGATTCGCGGTTCTGCTCGTCCCATTGTGCAGTCACGGACGCCACGAGATTGGCCTCGGACTTCAGCATCACGCCGTCGTCGAGAATCTTCAGCGCATTGGCCTTCAGCGTCGCCCCGGTTGTGGTGATGTCGACGATCATCTCCGCCTGTCCCGCCGCTGGCGCGCCCTCGGTTGCGCCGAGGCTCTCGACGATGCGGTAGTCGGCGACGCCATGCTCGCCGAAGAATTTTCGCGTGATGTTGACGTACTTGGTCGCGACTCGCATGCGCTGCTCGCGCCTGGCGCGAAAGGCGGCGGCGACGTCGGCGAGATCGGCCATGCTGCGCACGTCGATCCAGGCCTGTGGAACGGCGACGACGACATTGGCGTGGCCGAAGCCGAGCGGCGTCAGCAATTCCACTTTGCTTTGCGCGTCCGGAATCGTCTCGCGCACCAGATCCTCGCCGGTGACGCCCATGTGGACGAGGCCCTGCGCCAGATGCGTGGTGATGTCGGACGCTGAGAGAAAGGCGATCTCGACATTGTCGACGCCCCTGAGCACGCCGCGATAGTCCCGCGCGCCGCGTCCTTGCACGACATCGAGTCCGGCGCGCCCGAAAAAGGCGTTGGCGTTTTCCTGCAGCCGGCCTTTCGAGGGCACGGCGACGATGAGCTTGCTCGCGTTCACGACGTGGCCTCCGGGAACAGGCGCTCGATCCAGATCGCGGCGCCGACGGCCGGAATGTCCTTCTTCGCGCCGAGCGAAGAAAGCAGGCGGTCGTAGCGGCCGCCGCCGATGACAGGCTTGTCCGCCGCCGCCGCCTTGTCGTGCGCCTCGAACACAAAGCCGGTGTAGTAGTCGAGCCGCCGCACGAAGCGCGCGGAAAACTGCATGGACGCCGGATCAAGTCCGCGCGCGACCATGAAGTTGAGACGCTGGTCGAACGTGTCGAGCGCAGCGGACAGATCAAGTTTCGCGTCGGCGGCGAGCGCGCGCAATTGCGCCGAGGCCGCGTCCGGATCGCCTGAGACCCCGAGAAACCTTGCGATGAGCGCGCGCTTGTCCTGCGACAGGCCGGGGCCGCTGCGCAAACTCGCCTGTTCAAGAAATCGCTCGGCTATTTCGCTGGCCGAGCGCCCGCCGACCGAGGAAATGCCGGCGATCGACAGAAGATCCTCGACCAGGGCGCGCGCGCCTTGCTTGTCCGCTCCTTCGAGCGCCGCCAGCACCCCCGAATGATCGTCGCCGCCCTCGGCCGCGGGGGCGGAAAGAATGGTATCGAGCCCCGCGCCCTGCGCCAGCCCGCGGCGGATGCGCCGCAGCCAGGGGGCGGGCAGCGCCAGCGCCTCGAGAAATTTCGCGAATAGTCCGGCGTCGCCGATGGTGACGGTCAGATCGTCGCGGCCGGCCTTGGCGGCGGCTTCCAGCGCCAGCGACAGGATTTCGGCGTCGGCGGCCTCTCGGTCCTTGCGACCGAAACTTTCGAGGCCAGCCTGCAGAAATTCGCCAGGCGCATCCGGCCGGAAGCGGAAGACCGGGCCGAGATAGGAGAAACCGGCGTTCTTTCCGGTTGCCGGGGAGGCGAGATAGGCCTGACTGACGGCCAATGTGAATTCCGGCCGCAGGCAAAGTTCCTCGCCGGCGGCGTCGGTCGTCAGATACAGGCGCCCGCGAATATCCTCGCCGAGTTGGTCGAGATAGACGGCCGCCGGCTGCAGAATGGCCGGTTCAGCGCGCTTGTAGCCAGACGCAACGAGATGCGCGAGCAGGCTCCGCCCGCCCGTTTTCGCCTTGTCTCGTCCATTTTTAGCAGCCACGGCGCGGTCCCTCGAAGTCGGCGTTGTCTTTAGCAAGCGCCGGTGGTCTTCGCACCTTCAAAAGCGGGGCAGGGTGAATGGAAGCGCGTTCGACCGCGCGGAGCGGTCATTCCGCTGCGACCGCAAAGCACAGAGGCGCTCGGTTCGACAGCCGCATCTGCCGCGCAGACCTTCCTGCGGAAGGCCGGGCGTCACAAAAATCGTTGTGGCCTGCGCCCTTAGGAGGCTAAGTACCTTCTATCGGCCAGAAAATGAGAATGAGTGAATTGTGGCGCTCGGGGGAAGACACGCCTTTTATCCATATATCGACGGTCTGCGCGCCGTTTCAATCATATCGGTGGTGCTGTTCCATCTCTATGCCCGCATCCTGCCCGGCGGTTTCGCTGGCGTAGATATATTTTTCACGATTTCGGGTTTCGTTGTCTCGAGCTCGCTGCACGCCTATAAAGTTGAATCTTTCCGTAATCTTCTGGCGTTCTTTTATGCGCGGCGCTTTCGGCGGATCGTGCCGGCGCTTCTGCTGGTTCTGCTGGTGACGAGCGCCGTCTCGACCATGTTCTCGCCGGCCCCCTATCTGTCAAGATATACGCAGGACGTCGGGCGTGCGGCGTTTTTCGGTTATTCAAACATCGCGCTGGCGCGCGGGATCGATTATTTTTCTCCGCTTGGCCGATTCAACCCATTCACCCACACTTGGTCGCTGGCGGTAGAAGAACAATTCTACGTCATTTTTCCGTTCACCTTTTTCGCGCTGCGGCGCACCGGCCATATTTCGCGCCGCGCGCTGGCCGCGTTGCTTGCGCTGTGTCTTGCGTCCTTCATCTACGGACTCATGGAATCGCGGTTTTCCTTTTCACTGGGGTTCTATTCGAGCCTGGCGCGATTCTGGGAGATAGGATCTGGCGTGGCGCTCTACGCTGCGCTTGCGGCGTCCGGTCGGTTTGACGCGCCTGTCGGCCGGGAGAACAGGCTGGCGACCGCGGTCGGCGCAACCCTGATAGCGCTGGCGTTCGTGCTTGGAACGGAGGACCTCTATCCGGTTCCCGGCGCGGTCCCGGCGGTCGGCGGCGCGCTCTTGATCCTTTATGGATTGCAAGGAGCCGTTCCCGCGTCGCCGGTCGCACGCCTCCTGACGCGCCCGGCAATGCTCTGGATAGGCGCAGTTTCTTATTCGCTCTATCTCTGGCACTGGCCCATATTTGTCATGTTCCGATGGACTGTCGGCTTCGGCAGTCTGACAAACAAGCTGATGGCGCTGGCCCTGGCGATCGCCGCCGCGACGGCGTCCTATTACCTCGTCGAGCACCCTCTTCGTCGCGCCGCGCTCCTCCAGCCCGCTCGACGAGCCATTTCGGTAGCGCTGATAGCCCTCGTCATAGGCTGGAAGCTGGCGGGTGGCCTGCTTGGGCCGAAGTCATGGATTGCGCTTAGCACGGTCAACCGCAATCTGAGGGACTGGACGCCCTCGATGACACTCCTGCCGCCCACGAAGGACGGTTGCAGAGTCGTTCATGAGTCCCACACGGTCGGACCGTTGACACGTCTGACCGTGACGCGGGAAGGATGCGACAGAAAAGCAGCGCCGCACGTGCTGTTCGTCCTCGGCGATAGCCATGCGCTGGCCTATGCGGACATGTTCGATCTGTTTGCGTTGGCAACTGGCGTCCGGGTCGAACGGTATGATCTGCTCGGGTGCAGTTTCCTTCAGCTTGAACCCTTGTCCGACCGATGCCGGCCGATCGAATTCGATGCAGTGACGGATATCGCCGCCCGGATCGCGCCGGGCGACGTCCTCTTCACCCCAAGTCTGCGCGTACCGCGTTTTATTAATGAATGGGACGAAAAGCAGCAGGAAACGGACTCATATTTCCGCCGCATCGGCGACGAACGTGAGGAAACTTTCGCGCAAGCTGTGAGCCTGCTGGCAAAAATCGCCAGACCCGGCGTGAGAATCGTCTTCGAATTGCCGAAACCAGTCTTCCGGATTCCTCTATTCCGCTGCGTCGACTGGTTCAACCGTTCCAACCCGGTCTGCGCGCCGGGAAGCGAGATGAATCGCGCCTTCTTCGAGAAGTTCCGCGCGCCGGTCGTCGATTTCGTGAGCGGACTTCAGGCGCGTTTTCCGGAACTGAGTGTCTGGGATGCGACGCCATACCTATGCTCGCAGGATACATGCTCGATGTGGCGCGACGGCAAGCCAATGTTCTTCGACGGCGATCACGTTAGCGCCTACGCCGACCGCGTTCTGTATCCCGAGTTCCGGCGGGAAATGGCTCGCTACGGACTGGGCGAGGCCGCAGCCGGGGAATGACCGCGCGACCTGCGCGGGGCGTTCATGCCCCCGCCGCCTCAAGCTGTACATCCACATTCCCGCGCGTCGCATGCGAATACGGGCAGATTTTCTCGTGCGCTTCCTTCACCAGCGCGGCCAATTCGGCCTGCGGCAGGCTCCTGTCCTCAACATGGATCGTCACGGCGAGGCCAAAACCGCCGCCTTCGCGCGGGCCGATCGAGACATTGCAGGTGACTTTCGCCTTCGAGGCGTCCTTC
The DNA here is from genome assembly GCA_021781815.1 of Pseudomonadota bacterium. Taxonomy (GTDB): domain Bacteria; phylum Pseudomonadota; class Alphaproteobacteria; order Rhizobiales; family Beijerinckiaceae; genus JAJXWB01. The sequence goes on along the minus strand of JAJXWB010000020.1, from coordinate 26,705 downwards.
TTGTGCGCCTTGGCGATGAAATCGAGCGCGCCGCCGAAGCAGGCGGCGTAGCCCGCAGCAAACAGATGTTCCGGAGTCGTCGTGCCGGGCCTGCCCGGTCCGCCCATTTCCTTTGCGACGGAAAGATCGGCCTTCACCGATCCGTCGGCGGCGGCGGTATGGCCGTTGCGCCCGCCCGTGGCTGTTGCGGCGACAGTGAGCAGCGGCTTGATTTTATCGACCATGACGACCTCCAGGGGGGATTGCAGGGACGAGATAGGGCGCGCGCGTATCCTTGCCAGAGCCGAGCCGCAGGCTTCACCGCCGCCCGAACAATTTCTCGATATCGGCGAGCTTCAATTCGACCCAGGTCGGCCGCCCGTGGTTGCACTGGCCCGAACCCGGCGTCGCCTCCATTTCGCGCAAGAGCGCGTTCATCTCGTCGGGGGTGAGCCTGCGCCCTGCGCGCACCGAATGGTGGCAGGCGAGGGTCGCCAGCACGTGATCGAGCCGGCGCTCGATCCCTTGCAGCGACGCGTCTTCGGCAAGCGTGTCGGCGATGTCGGCCACAAGTCTGCGCACATCGGTCCTGCCAAGCAGCGCCGGCGTCTCACGCACGAGCACCGCGCCCGGGCCGAAGGGTTCGACCACGAGCCCGAGCGATTCCAGCTCCGGTGCGGATGCGGCGACGCGCGCGGCGGAGGCTTCGTCGAGATCTACCACCTCCGGCGCCAGCAGGCCCTGCCGCGCGACGCCATGTTCATCACGTTGGCGTTTCAGTTTTTCATACACGAGCCGCTCATGCGCAGCGTGCTGGTCGATGAAGACGACGCCGTCGCGCGTCTGCGCGACGATATAGGTTTCGTGCACCTGCGCGCGCGCTGCGCCGAGCGGCGCCTGCGTGTCGGTTTCCGAGGCCGGCGCGACCGTCGCGCGCGCATCGGCCGAGGGCGCAACCTCGCCGATGTCGAAAGTCGCCTGTCCGGCCTCGCCAAAGCCCGGCGCGGCGGGCGAGTCGCGCCAGTCCCAGTTGGCCGCCCGCGCGCCGGACCACGCGTGCGCCGCGCCGCGCATCTGGAAGGAGGCGAGCGCGGCTTCGGCGCCCGTCGCCGCACGATGGCCCTGCGCCGCTATGGCGTTTTTCAATGCGCCAACGACCAGCCCGCGCACCAGGCCCGCATCGCGGAAGCGCACTTCCGCCTTGGCTGGATGCACATTGACGTCGACCTCGCGCGGGTCGCATTCGACGAACAGGACGATAGCGGCATGCCGTCCGGCCGGCAGGAAATCGACGTAGGCGCCGCGAATCGCGCCTGCCAGCAGGCGGTCGCGCACGGGTCGGCCGTTGACGAACGCATATTGCATCGTCGCCGTCGCGCGATGCCATGTCGGCAGACCGGCGAAGCCGACAATTCTGACGCCCTCGCGCTCGGCCTCGACGGGGAAGGCGTTGTCGATGAATTCGCGCCCGAGAACTTGCGCGACGCGCTCTGCGAATCCCTCGCGGCCGGGTTCCGTTGCGCGATAGGACAGCGTGGTCAGATGATCGCCGGTCAGCACGAATGACACATCGCAATGCGCGAGCGCGATGCGCCGCAGAATATCTGCGACTGCCTGTGCTTCTGCGCGCGGCGATTTGAGAAATTTGAGACGCGCCGGCGTCACGGCGAACAGATCGCGCACCTCGATACGCGCGCCGCGCGGCCATGACGAGGCCTGAACCGGCCGCTTGTCGCCGGCGTCGACACGGATCGAAACGCCATGCTCGGCGCCGGCGGCGCGCGTATCGATCGAGAGGTGGGCGACGGAGCCGATCGAGGGCAGAGCCTCGCCCCGGAAGCCGAGCGTCGCGATAGCAGAGAGATCGCCGTCCGGCAGTTTCGAGGTCGCATGGCGCTCGACGGCAAGCTCCAGATCGGCGGCATTCATGCCTTCGCCATCGTCGATCACCCGGATGAGCCGCCGTCCGCCGTCTTCGAGCGCGATCTCGATCCGGCGCGCGCCGGCGTCGAGCGCGTTTTCAACGAGTTCCTTGACGGCGGAGGCCGGGCGCTCGACCACCTCGCCTGCTGCGATGCGATCGATCGTGACGCGGTCGAGCAGGCGAACGGTCATCGGTTCGCCCCGCTCACGCGGTTTCGCGGCGCTTGCCGCACGGTCGTAGAATCGAACGACATCATGCCTGCATTTAGCACGTTCTGCGGGCGTCATCAGTCTGCTGGCTGCGGCGCGGTCACCTCATCCGGTCGCAGTCCGATCCGTTCACATCCCCACTGGCTTCCCGGCTACCGTCACCAGCAGTTCGCCGTCGCCGAACAGGCGCCGCGCGGCCCGCTTCGCGTCGTCGAGCGTCACCGCCGCAACCAGTCGATTGCGGTCGTCGAGATAGGACGGTGTGCGGCCCTCAAGCTGCAGGTGCAGGAGATTGCCGGCGATCTTGGTCGAGGTGTCGAACCGGAGCGCATAGGAGCCGATCAGGAACTTGCGCGCCTTGGCCAGTTCGTCTTCGGTCGGTCCATTCTCCGCGAGATCGCGGATCTGCTCCTCGATCACCGCCAGCGACTCGGCTGCCCGTTCGTTCTTCGTCGACGTGCCGCCGAGCAGCATGGCCGCGCGATCGTAGTTCTGCAGATGCGAATAGACAGAGTACGCGAGGCCGCGCTTCTCGCGCACTTCGCGGAACAGGCGCGCCGTGAAAGCGCCGCCGCCGAGGATGTGGTTGACCACTATACCCGCGACAAAGTCCGGGTCGTTCCGGTCGAGACCGGCCCGGCCGAAGCGTATGGTCGCCTGCGGTACGTCGACGGTCGCCACGATGCGCGAGCCGAGACCGCCGATTTCGACGGGCGCGACCGGGTCGAGGCGGCTTTTCTCCGGCAAGGCGCCGAACACGCGATCGAGTTGCGCGCCGAGCGTCGCGGCGTCGATCGCGCCGACGACGGCTACGATCAGGTTGTCGCGGGCGAACATCCGATCGCGCATGTCGAGCAGACTGGCGCGCGTCAGGGCAGGCATCGTTTCGATCTCGCCGCGCGTGGCCCGCCCGTAAGGATGGTTTGCAAACGCCGCAGCGCGGAATGTACGGGACGCCACGGCGTCCGGATCCTTCAATTCGCGACGCAGGCTGGCGACGAGTTGCGCAGTGACGCGCTCGATCGAGGCTTGCTCAAGCCGCGCCTCGCAGACGGCCAGCCGCATCAGCTCGAAGGCGGCGTCGAGATTCTTCGAGAGCGTCTGGAAATGTCCGGCCGCATAGTCACGATCGGCCGAGAAATGCATGTGCACGGCGAGATCGTCGATCGCTTCGTGAAATCCCGCCGAATCGTAGGGACCGGCGCCTTCATCGAGCAGGCCGGCGAGCAATGTCGCGAGCCCTGGAGCGGACGCTGCATCCTGTGACGCGCCGCCGCGGAAGGCGAATTGCGCCGCGACCAGCGGCACCGCGTAATCTTCGACGAGCCAGGCTTCGACGCCGCCCGGCGAGCGGATCGTCTGGACCGTCGCGGCGCGCGAGATTTCGGGGATGGGAAAGAGATCGCTCACGCCTGCGCCTCCGGCTGGAGGAAACCGGTCACGGCGCGCCGTTTGTCGAGCCATTTGCGGGCGACGCCAACCACGTCGTCGATTGTCACGGCCTCGATGCGGTTGGCCCAGCCCGTCACCTCCTCGATTGTCTCGCCGGTCGCCAGAGCTGCGCCATACCAGCGTGCGAGCGCGACCTGGCTGTCCTGCGCGTAGACCGCGTCGGCCACAAGCCGTGTTTTCGCGCGCACGAAATCCTTTTCCGAGGGGCGTGTGTCGATGAATTCCGCGAGCGCCGCGTCGATCGCCGCATCGAAATCCTGCAGCGAGACACCCGGCGCTGGCACGCCATAGACCCAGAGCCGCGTCGCATCGAGCGAGGAGCCGAGATAATAGGCGCCGGCGCCGACGGCCAGCTTCCGGTCGAGCACCAGACGCTTATAGAGCGCGCTCGTCTGGCCGCCGCCGAGCAGATGCGCCATCACTTCCAGCGCCTCGGATTCTCCGGGCGCGGCGGTGCGAACCGACGGCACGATATAGACGCGCTCGAGCGTCGCCTGCTCGACCTTGGGATCGGCGAGCGTGACAAGTCTGTGGGCGCGCGAGACCGGTTCCTGCGGGCGGCGGCGCTCCGGCGCTGCGCCGCGAGCCGGAACCATTCCGTAGGTTTCTCGTGCGAGGCGTTCGACGTCTTGCGGCTCTACATCGCCGGCGACGACGAGAATCGCGTTCTCCGGCGTGTAGAAACGCTGATAATAGGCAAGTGCGTCCTCGCGCCCGAGCGTCTCGATCTCATGCTCCCAGCCGATGATCGGCGTGCCGTAGGGATGATGCGCAAACAGCGCGGATTGCACGGCTTCGCTCAATTCGGCGGACGGATCGCTGTCGGTGCGCATCCGGCGCTCCTCGAGCACCACGTCGCGCTCCGGCGTCACCACCTCGTCGGTCAGGACGAGGTTGGTCATCCGGTCAGTCTCGTATTCCATCACCGTGGCCAGATGTTCGCGTGGCACGCGCTGGAAGTATGCCGTGTAATCGTGTCCGGTGAAGGCGTTCTCCTGACCGCCGAGGTCGGCGACGAGCTGCGAGAATTCGCCCTGCGGATGGCGCTTTGTTCCCTTGAACATCAGGTGTTCGAGGAAATGGGCGATGCCGGATTTCAACGGCGGATCGTCGGCGGCGCCGTTCCGGTACCAGACCATGTGCGTGACAACGGGCGCGCGCCGGTCCGGAATGACGACCACATCCATCCCGTTTTCGAGCCGCAAATGCGTGATGGACGGGCCGGGGCGGCTTTTCGGCTGGGCGGTGTCGGCGTTGGACTGGGCGGTCATGCGGCTCCTTGGGCGACGTGACGACCCCAGGCAAGCCCCGGATCCAATATGTCCCACGGGCTATGGAGGCAGCGCGACGAATCTTGCGCGGACGAAATGTCGCGGAGGAAACGGCGCCCGGACGCGCCGCGTCGCGCGTGCGCCCTTGTCGCCAATATAGTGAATCGCCCGCGCCTCACAACAGCGCGGGCGTAGCATCCCTTACTGGTCCGATGTCCTGTTCGGGTCGACGCCGCGCGCATAGTCGGAGGCCGTTGGGGCCTCGTATCTCTTGTCGGGCGCGCCCTGCTGGTATTTGGTTTCCCGGGTCGCCGCGCGGTATCCCTTCGGTGGCTCTGTCAGGTACTCGCGCTCGGGCTCGGCGCCCGGCTTGACCGCCTCGGCGGTGTCGTTCGAGCCGAGCGAGAAAACGCGCTTCAGCTTTTCGACAGGAGTGAGAGCGCCGCAATCCGGGACGCCATTATATCTCGTTTCGCAGAGTTCTGGCGAAGTCGGCGCCGCGTTCGTGCGCCCTTGCTGCAATTCGGCATTGCTCAGCACTTCGTTCGCGTGGAAATCGATTGAGCGGGGCGCGCGTTCAGCGGCCTTCGCCGCCCGGTGGCGCGCGGCCTCGGGATCCTGCGGCCAGTTGGCGGCGCGGGTCTGCTTTGTATCCTGTGGCGGCGGCAGATCGGCGTCCTTGGGAACGACGAGCTTGGGCCGCTCGCGAAAATCGATGTTCTGCTTCTCTTCATTGTCCTTGCCGAGCCCGACGGCATTGAGCAACGGCTCGAAGGTCGACGGCTTGTCGTCGAACGCACGCGCCGGAATGGAGGACGCCACGAAGCCGGTCCAGACCAAGGCCGCCGCCGCCGCGCCTAAGCCAAGCCGAGTGCGAATTACGCCGCCTTTCATGCCGAAATTCCTCATTTCAACGCCCCCTGCGCGCCTTGGCCCGGTCCGCCCCGAAGCTGGAGCCCGGCCCCGCGCCCCACACGCTCTGCGACTCATTCGCGGCGATTTGGAGGCGCCGGCGCCGTCTCGACCCCGGTCGGCGGGCGCGCGCGGACGGAGTCATACAGGAGCAGGGCGACGCCCGCAACGATGCCGCAATCCGCGACATTGAACACGTAATTTGCGAGTGGACCGACCGGCAGCGCCGTGTGAAGAAAGAAGAAATCGGCGACTGCGCCATAGGCCCAGCGATCCAGCGCATTGCCGAGAGCGCCGCCGATCACGAGCCCGAGCGCGACAGCAGTCAGCCAGTCGGCGGCGCGCGATAGCCAGAAGCCAAATACGGCGGTCGCCGCCGCAGCCAGCGCGAGCAACGCCCACCGGCCGAGCGAACCGTCCGCTGACAGCATCGAGTACGAAATGCCCGGATTCCAGGCCATTACCAGGTCGAGGAATGGCGTCAGCCGGATCGGCTGCCGCGAACCGATATCGAAGATCTGGATGAACCAGTATTTGGAAATCTGGTCGGCCGCGAAGGCGAGAGCCGCCGTCGCGACACCGGTCAGGCGCAGGCGAAGTTTCATTCCCACCGGCCGAGCGCCCGCAATTCGCGCAGGGCCGCGGCGTCGCGCGGGGTAACGTCCGGGAATTCGTGGTCGCTCCCGACGAGTTGCGAGATTTTCCAGGAGCGCGCGCACTTGCGTCCCTCGGCGCGCGCCGGAGCCACCGCGACGCCGGCGACCTCCGGCAGCCGGAATGCGTCAGCCGGCCCCTCGCCGTTGCGGACGTCGATGGCGGAGGTGATGCAGACTTCCGCGAAATCGATCCCCTCGAGCGCCGCGCGCAGGTCGGAATCGGCGACATACACGGTTGGAGCGGCTTCGAGCGAGGAGCCGATAGTCTTGTTGGCGCGCTCGATTTCCAACGCCCCGGTGACGACCGAGCGCACCCGGCGAATCTTGCGCCAGCGCTCGGCCAGCGCCTCGTTGCGGAACCGCCCGAGATTGTGCGGGAAAAGTTCGAGATGCACGGAGGGCCTGGCCGCAGGCCGATACAGCGCCCAGGCTTCGTCGGTCGTGAATACCAGGATCGGCGCAAGCCATTTGAGCACGGCGTCGCAGATCAGATCGACCGAAGTCAGCGCGGATTTGCGCAGATGGCTCGACGGCGCTTCGCAATAGAGCGCGTCTTTGCGGATGTCGAAATAGAAGGCCGAGCAATCGCCGGTCATGAACGGCGTGACGGCCGCGACCACCTTCTTGAAGTCGAAATCGGCATAGGCCTGCTGCACGATCGCGTCGACCTCCGACAGACGATGCAGCATCACGCGTTCGAGTTCCGGCATTTCCGCGGGATCGACGCGATCGTCAGGCGCAAAGTGTGCGAGCGTGCCGAGCATCCAGCGGATGGTGTTGCGCAGCTTGCGATAATTGTCGGTCGTGAATTTCAGGATTTCGGCGCCGAGCCGCTGGTCGTCGGAATAGTCCACGCTCGCCGCCCACAGGCGCAGGATATCGGCGCCCATTTCGTTGATCAGCTTGTCCGGCGCCAGCGCATTGAACTGCGACTTCGACATCTTGCGGCCGTGCTCGTCCAGCGTGAAGCCGTGCGTCAGCACGACGTCGTAGGGCGCGCGACCGCGCGTGCCGCAGGATTCCAGCAGCGAGGAATGGAACCAGCCGCGATGCTGGTCCGAGCCTTCGAGATACATGACCTCGTCCTGCCCGCCGTCGCGGATGCGGTGGATACCCGCAAGGCCGGGGAAATGCTTGGGATCTTCGAGCACGAAGGCGTGCGTCGAGCCGGAATCGAACCACACGTCGAGCACGTCGTCGACCTTGTCGTAATCGTCCGGATTGTAGTTCGGCCCGAGGAACCGCGCCTTGGCGCCGTCAGCGAACCAGGCGTCCGCGCCTTCGGTCTCGAAGGCGCTGGCGATGCGCTCGTTTACCTTCTCGTCGATCAGCGGCGTGTGCTCGCCCTTGCGGACGAAGACCGCGATCGGCACGCCCCACGCGCGCTGACGCGACATCACCCAGTCGGGTTTTGCGGCGATCATGCCGGTGATGCGGTTCTGGCCGGCCGGCGGCGCCCAGCGCGTCTTGCCGATCTCGTCGAGCGCGACGGCACGGAGACCGTCCTTGTGCTCGCCGGCCACGTCGAACGGCTTGTCCATCGCCACGAACCATTGCGGCGTATTGCGGAAGATGACCGGCTTCTTCGAGCGCCAGCTATGCGGATACTGATGTTTCAGTCTGCCGCGTGCGATAAGGGCGTCGCTTTCGACCAGCGCCTTGATGACGGCGTCGTTGGCGTCGCCCTTGTCGCCCTTGTCGGTGATGACGCGCTTGCCCGCAAAGCCCGGCGCGTCCTTGGTGTAGAAGCCGTCTTCATCGACCGTGTAGGGGATGCGCGTGTCGATGCCGCGCGCGGTTAGCATGCGGCCGGACGACATCCAGATGTCGAAGTCCTCGCGGCCGTGGCCGGGCGCGGTGTGGACGAAGCCCGTGCCGGTGTCGTCGGTGACGTGATCGCCGTCGATGAGGGGCACGTCGAATTCATAGCCTCCGCCGAGGCCGGCGAGCGGATGGGCGCAGACGACGCCCTTCATCTCGTCGGCCTTCACATCGCGCAGGCGCTCAAAGGCTTCGACCTTCGATGACTTGAACACGTCGGCTGCGAGCTTGTCGGCGAGGATGTAGGTCGCGCCGACCTTCGCCCAATTGTCGGCGGGCGCCTGCGTGACGCGATAGAGGCCGTAGTCGATGCGATGCGAATAGCAGATCGCGCGGTTGCCCGGCAGCGTCCACGGAGTTGTGGTCCAGATGACGACGCTCGGCGCCAAACCCAAGTAAACCGCTGCCTTGTCGTCTTCACGGTTACCGATCGAGTTCTTAACCGGAAACGCCACCCACACCGTATCGCTGACGTGGTCCTCGTATTCGACTTCGGCCTCCGCCAGCGCGGTCTTTTCCACGACCGACCACATCACCGGCTTCGACCCGCGATACAACAGCCCGTTGGCTGCGAACTTCATCAGTTCGCGGGCGATCTGCGCTTCGGCCGGATAGGTCATGGTCAGATACGGATTGGCCCAATCGCCGACGACGCCCAGCCGCTTGAACTCCTCGCGCTGCACATTCACCCAATGGTCGGCGTAGGCGCGACATTCCCGGCGGAAGGCGATCATGGCCGCGCTGTCGCGCAGGTCGGGTTTCTGCCTGCCCTTGGAGCGGTAGTTTTCTTCCTCGATCTTCCACTCGATCGGCAGGCCGTGGCAGTCCCAGCCCGGCACGTAGTTGGAATCCTTGCCGAGCATCTGCTGCGAGCGCGTGACGAGATCCTTCAGCGTCTTGTTGAGCGCATGGCCGATATGGATCGCGCCATTGGCGTAGGGAGGCCCGTCGTGCAGCACGAATTTCTTGCGGCCCTTGCCCTCCTCGCGCAGGCGCGCATAGAGGTCGATCTCGTTCCAGCGGGCCAGAATCTCCGGCTCCTTCTTCGGCAGTCCGGCGCGCATCGGAAATTCCGTCTGCGGCAGGTAGAGACTGGCGGAATAGTCAGGGCCGGATTTTTCGGCCTTTTTCTGGTCGTTCATGGCGCAACCGTATGACGAGGGCCGCGTGAAACCGGCGGCTGGAAAGGGATGAGGTCGAAGCGATGTGCCCGGCGCCGCGCGAGTTCAGGCTCAAGCGCGGTCCGGGCGCATAATTCGCATGATGAAGCAGGCGTCGACCATGGCGCTGCTATAGCACGTTTGGCGCGTGCGAAAACACCCGGAGCGGCTCCTGCCGAAAGGGATCGCGCCTGCCGGTAATCTGGGCCCCCCAAGGCGCCACGGCGAAACGGCGGGCCGCGGGCCGCCGTTTGCGCCGAAGACTGGCCCGGTCGCGATGAGCCGGCGGGGTCGCCGACGCTCCTGCCGGATTGACCCCCGACGCCCTTGTTTACATGCTCTTCTGAGCCGGCGCGGGCAGCGCCTGCTGGTCCTGCTGCTGCAATTGCTTTTGTGCCTTCGCCTTGGCGTTCGCGTTGTGACGGCCGATGACGCAGCCGGCGGCGGCGCCAGCCAGCCCGTGTCCAGCCATATGGCCGGCGATGCCGCCGAGGATGGCGCCCTTGATGCAGCCTTTGGCCGACGCCTCGCCGACGCCGAGCGCCGGCATGGCGAGAAGGGACAGCAGCGCGAAAGCAAAAATCCGTTTCATGCTCAACTCCATTTTGTCTCTATGGACGAAAGGCGCCGGCTCAGCGGCCAAGCCAGCGCCGGATGCTGTTTCGCAGATAGAATGCTGCGATGGCAACTGCGGCGACGCTGGCGACCAGGGCGAAAGTTCCAAGCAGCAGCGCAAACACCGCAGCCGCCCCGAGCGCGACAAGAAACGTGGAAAGAATTCCGCCGCGCGGACTGAAGACGAAGGCGCGGCCGAACGAAGCGTTTTCAAAGCCATGGGGCGGGGCCGGCTCGCCACGTGCGCGCTCGCCCGGCGGGATGATTTCGATCTCGCCGCGCGGACGCTCGATGCGCGGGTCGTCGTCGGGACGCTCAGGGTTCATGTGTCTGCCTCGCGGCGCAACAGATAGGCGTCCGCCTGCGGCTGTTCAATGCGAAAAGGCGGCGCAGACGCGGTCAATCGAACGACACCCGCGAATTGGCCCGATGGCGAAGGGCTGGCGACGCGACTGCCTTCGAGGGTCAGGCGTGCAAAAAGCGCTGTCGTTCATTCTTTCGCCAGCGCCATTCGTCGAGCATGTCGAATTCGATCTTGATCGTATAGTCCCTAGCCCACCAGCGGCGCAGCGCGCGGGTGGGGACGAGGAAAGCAGCGCCCGACAGGGAGGCGCGCAGAAGAAATCCCGATCCGAGCGCCGCGGCGATCTCGCGCGCCTCTCCGGTCTGCCCCGTGAGCGCCAGCGCACACATCAGCATTCGCTGATAGTGCGGTTGCGGATCGATGGCGCAAAGCTGGCGCGCATACCTCACCGCCGCTTCGGCGCCGCCGCGCCGGATTTCGAATGACGCCAGCGCGCGCAGCGGCGCGGGATGGTTTGGAAGGACGCGCGCGGCCTCCAGCAATTGCGCCTCGCAGGCCGCGGCGTCGCCAAGCTTTTCGCGCAATACGCCATCGTAGATCAGATAGACGGCCTCGCGTTTGGCCGCTACGGCCGCCTGCGCCAGCGCGCTTTTCCAACGCATGTGCGCCGGGCCGATGCGCCGCGCGACGGTGAGAAGATAGTGCCCGGACTGACGTCGCCGCGCGCGCAATTCCTGCGCCAGCGCGCGCGAATCGAACGGCCCGTCAACGATGTCGAGAATGGCGCGGGACAGCAGGTGGGTTTCGGCCAGCATGCCGCCGGCCGGGTGGCCGGCGTGCGGCATGGCTACGCCTACTGTGCGTGGGTAATGCGCGGCGACGAGGCGGAAGTGCCGGGCGTCGAGATCTTGCGGATCATAAAAGACGATGGGCGCGACCTTCGCCGAACCATGCTCCGGTTCTTCGTGAACCGGCGAATTGTCGGGCGTAAGGTGCCGCCAGCGGATCTCGAACGGGGCGATGCGTTTCGACACGCTGTACTGCGGCGAAATCGCAACCGCGACATCCGCGCCCAGCGTTTCGGCGAAACGAATGGCCGCATAGCCGCCCATGCTCGATCCATAGGTCAGGACACGGTCGTAACGTCGGGCGACGGCGCGGATTCGTTCAAGCGCGATGTCGAAATCATCGAAGAAATACCAGACGTTGGTCCTGATGATGACATGGACGGCGTCGATTCCGTGCTGCTTGAGGAACTCTTCCCCGAACCCCGGCTGGTCGAGATCATGCGTATCGGTCAGCGATGCGAAGGTTATGACGCAGACGCGCTCACTCCCGCAGGAGACATGCCGGACGCGATAATCGGCCGCATCGTGGAGAACATCCTGCAACCCGGCGTCGTTTTCCACAATTCTGCTCCGCGGCGATGATGAAATGGATCGTGCTGGCCTGGGCCTGTGGCGAGACAGCTTGAGTCGGGGCTCGTCTGAAAGCGCTGTTTCCTCTTTGCCTTGTTATCGCGACGCCAGCATCCGGCGCGCTTGCGCGACATCTTCCCTCATGCGCGCGACCAGTTGCTCGACGGATTCGAATTTCGCCTCCGGCCGGATGAAGCCGACGAAAGCCACCTCGACCGTCTTGCCATACAGGTCGCCCTCGAAATCGAGCACGTAAACCTCAAGCAGCGGCGGCCCGTCGTCGAAGGTCGGCCGCCGTCCGAAATTGGCTGCGCCGCCATGGACTTCGCCATCGACCGAAAGGGTCACGGCGTAAATGCCATGCATCAGTTTGCAGGAGGGGTCGAGCGCAATATTGGCCGTCGGAAAGCCGATCGTGCGGCCGATCTTGCGGCCATGCAGGACTTCGCCCTCGACGAACCATGCATGGCCTAGCAGGCGCGCGGCCAGCGCCACGTCGCCGCGCGTCAGCGCCTCGCGCGTTGCTGTGGAGGACACAGCTTCGAGCGAGCCTTCCTCGTCCTGCGAGATCCGCTCGACGATTTCCACCACAAATCCGAGACGGGCGCCCTCGGCCTTCAGAAACTCCGGAGTACCCTGGCGTTTGGCGCCGAAATGGAAATCGTAGCCCGCCACTACGGCGGACACGCCAAGGCGGCGCACCAGCACGTCATCGACGAATTGCTGGGCGGAAAGGCTGGCGAGCGCGGCGTCGAAGGAGAGCGTGATGAGGCCGTCGAGGCCGAGCTTCTGGAGAAACGCGGCCTTCGCCTCGTGCGGCGTGAGCCGGAATATGACGCCGGTCTTTGCGAAAAAATCGGCGGGGTGCGGCTCGAAAGTGAGCACGGCGCAGGGCTTGCCAAGCCTCCGGGCAAGCGCCCTGGCCCGCGCGATGACGCCGCGGTGCCCGCGGTGCAGGCCATCGAAATTGCCGATGGCGACGGTGACGCCCTCCAGCCCGGGCGGGGGCGTGGCCGGGTCGGTCGCGTCGATGAAGGTGGGCGCGGGTACGTTCAAGCTGATATCTCAGCCTGCCGCGGAACGCGGCGCGGGATTGCGCGTCGGCGCCATCACCAGCGCCTCGCCGTCGAGGACCACCTTGCCGTCGACCAGACATTCGCAATGCAGCTTCACGCGCCGGCCCTTTTCGGTCAGTTCCTGCACCTCGACGACGACGTTGATCACGTCGCCAATCTTTACCGGCCCACGGAAATTGAGCGTCTGCGACAGGTAGACCGCGCCGGGACCGGGCAAATACATGCCGATGACCGTCGAAATCAGGCTGGCGGTGTAGAGGCCATGCACAATTCGCTCGCCGAATCGGGTCTTGCGGGCGAAATGGTCGGACAGGTGGACAGGATTGCGGTCGCCTGACAGGTCGGCGAAGGCTATGACGTCGTCGTCCATCACGGTCTTCATCAGCGTCTCGCGCTGGCCGATCTGGAGGTCCTCGAAATAATACGTCTTGTAGGGCGCCGACATTCGCTGGCCTCTCCGGTCCGCCTCGGACCAAAACGATTTGGCAACCCTGTATCAAAGAAAGCGGTCTCCGAAACAGAAAAAACGCATGGACCCCTCGCGATCTGGCGGGGTGTCATTTACCCAACCGAAAGCCATTGGGCGTTAAGTCGGGTTGCTGGACTTCGGAGGGGCGCTATGCGGCCCTTGCGGAAGCCGGAGTCCTCCGGAGACTGACATGAGCGCCGATACCGCGATGCCCATCCTCGTCATTGACGACTACCAGACGATGGTCCGCATCATCTGTAACCTGCTGAAACAGATTGGTTACGAGAACGTCGATCAGGCCAGCAACGGCGCGCAGGCGCTCGACATGGCCAAGACCAAGAAGTACGGCCTGATCATTTCCGACTGGAACATGCAGCCGATGACCGGCTTCGAACTGTTGCAGAAACTGCGGGCCGATCCTGAATACGCCGACACGCCCTTCATCATGGCGACCGCGGAATCCAAGACCGACAACGTCATAGCCGCACGCAAGGCGGGCGTCTCAAGCTATATTGTAAAGCCATTCAATGCCGCCACACTGAAGGCCAAGATCGACGCCGTTTTCACGGCGCGGGCGGCCTGATCGCGCGACCGCGCGCCGTGGGCGCCGCGCCGGCGCAGCACGCCCCGCCGCACACGGATCGTCACCACGCCAGATCGCGCAGATGCGCCGCCGGCGCCGCCCCGGCTTCGGCCAGCAGCGTGCGATAGGCCACTTCGTCCACGCTCCAGTCGTCCTCGCCCGCATCCGGGTGCAGCAGGTCGCGGTGGACGCCCGACGTCACGAACAGCGCATCGAACCCCTGGGCGGCCGCGCCGCGGATGTCGGTGAACAGGCCGTCGCCGATCGCCAGGATGCGCCCGCGGTCGATTGGCGTCTTGCGCAACGCCGAAGCCTCCTTCAACGCGGCCTCGTAGATCATGGCATAGGGCTTGCCCGCCATCGTCACCGCGCCGCCCATGCCCGCATAACGCTCGGCGAGCGCGCCGGCGCACCAGAGCAGGTCGGGCCCGGAATGGACGACGATGTCGGGATTGGCGCATATCATCGGCAGATTGCGCGCCTTCATCGCCCGCAGGGTCGGCATGTACGGGTCCGGACTCTCGTCATCCTCGAAAAAGCCTGTGCAGACCACATATTCGGCCTGATCCAGCGGCAGCAGCGGCGGTCGCTCGCCCGTCCGCTCGGCGACAGCCTCGAACAACGACAGATCGCGCGGTGGTCCGATATGGTGCAGCGGCGCCCCGCCGCGCTCCGCGATGAGGCCGACCGTCACGTCGCCCGAGGATACGATTGTATCGTAAGCCTCTCTCGGCAGGCCGAAATTGTCGAGCATCCTCTGGATCGGCTTACGCGGACGAGGCGCGTTGGTGATCAGAACGACCGTGCCGCCTCCTGCCCGGAACCGCGTCAACGCATCGGCGGCGGAGGACGTATGCGTGCGTCCGTCATGCACCACCCCCCAGACGTCCGACAGGATGACGTCGTATTTCGGCGCGAGGGCGGACAGACCGGCGATGGGAGCGGAGCGGTTCAGCATGGGCGCGGGCTACGGGCGCTGGAGCGGCAAGTCAAGCGCGCTGGCATTTGCTTCGTCGCGTCAGGGCCGATCGGCGCCAGCATGTCCGGCCGCGACGCCGCGCCGCCTTTATTGAGGCCCCAGGACTGCCTATACAGGGGCGATTGCTCTATCAGCGGGGGAAACCCATGTCCAAACTGAAACTTGACGTCTCCGGCATGACCTGCGGCGGCTGCGCCCGATCGGTTGAAAAGATCATCCAGAAGGCGGACGCCGCCAGCAAGGTCAGCGTTGATCTCGCGTCCGGCCGTGTCGAGGCCGAAACCTCGGCCGATCCGGCGGCGATCGCAGCGGCGCTCACGGCGGCGGGCTTCCCGGCCAAACAGGCGGCCTGACCAGCAGCCTTACTCCTTGTGCGCGTGCCGAATGCGCCACACGATGAAGGCGACGACGGCGAACACGACTGGCACGGCCGCGCCCGTCGCCACTGCCGGATCAACATGGACGCCCGATCCGTGCGCGCCCTCGAACAGCAGGTGCAGAACGCTGGACACGTAATAGGTGATCGCCGCGATCGAGAGGCCCTCGACGGTCTGCTGCAGGCGCAATTGCAGGCGAACCCGCTCGGCCATCTGTCGGATCTGGTCGGCGTTCTGACTTTCGAGTTCGATGTCGACGCGCGTGCGCAGCAGTTCCGCAATGCGCGCAATCTTCGATGACAACGCCGTCTGGCTCTGCTCGACCGTCGCGCAGGTGCGAATCGCCGGCGTCAGGCGTCGCGCCAGAAACGAGGCGAGCGTCGAATGGTGGGGAATTCGGCTCTCCTTGATCGCATCGAGCCGGGCCAGCACCAGTTCGTGATAGGCGCGCGTCGCGCCAAGCCGGAAAAGTCCTTGCGCCGCGCCGGTTTCGAGTTCGGTCGCAAGCGCAGTCAGCCGGTCGAGCAGCACACGATCGGCGGCAAGTCCGCGCTCCCGCTGCATTGACGACAGCAGCGCCGGCAACTCGCTCTCGATGCGCCGGATCGACGGTCCGAGCCTCTGCGCCATCGGCAGGCCGGTCAGCGCCAGCATCCGATAAGTCTCGATCTCCAGCAGGCGCTGCACCAGCGCGCCGGCGCTCGATGGCGATAGGGTGTGGTCGACGACCAGGATTCGGACGAAGCCGGAGGCGTCGGCCGTGAAGTCGCTCGCCACGGTGGCCCGCCCGTCGTCGATGGAGCTGGCCGCGACGGCGGGACCGCCGAACTGGGCGTCGATGTCCTCGGGCGCATCGGCCGCCGCCAGCAGATGCAGGTCGGCGGCGACGAGCAGCGGGCCGGGTTGTGGAAGAAGCCGCATCGCGGCCTGAAGGGCGTCGGGCGCGGGCGAGAAAGGGACACGCTCGGCCGGAAACGTCCATGTATATGTCACGAATTCGCCGTGCGGCTCGAAGGCGAGCCGGCCAGCCGGCAAGTCGGCGCAAATCTGCTTCGCCGCCGCGCCGGGTGCGGCCAGTTTATGGTCGGCGCACAACCGAGCGACAGCCTCGGCTGCGCGCGCAGCGCCGGCGGCGTCGGTCGTGAAGGCGAAATGGAGGATGCGGCCCGGCGTCTGGATCAGCGCGAACGGCCGCGCGTGAATCTCCGTGAGCGCGCTTTGCCTCAGTTCGTGCGGTTCGAAACCATTGGCGCCGGATGTCTTGTTCATGTCTGGTTTCTTCGCACGAAAACGCAGACGCGGCGAGATGGACCGCGACCCGCTCCGCCTGTCGGGATGTCGCACACGCCGCGGGCGGCGGATGTCTCGCTATTCATTCAGCGCCGCGCCCGGAAAAACGCGCGCAGTAGTCCTGCCGCCTCGCTCTCGCGGATCCCGCCGTAGGTCTCGGGTTGATGATGGCATGTCGGTTGGCTGAAAAACCGCGGCCCGTGCTCGACAGCGCCGCCCTTGGGATCTGGCGCTGCCCAATAGAGCCGTCGAATGCGGGCGAAAGAAATAGCGCCAGCGCACATGGCGCAGGGCTCCAGCGTCACGTACAGGTCGCAGCCGGCGAGACGTTCCGAGCCCATTGCGGCCGCCGCTTGCCGGATCGCCAGCATCTCGGCATGCGCGGTCGGGTCATGGTCGGCGATCGTGCGGTTGCGTGCTACAGCGATGATGCGCCCGTCGCGCGCCACCGCCGCCCCGACCGGCGTTTCGCCCGCGGCCGCGGCTTCGCGCGCCGCCTCGAACGCCGCAGTCATCGGATCCTTGTCGCCCTGTACCATTCTGCGCCAGACCTGCTATCACGCGCCATGACTGAACGAGACAAACGACAGGGCGGCCGGCCTTTCAAGCCCGGCGGCAAGAAACCTTTTGCGGGCAAGCCGGGCGGCGGGAAGCCGCCGCCGCGCGACAAGCGGCCGGCGCCCAAGGCGCAGCAGGGCGAGCGTATCGCCAAGGCCATGGCGCGCGCCGGGGCCTGTTCGCGCCGTGACGCGGAGGAATGGATCGCCGCCGGGCGCGTCGCCGTCAACGGGCGCGTGCTGGAGAGCCCCGCCTTCAACGTGATCGCATCCGACAGGATCACGATCGACGGACGTCCGCTCGCCGCGCGCGAACGGACGCGGCTGTTCCTGTTCCACAAGCTGCGCGGGCTGGTGACGACGGACCGCGACCCGGAGGGCCGCCCTACGGTTTTCGATTATCTCGGCCAGCAGCATCCGGACCTGCCGCGTCTGATGACCGTCGGCCGCCTCGACATCAACACCGAGGGACTGCTGCTCATGACCAATGACGGCGGTCTGGCGCGCACGCTGGAACTGCCGCAGACCGGCTGGTTGCGCCGCTATCGCGTGCGCGCGCACGGCGCAACCGATCAGGCGGCGCTCGATGCGCTGGCGCGGGGCGTGACGATCGACGGCGTCGACTACGCGCCGATCGAAGCCAGGCTCGATCGCGTCCAGGGCGCGAACGCGTGGATCACGCTCGGCCTGCGCGAGGGCAAGAATCGCGAGGTGCGCCGCGTGCTCGGCAGCCTCGGGCTCGAAGTGAACCGCCTGATCCGCGTGTCCTATGGCCCGTTCCAACTCGGCGAACTCGCCGAGGGCGCAGTCGAGGAAGTGCGGACCAAGGTGCTGCGCGACCAGTTGGGACCGACCCTGATTGCGCAATCTCTGGCCGATTTCGACACGCCCGCGCCCGAAAGCGAGGAGCGGACGCCGCGCGAAACAAGCGACCGTGCGCCGCGCCCGCGCCGTGAGGAGCGGGGCGGGGCCGAGCGGCGCGACCGCGCGGGGGCGTCGGGGCGTCCGCTGCGTCCCAAACGTGTGGAGCGTGACGAGGAGCCGCCGAAGACGCTTGAGCGGCCCAAACCAGGTTCGCGCAAACATGTGTCGACGCTGCGCGCGGAGCGCGGCAAGCGTCTCGACAAGGAGCGCGTGAAGATCGAGCGCGGCGCGACCGCCGACCGCAAGGGCAGGGCGGTGGTGGTCGAGCGCGTGGTCGCGGCCGCGCCGAAGGCCGCGCCCGAAACCCGCAACGCCCGCCGTTTCAAGGCGGAGCGCCATGGCGAACCGCGGCGCGACGCAACGCGGTCCGACGGCGAGCGGCCGATGCGGCGCAAATCCACGGGCGAAGGCCGGCGGTTCGAACGGCGCGACGGCGAGAGACAGTTCGAGAACCGCGCTGCGCCACGCCGCGCCGACAGGCCCGGCGGCGAAAGGCCGTTCGGCGATCGTCGTCCGGATCGCAAGGCCGACGGGCCGCGCTCGCCGCGCCCGCCGAGGAGCCGCGACGCGGACGCTCCCCGCGCCCGCCCGCGCGCGGACAGGACCGACAGCGGCCGCGCTTTCGAGGGGCGGGGCCCGCGCCAAGCCGACAAGGCCGCGGGCGAAAGGCGGACGGGGCGCAGCGATGGCGAGCGTCGCGACGCATCGTTCAAGCCGCGCGGCAAACCTGGCGGCGATCGTCCGCGCGGGCCGGAACGCAAGGGGCCGCCCCGAAGCGGCCCGCCGCGTGGAAAGCGCTGATGCGCATCGTCGGCGGCCGCTTCGGCGGGCGTAAACTGAAGGGCCCCTCGTCGCTCGCAATCCGGCCGACCTCCGATCGCCTGCGCGAGGCGATGTTCAACATCCTCGCGCACGCCTATGGCGATGTGGTCGAAGGCGCGCGCGTGGTCGATCTGTTTGCGGGCGCCGGCGCGCTGGGTCTTGAGGCGATGTCGCGCGGCGCCCGCTTTGCGCTGTTCGTCGACGACGGCGCCCAGGCGCGCGCGCTGTTGCGTGAAAACATCGAGACGCTCGGGCTCGGCGGACAGACGCGCATCTTCCGTCGCGACGCGACCCGGCTCGGGCTGGCGCCGGCCGGTGAGAAATTTACGCTGGCCTTTCTCGATCCGCCCTACGGCAAGCGCTTGGCGCCGCCGGCCTTGCGCGCGCTGCTCGAGGGGAACTGGCTTGCTGGCGGCGCGATCTGCGTGATTGAGGAGGCGGCCAGCGAAACGCTCGAACTGCCGCCGCTGGCGGAGGTTCTGGATCATCGCACATACGGCGAAACGCAGATCGTGATCGCGAGATGCGCACAAGGGCCACAAACCTGAAGGCTCGCGGCCGTTCGCCTGGCGCGCGGCAGCCGTTTCGCTGCGCATCCCGAATTAACGGTTAACATTAGCCCAGCCGTCAACCTGTCGTTGATCATGCCGATCCCCGCGCCCATCATGGAATTCAATTTCAGACGGGGAGATTTTTCATGTCGTTCGTGTCCGACAGCGACTGGCGCAAGTGGGGCCGCGCAGATCCCTATTTCGGCGTCGTCAGCTTCGATGAATTCAAGGCTGCGCGCATCGCGGACAATCGCGATCGCTTCTTTCAGACGGGACGACGGGAAATCGCCGTCGTAATGGAAGAAATCGCGCGCCGCTTCGGCGATGTCCCCAGGGAGCGCGCGCTTGATTTCGGCAGCGGCGTCGGGCGGCTCGTGCTGCCGCTGGCCGAAAGATACGGGTCCGTCCTCGGCGTCGACATTTCCGAAGCGATGAACGCAGAAGCGCGCCTGAACTGCGGGAGGGCCGGCGTCGCCAACGTCGACTTCGCCATGTCGGACGACGAACTGTCCGGCGTCGCCGGTCCGTTCGATCTCGTGCACAGCTACATCGTTCTGCAGCACATCCCGGTCGAGCGCGGCCTCGCGCTGACGGCGCGCATGCTGGAGCGCCTGGTGCCGGGCGGGGTCGCCGTGCTGCATTATTCGCTCGAACGGACGCTGCCGCCGGCGCGCGCAATGGTCTACTTTTTGAAGCATCATGCGCCGCTCGGCCGCAACGTTCTGAACCTGCTGCAGAGGCGCAGGTGGGACGCGCCGGCGATGCAGATGAACAATTACCCTCTCGCGCGCATCCTGCGGGTGTTCGAGCAGCAAGGCGTCGGCGACATAGCGATCGTCCCGGAATGGCAGGAGACCGCGCTGACCGCGCGCATTTACGGACGCAAGGCCGGCTGAGGTTTCGCCCGCGCGACCAGGACGCCGAGCAGCGCGGAGACGACGAGCGCTCCGGCGGCGATCAGCGACGGCGCAAAAAAGCTCCCGGTCGTCTCGCGCAGATGGCCGGCGAGCGCGGGGCCTACGATCTGACCCAGGCCGAACGCCGATGTCATGGTCGCCTGCGCGCGCTGCGGCGCCATTTGTGTGAGCCGGCGCGCGACGCCGAGGCCGAGCGCCGTGATCGCCATGAAGGTGCCGCCGAGCAATATGCCCGACAGGACGATCGTTGGAACGGTCGGCGAAACGACGCTGAGCGCGACGCCGGTCGCTTCCGCCAGACAGGCGATGCAATAGGCGGTTATATCGGTCGTGCGTCCGGCCACCCGGGACCAGAACAGGATGGAAAGCGCGCCGGCAAGGCCGACGATCGCCCAGACGAACGGTTCGATCGGGCGCAGAGCCTGCGTTTCGCGCACGATAGCGACAAGGAAGGTGGCCGTGACGACGTAGCCGAACCCGAACAGCCCGTAGGAAACGACCATCGCCGCGAGCGGAGCTGACAGCCGCCCGCCGCCGGTTCTGACGCGCGCGGGCGCTGCGGCGACGGGCGCTGCGCCGGGCAGCAGAACGAAAAGCGGAATAACCAGCAAGGTTGCGACGATGGCGTTGGCGATCCAGGAGGCGCGCCAGGCATAGCCGTCCCAGGCAAGCGCGGACACGAGCAGGGACGACCCGGCGATGCCGAGCCCGACTCCGGCGAAAGGCGCCGCCGATAGCCCGAAGCGGCCCGCGCGCACCAGCGGTTCGAGCACCATGCTCGACAGGCAGACAATGACGAACGCGCTGCCGGCGCCGCCAATAAAACGCAGCGCCGCGTAGAGCGCGAGCGACGGCTCCGCCGCCATGCCCGCCAGCGACAATGCGCCTGCAAGCGATCCCACCATGAAGAAGGCGCGCGGATGGCGCTGCAGTGGCGCGCTTGCGCCGGCCAGCGCGCCGAGGAGATAGCCGAGAAAATTCGCAGCTGCGATCCCGCCGGCGGTCGAGGGCGTCAGCGCGCCGCCGGCCAGCATCTGCGGCAGGATCGGCGTGTAGACGAAGCGGCCGACTCCGAACGCCGCGGCCATGGCCAGCATGCCGGCGACCGCGAGGCGGGCTGGAGACGCAGGATCGCTCACGAGTCCGCGCGCGTCGACGATTGCATATGGCGTATTTCCTTCCTGCCCCGACGATGCCGATGGACAGGGCGCGTGTCAAAGGCCCCGCTCCGCGAATGGATTGCGCTCAGTCCCGCGCACGCTGCATGCGGGTGCTCGCAATGGCCCGTCCGAATCGTTATCGTCGTCCGCCGACCCTGTGCTGCGACATGACCGGAATGACAGTCTCGAACGATCGCTCTCTCCTCGCTCTGCTTGATCGCGGCGCGCCTGACGATATCGCTTTCGTCGTCGACGGCGCCTCTGTCGCGCGCGCCGCCTTTGCGCGCAACGTGGAGCGGACCGCCGCCTGGCTCGCGGCTCAGGGCGTCGGCAGGGGCGATGTCGTCGCGGTCTGGCTCGTCAATCGCATCGAGTGGCTGGCGCTCCTGTTCGCCGCCGCGCGCGTCGGCGCGATCGTCGCCGCCATCAACACACGCTATCGCGCGGCTGACGTAGCGCATGTCGTCGGCCTGTCCGGCGCGAAGTTGCTCGTGCTGGAGCCGGGCTTCCGCTCGATCGACTTTCCGGCGATTCTCGCTGGCGTCGATCGCGCCGCCGTTCCGGCGCTCGAAAAGCTTGCGATCGTCGGCGCGGGCGAAATCGCCTCGCGCTGGCCATGCGTGCGCTTTGACGCCTTCGACGATGCGGGTGGCGCCGCGCCGCCGCCGCAAAGCGACTTCGACGCGCCAGTGCTTCTGTTCGCCACCTCCGGCACGACCAGGGGGCCGAAACTCGTTGCGCATTCGCAAGCGACGCTCGCAGGTCACGCGCTGTCGATCGGCAGCGCGCTCGGATTGTCGGCGCGCGATCATTCGCTCCTCGCCATGCTGCCCTTCTGCGGCACGTTCGGCATGGCGAGCGTACTCGCCTTTTTCGCCGCCGGCGTCGCCATTCACGCGCTTGACGCATTCGACGCCGGGCCGGCGCTGCGTATCTTGCAGGAGCGCAGGATCACGCACGCCTTCGGATCGGACGAGATGTTCCGCCGCATTCTCGCTCTGACCGATGCGGCGAGGCCGTTCCCGCATGCGCAGGTTTTTGGCTTCGCCGCCTTCCAGCCGGGCTGGCGCGAATTCGCGTTCGAGGCGGACCGACGCGGCTTGCCGATGCGCGGGCTCTATGGGTCGAGCGAAGTGCAGGCCCTGTTTTCGATCGGCCGCGCCGACGCGCCCTTTGGAGATCGAACGGAATGCGGGGGGTGGCCGATGTCTCCGCAGGCCAAGGTGCGCGTGCGCGACGCGGGGACGGGGCAACTCGTCGGTCCCGGCGTATCGGGCGAACTGGAGATCAGCGCGCCCTCGCTGTTCCTTGGCTATTATCGCAACTCCGAGGCGACTGCGGCGGCTATTGCGGACGATGGATTTTTCCGAACCGGCGACATAGGCCGTCTGCGCGCAGACGGCTCATTCATCTACGAGACGCGCGCCGGCGATGCGATGCGCCTCGGCGGCTTTCTGGTCGGTCCCGGCGAGATCGAGGACGAACTCAAATCCTGCGCCGGCGTCGCCGACGCCCAGGTCGTCGGCGTCGATCTGAAAGGTCAGTCGCGCTGCGTCGCTTTCGTCATTCCAACAGCCGGCGCGTGTCCGTCGGAAGATGCGCTGATCGCACATCTCCGCAACAAACTCGCCGGCTACAAAGTCACGGCGCGCGTGTTTTTCATCGACGCCTTTCCCGTCGCCGACAGCGCCAATGGCGTCAAGATCCAGCGCGCAAAACTGCGCGCCATGGCGATGGAACGGATCGGCGCCTGAGCGGCGACGGCAGCGTCACCCGATTTTGCGCACCCATCCGTCGGCATCGGCGACATCGCCGCGCTGAATGCCGACCAGCTTGGCCTTGATGGCCGCAGTGACCGGACCGCCTTCGCCATCGCCGATCTTGAATTCGCCCTCGGCGCTCTTGATCTTGCCGATCGCCGAGACGACGGCCGCAGTGCCGCAGGCGAAGGCCTCGCGCAGCTTGCCGCTCGCCGCGTCGGCGCGCCATTGGTCGATGGCGTAGCGTTCCTCGCGGACCGTGCGGCCTTCGCGCCGCGCCAGCGTAATGATCGAGTCGCGCGTGATCCCCGGCAGGATTGTGCCGCTCAGCGGCGGCGTCAGCATCGATCCATCGTCGAACACGAAGAACACGTTCATGCCGCCGAGTTCCTCGACCCAGCGATGCTGCGCGGCGTCGAGGAAAACGACCTGATCGCAGCCATGCTTGATCGCTTCGGCCTGCGCGAGCAGGCTTGCGGCGTAATTGCCGCCGCACTTGACCGCCCCGGTGCCGCCTTCGGCCGCGCGCGTGTAGCGATCGGACAGCCACACGGTGACGGCCTTGGCGCCGCCCTTGAAATAGGAGCCGACCGAGCTGGCGATCACGATGAAGAGATATTCATAGGAGGGACGAACGCCGAGAAATGGCTCGCTCGCAAACATGAACGGCCGCAGGTAGAGGCTGCCGTCGTCGCCCGGAATCCAGGCCGCGTCAATTTTCACCAGTTCGTCGACAGCCTGCAGGAAGAGCGATTCCGGCAATTCCGGCATCGCCATGCGGGCGGCGGAGGCCTGGAATCGCCGCGCATTCTGGTCGGGACGGAACAGCGCGATGCTGCCGTCGCCGCGCGTATAGGCCTTGAGGCCCTCGAAAATCTCCTGCCCGTAGTGCAGCACAGCGGCGGCCGGATCGAGTGTGATCGGTTCCCGCGCGCGGATCTGGGCGTCGTGCCAGCCGCGGTCCTGCGTCCAGCGAATGGTCGCCATGTGATCCGTGAATATCCGGCCGAATCCCGGATCTCTCAGCAAGCCGGCCCGGACGTCGGCCGTCACCGGATTGGGCGCGGGATGGCGCATGAATGTCAGTGTCTGGTCAGTGCTCATCGGTTGCGTTCCATTGCGATCGCCATTCCATATCAGGTCGGTCCGATTTGAACGAGGCGCCCGGAGCCCGTCAATCCGTACCCCCTGGCTTTCCCCGGAGGCGCCCGGGCTTGCCGGGGCCGGCCGCGCAGGTCCGGCTAGGGCGACTGTTCCGCCTCCTGGACATGCCGCGGACGCCAGATCGCGGTGTGCATGAGTCTGGCCATCGTCGTCGCGCCGTTCGCGACGACCAGCGCGTCGAATTCGACGATCGCATGACCTTTGGAAACCACGTTGGAGGCGATGCGGGCGTGAAGCGTCAGTTCGTCGCCGAGCTTCGCCGCCGAAAAATTTCGAATCTTGCTGCCGACATGAATCCAGGGGCCGAGCACCACGTTCTGCACCAGCGCCGCGTTGCAGAGCCGCAGGATCTGGCCGGGATGCACGAGATTTTCGCGGAGGTAGAGCGCGTCGGTCTCGCCTGTGTCCTCCAGATATCTTGCGAGCGCCGCGCGATCGATCGTGACTGGCGCGACGCCGAGCGCGACGCCTGCCGCCAGATTGGCCTCGTTCGCCTTCGGCCGCTCCCCGGGTGGAACGCAGGTCGGCAGCGTGTCTGGCGCGGGCGGCGCCAATGCGCTGCGCGGCATGGCGGCCCTGCCGGTGGCGCAAAGCGCGCCGGCGCTTTCGACGGAAAGCGCGAGAGCGTCATCCTCGTCGCGCGCGAAAACGCTGGCGATGTTCCCGTCGTAGACCGGCTTGAGAAACCTGCACTCGGCCTCGCCCTCTTCCAGCCAGGCGCGACCCCAGCGCGCGACAGGCATGTGCGCCATGTAGGCGTAGACCTCGACGCCCGGCGTCAGCGCGCCGGCGAATCCGAATTTCTGCGCAACCGCGTCGTCGTGAATCCTGTTCTCCGACGTGGCGGCGGTATTGAATGCGCGTACGCGGTAAGGGGCGATTGCGGTCATTGTTTTCTCCTGCGCCAGCATGGGGATGGGGGCGGGCGCTGGCAAGCGCTCCGCATTGACTCGCCACGCGGCGCGCCGCCATCATGCGGCCAAACGCCCAATGGCTGGCCTCGGGAGGGAACGATGAAACGATTGATCGCGGGCGCGCTCGCGTCGGCGCTGGCGTGCAGCGGCGCGACGCTCGCGGCGGCGCAGGCGAAGCCGCCGCTGAAGCTCGGGCTCATCCTCGACATGTCCGGACCCTATGCCGACATCACCGGCCCCGGCAGCGTGGTCGCCGGCAAAATGGCGATCGAAGATTTTGGCGGCGAGGTTATCGGACGCAAGATCGAGATCCTGTCGGCCGATCATTTCAACAAGGCGGACATCGCAGGCGCGACCGCGCGCGAATGGTTCGACAATGAGGGCGTCGAGGCGATCGTGGATGTCGCGGCATCCGCCACTGCGCTCGCCGCCAACGAGATCGCCAAGTCGCGCAACAAGATCCTGCTGCTCAGCGGGCCTGGCGCGATTCGCATCACCAACGAGGCATGCGGCCCGTACACTGTCCACTGGGCCTACGATACCTATTCGTTGGCCAAGGGCACGGCGACCGCCATGGTCAAGCAGGGCGGCGACTCCTGGTTCTTCATTACGGCCGACTACGCCTTCGGCCATGATCTCGAACGGGACGCTGCGCAATTCGTCGTCGCCAACGGCGGCAAGGTGCTGGGCGAGGCCCGACATCCACTCAATTCGCCGGACTTCTCGTCCTATCTGCTGCAGGCGCAATCCTCCGGCGCGAAGGTTGTCGGTCTGGCCAACGCAGGCGCCGACACAATCACGGCGGTCAAGCAGGCCTCGGAGTTCGGCCTCGTCAAATCCGGGCAGAGGCTCGCCGTGCTGCTCGGCTACATTTCCGATATCGAGAGCCTGGGTCTTCCGGTGGCGAAAGGTCTGGTGCTGACCGAGCCGTTTTACTGGGATCGTACGGACGAAAGCCGCGCCTGGTCGAAGCGATTCTTCGAGAAGTTTCACAGAATGCCGACTGCGGCGCAGGCGGGAGTCTATTCCTCCACCATGCACTATCTGAAAGCGGTGAGGCAGGCTGGCGTGACCGATTCCGCCGCCGTGATGAAGATCATGAAGGAAACCCCCATCCACGACTTTTTCGCCGACAACGGAACGATCCGCGAGGACGGCCGAATGGTGCACGACATGTATCTCTTCCAGGTGAAGACGCCGGAAGAGTCGAAGGGCAAATGGGACGACTACAAGGTGCTGGCGACCATTCCCGGCAAGGATGCGTTCATGCCGCTGTCGGAATCGAAGTGCCCGCTGGTGAAAAAATAGCGCGTCCTAGAGCGTTTTCCTCTCATGCTGGCTCGTAGCCGGCGGCAGCGAAGAAGTTCGCGCATTCTTGCGGCGTGAAGGCCGGCAGCAGCGCGCCGATCGTATTCCACAATCCATCGACCGTTCGCTCCGC
>JAJXWB010000019.1 GCA_021781815.1 Pseudomonadota bacterium | reverse complement strand
GCCGACCCGCCGCACGGCGTCCTTGGCTGCCGCATAGAGCGTCGTCGGCGCGATGGGCGTTGTCCGCTCGTCGCAATCGCCCGCCCGCGGCCAGTCATATTCGAAACAGGTTCCGACGCCGACGAATTTGCGCACGCCATTGGCCTGCGCGGCGCGCATCAGGGCGAGCGTCGCGCCGACCCAATCGAGATTTTCGGGCGCTGTCCAGAACTTGCCGTGTTCGACGGTCCAGGCGAGGTGCAGCACGACGTCCGGGCGCGTTTCGGCGAGAAGCCGGCGCGCGGCGGCGGCGTCGAGCAAGTCGCAGGCCATCGTCGCCGCGCCCGGCGCGGCGCGCTACTGGCGCGAAACGGCGATCACCTCGGCGCCGCGAGCAACCAGCGCGGCGACCGCCCAGCGGCCGACGAAACCGGATGCTCCCGTCACCAGAATACGCATGTTTCCTCGCCTCAGGATGGTTTGCCGGCGGCGTCGGCTTACAGGAAGGCGCGCGGGGCGCCAATCAGGCGCGCGTCAACCCGCCCACGGGCTCGCCCACGCGAGGTCGGCCGCGCCGATCACCGCGGGCGTGGCCGGCCAGGCTATGGCTATGCCCGGATCGTCCCAGCGCAGGCCGCGCGCGTGGCCGCCGATGTATGGCCGGCTCATCTGGTACAAAACATCCGTGTGCAGTTCGAGCGTCAGGAATCCGTGGGCGCAACCCTCTGGAATATAGAGGGCATTGGCGCGCTCCGCATCGAGCCGGCGGGCGATCCAGCGGCGGAACGCCGGGCTTGCCGGCCGCAGGTCCACCACCACGTCATGGGCCGCGCCGGCGACGACGCGCACGATCTTGGCTTCCGCGTGCGGCGGATCCTGCCAGTGCATGCCGCGCAGGGTGAAGGCCGCCTCGTTGCGCGACAGGTTGATCTGGGTCGACACGAAGTCGATCCCCGCGCCCGCGATTTCCTGCGGACAAAAAATGCGCGTGAAAAAACCGCGGTCGTCGTGGCGGGGTTCGGCTTCGATCTCGACGACGCCGGGGATCTCGGTCGCGCTGAATCGCACGGATCAGAAGACCTGTACCGCTGGAACGGCGGTGACGAACCGCCCGCCCCAGGACCGGATTTCGGCCATCTCCCGCATGATTTCGTCGCGCAGGTTCCACGGCAGGATCACCAGATAATCCGGCTTCCTTTCGCCGATCGCATCGGGCGGGAGAATCGGAATATGGCTGCCGGGAAGATAGAGGCCCTGCTTGGCCGAACTGCGGTCGAACACGCAGGCGATGTCGCGTGCGGTCACGCCACAGACATTGAGGAAGGTGTTGCCCTTGGCCGCCGCGCCATAGGCGGCCACCGTCCTGCCTTCGGCCTTCGCCCGGACGAGGAAGTCGAGGAATCCCTGCTTCACCGCCGCAACCTTTTCGGCGAAGCCCTCGTAGCCTGCAAGCGAATCGAGGCGGAACTCGTGCTCTTTGACCCGGATGGCGCGCAGGCGGTCAGTCTCTGCATGGCCCGCTGCGGCATGGCAGACGAACAGCCGCAGCGAACCGCCATGCGTCGGCAATTCCTCGACGTCGAAAGCGCGCAGGCCGGATTTTTTCAGAACGGCCTCCACCGCCACGAGCGAGAGATAGGAAAAATGCTCGTGATAGATCGTATCGAACTGCAACTCGCGGATCAGGTTGAGGACATGCGGGAACTCGAAGGTCGAGACGCCCTGCGGCTTCAGTATGACGCTGAAACCGCGGATGAAATCGCCGATATCGGGCACATGCGCCAGCACGTTGTTGGCCGCCGTCAGATCAGCCGCGATCCCGCGTGCGAAAAGCTTGCGCGCGGTTTCGGCGCCGAAGAAGGCGACTTCGGTCGGCACGCCTTTCGCGCGGGCGGTTTCCGCTACGTTGGCGGCCGGTTCGACGCCCAGCGCCGGCACGCCAGCCGCCACAAAATGCTGCAACAGGTAGCCGTCGTTGGAGGCCACTTCGACAACGAGGGAATTCGCACCCAGGCCGAAGCGCGCGATCATCGCGGCGGCGTAGGTCCGCGCGTGCTCGACCCAGGACTGGGAATAGGACGAAAAATAGGCGTAATCAGAAAAGATCGATTCCGGCGCCACCGG
Source organism: Pseudomonadota bacterium (assembly GCA_021781815.1). Classification (GTDB taxonomy): domain Bacteria; phylum Pseudomonadota; class Alphaproteobacteria; order Rhizobiales; family Beijerinckiaceae; genus JAJXWB01. Next base: position 76,968 of record JAJXWB010000019.1, on the reverse strand, counting down.
CGCATCGACCTGCACGAGGTAGCAGGAAGAGCAGACGCGCGCGCGCAATGGATAGGCCTTGTCCAGATCTTGCGCTATCTGCTCGCGCGTCACGTAGCTGTTGGCGAGCGGAGTTGCGCCCAGATCCACAAAGTCATGTTCAAGCCGCGTTCCGCAGAATCGACAATGACGATCGAGCATTCAGGCCTACTCCGCGAGGTTCATGTAAGTGTCGATCTGCGCCAGCGTGACCGCGCGCGGGTCTTCGCCGCTGCGAACCCGTCCGTACCAGGCGGCGGTCCATTCGATGGCGGCGCGACCGGGTAGCGCGTCGCGCCAGCGCAGCCGCGTCCGCGCCAGATCGGCGTCGACCGCGAGCGTCTGCATTTCGATCGAGCCTGGCGCGGGCTCATGCACGAACGATGTCTTCGCGCCGAGTGCGTCGAGCATGGCCGACGTGAGTTCGCCGACCGTGATCGGCTTTGTCGGCGCAGGGCCGAAATTCAGCGCCTCCGGAACATTTTCACCCCGGTCGAGCGCCTCGGCGAACGCCAGATAGCCTGCAAGGCAATCGAGCGCATGTTGCCATGGACGCGTGGCCAAAGGCATGCGCAGGATCGGCGCGCGCCCGGCCGCCGCCGCTCGCACGACGTCCGGCACGATGCGGTCGCGCGCGTAATCGCCGCCGCCAATCACATTGCCGCCGCGCGCCGTGGCGATATGGACTCCGGCGCGCTTGAAATAGGTTTCACGATAGGCGCGCGTGACGAGCTCGGCCGCGGCCTTCGAGGCGGAATAGGGATCCTTGCCGCCCAGCGGGCTCTGTTCGCCAAACGAAACGCCGCTCTCGTCATTGGCGTAGACCTTGTCCGACGTCACAACCAGAATGGTCGACGCCTCCGATTCTTCGCGCAGCGCATCGAGCAGATGAACGGTTCCCATCACATTGACGCCGATTGCGTCGACGGGATCCTCGATCGACTGCCGCACGAGCGCGCGTGCGGCCAAATGGAGCACGATCTGCGGCCTGGCCGCACGAACCGCCGCGCGAACCGCCGCCGGGTCGCGCAGATCGCCGAATGTCCCCTTTATGTCTGCGCCGACGCGGGCAAGGTCGAACAACGCCGGATCTGTATCCGGCGGCAATGCGAAGCCGTACACGTCGGCGCCCATGCGTCGCAGCCACAATGCGAGCCACGCCCCCTTGAATCCGGTTTGGCCGGTCAGGAGAACACGCCGGCCGGACCAGAAAGCCGGATCAATCACTTGAGACCTCCATCCGGTCGTCCGAGGTCACGCCCAAACCTTCCAGGGCGCTTCGCCCGCGGCCCAAAGCTCCTCAAGCCGGTTCTTGTCCCTGAGCGTATCCATCGGCTGCCAGAACCCCGAATGAAGATGCGCTCGCAATTGCCCCTCGGCGGCAAGCCGCTCAAGCGGGGCGCCCTCCCAAGAGGTCGAATCGCCGCCGATATAGTCGATCACCGAAGGCTCGAGGACGAAAAATCCACCGTTGATCAGCGCCTGATCGCCCGGCGGCTTTTCGATGAAGCGCGTCACTTTGTCGCCTTCCAGCGCAAGCGCGCCGTAGCGTCCCGGCGGAATGACCGCGGTGAGCGTCGCTCTACACCCATGTTGACGATGAAACTGCACCAGCTTGGCAATGTCGATGTCGGCGACTCCGTCACCGTAGGTGAAGCAGAAGGGCTCGCCTGGGGTCAGATAGGAGGCGATGCGCTTCAGCCGACCGCCCGTCATCGACATTTCGCCGGTGTCGACCATCGTGACGCGCCAGCTTTCCGCCTTTGAATTATGGAAGACGACCTTCCCGCTGCTGCCGTCGACAGTCAGATCGGAATTGTGGATAAAGTAATTGGCGAAATATTCTTTTATCATATACCCTTTATAGCCAAGGCAGATAATGAAGTCGTCGATGCCGTGCTGATGGAAAATCTTCATTATGTGCCAAAGGATCGGCCGCCCGCCGATTTCAATCATAGGCTTTGGCCTGAGGTGCGACTCCTCGGAAATCCGGGTACCGAGTCCTCCTGCGAGTATTACGGCTTTCATGGCGCCCTTTCGATCCCGTGCCTTCTAGTTCTCGCCGGGCGCACTGTCGAGGCCTCGATTTCGCCGAAAAGCGGGCCCGGTCGCGGCGATCACTCCTCGCCCCCTCCCAGCCGCTCGGTCAATCGCCGCAGCAGGTCGATCAGCGTGGCGGCTTGGCCGGGCGGCAGCAGGGCGGCCAGACGGGCCTCATTGGCGGCGTTCAGCCGTCGGATATGCGCGGTCAGCGCGGCGCCCTCGTCCGTCAGGTACAGGGCGCGGGAGCGGCGGTCGTCGGCCATCGGGCGCCGCTGCGCGAGGCCGCGTCGTTCCAGTTCGTCGAGCACCGCCACGAAATTCGTGCGCTTGATCCCGAGCGCGGCGCTGACCTCGCCCTGTTTCAGGCCGGGGTGGTCGGCGAGGATCGACAGGACGGCGTACTGGGTCGGCCGGATGTCCACATCGGCGAAATTCCGGCGGAAATCGTTGAAGACGGCGATCTGCGCCCGCCGTAGCGCGTAGCCGAGCACGTGGTCGAGATGGCCGAGGTCGACGCCCGGCGACTTCTCCGGCTCAGGCGCCGTCTCCGAAGGGGGCCGCCGGGCGACCGCGGGTTTTTCCGTTCGCATGGCTGCACTGATAAAGGCGCGCCCGGAAATTGCAATCATGGCGGCGCCTCGCCCGACTCAGGGGGCGATGCTAGACAGCGGGATGAACTGGACGTCCGAGCAGGATCAGGCGCTGTCCGCTGTCGCCGCATGGCTGGAGACGCGAGACGGGCCGCAGGTTTTCCGGCTGTTTGGCTATGCCGGGACCGGCAAGACGACGCTTGCCCGGCATCTGGCCGAGCATGTGGACGGGGAAACCGCCTTCGGCGCCTTCACCGGCAAGGCGGCGCTCGTGCTGCGCTCGAAGGGCTGCAGGGACGCCCGCACCATCCATTCCATGATCTATCGGCCCAGGGACGTGGAGAGCGAGGAGCCGTCCTTCGTGCTCAACGAGGATGCGCCCGCGGCGTCCGCCAGCCTGATCGTGATCGACGAATGTTCGATGGTTGACGAGGAACTGGGCCGCGATCTTCTCTCGTTCGGCAAGAAGGTGCTCGTGCTCGGCGATCCCGCGCAGCTTCCCCCCGTCAAGGGCGGCGGCTATTTCACGGAAGCTGAACCCGATGTCATGCTGACCGAGGTGCACCGGCAGGCCGCTGACGACCCGATCATCCGGCTGTCGATGGACGTGCGCGAGGGCAGGCGGCTGGCGCGCGGCGCGTTTGGCCGGTCGAAAGTGATCGCCCGCGACGACGTCGACACCGACGAGGTCAGGGCCGCAGATCAGGTGCTCGTCGGTCTCAACCGGACCAGGCGCGCCTATAATCGGCGGCTGCGTGAGCTCAACGGCTTCTCCGGCGATCTGCCGCAGGTCGGCGAAAAGCTCGTCTGCCTGCGCAACAATCGCCAGAAGGGCCTGCTCAACGGCGGTATTTTCCGCGTCGCTCGCGCCGGCGCCGTGCGGCGCGGCAAGATAAGGCTGTCGGTCTCCCCCGAGGAGACCCCCTCCGCCAAGCCGCAGCGCGTGGGCGTGATCCCGCAATTCTTCGCTGGCGGCGACGAGGAGATTCCCTATGCGCTGCGCCGGGACTCCGACGAATTCGATTTCGGCTATGCGCTGACCGTTCACAAAGCGCAGGGATCGCAGTGGAACGACGTGGTCCTGTTCGACGAAAGCTACGCCTTCCGCGAACACCGCGCGCGCTGGCTCTACACCGGGATCACGCGCGCGGCGGAGCGGCTGACGGTCGTCGTGTGAATTTAATTACTCTTGTCCCGGAGCGCGTTAACCCCTGACGCGCCTGTTTTTCATTAAATTCCGATAAGAACTCTGGACCAAGCGGCAAGACGCGATTGCTAGATTCGCTTCTCGACCCTGACGGGAAGCGGAAGCGTGATGGCGAAAGCCCGGTGGAAATTGATCCTGATCTCGGCTCTGGCGCTCCTTGGCGCGGGTCCGGCCGGCGCTGCGCCCGCCATCCCGGCGCGGGAAGCGCCCGCCGCCGCAGCAGCAGCCGCGTCGCGTATCGGCGGTGTGATCGCAGGCGCCGGCCTCTGGCAGGACTGGAGCAAACGCTTCGTCAGACCCTCGGGCCGCGTCGTCGACACGGGCAATCACGGCGTCAGCCACAGCGAGGGGCAGGGATACGGCATGCTGCTCGCAGTTGCGGCCGATGACCGCCCCGCCTTCGATCGGCTGTGGGCCTGGACCCGCGCCAATCTGCAGATCCGCGCCGACAAGCTGTCGGCCTGGCTGTGGGATCCGGTCCGGCGGGCGGTCTCCGACCATAACAACGCCACTGACGGCGACATTCTGATCGCCTGGGCGCTGGCTGAGGCGGCGGACCTGTGGAATGCGCCGGATTACGCCGCGGCGGGCGCAGCCGTCGCTGAAGATATCGGCCGCAAGCTGATCGTCGATGCGCCCGGCGTCGGTCCCGTGCTGTTGCCGGCGCGTTTCGGCTTCGCGGCCGGCGACCAGCCGGACGGCCCTGTGGTCAATCTTTCGTACTGGGTGTTTCCCGCGTTCGGTCGCCTTGCGGCGCTCGCCCCGGATCATGATTGGGACGGCGTCCGCCGGGCCGGGCTCGCGCTGGTCGATTCGGTCCAGGACGGCGAGAGCTCGGCGCCCGGCGACTGGATGTCGCTCGCCAGCGGCCATGCCGCGCCAGCTCGCCGCTTCCCGGCGAGGGCGGGCTATGACGCCCTTCGCATCCCGCTGTATCTGGCGCTGTCAGGGGCCGGGCAGGATCGCCGTCTCGCCGCCTCGGAAAGGGTGTGGCCGGCCAATGCCGATGGCCTGCCGATCTTGAACCTGCGGACCGGCGTCGCCGACGGGAGCGCCGCCGGCCCCGGCTATCGGGCGATTGCTGCGCTGCGCGCCTGCGCGGCCTCCGGAACGCCCTATCCCCGCGAATTCTATCTGCCGGCCGCCGGGGACGCCTACTATCCAGCGACGCTGCATATGCTCGCGCTGGTCGGCGCGTTCCTGCGGTCCGATGGCTGCCTCGATGCGCGGCTGGCCGACGCCATTCGGCCGGCGGACTGGCGCCCGCGCGCGGCCGCCCTGCCGGCGCCGGCGACCGTCCCCCTGGGCATGGGCTTCGTATTTCATCCGCGCCGCAGGATTGCGCCGCAATCGGCCGACGCCGCGACCCTGGCCACGGGCGGCCCGCAGGCGAGCGGACTGCTGCTCAGCGGCCTTGCGCTGGCTGGTCTGCTCGGGGCGCTCGGCTGGCGGCGCCTCGGCCGCGTGCGACCGGCGCCTTTCGTCGTCGCAACGCCGGAGGCGGGGCCGCAGGAACGGGCGCCCGCGCCGCGCAGCCTGCCGCAAAATCCGTTCATCCATGCGCAGGGACTGGAGGCGCTGGAGCAACGGATCGAGATCGCCGCCGCGGCTTCCGCCCAATGGAGCCGAACCGTCGGCGTCGCTTATCTCCGTCTCGTCGATGACAATGATCGCGCCCTTGAGAAGATCGTCGATGCGTTGCGCGCCAGGATCCGCCAGAGCGACGCGGCAGTCATCATCGCCCCGGGCGAACTGGCGGTTTGCCTCAGCCTTGTCGCTGATGCGCGCGATCTTCTCAGCATCGCCGTCCGTCTCAGCGAAGCCGTGCGCAACGTCAGGCGGGTCAAGGAGGTCGGCGAGCATGTGTTCGGCCTCGCGCTCTATCCTGCGCATGGCGGCTCGGGCGCCGCCTGCGTCGAGGCGGCGCGCAGCGACTTTCACGCGGCCCGCCCCTGGCTCGACTATGTCCCGCTCGAACCCACAAAACGAAGACCGCGACGGGCGAAGCGGAAATCCGGGAGCGTCCCCGACCTTCGGAGCAGCGCTTCGGTCCAATGACCGAGGGCGCTTGCCGCATCGCGACGCTTCGTTATCCTCTCCGGCGTTTCGACACATCGAAAGGGAGAGCAAATGGGAGGTCTGCATTCCGGCGGGGCGCTGGGGGCGCTGTGTCTCAACGCCTTTGCGCGTTTCGGCGAGCGTCCGGCGATCGCCGACGACGTCACGCGCTGGACCTATAGCGATCTCGCCCGCAATGTCGCGCAGATCATCGCCCTGTTTCGTTCGATCGGCTTGAGCAGGGGCGCTGCGGTATCTGTGCTTTCGGCCAATCGCGTCGAGTCCTGGGCGGTGATCTGCGCCGCCGCGATCATGGGCCTGCGATACACGCCCCTTCATCCGCTGGCGGCGGAAGACGATCACGCCTTCATCGTTGAAGACGCCGAAATCGACGCGCTGATCGTGGAGAGCGGCAAGTTCGCGCCGCGCGGTCTTGCGATTCGAACGCGGGTTCCGGGACTGAAACATCTGCTGTCGTTCGGCCCGGTCGAAGGCGCGCGCGATATTCTCGCGGAATGGCCGACATGCGAACCGGCGCCGCTGGTCGACGAAAGCATGTCGGCCGAAATTGCATGGCTCGCCTATACCGGCGGTACGACCGGGCGCTCAAAAGGCGTGATGATTCCGCATCGCTCGATCGCCGCCATGTCGGCGCTGATCGTTAGCGACTGGGACTGGCCCGCCGACATTCGCTATCTCGCGGCGACGCCGATCAGCCACGCGGCGGGCATCACGCTCTATCCGGTCATGCTGCGCGGCGGCTTCGCGCGACTCGTCAACGGCTTCGATGTCGAGGCCTGGTGCCGCACGGTCGCGGAAGAGAAGATCACCTCCTGCTTTCTCGTGCCGACCATCATTTATGGCCTGATCGATGCTGCGAGCGTCCGCGCGAAATACGATCTGTCGTCCCTGCAGATGATCGTCTATGGCGCGGCGCCCATGTCGCCGGACCGGCTGCTCGAAGGCATGAAAATATTCGGGCAGGTGTTCGTGCAGCTCTACGGCCAGACGGAAGCGCCACAGATCATCACGACCCTGCGCAAGATCGATCACGATCCCGCCCATGTCCAAAGGCTGGGATCCTGCGGGCGTCCGTCTCCGACGGTCGACGTCAGATTGTTCGACGCCAACATGAAGGAAGTCGGCATCAACGAGCCGGGAGAGATCTGCCTGCGCGGCACGCTCGTGATGGATGGCTACTGGAAGCGGCCGGAGGCGACAGAGGAAGCGTTCCGCGGCGGCTGGCTCCACACGGGCGACGTCGCGGTTAAGGACGAGGACGGCTATCTCTATATCGTCGACCGCACCAAGGACATGATCATCTCGGGCGGCTTCAACATCTATCCGCGCGAGGTGGAAGATGCGCTCATGTCGCATGGCGCGGTGGCCTCGGCCGCCGTTATCGGCGTGCCGGACGACAAGTGGGGCGAGGCGGTGAAGGCGTTCGTCGTGCTGAAGCCCGGCGCCAATATCGGCGCCAGCGAATTGCAGGCGCATGTGAAGGACAGGCGCGGCGCGCCCTGGTCGCCGAAGTCGATCGATTTTGTCGAGGCCATTCCCGTCACCGGACTCGGCAAGCTCGATCGCAAGGCTCTGCGCGCGCCCTATTGGCAGGGGCGCTCGCGAGGCGTCGCATAATTGTCTTGCGTGTTTGCAAGCCTGATTCGGCGTGCAAGCCGGAACGGTCAGGACGACTTCGGCTATTGATCGGAAGGTTGAGGCACGCCGGACGCGCCGTCCATACGGTTCGCGGCGGTCTCGATGCGGCCCGCTGACCCTCGTGAGGACGAGTGATATGAAAATCGTTGCTAAATATTCTTTGCGTGTCTGTGCGCTGGTCACAGTCGTCACGATCCTCGCAGGCGCGGCGGTGTCCCTGACGACGGCTCCCGCGCTGGCGAAAAAGTGCTTTGCAGAGGCGACGGGTTACCCATGCAAGAAGTGCCACAACAGCCCTTCCGGTGGAAAGGAGGAGGGCTGGAACGCCTATGGTGAGAAATACAAGAAGAAGGTCGTCGAAGCCGGCAAAGCGCCATGCTGAAACGTGGCGGCCCGAGCGATCGGCGATCCGAATGAATTGGCGGGTCACTCAGCGAGGATTGACCTCAGCGCGCCATTGAACGCATCGGCTTCCTCGAATTGCGCCCAGTGTCCGGCGCCTGCGATCAATGTCGTCGACCGGAAATCGGGCGCATGTCGAAGCCCCGATTCGGCCACGTCGAAGCGCCCGCGGTAGAGGATATCGTCCGCCCCCCAGAGGCCCCAGACCGGGCATCGGATCTGCGGCATGGTCCGCAGAAGAATATCGGTTCTCGCGATTCGCCGCGCCGTCAATCGGTCGCGCCGGAGGCTTTCGACATAAAGCGTGAGGGACAGGTCGTCGACGCTGTCGTCCCGGGCGAGCATCAGCAGGCGCAGGTTGTAGCGGAAGGCGGCGTCGCGCTGCGGCCCGTCGGGCAGCCGCAGCCATTCCTGCAGCGCGATTTTCGGCGGCGCTTCGCGGCTGAGCGCCGGCGCGCCGACAAGAATGAGCTTTCGCACGCGGTTTGCGTAGTGCGCGGCATAAAATCCGCTGACCATCGCTCCGAAGGAAAAGCCAACGAGATCAAACAGCGTCGAGCCGAGCAGGGATTGAACGCCTGTTTCGACCCACTCGGGCAGTACGTCGCCATCGTGTCCGACGGGCGGCATATCGGATTCGCCGCATCCCGGCAGATCCGGAACATGGACCTCTCGCCCCGCCTGCACGAGCGGCGCGATGTTTCGGACCCAATGCGCCCAGCTTCCTGATCCGCCGTGCAGGAGCACGACCGGAGCGCCTTCACCCCAGATGCGCCAGACCATCCTGCCGTCGCCGCATTTGGTTTCAGTTCGCCGGGCGCACGCCTCAAGCGCGCGTGCATCCGCAAGTGTCGAGATGTGCAGGGGCAGGCCGGATGAAGCATTCATGAGACGTGCGACCCTCGTGGAGAAGATGGAGCTAGCAGACGTCTTAAGAGGCTGAAGACGTTTCGTCGAACCCGATCATTGGCGTCAGAGCCCGCAACGATGTAAGGAATGGCCCAGCCCGGCGGAAACGGACACAGCCCGCCGATAATCCCCTTCGACGCCCCGGCCGCAACACGCGCCCGCAGGAACCATTCGTGACATTTTTTGAAACCAGTTCCGCGCTTTCGCGCGCCCTCGCCGAGCGCAACTATTCCGAGCCCACTCCCGTCCAGGCGGCCGTGCTGAAGGAAGGCGCGGCCAATCGCGATATCATCGTTTCCGCGCAAACCGGCTCCGGCAAGACCGTCGCCTATGGCCTCGCGCTGGCGACGACGCTGCTCGGCGACCGCGACAGGTTCGAGCCGGCGGGAGCGGACAACCGCGCGCCGCTGGCGCTCGTGATCGCGCCGACGCGCGAACTCGCCATGCAGGTCGAGCGTGAACTCCGCTGGCTCTATCAATATGCCGGCTGCGCCATCGTCTCCTGCGTCGGCGGCATGGATGCGCGGCAGGAGCGGCGCAAGCTCGCCGACGGCGCGCATATCGTCGTCGGCACGCCGGGCCGCCTGCGCGACCACATCGAACGCCACGGCCTCGACGTGTCCGGCCTGCGCGCCGTCGTGCTCGACGAGGCGGACGAAATGCTCGACATGGGGTTTCGCGAAGATCTCGAATTCATGCTGGATGCGACGCCGGCCGACCGGCGCACGCTGATGTTTTCGGCCACGATGCCCCGCGGCATCGTCGCGCTGGCGCGCCGCTATCAGCGCGACGCGCTGCGGATCGAGGTCGAGGGCGACGCCAGCGGTCACGCCGACATCGACTATCGCGCGATCCGCGTCGCGCCGAAAGAGATCGAATACGCCGTCGTCAACCTGCTGCGCTACGTCGAGGCGCAGACGGCCATCGTCTTCTGCAACACGCGCGAGTCCGTGCGGCATCTGCAGGCGATCTTGCAGGAGCGCGGGTTTTCCTCCGTGCTGCTGTCGGGCGAACTCAGCCAGCACGAGCGTAACCTGTCGATGCAGGCGCTGCGCGACGGACGCGCGCGCGTCTGCGTCGCGACCGACGTCGCCGCGCGCGGCATCGACCTGCCCAATCTCGAACTCGTCATCCACGCCGAACTGCCGAACGACGCGGAAACCTTGCAACATCGCAGCGGCCGCACCGGCCGCGCCGGCCGCAAGGGCGTGAGCGCGTTGATCGTGCCGCCGTCGCGCGCGCGTCACGCCGCACGATTGCTGGCCGCGGCGGAAATCCAGGCGCAATGGAGCGGCCCGCCGACGCTCGAGGAGATCCGCGATCTCGATCGCCAGCGCATGCAGCATGATCCGTTGCTGACCGATCCTGCATCGGAAGACGATCTCGTCATGGCGCGCCAGCTTCTGTCGGAACGCCCGGCCGAGGAAATCGCCGCCGCGCTCGTCCGCATCTATCGCGCCCGACTGCCGGCGGTCGAAGAGGTGGAAGACCCCGGCCAGCCGTCCATGCTCCTCATGCGCGATACGCGCGGCGCCGCGCCGACGCGCACGCCAAAGGGGCCGCGCGCCATGCCTGACGCCACATGGTTCCGCCTCGACATCGGCCGCAAGCGCAATGCCGATCCGAAATGGCTGCTGCCGATGCTGTGCCGCAAGGGCAATGTCACGCGGCAGGATATCGGCGTCATTCGCATCTACGACAACGAGACGCAGTTCGAAGTGTCGGAGGCGGTCGCGGACGACTTCCTGGTCGCGATGCGCAGGCCGGGCGGGGATGTCGTCCGCGTCGAGCGCATGGGCGCCGGCGGCGCGCCGGATCGCCCGCCGCGTCAGAAGAAATTCGAGAAGCGCGGCGCGCCGGGCGGCGGCGACAGGCCGCAGCAGCAAGGGCCGAAGAAGTTCGTGACGCGCGAAGGCGGCAAACCCGCGCCCGCGCAGGCCGACAACGGCGCCAGGCCGAAGTTCAGGAAGAAAAAGAACAAGGGCGGAACCTAGGCCTGATCCCATCATTGCGAGTCCGGCGGACATCGCCTTCGTCGCGTCGCGCCTCGCAATACGGCAATGGCCTATGGGGCGAACACCGTTCCGTCGAACAGTTTTCGCGCGGTCAGAACCACTGCGGCCGTCGCGTTCGGGCCGCTGCCGGAAACGCGGATCGTCGCCGCGCCGGTAGGATGTTCGATGTCCAGAACCTTCGGATCGCCGCCGGGGATCCTCGCCATCGACGCCGCCGGCGATCCCTCGATCATGCAGGCGCTCGCCACGCTGACCGCGCCGAGCACGCCGATCGAGGCGTGGCAACGATGCGGGATGAAGGTGCGCGTCGAGATCGCGCCACCGCCGCGCGGCGGCGAGACGAGCGTCATCTTCGGCACGGACAGATCCGTCACGTCGCCAAGATTCATCATCGGTCCGGCCTTGAGGCGGATCGATTCCAGTTTCGTCTTCAGTTCCTCGTGCGCATCGAGCGTTTCGCGCGATTCCGAGCCTTCGATACCGAGGTCGGACGCGCGCATCACGACCACGGGCATGCCGTTGTCAATCAGCGTGCATTCGACGCCGTCGATCACGTCGAAGGCCTTGCCCGTCGGCAGCAGCGCGCCGCAGGAGGATCCGGCCGTGTCGCGAAATTCGATCGGGATCGGGCTCGCCGTGCCCGGCACGCCGTCGATGGCGCGGTCGCCCTTGTAGGTCGGCATGCCGCCGGGCGTGCGCACCAGCGCCTCGGCGATTTGCCCGGTGTTCTCCATATAGATGACGACCGCCGTTTCCTCGCCCTTCGCCTGCGCCAGCCCGCGCTCGATTGCGAACGGCCCGACGCCGACGAGAATGTTCCCGCAATTCTGCGCGTCGGTGATGACGGGTTTGTCGACGAATGCCTGCAGGAAGAGATAGTCGACATCGACGCCGGGCCGCTGCGACTTCTTCACTACCGCAATCTTCGAGGTCAGGGGATCGGCGCCGCCCATGCCGTCGATCTGACGCTTGTCGGGCGAACCCATCATGCCCAGCAGGAATTTGTCGCGCGCGGCTATATCGGACGGCAGGTCGGAGGCGACGAAATACCCGCCCTTCGACGTGCCGCCGCGCATCCACATGCAGCGTATGCCCTCAGACATATTTCAGGCCCTTCGCCGCGAGCGCCTCGCGCATCTTGTAGAGATCCAGGCCGAGAACGCCGGAATTCAGCTTCTCGCGCTTCTCGCCTTCATTGGCGATGCGCGCCTGCGCCTTCTTCAGTACTTCCGCCGCATCCTCGCGGCGCACGACGCAGACGCCGTCGTCGTCGGCCACGATCACGTCGCCCGGATTGACTATGGCGCCGGCGCAGACGACCGGAATGTTCACGTCGCCCAGCGTCTCCTTGACGGTGCCCTGCGCGCAGATGGCCTTCGACCAGACCGGGAATTTCATCTCGGTGAGATCGGCGACGTCGCGCACGCCGGCGTCGATGATGAGCCCGACGCCGCCGCGCGCCATGACCGATCCGGCGAGCAGGTCGCCGAAATAGCCTGCGTCCGAAGGCGATGTCGGCGCCACCACCATGATGTCGCCCTTCTGCATCTGCTCGACTGCGACATGGATCATCCAGTTGTCGCAAGGCGGCGCCGAGACGGTGACGGCCGAAGCCGCCAGTCGCGCGCCACGGTAGATCGGGCGCATGTAGGAGGCGAGCAGGCCGGTGCGCCCCTGCGCCTCATGCACCGTGGCGACGCCGCATTCAGCGAGGCCGGCGATCACGGTCATATCGGCGCGCTCGATCTTCGTGCGAACGATTCCCATGGCGTTTCATCCTCACTCGTGATCGGGCGGACATCGCCCCATCCTGCAATTCTTCGGATTTCTGCATTATCCGGCGGGCGGCGGGCCGGGCTATTTCAAACTGTTCGCCGACGCATAAGTTCTGGCTATAGTACGGCTGGATCGATCAGGGCGTCCATGGCCGAAATCTCCAAGACCGACATTCCGAACCTGCGGCATCTCCGCGCCTTCTGCACCGTGGCCGGAACGCGCAGCGTGAGCCGCGCCGCAGAGCGCATCCACCTGTCTCAACCGGCGATCACGCAGGCGATCGACAAGCTCGAAGCGCGCCTCGGCGCCCCGCTGTTCGAGCAGGGAGCGGACGGAATGACGACAACGCCCGCGGGTCGTCTGTTCTGCGTCCGCGCAGAGCGCGCGCTGGAGTTCCTGCACGCTGGGGCGCGCGAGGTCGCGAAGGCCGCGGGCCGCGGCCGCTCGGCGCCCGATCTCGATCGCCTCATCACGGTCGCGCAATTGCGCGCGCTGATCGCCGTTTTTGGCGCCGGAAATTTCAGCCTGGCCGCGCGCGCCGTCGGTCTGTCGCAGCCCTCCATCCATCGCGCCGCCAAGGATCTCGAACGTCTGATCGGCGCGCCGTTGTTCGAGAGCAGGGGGCAGCGCATCGAACTTACCCGTCCTGCCGAATTCCTGGCGCAACAGGCCAAGCTGGCCTTCGTCGAAATCGAGCATGGTTATGTCGAGGTCGCCGAGTTGCTTGGCGGCGATTCCGGTCGTGTCGTGATTGGCGCCATGCCACTTGCGCGCAGCCACATCCTGCCCGAGGCCATCGACCGGCTGACCCGCGACCGGCCGAGCGTGCACGTGCGCGTCGTCGACGGCCCATACGACGATCTGCTGTATGGGCTGAGGCACGGTGAAATCGATCTTCTGATCGGCGCGCTGCGCGAGCCTGCGCCCATCGACGACGTCGAGCAGATCGCGCTGTTCGACGACCCGTTGGCGATCGTCGCGCGCGTCGGCCACCCGCTTTTCGCTTACAAGATGATATCGGAGGCGGATTTGATGGCGTTCCCGTGGGTCATATCTCCGCCCGGCGCGCCGACCCGCTCCTATTTCGATTCGATGTTTTCAAAAGCGGCGCGCGAAAAACTGCCGGGGCTGATCGAGACCAGTTCGCTCGTGATGATGCGCGGCGCGCTGCTGCGCAGCGATCGGCTCACGCTGATTTCGACCAACCAGATCATGACGGAGCAGGCGCTCGGCCTGCTGGCGCCGCTGCCCGTCGCCACCCCCGGCAGCGCCCGGCGAATCGGGTTGACGATCCGCCGCGACTGGCGGCCGACTGCAACGCATGACGCGCTGCTTGCGAGTATTCGCGCAGCCTGTCCGTAGTCGGGCGCTCGGACACATCCAGTGCGCGCGCCACTCAAGCCGCCGGGATCTTGATCGCCTCGCTCTCCGTCTGCGCGACAGTGCGTATGACAATTACAATTCGTGCAGCCGCGCGATCTCGGCTCACCCCATGATCGCCTTGATCTGGTCGCGCCCGAATCCCGCTTCGATCAGCACGGCGCGCGTGTTCTCTCCAAGCGCCGGCGCGTGTTTGCCGACGAGCGTCTCGGCATCCGACATGCGGAACGGCGGGTTGAGCGCCTTGAACGTCCCGCCTGCGTCCACGACCTCGGCCAGCGCGTCGCGATGTGCGATCTGCGGATCGGCGAGCGCCTCGGCCACCGTTCGATAGGGCGAGCATGGCACATCGCATTTGTCGAGCGCCGCGATGCATTCGTCGCGCGTCAGCTTTCGCGACCAGATTTCGAGTTCCGCCATCAACTCACCCCAGTGCGCGCGCCGCGCCGTATATTCGGCGAAGCGGGGGTCGCCGACGAACTCGGGTCTTCCGGCGGCCGCGACGAAATTGCGGAACGCCTTTTCGGTCACGACGGCGACCATCACGTAGCCATCTTTCGTCTCGACCGGCCCGAACATGGGCCGCGTAGGTTGCGCGACCGGAAATTGAGCGCCCTGCAACTCGTTGAGCGTCAGGCTCAGCATCGATTCGAGCATGGACACGTCGATGTGCTGGCCCTGGCCGGTCTGCGTGCGCTGATAGAGCGCGGTCGAGATTGCGCCAAAGGCATAGACGCCGCTCACGACGTCCGCATGGAACACGCCGCAGAAATCCGGGCGCGAGCGACCCTCCTGATAGGCCATGTGCGCGAGGTCGTAACCCGACGCTGCATGGATCACCGGCGCATAGGCCGGTTTCTCGGCCCAGGGGCCGGTCTGGCCATAGCCGGACATCGAGCAATAGACGAGGCGCGGATTGACGGCGTGGAGCGCAGCGTAATCGAGTCCAAGCCGCTTCATCACGCCAGGCCGAAAATTCTCGACAATCACATCGGTCTGCTTCGCCAGCGCGTGGACGGCCTCAACGGCGGCTTGCTTCTTGAGATCGAGCACGATGCTCTTCTTGCCGGCGTTGAGCTGTCCGAACGCTGAACTCGCACCGTTGCGCAGCGGCGGACGCGCGCGAAGCACATCGCCGTCCGGGGATTCGATCTTGATCACGTGAGCGCCGAGATCGGCGAGCAGGCGCGCGCAATAGGGCCCGGCGATCGTCGTCGAGAAATCGAGCACGTTTAAGCCGGCAAAGGCCTTGTTCATCCGCTCCTCCGAAATGTCCCGATCGCCTGTCGACTCATATCGCGCGCGCCAGCGCCTGCAGCGTCTCCGTCGCGCGCTCTATCATGACCATATGTCCCGCGCCGTCGATCACATGAATGGATCCGTTCCTGATCGCCGCCGCTAGCGCGCGCGCGCCTTTCAGCGGCGTCATCAGGTCGCGCGAGCCCTGCACGATCAGGGCCGGGCAGGAAATGTTAGCGGCGTTGTCGGCGACTGCCTGATGCGCGTTGCAGGCGGCGAGATCTCTGGCGAGCACGCCGGGCGCGGCGTTTTCCAGCAAGTCCTCGCTCGCTCCGGTCATCCACACGCCCGGCCATTCCGATCCGCCGATGCCCGCATGAAACCCGTGCCCCCAGAGGTTCACCATGTCGATGGCGTCATGGCTGTCGGCCTCGGCGGCCGCGAGCAGATCCTTTGAAACCGGCATGGCCAGCGCCGCGCCGACAAGGCCGAGGGCGCGGACCTGGTCCGGCCGCCGCGCGGCGATGGAAATCGACACGAGCGCCCCCATGGAATGACCGACGAAAGCGGCCTGCTTCACTCCGAGATGATCGAGCGCGCCGGCGGTCCAGTCCGCCATGGTTTCGATCGAGGTCAATGGCTGCCCGCCCGACTGGCCATGGCCCGGAAAGTCGAGTGCGAGCACGCTGCGCCCGTGATGCGCGAACCAGCGCGATTGCAGGAACCATACTGTGTGGTCCATGCCCGCGCCGTGCAGGAAGACGACGGTGGGCAGCGTGGCGTCGAAGGCGATGCCGCCGGTCGATGCGTGGACTTGTTCGCCCCGATACGTAAAATTCATGGTCTCACCCTTTCTGCGAGACGCGCAGGGCTTGCGCCAGATCAGCCGTGATGTCGGCCGCGTTTTCCAGGCCGACCGACAGCCGGATCATGTCCTCGCCGACGCCAGCCTTCGCGAGCTGCTCGGCGTTCATCTGCCGGTGCGTGGTGCTGGCGGGGTGAATGACCAGCGTCTTCGCGTCGCCGACATTGGCGAGATGGCTCGCCAGCGACAGCGATTCGATGAATTTGCGGCCGGCGGCCCGGCCGCCCTTGATGCCGAAGCAGACGATCGAGCCCGCGCCCTTCGGCAGCAGGCGCGCGGCCAGCGCATGATCTGGATGAGTGTCGAGCGAGGGATGGTTGACCCAGGCGACCGCCTCGTTCTTTTGCAGGAAGGCAAGGATGGCGGCTGTGTTGGCGATGTGCCGGTCCATGCGCAGCGGCAGCGTCTCGACGCCCTGCAACAGATGGAAGGCGTGGGTCGGCGAAAGGCATGCCCCGAAATCGCGCAGGCCTTCCGCGCGCGCCCGCATGGCGAAGGCGATCGGTCCAAATTCCTCGGCAAAGACAAGCCCGTCGTAGCCCGCGTAGGGCTCGGTCATCGTCGGAAACTTTCCGGACGCGCGCCAGTCGAATCGGCCGCCGTCGATCACGACGCCGCCGATCGCAATTCCGTGGCCGCCGATCCATTTGGTGATGGAGTGTGTGACGATGTCCGCGCCATGCTCGAACGGTCGGCAGAGCCAGGGCGTCGCAAACGTATTGTCGATCAGAAGGGGCAGGCCGGCCTCGTGCGCAATCCGCGCGATCGCCCGAATGTCCAGAACTTCGAGGCCTGGATTGCCGATCGTTTCGCCGATCACGAGCCTCGTCTCCGGTGTGATCGCCGCGCGGATCGCCGCGTGGTCGCGAGGCTTGACGAATGTCGAGGTTATGCCGAAGCGCGGCAGCGTCTGGGCCAGCAGATTGACTGTTCCGCCATACAGCGACGACGAGGCCACGATATGGTCGCCGGCGCCCAGCAACGTTGCGATCGCCAGATGCAGCGCCGCCTGCCCGCTGGCCGCGCAGACTGCCGCCGACCCGCCCTCGAGCGCGGCCAGGCGCTCCTCCAGCACTGCGACGGTCGGATTGGAGATGCGGGAATAGATGTGCCCGCCGACCTCAAGATTGAAGAGCGCCGCCGCGTGATCCGCATCACGGAACACGTAGCTTGTCGTCTGGTGGATCGGCGTCGCGCGCGAGCCGGTGACGGGATCGGGATGCTGGCCCGCATGCAGGCTGAGGGTTTCGAAGGCAGGCGGTTTCGGTGCGGCCATTTTCGGCTTGGTCTCTTCTGAACGGGGGGCTATGCAACACGAACGGCGTCGCGAGCGCAATCCGCCTCGCCAGCCGCTTGCCGGAACAGTGCGCCGACATAGATTGATCTGCAAATGCTTCACAGGGGGCGCCCATGAGCGAACGGGTCTATACGCCGGTCGAGACCGCCGATCTGCTCAGGCGCGATCTGCCGCACTGGCGGTATGACGAGGGCGCCATCGTCCGGACCTTCCGCACGCACTCGTGGAAAGGCACGATGCTGGCGGTCGGCGCGGTCGGCCATCTCGCCGAGGCGGCTTGGCATCATCCGGAGATCGTCTTGACCTACGCGTCGCTTGTCGTGCGCCTGAACACGCATTCCGCGGGCGGGATCACGGACAAGGATTTCGAGCTTGCGCGCAGGATCGAGGATGTCGTTGGCTGGCGCCCGCGCGGCGGCGCGCTCGAAGGCGCGCCCGGGGATGCGGCGAGCGCCTATATGCGATATGATGATTGAATGCCTGATCTGACGATATTGCATGCGCGTCGCGACGAGTTCTTGCGCGCCGTTGCCGGACGGCGCGCGTTGATGGGCATTCTCAACGTGACGCCCGATTCGTTTTCGGACGGCGGCCGATTCGTGAATGCGGAGGCGGCGCTTGCGCAGGCCAGGGCGCTCGTTGCAGCCGGCGCTGATATCATCGACGTCGGCGCGGAATCGACGAGACCCGGCTACACGCCGATTTCGGCCGAGGAAGAAATCGCCCGGCTTGAACCACTGCTGGCCCGATTGCTCGCGGGCGTCGCCGCGCCCTTTTCGATCGACACCTACAAGGCCGCAACCGCTCGCTTTGCGACCGCGCTCGGCGTCTGTGTCGTCAACGATGTCTGGGGTCTGCAGAAGGATTCTGGCATGGCCGATGCGATCGCCGAAGCCGGAGCGGCCGTCGTCGTCATGCACAATCGCGACGCGGTCGACGCCGACCTCGACGTCGTCGCCGACATGAAGCGTTTCTTCGACCGTTCGCTCGATCTTGCGCGGCGCGCGAAAATTCCGGACGCGCATGTCGTGCTCGATCCGGGCATCGGCTTCGGCAAGACCAAGCAGCAAAATCTTCGCGCGCTGCGCGCCACCGGCGATCTCGCGAAAACCTACGGCATGCCGGTGTTGATCGGCGTCTCGCGCAAATCGTTGTTCGGCCTGCTGCTCGGCGCCGATGTCAATGCGCGCCTCGTCGGCACGATAGCGGCCGGCCTTGCTTGCGCCGTACGCGGCGCGCGGGCGTTTCGCGTGCATGACGTCGCGGAACACAAGGCGGCCTTCACTGTGCTCGATGTGATCGACAATGCCTGATACGGCGCGGGAACTCGTCGGCATCGGCCTTGGCGGCAATATTGGCGGCGCCGCTGGCGCCATCGCCGCCGCGCTCGCGGAAATCGAGGGACGCGGCGTCGGGCGCGTGGTCGCGGTCTCCTCGCTGTGGCGCACGCCGCCTTGGGGCCGCGTCGATCAACCGGCCTTCCTGAACGCCTGCGCGCTGGTCGAAACGACCCGGGCGCCGCTGTCGCTGCTCGCCGCGCTCAAGGCGATCGAGGCGGATATTGGCCGGCGGGCGACGCAGCGCTGGGGGCCGCGGCTGATCGACCTTGATATTCTGTTCTACGGCGATCGGATGCTCGACGCCCCCGATCTGGCGATCCCGCATCGCGATCTGCTGCGGCGCGCGTTCGTACTCGCGCCGCTTGCAGAGATCGCGGCCGATCGGATCATAAGCGGAGCGCGCGTGCGCGACGCGCTGGAAAAGGTGGATCGCGCCGGACTGGAAATCGTGGAGCCTGGCGACGCCTGGCGTTGGCGCGCCCGAGGAGAAAAAGCAAATGGGTGAAATGATCCAATTGACTTGCACGGATGGCGTGACGATCGGCGCCTATGGCGCGCGGCCGTCTGGCGCGCCGAAGGGCGGCGTTGTCGTGTTGCAGGAGATATTCGGCGTCAATCATCACATCCGAAGCGTCGCCGATCGCTTCGCGGCAGCCGGGTATCTGGCGATCGCGCCCGCCTTGTTCGATCGGGTCGAGCCCGGCGTCGAACTCGGTTACGGCGTGGAGGACCGCCCCCGCGCCATGGACTTGCGCGGCAGGTGCAAACTCGACGGCGCGCTCGCCGACATCGAGGCGTCCATATCAGTGGCCAGACAGGGCGGAAAGGTCGGGCTGGTCGGTTATTGCTGGGGTGGCACGCTCGCCTTTCTCGGCGCCTGCCGCCTGCCGGGCGTGACCGCCGCGGTCAGCTATTACGGCGCCGGCATAGCAGCGGTGGCGACCGAACGCCCGCGCACGCCGCTGATGCTGCACTTCGGCGCGCACGACAAGCACATCCCGCTGAGTGACGTGGAAAAAATCCGCAGCGCGCAGCCGACCGTCCCGGTCTTCGTCTACGACGCCGACCATGGCTTCAATTGCGACGAGCGCGAGAGCTACAACAAGGCGGCGGCCGACGAGGCGGGACGGCGGACGATGGAGTTTCTGGCGGCGGAGTTGAAGTAAGCCAGGGTGGCGACTTTTGGGGCGCAACAGTCGGATGCGTAGGCGCGTCATGGCCGGCGCGGCGCCGGTCATCCCGCAGGAATGCCCGGAAAACGCGGGGCGCCTGCGCACACGATAGCGGGGATGACCGGGACAGGCCCGGTCATGACGGTTTCGCCGAAGCCGCCTCAGTGCGTCTGCAACTCGTGGCGTCCAACCACCATCCAGTGCACTTCGTCCGGACCGTCGGCGAAGCGCAGGTGGCGCACGTCGGTGTACATTTCGGCCAGCGGCGTCCATTGCGAAATGCCGGTCGCCCCGTGCATCTGGATCGCCTGGTCGATGATGCGGTTGGCGCGCTCGGGGACCAGCGCCTTGACCATGCTGACCCACACGCGCGCTTCCTTGTTGCCGAGCACGTCCATCGCCTTGGCGGCCTTCAGCACCATCAGGCGCATGGATTCGATTTCGCAGCGCGCCTGCGCGATGATCTGCAGATTGCCGCCGAGATGCGCGATCTTCTTGCCGAAGGCCTCGCGATTCAGGCCGCGCGCGACCATCAGGTCGAGCGCCTTCTCCGCCTTGCCGATTGTGCGCATGCAATGATGGATGCGGCCGGGCCCGAGCCGGACCTGCGAGATCTCGAAGCCGCGCCCCTCGCCAAGCAGGATGTTCGCCTTGGGCACGCGCACGTTGTTGAAGCGCATGTGCATGTGCCCGCGCGGCGCGCCGTCGTGACCGAACACGTGCATCGGCCCGATCACTTCCACGCCGGGCGTGCCGACGGGGACGAGGATCTGCGACTGCTGCTTGCTCGGCGCGGCGTTCGGGCTGGTCTTGACCATGACGATCATGATCTTGCAGCGCGGATCGCCGAGGCCGGAGATATAGTATTTCTCGCCGTTGATGACCCATTCGTCGCCGTCGAGCACGGCCGATGTCGACACGTTCTTGGCGTCGGACGAGGCGACGCCCGGCTCTGTCATCACGTAGGCGGAGCGGATTTCGCCGGCCAGCAGCGGCTTCAGCCACTTGTCTTTCTGCTCCTTGGTGCCGACGCGCTCCAGCACTTCCATATTGCCGGTGTCGGGCGCCGAGCAGTTCATGCTCTCGGAGCCGAGCGGGTACTTGCCGAGTTCGGCGGCGATATAGGCGTAGTCGAGATTGCTCAGGCCTTCGCCGGTCTCGGCGTCCGGCAGGAAGAAGTTCCACAGGCCCTCGGACTTGGCCTTGTCCTTGGCCTTCTGCAGCACGTCGAGCTGGCCGGGCGCAAAGCCCCACCGCTCCGTCCGCTTCGCGCCGAGCGCGAAATATTCTACCTGCGCCGGCTCCACCGTCTCCTTGAGAAATTTCAGGACGTGATCGAACAGCGGACGGGCTTTCTCCGACATTCGCAGGTCGTTGAGCGGGTCGGCCGGGTTCAATCCGTAGAAGCTGCTGGCGGGTACGTTGCCAATCTTGTGATCCATGTCCTCGGGTCCTCTCCCTGTCGTGATTTGGCGCACCGTGATCGCGCCCCGGGGATCGCCCCGGGATGATCGGACGTTTCCGTCGTACAATCGCGCGCCCGCGCGACGAGCGCAACGGGTGAATTCGGCAATGGACCCGCGCGCTGCGCGCTTACCGCAATGACCGCCAATGATAGCGCCCGCGCAGGTCGCGGCGGCGCCAAATCCGGTATGCGTTTCCGTGCGGCATAGCCCCGTCGGGTTCGACGCCCGGCCAGGCCGCCGCCACGGCCGGCGTGCGGTCCACCGGCATGGCCCCAACTGCGTCTACCCCGAGCGTCGCGCCCAGTCCGCCGACGAATGTGAGGAAAGATCGTCTGTCCATGTCGCCGCTCCCTCGCCCGTCGCCCCGTCGCCGCGGGGAAAATGTGCGAGAGCGAAACGGCCGGAGCAAGCCGCCAAAAAGGGCGCCGATCACTACGCCTTACGGCGCCGTCGGCCAGTCCCGCTGTTTCGGACGCATTCTTTCCCAGGCGCGCGACATCTGCAGCACGCCGAGGTCGTCGAATCGTCGACCGGCGATCTGCAGACCAATGGGCAGCCCGTCCGATGTGTAGCCGCAATTGATTGACGCAGCCGGCTGCTCGGACATGTTGTAGGGCAGCGTAAAGGCGATGTGCTCGAATGGTTGTTCCGGATTCCCGGTCGGGCTCTCCATCTCGGCCGGGAAGGCCGGGATCGGCGCTGTCGGGGACAGCACGAAGTCGAACGGTCGCGTCGCTTCCTCCGTCGCCTTGCGCAGGGCCATCGATTGCGCGAAGCCCGCATAGACGTCCTGTCCGCTGAGGCGAGCCGCAGATCCCGCCCAGGCGCGGATAAATGGCAGGATTTTCGCTTGTGTCGCAGGCGGGAGCGGGCCGATGTCGGCCAGCGCGCGCGCACGCCAGAATCGGTCCTGACCGTCGAGCATCGCCCGAGTGAGGAATGGCTCCAGCGGTTCGACGATCGCGCCAGCCTGCTCGAAGGCGCGCGCAGCCGCCTCGACAGCAGCGCGAACTTCCGGCAGCACGGCAAGGCCCGCGCCCGCATCGAGAAGCAGACCGACGCGCAGGCCCTGGACGTCGCGGTCGAGCGCGTCCCATGCGATGTCGGCAGGCGGCAGGCTCATGTGGTCGCGCGAGTCGGGGCGGGAGAGCACGCGCAAGAACAGCGCGGAATCGGCGACCGTGCGGGTCATCGGCCCGGCGACGCGGCCCTGGAAGGGCGGGTCGATTGGAACCCGGCCCAGGCTTGGCTTGAGCGTGAAGACGCCACACCAGCCGGCAGGAAGCCGGACGGAGCCGCCGATGTCCGTGCCGATATGCAGCGGTCCATAACCCGCGGCTGCCGCCGCGGCCGCGCCGCTCGACGAGCCGCCGGGCGTTTTCGTCCGATCCCACGGATTGCGGGTCAATCGGTGGAAGCTTGATTTGGACGAGGACAACATGCCGTAGTCGGGCATGGTCGTGCGCGCGAAAATCACGCCGCCGGACTCCTTGATCCGGGCGACGGGCGGCGCGTCGCGCGCGGATGGGGCGTGATCGGTCGCAGCCGTCCCGAGCGGCATCGGAACGCCGGCCGTGGCGATGTTTTCCTTGATCGTGACCGGCGTCCCGTCGATCGGGCCGAGTGGGGCGCCCCTGCGCCAGCGCGCCTCGGACTCCCGCGCTGCAGCGCGAGCGCCGGCGAAATCCTCGCCCCAGAGCGCCATAAGGCCAGGCTCGAGTTTCTCGACGCGCCTCAGGACCGCCTCCAGCGCCTCGACGGGCGACAGACGGCCTGCGGCAAAGGCCTCGCGCAGGTCGCAGGCGGAAAAATCGGCTGGCGTCATGTAGGGCTCCCGAGCGATTTCAAGATCATCCTACTGAAACTTGGCGACAATGCGAGACGCCGGTTGGTTGCCGAAGCAATTGCTTAAGGATGTTCCCGCATTCTGTGGGCGCCTTTCCTGAGGGGCTGGGCGCTGGATCGAACGCATCGTCGGGGAGAAGTGGCAG
Source organism: Pseudomonadota bacterium (assembly GCA_021781815.1). Classification (GTDB taxonomy): domain Bacteria; phylum Pseudomonadota; class Alphaproteobacteria; order Rhizobiales; family Beijerinckiaceae; genus JAJXWB01. The sequence continues at coordinate 53,541 of JAJXWB010000019.1, read as the reverse complement.
CTATGGCGCTCGTTGCGATTGTCGACGACAGGGTCACGAACCGAAATATTTTCTCGAAGCTCGCGGCTTCGATCGCTCCCGACATTCACGTTCACGCCTTCGCCGATCCGCGCGAGGCGCTCGCATGGGCGACTGAAAATACGCCGGATCTGATCATCACCGACTACAAGATGCCGGAGATGGACGGAGCTGAATTCGTGCGCGCGCTGCGCACCGCTCCGGGCGCCGCGGATGTGCCCGTCGTCGTCATCACCGTCTACGAGGAGCGCGCTTATCGGCTGCGCGCGCTGGAGGCCGGCGCGACCGATTTTCTCAATTCGCCGGTCGATCACCATGAATTCATCACGCGCACGCGAAACCTGCTCGCATTGCGTCACCACCAGAAACTGCTCGCGCAGCGCGCGGAAAACCTCGCGCAGGAGCTTGCCGACAGCGAGCGTTCGCGCGAGCGCGCCATTCGCGATTCGATCGAGAGGCTTGCGCAGGTCATCGACACACTGCCGGTGCTCATCAACGCCGTCGATCGAGAAGGACGCACGCTGTTCGTCAACGCCTTCGAAACAGAATTCTTCAATGTCGACCCCGCGAATGTCGTGGGTCGCCCTCTCGCCGAACTGACAGGGCAGACCAACGCCGAGCGCAACCGAATGCTCGATCAACTCGTCTTCACCACCGGAAAGGCATTGCCGGCTTTCGAGGAAGATCTCGTTGGCGCGTCAGGGCGGCGCCGGAGCTTTTTGACGACAAAGACGCCGCTGCGCGATCATACGGCGATGGTGACGGGCGTGCTGACCAGTTCGCTCGACATCACCGCGCACAAGCGCACGGAAGAGCATTTGCGTTACCTCGCGCATCACGATCCATTGACGGCGCTTCCGAACCGAACCCTTCTCGCCGAAAGGCTCCGCGCTGCGATTGCCCGCGCCCGTCGTGGCGACAAGATATTCGCGTTGCACCTCATCGATCTCGACGGCTTCAAGGCGGTCAACGACGTTCACGGACATTCCGTCGGCGACCGCTTCCTGAAAGCGGTCGGCGCGCGCCTGTCGCAGGTTGTGCGTCAGAGCGACACGCTGGCGCGTCTCGGCGGCGATGAATTCGCCATCCTTCAGTCCGAAGTCGGCTCCAATTATGACGTGGCCGAATTCGCCGCGCGGATCGCCGATGCGATAGCCGCCTTCGCCGATCCCGACTTGCAGCACATGAAGGCGACGGCCAGCATCGGCGTAGCCATCCATCCCAACGACGGCGCGGACGCCGAGGATCTCCTGCGCAACGCCGATCTCGCGATGTACAAGGCCAAGGGCGAGGGCGGCAACGCCTATTGCCTGTTCGCCGCCGACATGCAGGCGCGGGCGCGCAATGCCCTCAATCTCGAAGCCGATCTGCGCGATGCGCTCGCCAGGGACGAATTCGTGCTGCATTATCAGCCGCAGTTCGAGATCAGCGGGAATACGATCATCGGAGTCGAGGCGCTGTTGCGCTGGAATCGGCCGGGCCTCGGCCTCGTCGGTCCCGGAACCTTCCTGCCGCACGCCGAGGAGAACGGCCTCATCATTCCGATCAATGAATGGGTGCTGCGCAGGGCCTGCGCCGACGCATGCCGCTGGCAGCGCGCCGGGCTCCCGCTTTTTCGTGTCGCCATCAACATGTCGCCGATCCAGTTCCGGAAAAAGAACGTGCCCCTCCAGGTTGCGCGTATTCTCTCCGAAAGCGGGCTTGATCCAAGGCGGCTCGAACTCGAACTGACCGAAAATATCGTCATGCAGGATCTCGACGCCGTCGCCACAGACCTGCGCGAACTGAACCGGCTTGGCGTTTCAATCGCGATCGACGATTTCGGGACGGGCTATTCCTCGCTCAGCTATATCAAGAAGCTTCCGGTTCAGCGCATCAAGATCGACCAGAGCTTCGTCCGGAACATGGCGCAGGACCCGAACGATGCGGCGATCGTTCGCGCCATCATCGCGCTCGGCCGCAGCCTGTCGCTGGATGTAATGGCCGAGGGCGTCGAGACGGAGCGCCAGTTGCAGTCTCTGAAAGAATCCGGTTGCGGCTTCGCGCAGGGATTTCTTCTTGGTCGACCGATGCCGGGCTTGGAGATCGAGGCGCTGTTCGGCGCGCCGGCCTCGTTTGCGCGCACGGCCTGACGCCGCCATGAGCGCAACATCCTCCCCACGCGATTTTGTCGGCGCCGTGCTCCGACGCGAGCCGGACAGCGAATACGACATGGCGGTCAACCGCGTCGTCATCATAACGACGCTGTTCGTCGCGGCGATCATTTTCGGACATGCGGAGCAAGGGATCAGTTTCGACTTTATCGCCCGCCTCTACATTCTCTATCTGTGCGCCGCTTTCGCGATCTTCGCTCACGTCAGCGCCAGGCCCGAACCGCATGTCGGCCGCCGCGCGTTCTCGATGCTGCTGGATATTGGCGCCCTGTCCTTTGTCAGCGCCAGGATCGATCCGAACTTCGTCGGCTTTCTCTACCCCGCCTACCTGCTCGTCGTTTATGGCTACGGGTTCCGCTTTGGTCCGAATTGGCTCAAGGCGTCGGCCGCAGTGTCGGTCGGCGGTGTCATCGTCGTCATCGCCGTCGCGCCGGCCTGGCGCGCCAACGCATTGATTTCCAGCGGTCTGCTCGTTGGACTCGTCATCACCCCGATTTACGCGCACCGGCTTGTCAGTAGTCTGCGGCTCGCGAAGGCGCAGGCGGAGGCGTCGAACCGCGCGAAAAGCATGTTCGTCGCAGCGGTCAGTCATGACCTGCGCACGCCGCTGAACGCCATCATCGGGCTTGGCGATATTTTGGCCGTATCACAACCTTCCCGCGAGGACGCCGACATGGCGCGCATGATCGGCGAGGCGGGCCGCGCTTTGCTCAGGCAGATAGACTCCGTGCTGGATTTTTCGCGGCTGGAAATGCAGCATGCGCCGGACAGCGTCGAGCCGGTGGATCTGCTGTCGATGGTTCGCGGCATTCGCGAACTCCTCGAGGTCTCCGCGCAATCCAAGGGCGTTCGTCTGACGCTGCGGGTCGAAATGCCGGCGCCGCGCGTCGTCATGACGAGCCCGCGCAATATCAAGGATAGCCTGACGAATCTGGTCGGCAACGCGATCAAATTTACAAACGAGGGATTTATTCACATCAACGTCCGGACGGTTGGCGTCGCCGCCGACAGGGCGCGTCTGCGATTCGAGGTCCGCGACACCGGCATCGGCATCAGCCCCGAGGCGCAGAAGCAGATATTCGAGCGGTTCACGCAGGCCGATCACAGCATACGCGACAGGTTTGGAGGAACGGGGCTCGGGCTTGCCATCGCCCGTCAGCTCGTTCTCGCGATCGGCGGCGAAATCGGCGTCATCAGCGCCGAAGGACAAGGCAGCACGTTCTGGTTCGAAGTCGACGTTGGCGTCGCCGTCGGGCTACCCGAACCGGACAGGGCGAACAGATCCGTGACGGTCTATTCCGATGACGTCGATTTGATCGATGCCGTGCGCCGCGAATGTGCGGACGTCCAGGTCAAAACGTCCCTGGAGGAGTTCGAGAACGACGAAAGCCTGGATGACGCGCGGTCGTCCCCGATTATTCTGGATGCTGAATTCTGCGCCCGGCAGTCGGGCGAAAGACCTGCCTGTGAGACGGTCGGCGCCCGCATCGCGCGGGGGCGTGGCGTGATCATTACGGGCGAAGGCGGCGCGTGCTGCGCCGGCGGGTGTCAAATCGCCTGCACGGCGCTGGTGCGACGACCTTTCAGCGACGTGGATCTGGCGAACGCGCTCTATCTCGTCTCGAATTCTGCGTCCGAAGTCCGCGAGGACCTCGCAACCATGTCCGGCGCCGCCATCGAGCTGTCGATCCTCGTCGTCGAGGACAACATGACAAATCAGAAGGTCATTGCAAAAATGCTCGAACGCGCCGGCCATCGGGCCGAGGTCGTCGACAATGGCAAGGCGGCGCTCGATCTTCTCGCCAACAGCCGCTTCGACATTGTGCTGATGGATATCAACATGCCAGGTCTTGATGGCGTGGAGACCACCCGCAGACTGCGCCTGTTCGAGCGTGCGTGCGCGTGGCGCACGCCAGTGATCGCGCTCACCGCCGACGTGACGGCTGAAACGCGGGCGCGCTGCATCGCCGCCGGCATGGACGAGTGCGCGACGAAGCCGGTCGATCTTCCGAAATTGCTTCAGATTGTCGATCGCCTTGTCGTCGAGCCGCTGGAGCGGAAGAACGACGCGCCGCCACGGTTGCGTGACGCGAGACAGGAGCCGATGTCCGCCAAAAATAACGCGCCCGAAGAAAAATCCAGTGGATTGAACCATCAGGCGTTCGTCGATCTTGAGCTGCTCGGCGGCAGGGAGTTCGTCCGCGAGGTCTGCGAGCAGTTCGTCGCCGATGCCGCGGCGCTGCTCGATGCGCTCGCGGACGCGGTGCGCAATGCCGATGTCGAGAAGTTTCGTGACGAGGCCCATGCTCTCCGCTCGTGCGCCGCCAATGTCGGCGCGCGCGCGATGTACGATCTGTGCCTGTCCTGGCGCGAAATAAGCGCGCAGGAACTGGCCGCAGAGGGAGCGGCCTGCATGGTCCGTCTCGAAAGCGAGTTCAAATCCGCCTGCGTCCAGATCGAGCCATACATTCAGGTTGCGGCCTAGGCCGCGCTACCGCTGGCGGCTCTCATCGAGTGTGGAGCGCAGGAGCGTGGCGAGGGCGTCAGGCCGCGTCTCGAAACCTGACAGAACTGCCTGCGCCGCGCGCTCGAACTCCTCCCCATCCCCCACGTCCAGCCGCGCGAGCGCGATCAGGGCGGAGTCATCCGCGATTCTGGCTGGTGCGACGCGCTGGTCGCGCGCGATCCGGCGTCGCGCAGCCTTTAGCGCGACCAGCCGTCGCGCCTGATCGACGGTGAGCGACGGCGGTTCCTCGGTGGCGATTATGTACTTTACAAACCCAACGGGTTGAGATAGGATTCAAGGCATAGGAGGTTGCTATGTCGGTTCTGTCGAAGCCCTATTTCCACGACGAAGCGGAAGCTTTCCGCCATCTGGAAAGCGTCCTGTGGCCGGAAGGCCCGGTCTGCCCGCATTGCGGTTCGGTTTCCGGGAAGCATTACGATCTCCGCAAGACCCGCCTTGGCCTTCGCAAGTGCTCGGACTGCCGCAAGCAGTTCACGGTCAAGGTTGGCACGGTTTTCGAATCCGCGCATATCCCGCTGAACAAGATGTTGCAGGCAGTCTACCTGATGACTTCCTCCAAGAAGGGTATTAGCGCGCACCAGCTACATCGCGTTCTGGAGGTCCAGTACAAGACGGCGTGGTTTCTGGCGCATCGTATCCGCGAAGCCATGCGGGACGGCTCCATGTCGCCTCTGGGCGGCAACGGCGGCACGGTCGAGGTGGACGAGACTTACATCGGTCGCGCGGAAGGCACTGAGGTCGGTCCCGGCACGTACCACAAGAACGCCGTGCTGGCGCTTATCGAGCGCGGCGGGTCGGTTCGCAGCTTCCATGTGGACGGCGCCAAGGTGTCCGAGGTTGCGCCGATCGTGCGCGCCAATCTCGCCCGCGAGGCCAAGATGATGACCGACGAGTCGAGCATCTACACGAAGCTCGGCAAAGAGTTCGCTATGCATCAGACCGTCAACCACGCCGACAAGGAATACGTGCGCCGGACCAACGTGCGGCAGTTGCCGAAGGGCGAACCGATGGTCGTCACGACCAACACGATTGAGGGTTATTTCTCGATCTTCAAGCGCGGCATGAAAGGCGTCTATCAGCATTGCTCCGAAAAGCATCTGCATCGCTACCTTGCCGAGTTCGACTTCCGCTATAATCAGCGCATTGCGCTGGGCGTGGACGACAAGAACCGTGCTGGGAAAGCTCTGTTGGGTATCAGCGGCAAGCGTCTGAAATATAAGGGGCCTGATTCGCTGCCGGCGTGAGTCGCGAAAAGTCAAGAAGAAACCACCTTGACTTTTGCGCGATTCGCTCCAATTGTCCCTGTGCGGGTCACTCCGCCTCGAAAATCCTAGTCCACCTAGGAGAACGGCTTAGTCCGTAGTCAGAAATGGCGTAGAGGCGTAGGGCCCGCAAACTAATTTCAAGCTCTCGGTCTCATGTTCCATACGGTAAATCGTGTGACTGAGCGCGGCGTATCGACGTCAAAAGACAATAAGCCACTTTTCTCCAAGACTGTCGCCGCAATATCGCGTTTTGACTTCCTTCCTGTTTCAAGCAAGTGCTTGCCGTTTCTAACGGCACAGACAGCGCCGAGAATTACATCGTTCAGTTGAAGGATGTCGCACTCTTTCGAATTAGCAGGTTCAATTACTTTGGGACTTATATACCAGTTTGACCCAGCCTGAAAATTCCGGCACGTTTGGCGCAGGACAGAGGAAGGCCGCTGCCCCGCTGCCATGTCAGGCAAGGTGCAAGCCGCCGTCGGCTTCCAACCCCGGCGGCATCTGTCCGCCAAGCCATTCCCGCCATAAAGCGATGCGGCGCAGATACAGATCGCTAGCTTCGATTTCCGTCGCCGCCGTCACACCGATCTTCACGCGCTCCGCCCTTCCAGAAACGGCCAGCCACCCGCCGCACTCTCGTTTGATGATTCGCGGTGCGTTCGATGATTTTTCCACGGCCACACCCCTTCCGTTCTCGGTCTTGTTGACCCACCGGAACATATGTCCGGAACGCGTCTCGAACTTGCGTCTCTGTCGCCGTGGCCGGGTCCACGATAGCGATGGCGTCGGTATAAGCGGATTTGATCCACTCCCCCATTGCGTTCTGGTACTCGGCCTGTGGCGCCAGCCGCAAACCTTCGAGCTTCTGTTACCCAGTGTCAACTGGGCGACGGAATGTCTTAGGAGAGGAGAACGTCGAATGAGACTTGAACAGCCCCCGCGCATCGCCGCCGGCGTCGATGGGGGAGACTAAAGAAGAGGGCCGATCCGTTGGAAGCGGAACCGGCCCTCGTGGTGGCAAAAGCAACCGGGCGAGGCCCGCGCGCATTCGACACGTCACACTGTAAGAATCGCACGGTGCCCGCCCATCCGCAACCCCTTCGGAGGGTTTCGACATGGTTTGGGTGAACGCTTACACGCGCATCCGCTTTGGTCGCCTCGAAACGGGAGTATCCCCTTGAAGCAAGTTAGCCAGACGTTCACGCGACACGGCGCAATATCCACATAATTCGCATACCGCTATGGACTCGGCGGCGAGACTCGGGCTATATGGCTCCTATCGTGTCCGATTACGGACGGGAGCAGCCGAATGGCCGACACCAGCGCAGACACCAAAGATGCCCCCCCGGAAGGGAGCAGCGGCCCGGCCGATCCGAAACGGACCCGCGAGCAATCCAGCATCGGGTTTCCCTACCTCGATCTTGAAGACGCGATCAGCGTAGCTGCCGGGCTGCTCGGCAACGGCGGCGTTCCGTGCGAGCCGGACCAACTCGCGGCGGCACTAAAGCATCCGCCGACGAGCGGAACTTTTCGCATGAAAATCGCCACGGCTCGAATGTTCGGCCTCATCGAGACGATTCAGGGAAAATATCACCTGACGGACCTTGGCTTCGCGATCACCGACGCCGGTCGCCAGAAGGCGGCGCGCGCCGACGCCTTCCTCAACATCCCGCTCTATCGCAAGGTGTATGAGCAGTTCCGCAATCAACAGCTTCCGCCGCGTCCCGTCGCGCTTGAGCGGACGTTCGTGGGTTTCGGGGTTGCCCAAAAGCAGGCCGACCGCGCGCGCGTTGCCTTCGATAAGTCAGCGCAGCAGGCCGGCTACTTCGACCAAGGCGGTCGGGATCGCTTGATTCGGCCACCTGTCGGGTCGGCCGCGCCGAGCAATGGCGCTGCGCAGGTTGATGCGCCGCAGGTTGATCTGCCGCCGCCGCCGCCGCCGCCTCCCCCAGGTAAATCGGGAGGAGGCGGCGGCGACTACCATCCCTTCATCCACGGTCTGCTCGATACGCTGCCGGCGTCGGGAACGCTTTGGACGATAGAAGGCCGCGCCGCGTGGCTTGAGGCCGCCGCCAGCGCATTCAAGCTGATCTACAAGGGCGAAGGAAAGATCAGCATCGCCGTTACCGGCGACCAGAAACAAAACGGCGGTCGCCAGTGATGGCAACCGCCGTCAGGAGCTTCATCGCGCCAAGTGGGAACTTTGGAAGAGGGACCACAAGGCGCTGTCAGGAAGGGAAAGGAGTTGCCCGATGTGGTTCATCGGCCGGACATTAGACCAGTAGGCCCGTAAGGGCCTCGCTTCTCATCTCACTTCAAAAGCGGCACGCCCGACCCATTTTTGAGGCGGAGAAGGCGCGTCGTCTTCTTACTCGCAATAAGAGAATCGCACTTTTTCCGGCCTTTTTCAAGGGTTCTCCAGTCGGAGACGGACCATGCGACCTCGCGTCCATGTCCGGGCCTATGAGCGCCATCGTCACGGTGCGCTCGAACATGTGCGGGCGCATACGCGCCGCTGGCCCGGCCAGTTGGAGTTTGCGTTTACGTTCTAAGATTGGGCCGGGAGCAGAGATGCCCCCGGCCTTTCGATTCAGGGGTCATTGCGCTATATTTTCATGCATGGACGCAATGCTGACTTTGGCTCAGGCAATGGCGGAAGATCGGTTAGCCGATTTTGTCGCGCAAGAGGAAGCGCGCGGCATTGGCCCGATTGACCGCGCTGAATTCGATGGCATGACAGCGGCGCTAATCAAAGCGCCGCAATCAGAAGGTCAAACATCGCATTCCCCATCTGGCGACGGTTCGACCGGAAAGCGAACTCGCCGAGGTAGCGTTCCATATGCCGAGCGCTGATGTGGATATGGGTCGAGTTGATTGAGTCCTTGAAGATTTTCCAGAACGACTCGACACCGTTCGTGTGGTGCGTCGCGCCGTGCCTATAGTCGTAATAGGCGTATTCCTTTGCGCCGTGCTGAACCGTCCCGTGCTTGTAGCCATCGCTGGTTAGTAAGCCGTACGAAACCAGTTCGTCCGTCGAGACAACCGACCCCTTCTCCACATTGCCCAACACGACGCCGCGAAGCGTGGCTTTCTTCACATCCGGGATGACCTGAGCGGCCATACGACCATCGCGCGCCTTGAGGCCCATAACGATCGTCTTGCCTTCGGCGCCACGTCCGCGCTTGCCAGAACGCTTGCCGCCAACGTAGGCCTCATCAAGCTCGACGTGACCCTTGAGCAGTTCAAACCCATCGGCTTTTTTCATTAGGTCGCGGATTTGATGGCCGATCCGCCACGCGGTCTTGTACGTCACGCCAAGCGACCGTTGCAGTTCCTTGCCGCTCACGCCGTGGCGCGTCGCGATGAACAAGTAGATCGCATAGAACCACGTTTGCAGGGACGTGCGGCTGTCCTGAAAGATTGTCCCGGCGCACGGGTAGACGTGATCACCGCAGGCGGCACATGCGAAGGCGCGACGGCCGCTGATCTTGTGGAAGGTCGCATCGACTCCGCAATGGCCGCAAACGTGGCGCATGCCGTAGCGGACTTCCATGACACGGTTCAGGCATGTGTCGTCGCTCGAAAATTCAGCAAAAAATTCACGCACCGAAAACGCCTGAACGGAACTGACTTTCTGTCCGGCTTTCGAAGGGCGCTTGCGCTGGCGAATAGTCACGACTGCATCTCCTATGCAGCCGAATATCTCACAAGGTCATACTTGCGTCAAGGGGATAATCCCGCCTCGAAAACGTCTGCGCGCACTACCGTTCGCGCTAGCGTCGTGACGACCTTAGTCATCGCCAGGTCGCTTGCGTTTGCGGCTCCCTGACGCCCCGCCGCCGGAAGGCTCAGCCCCCGGCGGCTTCTTCTGTTTCGATCTCGCGATACTTTCCTCAACCTCGCCCGGTTTCGTCGCGACAAATCGATTCAGAGCCTCGCCGAAGCTCATATCCAGCTTGAGCGGTGGCTCCAGCTTCTTTCCCTTGTTCGTCATGCGATCAGCGCCTTGTAGGTCAACCGGCCCTCAACGCAGGCGAACAGATCGTTCATGCGCGGCGTCACCTTCATGTCGCGGCGATTGAAGCGCCACGACATTTCGTCAACGTAGCGCTGCAAGTGCTTCGGCGACACCCAATGGTGAATGCCGATGATCTGGCGCTTGAGCAGCGCCCACACGCTTTCAATGCTGTTCGTGTGGACGAAGCCGCCAAGGCGGACGTACTCGCCCTTGGAATGGTTCACGCTCAAGTGCGTGTAGGCGTCACCGAGGCCGACGAAAGAGGCGTCCTCGTCAGTCAGGACCGCCGATCCCTTCGCGACGTTCGTGCGGACCTTACCCTGTACCGTCTTGGCCTTGTGGTCGCGCACATGTTCCGCGCGAAGCTCGCCGTCGCGTTCGATCATGCCGAGCACGATCGCCTTGCCGGCGCCGCCCTGAGTGCCGCCCTTGCGGTCCTTGGCGTGCTTGTTCTTTTCCTTGCCGCCGACGAACGTCGAGTCGGCCTCGACGTCGCCCTTGAGCGGCGCATTGAACGAATTGGTCCGCGCGGCATGGCGCAGGCGGTGAAGGACGAACCACGCGGTCTTTTGCGTGATTTTCAGGTCCTTCGCGAGCGTCACGCTGGCAATGCCCTTCGGGTGGTTCGTGATGAGCCAGATCGCCATGAACCACTTGCGGAGCGGCAGTTTCGTGTTCTCGAAGATCGTCCCGACTTTGATCGAAAAGCGCTGGCGGCATTCGCCGCACTTGAACGTCTTGCGGTCGCTGAAATGGTGGACACGGTTGCTGCCGCAGTAGGGGCAGAACTCGCCATCGCGCCAGCGGATCGAACGTAGATGATCGATACAGGACTGTTCGTCCGGGAAGGCTTCCATCAGGCCGAAAAGGGAGTCGAAATCGAACATGTGCCGTCCTCTCTATTGACGACACTACCCCAACTCTCAGGTTGGGTCAAGCACGTATATAGGCCCCATTACTTTGAACGGATTGGTTGCGATTTTGTGATCCCGCGCAGCAGCAGAATTAAGCATCCTGCGAAGGTCTTCTAATGAAGTGCTGCTATTTCGATGGTCTACACGCACAAACAATGAACCGTGATGACCGCATATGCGGCAAAATTTATTGTGTAAAACCTGATAATATAATTTGGAAAGACCAATATCTTGGTCGCTTTGATTGTATTTCTTGTGCAGCCATTTATGATTATCGAATATAATGCAATGAAAATGTATGCGGTTTGTGTTGTTCAACGCGAAAAAATAATCGACAAGCTGCCTGTATTCGTGAGATTTGCTATCAGTTATTTTCGTCCATTTGAGTTCTTTGCCCATATTGAATTTTTGCCGGTATGCCCTCAAGTTGGTTAGGACCGGTTCAATGTTGTTCCTATGCATGGACAGGCCGCCAACGACCGTGAAACGGTCGGTCGAAATGCCCGACTCGTCACAGAAGAAAGCATAGTCCTGATGGCAAACGACAGGCATCGCGAATCATCATCGAAGGCGAAGCCCCAATCTAGTCAAACCGCAAAGTTTTCGGAAGCGGCCCGCTCACTCGGCTGCGACGAATCCGAGGAAGCCTTCAACGCGAACCTGAAGAAGGTTGCTACGCATAGACCGGCGCCCGATCGGCCGTCGTCATCTAAAACTTCAAAAGCGAAGAATTCCGCCAAGTAGGCGGGGTTCATTCAAGGAGAGGCGCCACATGGACATTCATGACCTTAAAATCGCGAGTGTCGATCTTGCGATCAGATTCATGCCGCCAGGCTCTCCGACCTCCGAACTTATCGACCGGGCGAGGGAAGTTTATGCATTCCTTGTAAACGAGCGGCAGGCTCACGAACTGCAAGCAAGCACTCAGCAAAAAGATCAAGCGCCCGCTCGCGAGTAAGTTGGCCGCCGCTCCGCTCCCGTTCCTGTGGAACGATCAAGTTGAAAAGTTTATATGCGATGTTTTCCGCCGAGTTCTCGGCAATATGAACTACAGGCGCGTCGGCCATAGCTTTTACTCCTCAGAGACGCTCTAGCCTGACTCGATTCCTATGGTTTGTAAAGTGCATAATCCCCTCCTCGGTTGCAGCGTCGGCGCTCATCGCGGCGGTTTGGCGCGCGTCGTCGTCGCTCGCCGCACGCGCCGGTCGCTCGATGAGCCGGACTATGCCCTTGCGGGCGGCGCTGACGAGTTTGCGTGGCGCAGCGGCCGGGCCTCGCAGCCAGACGAGCCTGCGGCGGCAATTATCGCATGTCCCGCATGGCTTGCTGTCCTCGCCGAGATGGGCCAGCAGCAGCCGCCACCGGCAATCGAAACTGCGTGCGAGATCCATCATAGCCGCGCGGTCCTCGACGCGGCCATCCATCGCCGACTCGTCAATCGCGGCGATGTCCATGGCGTGCTCCCGCCGGCTGACGAAGGCGACGGCATCGGCTGGCGCGCCATCGCGGCCGGCGCGGCCGATTTCCTGATAATAGGCTTCGATCGATTGCGGCAGATCGGCGTGGCATATGTAACGCACATTCTTTTTGTCTATGCCCATCCCGAACGCGATCGTCGCCACCATCACGCCGTCGGCCCGCGCGTGGAATTCGTCCTGATGCGCGCTGCGCGAGGCCGCATCCATCCCGGCATGGTAGGCGAGCGCGGGGGCGCCGCCGTCTGCGAGCGCGCGCGCCAGCGATTCCGTGGCGGCGCGCGATCCGCAATAGATGATGCCGGCCCCGCCGCGGTGCGCGCGGACGACGCCTGCGACATCCATGAAAAGATGCCGTCGGCGCCGAAAGGAGATCGCGATGTTGGGACGCCGGAAGGAGTGAATGAACAGCCGCGGCTTGCGTCGGAACAGCATGGCTTCGATGTCGGCCCGCGTGCGCGGCGCAGCCGTCGCGGTCGCCGCGATTGTCTGCGGGTCGCCAAGCCTGTGTGCGATCTCGCCGATACGCGCATAGTCCGGACGGAAATCATGGCCCCAGCGCGACACGCAATGCGCCTCGTCCACCGCCAGCAGCCGCGGCTGCAGCCGCGCCAGCATCTCTATCGTGTCGCCAAGCGCCAGCCTTTCCGGCGCAATGTACAGCAGTCGGATTCGGCGGTCCGCGATCAACCGCATCGTCGCTGCGGTCTCTTCCGGCTCGTTGGCCGAATTGAGCGCGCCGGCCGCGACGCCGCGCTCGCGCAGCGCAACGATCTGGTCGCGCATCAGCGATATGAGCGGCGACACGACGACGACCGGCGCATGACCGATCGTCGCCGGCAACTGGTAGAGCAGCGATTTGCCCGCGCCCGTCGGCATCAGCGCGAACACATCGTCGCCCGCGAGCAGCGCCGCGAGGATCTCGCGTTGGCCCGGCCGGAAATCCGTATGGCCGAATATCCTGCGCAGCGCGTCGCGCGCGGCATCCATGCCACCCGCCCCGGATGGTCTAGCGGGCACGGATCGACAGCCCTGCTACAATCAGATGGACTTCGCCTGCGCGCGCGGCGACCGCCTGATGCAGAATTCCAGCCTCGTCCCGGAAACGGCGGGCGAGCGCATTGTCCGGCACGACGCCGAGCCCGACCTCGTTCGAGACGACAAGCGTCAGCGCCTGCCGCGCCGCCAGCGCATCGGCGAGGTCCGCGCATTCCGTGGCCAGGTCGGCTTCCGCCAGAAGGCGATTGGTGAGCCACAAGGTCAGGCAGTCGACGAGCAGCGGCGCCTCGGAGGCGGCCGCTCGCACCGCGTCGCCGAGCGCATGCGGCGCTTCCTCGTTGATCCAGCCTTGCGCGCGACGGGAGCGATGGGCTTCGATGCGCGCGCGCATCTCCTCGTCGAAGGCCTGCGCGGTCGCCAGATAGGTCCAGGGCGCGGGCGCTGTGACGATCCGGGCTTCCGCAAAGCGGCTCTTGCCGGAGCGCGCGCCGCCGAGCACGAAGACGAGATGCGGATTGATCCTCTGCTTCATCGCTCAGGTCTCGGGCGGAAGTGGATAGCGCCCGACCAGCGCGCCGGCGCGATCGAAGACCACGACATCGGGTGCGCACGCCGCGTCGCCGAGCGTCGCCCTGGCCGTCCGCCATGCGGCTTCCGCGACGCGCGCGCCGATGTCGATTCCCGCGTTCTGTGCGATCTGCAATATTTCGAGCGCGCTGTTGGCGCCGCGCGCCGCCTCGACGGTCGCCGCATCCGCGCCTGCCGCCGCCATCTGCGCCGCGAGCCAGCCGCAGTCGACGGCGCCGCGTTTGGAATGAAGATCGAGCAATCCCTGCCCGAGCTTCGTCATCTTGGCGAATCCGCCGGCGATCGTCACGCGCGCGACAGGTCGCGTGCGTAGATATTTCAGCATTCCGCCGACGAAGTCGCCCATGTCGATCATCGCGATATCCGACAGGCCGTAGAGCGCGCGCGCGGCGGCTTCCGATGTGGCGCCGGTCGCGCCGGCGACATGGGTAAGGCCCATTGCGCGCGCCACATCGACGCCGCGGTGGATCGTGGCGATCCAGGCCGCGCACGAATATGGAATGACGACGCCGGTCGTGCCGAGGATCGACAGGCCTCCGACGATTCCAAGCCGGCCGTTGAGCGTGCGCTCCGCCAGACGCTCGCCGCCGGGAATCGAAATCTCGATCTCGACGTCAGGGGTCGCGTGAAATCGGGCGGCGGCGGTCTCGATCGCCGTGCGCATCATCGCGCGCGGCGCGGGATTGATCGCAGGCTCGCCCGGCGGCAGCGGCAGGCCGGGTCGTGTGACCGTCCCGACGCCCGCGCCTGCCCGAAAAACCAGTCCGCTGCCCGGCGCGCCGCGGCGCAGAGTTGCAATGATCGTTGCGCCGTGCGTCACGTCGGGATCGTCGCCCGCATCCTTGACCACGCCGGCCCGTGCGAAATCCGGACCGGATTCGGTGAAGGCGATGGCGAATGCAGGCTCCTGTCCGCCGGGCAGCCGGATCGTTACGGGATCTGGAAAACGCCCGGTCGTCAGCCCCTCGAAGGCGCAACGCGCCGCCGCTGTCGCACAGGCGCCGGTTGTCCAGCCGCGTCGCAGCGGCGCGCTCATGCCGCGGATCCGTCGGCGGCGCGCAGGACGCGCTCAAGCCGTGGCCAGGCGCCCGACGGCGGCAGCCCGAAGCGCAGGAGATCGGGGCGAGCGGCGAAGCGACGGACGTGAACGCCTGCGCCCCCCAAAGCGTCGCCGATCGCCTGCGCCCTGGGACTTTTCGCCAGTCGGAACAGCGATGTTCCGCCGACGATGCGCAGCCCCGCCCGTGTCAGCACGGCGTCGAGCCGTGTGGCGTCGGCGGCCAGATTTTCACGCGCGGCGTCGCGCCACGCCGCGTCCGCGAGCGCGCGCCGGCCGATCTCGACCGCAATTCCCGAGACGGCCCAGGGCCCGAGTTCCTCACGCAATCTCTGTTCCACGGCCCGCCCGGCGATCGCGAATCCGAGGCGGATGCCGGCGAGTCCGTAGGCCTTGCCGAACGAGCGCAACACGATGGCGCCACAGAGTGGCGCGGCGGAGGCCAGCGACATCTCCGGCGAGAAATCGGCGAAGGATTCGTCAATCACGAGGACCGTCCGGCGCGCGAGGCGTTCGAGTTCATCCGTCGCGACGATGCGCCCGTCGGGATTGTTGGGATTGACCAGCACGCCGATGTCGCATGCGGCGAGTTCGTCGGGGCTGGCGCAGTCGACGACGTCGCGACCCGCCCGCCGCCAGGCGGCGGCGTGCTCGGCGTAGGTCGGCCCGAGAATCCCGACCCTTCGGCCCGACAGGATGCGCGGCAATATCTGGATCAGCGCCTGCGCGCCGGGCGCCGCGACGACGCCGACTGCGCCATAAGTCATGGCTGCAACTCGTTCCAGCGCGGCGAGCGCGCCGGGCTCGGGCAGACGTTCGAAACAGGCGGCCGGCAAGGATCCGAACGGGTAGGGGCGTGGATTGATTCCCGTCGACAGATCGATCCACGGTTCTGGCGCGTCTGGAAAATTCCGCCGCGCGGTCGCGAGGTCGCCACCGTGTTCGATGGCGGGATCTGATCGGGCGGGATGGGACAAAGCTTGCAGCACATTTCACCTGTGGGGCGCAGCATACAGGAGCGCAGGCGCGCCCGAAACTTGACGCCGCCGTTGCCCGGTTTACAGCGGGTTGATGATTTTTCCCGATTCCGTCGTGATCGCGCTGGCGGCGCTGATCGTTGAGGGGCTCGTCGGCTATCCCGACTGGCTGTTCCGGACAATAGGCCATCCCGTGATGTGGATCGGGTGGGCGATAGATCGCGGCGAACGAGCGCTCAACAAGCCCGAACTCGACTCCGAGACTCGCCGTGCGCGCGGCTTTGGTCTGGTAGCCGCGTTGCTGCTGGTCGTCGCGGCGGTCGCCTGGGCGGTCGCTCAGCGCGCCGAATCGCTTGTCGGCCTTGCGATTGTCGTGCTGTGTGCGTCGACATTGCTGGCGCAGCGCAGCCTGCACCGCCATGTTGCCGACGTGGCGCGCGCGCTTGGGCGCTCGCTGGACGAAGGCCGCGTCGCCGTCGCAAAAATTGTCGGACGCAATGTGGAGGGACTGGACGACGCCGGCGTCGCGCGCGCTGCAATCGAGAGTCTTGCAGAAAATTTCTCCGACGGAATTGTCGCGCCGACCGTCTGGCTCGCAGCGTTCGGCCTGCCGGGAGCGGCAGTCTACAAGGCGGTCAACACGGCCGACAGCATGATCGGCCACAGGTCCGCGCGCTATCGCGATTTCGGTTTTGCTGCGGCGAAGATCGACGACGCCGCGAACTGGCCGGCCGCGCGCCTTGCCGCGATGCTGATCGTCGCCGCGGCGGCGCTGGGCCGCACGACTTCAGCGCGGCAGGCCTGGCGGATCATGCGGCGCGATGCGGAAAAACACGCCTCGCCCAACGCCGGCTGGCCAGAATCCGCCATGGCGGGCGCGCTCGGCGTTCAGCTCGGCGGCCCGCGAGCCTATGGCGCCGTCGAGGTCGCCGGGGTCTGGCTCGGCGACGGCGGCGCAAGCGTCGATCGTGCGACGGTTGGACGGGCGCTGGCGCTCTATCGCCGGGCGCTCGCTTTGCAATTCGTTGTTCTCGCATTGATCGCCGTCATGCTGCTATAAGGCCGCGCATGATTGAAAAGACCAGAATTCTCGTCTGCACCAAATGCCGTATGGCTGGCGAATCCAAAGAGCCGATGCAGGATCGCGCAGGCGCGCGCCTCTATCGCGAAATCGCGTCCGTCGCGGCCGCCGCCGCCGATGTGGAGATCGTTCCGGTCGAATGCCTGAGCGTCTGCAAGCGTCCAGTCACGATCGCTTTTTCCGCCAAGGGTAAATGGACCTACCTCTACGGAGATTTCCCGCTCGAATCGGCCCCGGCCATTCTTGACGCCGCGCGCATCTACGGGCGAGCGGCCGACGGGCTGATACCCTGGGAGGAGCGGCCGGCCGCGCTGAAAACCGGCGTGATCGCGCGGACGCCGCCGGGCCTATAAGCCCTGCGCCGGCTAAAGCGTCGCCTCCATCATCCGCCGCACGGCGGGCGTGACCTCCGGCAGAATTCCGAACCATTCGCGGAAGGCCGGGCGGGCCTGATGAATCAGCATGCCCAGTCCGTCAATTGCCGGATTGCCGCGCGCGCGCGCCTCGGCGAGCAATCGCGTCTCCAGCGGCGCATAGACGATGTCGCAGACGACCGCCGTGCGCGGCAAGCCGCCGAGCGGCAGATCGAGCGGCGGTTGGCCGGTCATGCCGCCGCTTGTCGAGTTGACCAGGAGAGCGGCGCCTTCAAGCGTCGCGGCGCGCGCGTCCCAGGGATGGGCCGAAACCGGCGATCCGAAATCTTCGGCCAGGGCCTGCGCGCGTTCAAGCCTCCGGTTGACGAGTCTGATCTCCGGCGCGCCCGCTTCGATTAGGCCGAACACGATGGCGCGCGCGCCGCCGCCTGCGCCGATCACGACGGCGGGGCCGCTCTGCGCCCGCCAGCCCGGCGCGCCTTCGCGCAATGCGGCGATGAAGCCGTAGGCGTCGAAATTATATCCCGTCAGCGAGCGGTCCGGCTGGACGACCACGCAATTGGCCGCGCCGATCCGCTGCGCCGCCGCGTCTACGCGGTCGACGATGCGGACGACCTCCTCTTTGTGGGGAATGGTCACGTTGCAACCGGAAAAATTCAGCGCGGGCAGGGCGCGAAGCGCCGCTTCGAGCCGCCCGGGCTCGATCGCCAGCGGCAGATAGGCGCCATGCAGGCCATAGTGCGCCAGCCAGTGATTATGCAGCCGCGGCGAACGCGAATGCATGACCGGCCACCCCATCACGCCGGCGATGTGGAACTTCTGCAGCGACATGGCCCCTCGGTAGCCTGCGGCTGGAAGCGCAGCCGCACCCGCCTTTGACCGCGTTTCCGTCGAAGTTGCAACTAGCTGTATATGCATGTAATGTAGCGCATGGCTACGTCGTCGCCCGCCGCTGCTCCGCCAAATGTCTGCGCCGCCTCGCGCGTGCGCAAGGCGAGCCGGCGCATGACCCAGATCTACGACCATCATCTCGAGCCCTATGAACTCACCATCGCGCAGTTTGGGGTTCTCGCCCAATTGCGTGCGCTGCCCGGGTCGGGCGTGGGCGAACTGGCGCACAAGATGATCATGGACGCCACGACGCTGTCGCGGAGCCTGCGGTTGCTCGAACGCCGCGGCCTCGTGGCTTGCGAGGCGGATCGCGCCGACGGGCGCGCGCGCAAGCTGCGCCTGACGCCGGCCGGTCGCGTAGCGCTCGAGAACGCCATGGCCGGCTGGTCCGCCGCGCAGAAGCAGATCGAGGAGGCGCTCGGCGCCAGCGGGATGCGTGATCTCAACGCCATGCTCGACAGCACGCTCGACCGCCTGTCCACCTGAATGGCCGGGCGAATATGTGCATATACATCTAACCGGACGAATGAGGTCGTTATGCTCGCGCCTGCGCAACAAAATCCGCTTCTGACCGGCCCCATCCTGCCCACGCTGGTTCGACTTTCGCTGCCAAACATGGCTGCCATGGTCGCGACTTCGCTCGTTGCGATCGCGGAAACCTCCTATGTCGGCGCGCTCGGCACCCCGGCGCTCGCCGGTCTCGCGCTCGTCTTTCCGATTGTGATGCTGCAGCAGATGATGTCCGGCGGCGCAATGGGCGGCGGTGTCTCATCGTCGATCGCGCGCGCGCTCGGCGCCGGAGATTTGCGGCGCGCCAATGCGCTGGCCATGCACGCCGCAATCATCGGCCTCGCGGCAGGTCTGTGCATGGCCGCGTTGATCCTTGTTTTCGGCCCCAGGCTGTTTGCGGTGCTGGGCGGGCGCGCCGCCGCCCTGGAGCAGGGCGTCGCCTATGCGCGCGTCTACGCCTTCGCTATCGTCGGCGTCTGGATGGCCAACACGCTCGCCTCGATCGTGCGCGGCGCTGGCAACATGCGGGTTCCCTCGACGACCATCTTCGTCGCTGCTGCGGCGCAGATCACGATCGGCGGCGCTTTTGGACTGGGGCTTGGGCCATTTCCGCGCCTCGGCATGGGCGGCGTGGCGATGGGGCAGGTCGCGAGTTTCACCGCCGCGACTGCATTTCTGCTGTGGTTCCTGATGTCTGGACGCGCACGGGTCCAGCTTGCTTGGGCGGGGACTGCGCTGGATGGGGCGCTGTTTCGCGACATATTGCGCGTCGGGGGCCTCGCCTGCATCTCGCCGCTGCAGTCCGTGGCGACGGTGCTGGTTTTGACCCGCCTCGTCGCACAATTCGGCGTCCCGGCTCTCGCCGGCTACGGAATCGGCGCGCGGCTGGAATTTCTGCTTATCCCGATTTCCTTCGCCATAGGCGTCGCCTGCGTGCCAATGGTCGGCATGGCGATCGGCGCCAATGACGTTCCACGCGCGCGAAAGGTCGCCTGGACCGGGGGACTCGCGTCGGCCGCCATGCTTGGCGCCGTGGGGCTGTTTTTTGCAGCCTGTCCGGCCCTGTGGTCACGCATGTTCACCGGCGATCCGGCCGTGCTCGAATCGGCGCGCGTCTATCTCGTCTGGTCGGGGCTCGCCTACGCCTTCTATGGCCTCGGCCTTTGCCTGTATTTTGCGTCGCAGGGAGCGGGCAGGGTTCTCGGTCCCGTATTTGCGGGCACGGTGCGTCTGGCCGTCGTCATCGCTGGCGGATGGTGGCTCGCCGCGCGCGGCGCGCCGCAGTGGACGATGTTCGTCGTCGTTGCGTTGTCGATGGTCGCCTACGGTCTAACGACCGCGGCGACCATCTGGCTGACGCCGTGGGGGCGGCGCTGAACCTTTATTGAAAGGCGCAGCCGGGCTTGAGGCCGACGCGCTTCAGGATCATCGCCAGCGGGCAGAAGCCGGTGAAGGAGGCCTGAAGCATGTTCGCGCCGACGAAGGCTGTGAACCACAGCCAGTTCGGAGAATGCCAGTGAGCAAGAGCCAGCGAAGCCAGGATCATGACGCCGGCGAAACGCATGACGATCGAATCTACGTTCATATGTACTTCCTCTTCGTTTCAGGTGCAGGGAGCGTGCAATCGCTGGCGCAAAACATCTCGTGCAGAAGGCCGATCACGCGCTCGACCTTCACGCCCGCCAGCGAATACCAGACCTTCTGAGCGTCGCGTCGTGTCCGCACCAACCCGTCCGCGCGTAGCCGGGCGAGGTGCTGGGACAGCGTAGGCTGACTGACGTCGAGCGCCGCGCAGAGTTCGTTGACAGATCGTTCGCCAGCGTAAAGATCACACAGAATCATCAGCCGGCTGCGGTTGGCGAGCGCCTTCAGCAACGTTTCAGCCTCCGAAGCTTGCGCGGCGAGGTCTTCAACTTTCATATTGCAATATGCGAATATAACGATAAATATGTCAAGCTGGAATTGCGAGGTGGGGACATGAAGGTCTTGTGGGTGCTGCCGCTGCTTGCGGTTTTCGCGCGAGGCGCGATCGCGGGCGAGTTTACAGTGAAGCAGACGGAAGTGGACGACCGCAAGGCGGTGATCGCGACCGTGGAGCCGGTTCATCAACTTGTCGCCCGCGCACGCATCGGCGGCACGATTGTCGCACTCTCCGTGAAGGAAGGCGATCTCGTGCAGGGCGGCGCCGAGATCGCGCGGGTCGTAGATCAGAAGCTCGCCCTGCAGTTGCAGGCGCTCGATTCGCGCATCAAGTCGCAGCAGGCCCAGCGCGACCAGGCCAAGCTCGATTTTGATCGCGCCTCCGAACTGATGCGGCGCGGCGTCACGACTCAAACCCAGTATGATCAGGCCCGCACGGCGCTTGACGTCGCCGATCGCAATCTTGCCGCGATGCGATCGGACCGCGACGTGATCGTTCAGCAGACGGCGGAAGGCGCCGTGCTGGCGCCGGGCGCCGGCCGCGTGCTGACCGTTCCCGTCTCCTCCGGCCGCGTCCTCATGCCCGGCGAGACTGTCGCGACCATTGCGGCGGACCAATATATCCTGCGTCTGCAACTGCCCGAACGCCACGCGCAATTCATGCGCGCCGGCGACAAGGTGGCCATGGCGGCGCGTGGCGACGTGGGCGGTTTCGCGCAGACCGGCGTCGTTCGGCTCGTTTATCCCGAGATCGTCGGCGGGCGCGTGATCGCCGACGTCGACGTGCCCGGCCTCGGCGACTATTTCGTCGGCGAGCTGACCCGCGTCTATGTGTCGACAGGCAAGCGCACGACCATGATCGTGCCGGCCGCAGCCGTTTACCAGCGGGCGGGCGTCAAGTTTGTCCGGCTGAAAAGTGGCGACGAAGTCGTCGTGCAGCCCGGCGACAGCGGCCCGGACGGCGTCGAGATCCTGGCGGGCCTGCGCGTCGGCGACGTGGTGCTGACGCCATGAGCGATCTGGGCATCTCCGGGCGGCTGACGCGCGCCTTTATCACGTCGCCGCTGACTCCCTTGCTTCTGATCGCCGCGTTGATCGTCGGCGTGATCGCGCTCGTCGCGCTCCCGCGTGAGGAAGAACCGCAGATCAGTGTGCCGATGGTGGACATCATCGTGCCCGCCAACGGCTACAAGGCGAGCGACGCGGTGGAGCTTGTGACGCGTCCGCTGGAAGACATCGTCAAGGGCATCAATGGCGTCGAGCATGTCTATTCGCAGACGATGGACGACAATGTCGTTGTCACCGCGCGGTTCTACGTCGGCACCGACGAGGACACGGCAATCCTGCGCGTGCACGAAAAAATCCGGGCCCACATCGGCGAACTGCCGAAGGGGCTGGTCGAACCGTCGATCATAGGGCGGGGCATCGACGATGTCGCGACCGTCGTGCTCACGCTTGCGGCCAAGCCGGAAGCGGCTGCGCGCTGGACGGACAACGGCCTCTACCGCGTTGCCGAGGATCTCCAGCACGATCTGACCAAGGTCGAAAACATTGGCGCGACCTATATCGTCGGCGGTTCGCCAAGCCAGATTCGAGTCGAGCCGGATCCGGATCGTCTCGCCGAATTCGGCATGACTCTGGCGCAGGTGGTCGAAAAGGTAACCAACGCCAACAGGTCGTTCCAGGCCGGCGCCCTGCGCCAGAATAATCGGTCCTATCCGGTCGTCGCCGGCCAGACCCTGCGCGGCGTGCCGGATATCGGTCTTCTGCTTCTTACGACGCGCGACGGACGCCCCGTCTATCTGAAGGACGTGGCCGATGTGAAGGTCGGCGAGGCGGAACTGGACCGGCGCGCTTGGACCATGACGCCCAACGCCAGCGGCGGGCTGGACGTGCGGCCGAGCGTCAGCCTGGCGCTCGCCAAGCGCAAGGGATCCAACGCAGTCGTGGTCGCCCACGATATTCTCGAACGGCTCCAGACTGTAAGCGGGCGCATCGTGCCGGCGGATCTTCAGGTCGAGGTCGTTCGCAACTACGGCGAGACCGCGACAGAAAAAGCGAACGAACTGCTCTTCCATCTCGCGCTGGCGACGGTGTCGATCGTGATACTCATCACATTGACGATTGGCTGGCGCGAGGGCGTTGTGGTTCTCGTCATCATTCCGACGACGATCCTGCTCACCTTGTTCGCGTCGTGGCTGATGGGCTACACGATCAACCGCGTCAGTCTTTTCGCGTTGATCTTCTCGATCGGCATTCTCGTCGACGACGCCATCGTCGTCGTCGAGAACATCGTACGGCACTGGAACATGCGCGGCGACCGCGGCCTTGTCGAAACAGCGATTGAAGGCGTCGCCGAGGTCGGTAATCCGACCATCGTCGCGACGCTCACCATCGTCGCGGCATTGCTGCCAATGATGTTCGTCAGCGGCATGATGGGCCCCTACATGAGCCCGATTCCCGCTAACGCCTCCATGGCGATGCTGTTTTCGTTTTTTGTCGCGGTCATCATAACGCCGTGGCTGCTCCTGAAAATCGCACGCAAGCGATTCGAGAGCGACGGCGCGGCGGGCGGTCACGACCACGGCGATCCGGGCGCAATGGGACGCGCCTACACGCGCGTGGCGGAATGGCTGCTCGAAGGACGCAAACGCTCGAAGGTGTTTCTGATGATCGTTGGCGGACTGACGCTCGCCTCGATGGTGCTTTTCTATACCAAGAGCGTTCGGGTCAAATTGCTGCCGTTCGACAACAAGTCGGAGTTGCAGGTCATGCTCGATCTGCCACGCGGCGCCTCGCTCGAGGAAACAGAGCGAACCCTGCATGCAGCGGCGGAGCGGCTGAAGGACTTGCCGGAACTGACGTCGATCCAGGCCTATGCGGGCGCGTCGGCGCCTTTCAACTTCAACGGCCTCGTGCGCCACTATTACCTGCGTTCCACGCCGGAGGAGGGCGACCTCGCCGTCAACCTGACGCCAAAAGGCGAGCGAAGCCGGGCCAGTCACGCCATCGCGCTCGACGTTCGCAAACGTCTGTCCGATCTGCCTTTGCCGCCGCACGGGTCGATCAAGGTCGTCGAAGTCCCACCCGGACCGCCCGTCCTTTCGACGCTGCTGGCGGAAATCTACGGACCTGATCCGCAGGCCCGCCGCGATCTGGCGGCCAAGGTGCGACGCGCTTTTGAAGCCGTCGATTTCGTTGTCGATGCGGACGACAGCTACGGAATTCCGAATGAGCGCCTGCGCTATTCGATCGACCAGGAATCGCTCGAATTTCACGGCGTTCAGGAGCAGGCCGTCTATGACACGATCGGCGCATTGCTTGGCGGCGTGAAGATCGGCTTCTCCCAGCGCGGCGACGGCGAAAAGCCGGTCGACATTACCGTAGCGATTCCACGCGCGTCGCTGACGCCGGGCGAAAAGCTTCTGACGACGCCGCTTCCGGCGGGCGGCACGCCTCGGCAGGGCGCGAATGTCGAACTCGGCGACGTCGTGCGGGCGAAGATCGAGCAGGCGTCCTACCCGATCTTCCGGCATAACGGCCGCTATGCGGAAATGGTCACGGCGGAGGTCGCCGGCCGGTTTGAAGCGCCCGTGTACGGCATCTTCGCTGTGAACGACGAAATCGCGAAGATCGATTTCGGGCCGGGTGGACCGCCAAAGATCAAATATCATGGCCAGCCCGTCAACGATTCCGAGCCGACCCTGCTATGGGACGGCGAGTGGGAGGTGACCTATGTCACGTTCCGCGACATGGGCGCGGCGTTCATGGTCGCGATTCTCGGCATTTATCTGCTCGTGGTCGGCCAGTTCGGTTCGTTCAAGTTGCCACTCGTGATACTTGTGCCCGTGCCGTTGACTCTGATCGGCATTCTGCTGGGCCACTGGATGCTCGGCGCGGCGTTCACCGCGACGTCGATGATCGGGTTCATCGCGCTCGCCGGCATTATCGTGCGCAATTCGATCCTGCTGGTGGACTTCATCCGCAATCGGCAGGCCGACGGCGTCCCGCTGCGCCGCGCGCTCATCGACGCGGGCGCGACACGCTTCAAGCCGATCTTCCTGACCGCCGCCGCCGCGGTGATCGGCGCCGCCTTCATCCTGACCGATCCGATCTTTCAGGGGCTGGCGATTTCGATGGTGTTCGGGTTGATCTCGTCGACGGCGCTGACGATCCTGGTCATTCCGGCCATCTACGTGTTCCTTCGCGACGACGGCAAGCCGCTCGGACCGCCGCAGGCGCACTGATCGGCCGTCGCCGAACGGCGCCATCGGCGCTTGCTGACCTGGCCGCCGCGGACACGTGTCCCGCGGCGGCCATGATCATTCGCCATCGTTCATGCGACTGCTTCGCTGCGAGCGACCAGCATGCCGGCAAGGCGGCTGGAGATGATGCTCTCCGCCTCCGCGACAATGCGCTCGACCAGTTCCTTCACGGTCGGAATGTCGTGAATGAGGCCCTGCACCATGCCGGCTGACCAGATGCCCGCGTCGACGTCGCCGCTTTCCAGGCCAGCGCGGCCGCGCACGCCGGCGACGAGGTGCTTTACCTCCTCGAATTTCGCGCCGCGCTTCTCGGCCGCGACGACTTCCTGACTGATCGCGTTCCTGGCGACGCGCGCCGTGTTGTGCATGGTGCGGAAGATGAGGTCGGTCTGACGCTCGTCGTTCGCCACCATCTGCTGCTTGAACGCCTCATGGATCGGCGCTTCCACGGTCGCGCAAAATCGCGTGCCCATGTTGACGCCGTCCGCGCCGAGCGCCAGCGCCGCCGCCAGTCCGCGCCCATCTCCAAAGCCACCGGATGCGATCATGGGAATCGTGATCTTGTCGGCGGCGCAGGGGATGAGGATCAGGCCGGGAATGTCGTCCTCGCCCGGATGGCCGGCGCACTCGAAGCCGTCGATCGAGATGGCGTCCGCGCCCATGCGCTGCGCCGACAGCGCGTGTCGGACAGCGGTGCATTTATGGATGACGCGCACGCCGTGCGACTTGAAATCGTCGATGTGCTCCTGCGGCTTGTAGCCCGCCGTCTCGACGATCCTGACGCCGCCTTCGATGATGGCGCGCCGGTATTCTGCGTAGGGCGGCGGGGTGATCGATGGAAGGATGGTCAGATTCACGCCGAACGGCTTGTCGGTCATCTCGCGGCAGCGTTTGATCTCCTTCGCCAGATCTTCCGGCGTCGGCTGCGTCAGGGCGGTGATGAAGCCGAGCGCGCCGGCGTTGGCGACGGCCGCAACGAGATTTGCGCGGCCCACCCATTGCATGCCGCCCTGCACGATCGGGTGCTGGAGCCCGAACATTTCGGTGAAGCGTGTTCTGATCATGGCTGCCTCACGCCCCCATGAACCGCGCCGGGCGCTTTTCGAGGAAGGCCGTTACGCCTTCCTTGAAGTCGGCCGTGGAGCCAGCGATTTTCTGCGTGCGGAATTCGAGGTCCAATTGTTGCTCGAACGAATTTTCCGGGCTCTGCCAATAAAGACCACGGATCAGTCCAAGGGAGACGGTGGGGCCGTGCGCCAGTTCGGTCGCCATTTTCCTGGCTTCGTCCACCAGCTCGGCGTCCTCGTGGACGCGGTTGATGAGGCCCCATTCAAGCGCCTTCGCGGCCGGTAGTTTCTCGCCGAGCAACGACAATTCCATCGCGCGCGCCGTACCGATCAGGCGCGGCAGGATATACGTCGAACCCGCATCCGGCACCAGGCCGATGCGGCGGAAGGCCTGCATGAAATAGGCGGACTTGCCGGCGAGCTTGAGATCGCCCATCAGCGCGAGGCTCATGCCGGCCCCGGCCGCCGCGCCATTGACGGCTGTGATCATCGGGCAATGCAGGTAGCGCATGCGGCGCAGAAGCGGGTGGTAGTGGCTTTCGAGCACCGATCCTGCGTTGCTCTTTTTCGACGTGCTGGTATTGCGGCCCTGCAGATTGGCGCCGGCGCAAAAGCCCTTGCCCGCCCCGGTCAGCACGACGCAGCGCACGCCGTTGGCCTTGTCCTCGATAAAGTCGAACGCATCGCCCAGCCCTTCGAGCATGTCGATCGAGATGGCGTTCATCACTTCGGTGTGATTGAGCGTCACGATCGCGACGCCGTCGTCCATGTCCAGTTTGACGCGATTGAATTCCATGCAGGGGGGCCCTCCCGTTGCTTATGATTGATCGTGGTGTGAATCTGTTGACGAGTTCGCCAGAAGCGGCGGAGCGACCGGAGCCGGGTCGTCGTTCCGGATCGCCTCGCTTCCCTGGCGACGACGAGGTCTATTTGCCCTTGCCGGCGAACAGCGCCTTGCGCGGCCCCATGAAGCCGAACAGATAGCCGGCCACCTTGCGCATCTGGATCTCTTCCGAGCCTTCCGTGATGCGGTAGCGGCGGTGGTGGCGATAGATGTGCTCGAACGGCTTGTGGCGCGAATAGCCGATGCCGCCATGCACCTGAATGGCGCGATCCGCCGCCTGTCCGCACAGGCGGTTCGCCCAATAATTGCACATCGACACCTTGTCCGAGAGCTGATGCTCGATCTGGTTGCGCGGCAATTGATCCATTTCCCATGCGGTCTTGCGGATCAGCAGACGCAACATTTCCGCCTGTGTGGCCAGCTCGACCAGCGGAAACTGGATCGCCTGGTTGGTGGCGAGCGCCTTGCCGAACGGGCTGCGGACGCGCGCATATTTGATGCTCTCCTCGATGCAGAACACCGCTGCGCCGAGCGAGCTTGCGGCTTGACGGATGCGGTTCTCGTGTACGAAACATTGCGCCAGCGCGAGACCGTTCTCCGGCTCTCCGAACAGCGCGTCTTCCGGGACCCAGACATTGTTGATCGACAGCCGCGGGTGGTCCGTCGGCATGTTGAACGTCCACATGTATTCCTCGATCACGAGGCCATCGATCGGGACCGGAACGAGAAAACAGGAAATGCCCCTGGCGTCGCCGTCCTTGCCGGACGTGCGGGCGAACACCGCGCAATGCGTGGCGTGGTGCATCCCGGTGATCCACATCTTCTCGCCGTCGATGCGCCAGCCGGCCTTGCCGCCGCGTGTTTCCGGGACTGCGCGGGTGCCCATGTGGGTCGCGTCCGATCCATGCGCGGCTTCCGTCAGGCCGAAACAGATGCGGGTCTCGCCGGTGAACTGGCCGTCGATGAAGGCGGCCTTTTGTTCGGGACGGCCGTAGGTGTCGAGCATGATGACGACAGGAAAATTGCCGACGATCGAATGCTCGTTCTGCAGATCATTATGCAGGCCGAGCCCCTGCGCGGCGAAATGCTCGCGGATCACGGCCATGCCGAGATTGGTGCCGTCCTTGCCGCCATAGCGCTTGGGTAGGGCGTAACGCAGATGGCCGGCCTTGTCGGCGCGGTTCTTGGCTTCGCGCAGCAGTGCTTCCCATTCCGTGCGCGGCAGGCCGCCCCGCTCGAAATCAGTGCGGGCGTATTCGCGGCGATGATCGAAGAAGCGGATATTGTCGTCCTGCTGCTCCAGCGGCTTGATTTCGCGGGTGACGAAGGCGTCGAGTTCGACGAGATAGTCCGCGATCTCTTTCGGCAATGAGAAGTCCATGAGCGTCTCCTGACTATTGTTTTGCGTCACGCGCGATTTCGCGCTTGTAGGAACCGTATTGCGGCTGGTCGACCGCGAGCTTGGCCAGCGTCGTCGCCCACAGATGATCCGCGAGGCCGGGCGTCTCCAGCGTCGCCCTGCCGTCCGCGATCGCGATCGCGATTTCCTGGTTGAGCGATTCGAGCGTTCCGTCGTGGCCGAGCAATGCTGTCAGCCTCGCGACCTCGGCGGCGTCCGCTGCCGGTTCAAGCGCGATCTGGCGGGCGATAAGGTCGAGCGCATTGCAGGACACGCGCGTTTGAAAGGCATGATGGCCGCTCAGCGTCGGCAGGATTTCGGTACGCAAGAAATGCGCGACGGCGGCGAGCAGTTCGATGGGACTGGGTCTGTCCTGCATGGCGTTTTCCCGCTATCACGCGCCGCGCGGCGCAAGCAGACGCAAAAGATCGATTTCGTTTTCCGACGTCCGGCGCGCAATCATCGACATTTCGACCGGACGATCCGATTGTTTCGCGCGAAAACCCATGCCGATGCACATCACGCCCCAGCGCAGGCTGCCAAGCGTTTCCCAGAAGCGCAGGACTTCCGGATCGACTTTCGCGCCGCCGGCGGCCTCGTAGCCTGCGATCAAATCCGCGCGTTCGCCGAATCCGCCAACCGGCTTGTCGATCACGCTGTAACGCCAGGCGCCAGTGCAAATCCAGCCGAGGTCGCGCATGGGATCGCCGACATGCGCCAGTTCCCAGTCGAGCACGGCGGCGACGCCATCGGGCCTGACCAACATGTTGCCGTTGCGAAAGTCGCCATGCACGAGGCGCAATTGCGCGTCTGCGGGCGGCATTCGCCCGGACAGCCAGCGGAAAGCGAGTTCGAACACGGGGCGTGGATCGCTCCAGCGCCGGTAATTCTGGAACAGGGTGGCGATTTCCTCCGCCGGTTTCACACGAGGCAGTTCGGGTAGACCGGCCGGATCAATCGCGTGAATGCGCGCAAGAATCTCGCCGGCCTGCCGCGCGAGCTTGGGCCGCACGGCGGCGAACATCTCGTCGCGCACGATTTTGCGCCCCAGCGCTTCGCCTTCGACATGGCTCATGAAAAAGCCGCGGCCGAAATCGTCTTCAGGCCGGACCACGTAGTGGACGTGCGGCGAAGGCACGCCCGCTTTCTCGGCGGCCTGCATCAGCGCGGCTTCGGTTTCGAGCGAGATTTTCTCGACGACCGGCAAGCCCGCCGGCGCACGGCGCAGGATCATGCGCTGCGGCGCGCCCGACGCCAGAACCGTCAGCGACCATGTCTCCTGACTTGCGCCGCCGGACAGGCGCGCGAGCTTTTCGATTTTCTCGACGCCCGGCGCAAAGCGCCGCACAACCGTCAGCGCCTGATCGGCGAATGAGTTCTTCGCGCTTGCGGCGGGCGCGGCGGATTGAGGCTGATCGGCCAAGCTTCGCTCTCGTCTGGCGATGAAGAAGGCCGGCTCTCAGGCCGGCCTCGAACTTGTCAGAGCCGTTCGACGATCGTCACGTTGGCGAGGCCGCCGCCCTCGCACATGGTTTGCAGGCCGTAGCGCTTGCCGCGCTGATGCAGGGCGTGGACGAGCGTCGCCATCAGCTTGGCGCCGGAGCCGCCGAGCGGATGGCCGAGCGCAATCGCGCCGCCGTTGACGTTGAGCCGCGCCGGATCGGCGCCCGTGCCCTTGAGCCATGCCACTGGCACCGATGCGAAAGCCTCGTTGACCTCGAACAGGTCGATGTCGTCGATCTTCATGCCGGCGCGTTCCAGCGCCTTGTTGGTGGCGGGGATCGGCGCTTCCAGCATGATTACGGGATCATGACCCATGACATACATGTGGTGGATGCGCGCGAGCGGCTTGACGCCGAGCGCCTTCAGGCCTTTCTCGTTGACGACCATCACGCCGGACGCGCCGTCGCAGATCTGACTGGAGGTCGCCGCCGTAATGCAGCCGCCCTCGACCAGAAGCTTCACGCCGCGCATCCCTTCAAGCGAAGAATCGTAGCGAATGCCTTCATCGGTCGTGTGCATGACCTTGACGCCATCGACGGTCACTTCGACGGGCACGATTTCCTTGGCGAAATCGCCGGACCTGGTTGCGCGGATCGCTTTCTGGTGGCTCTCGAAACCGAACTGGTCGAGCTGGTCCTTGGTCAGGCCGTATTTCTTCGCAACCATTTCGGCGCCCGGAAACTGGCTGAACACGACGCCGGGATAGCGCGCCTGCATGTTCGGGCTCATGTAATTGCCGAAGCCATGCTTGGCCGGAAGCGAGGCTGGCAGGCCCATCGGCACGCGCGACATGCTCTCGACGCCGGCCGCGATTACCACATCCTGGAAGCCGGACATGACGGCCTGCGCCGCGAAGTGCAGCGCCTGCTGCGACGAACCGCACTGACGATCGACGGACGTTCCCGGAATGCTCTCCGGCAGTTTCGACGCGAGCACGGCATTGCGAGCGATATTGGTCGCCTGTTCGCCCGCCTGGCCGACGCAGCCCATGATCACGTCGTCAATCAGCGCCGGGTCGGCGCCGGTGCGTTCAACCAGCGCGTCAAGCACCTGGGCGGCAAGATCGGCGGGATGCCATCCAGACAGTCGGCCGCCCTTGCGTCCGCCGGCGGTTCGCGCCGCCGCGACGATATATGCCTCTGCCATCATACTCTCCTTGAGTT
The DNA here is from genome assembly GCA_021781815.1 of Pseudomonadota bacterium. Lineage (GTDB taxonomy): Bacteria > Pseudomonadota > Alphaproteobacteria > Rhizobiales > Beijerinckiaceae > JAJXWB01. Next base: position 22,533 of record JAJXWB010000019.1, on the reverse strand, counting down.
CGTTTCCCTTGCTTTGCGCCGAGAATATGCGGGCGCTGCCGATTTAGTCAATCGACTAACTAAATCTTGCGGGGGCGCCCGCCATGCGCTAAGTGCAAGGGGCGACGCGCCGGGAGAGCGCGCGCACGAGGAGACGGCAAGGAGAAGCGCGCGCATGGCATTCGAACATATTCTGGTGGAGCGCGAAGGCCCGATCACTGTTGTCACGCTGAACCGGCCGCAGGTCTTCAACGCGCTGCACAAGCCCGCGCACTTCGAACTGGAGGCGGCGTTCGACGCCTTCGCCGCAGATCCTGACCAATGGGTCGCGATCGTCACCGGCGCCGGCGACAAGGCTTTTTCCGCTGGCAACGATCTCAAATATCAAGCCGCCGGCGGCGAGCGCGGCTGGGGCAGGAGCGGCTTCGGCGGACTTGTCAGCCGTTTCGATTGTGACAAACCGATCATTGCGGCGGTCAACGGGTTCGCCATGGGCGGCGGCTTCGAGGTGGCGCTCGCCTGCGATCTGATCGTGGCGGCGGAGAACGCGATCTTCGCCCTGCCCGAGCCGAGCGTCGGCCTTGCCGCCATGGCGGGCGGCCTGCTGCGCCTGCCGCGCGTGATCGGCATGAAGCGCGCCATGGGCATGATCCTGACGGCGCGCCGCGTGAGCGCGAGGGAAGGGTTTGAACTCGGCTTCGTGACGGAAGTCGCGCCCGCAGGCGGCGCGCTCGCGGCCGCGAAAGCCACGGCGAAGAAAATCTGCGAACTGAGCCCGATGTCGATCCGCGCCTCCAAGCAGGTCGCCATCCGTGGCGCGGAGCTTCCGCTCGCGCAGGCGCTGAAGGATCAGGAAAGCTTCCCGGCGGTGGAGGCGATGAAGCAATCGAACGATTTCATCGAAGGTCCGAAGGCGTTCGCCGAAAAGCGCAAACCGCACTGGACCGGACGCTGAGGCGCAGGGAGATTTCCATATGACCGATGCGAAGGGGCCGCTGCGCGGCGTGAAGATCGTCGAATTTGCAGGCATCGGGCCAGGCCCGTTCGCCTGCATGCTGCTATCCGACATGGGCGCCGACGTCCTGTCGATCCAGCGTCCGGGGCAGGGGCGCAATCATCCCGGCAATTTCGTCAATCGCGGTCGCCGCACGATTGAACTCGACCTCAAGAAGCCCGAGGACGTTGCGACCGCGCAGGCGTTGGTCGCCAAAGCCGACGCGCTGGTCGAGGGCTTTCGTCCAGGCGTGATGGAAAAACTCGGGCTCGGTCCGGACGAAATGCTGAAGCGCAATCCGCGCCTTGTTTACGGCCGCATGACCGGCTGGGGACAGGAAGGGCCGCTTGCGCAGGCCGCAGGCCATGACATCAATTACGTCGCCGTAACGGGCGCGCTCGATTCTTTCCGGTCGAGAGCGGGGGAAATCGTATCGCCGCTCAATCTCGTCGGCGATTATGGCGGCGGGGCGCTCTATCTCGTCATGGGAACGCTCGCTGCGCTGATCGAGGCGCGCGGCTCCGGCAAGGGCCAGGTAGTCGATGTCGCCATGTGCGACGGCGTGGCCAGCCTGATCACGATGTTCCACGCGCTGAAGGCCATGGGCGTATGGCCCGGCGGACCTGGCGAAAACCTGCTCGACGGCGGCGCGCATTTCTATCGCGTTTACGAGACGAAGGACGGCAAGCATTTCTCGGTCGGCGCGATCGAGCCGCAATTCTATGCGGAGCTGCTGCAGCGCGCCGGCATCGAGGATCCGGCGTTCAAGGCGCAGAACGATCGCGGGCAATGGCCGGCCTTGCAGGAGAAACTCGAGGCGGTTTTCAAAATGAAGACGCGCGCCGAATGGAGCGATCTGCTCGAGGGCACTGATGCCTGCGCGATGGCGGTGCAGGCGATGGACGAGGCGCCGCGCCATCCGCATCTTGTCGCGCGCAAGACGTTTGTGGAACATGCCGGCGCCCTGCAACCGGCGCCGGCGCCGCGTTTCTCGCGCACGCCGTCGCAGATTCAGTCTGCGCCGATGGAGGGCAGGATCGACGCACGGGCCGCGCTGGCGGCCTGGTCTTAGCAATTCAAGCAAGGCAGCAAGAGGGGTTTCCCATGCAGTTGAACGGACTTTCTGTATTTGTCACGGGCGGCGGCTCCGGCCTCGGCGCGGCGACAGCGCGTCTGATGGCGTCCAAGGGCGCCAGGGTCGCGTGTTTCGACCTGAACAAGGCGAATGCCGAGAAGGTCGCGGGTGAAATTGGCGGCATCGGCATCGGCGGCGATGTGACGAGCGAAGCCGACGCGATCGCCGCGTTCGACGTCGCCGCCAAGGCGCACGGAACGCCGCGCGTGCTCATGAACTGCGCCGGGATCGGCAACGCGATCACGACCGTCAACAAGAATGGCGCCTTTCCGCTCGATGCGTTCAAGAAGATCATCGACGTGAACCTGATCGGGTCATTCAACATGCTGCGGCTGGCGGCGGAACGCATGTCGAAGGAGAATCCGATCGGCGAAGAGCGCGGCGTGATCGTCAACACCGCGTCGGTCGCCGCGTTCGACGGCCAGATCGGTCAGGCCGCCTATTCGGCCTCCAAGGGCGGAATCGTTGGCATGACGTTGCCGGTGGCGCGCGATCTCGCCCGCTTCGGCATCCGCGTCAACACGATCGCGCCGGGCCTGTTCCTGACGCCGTTGCTGCAGGGGCTGTCGGAAGAAGCCCAGCGCAGCCTCGGGGCGCAGGTGCCTTTCCCCTCTCGCCTCGGCGATCCGAAGGAATACGCCATGCTTGCGGTGCACATCGTCGAGAATCCGATGCTGAACGCCGAGACGATCCGCCTTGACGGCGCCATCCGCATGGCGCCGCGCTGAGGATGTGGATATGAGCGCGTCTTGCCTGATCGTCGAAAAGCGCGGTCCCGTCGACTGGGTTACGCTCAACCGGCCTGACGCGCTCAATTCTCTCGACCCCGAACTGGTCGACGCGCTCAATCATTATTTCGAATCGCTGGAACGCGACTACGACACCCGCGTGGTCGTGCTGCGCGGCGCCGGCAAAAATTTTTGCGCCGGCCTCGACATCAAGGCGAGCGCGCGGCGCAATGCGCTCGGCAATTTTGGCGAGGACACGCAAGCCTCGCTTGATAACCAGCGTCGCATCGCCAGTATCGTGATGAAAATGCGCCGCTGCCCGCAGCCGATCATCGCCTGTGTGCAGGGCGCGGCGGCCGGCGGCGGATTTGCGCTGGCCCTCGCCGCCGACATCCGGATCGCTGCCGCCAGCGCACGCATGAACTGCGCCTTCATCAAGCTTGGCATCGGCGGTTGTGACATAGGCTCAAGCTATTTCCTGCCGCGCCTTGTCGGCGTGTCGGTCGCCTCCGAACTCATCCTCACGGGCCGCTTCATTCATGCAACGCGGGCGCTCGCGGTCGGTCTCGTTTCGGAGGTCGTCGAGGAGGCGTCACTCGAAAGCGCCGCGCAATCCTTCGTCGACGATCTCCTTCTCACCGCGCCGCTCGGCCTGCGCATGTCCAAGGAGTGTCTCAACATGAGCGTCGACGCCGGCTCAATCGAGCAGGTGATCGCGATGGAGGATCGCAACCAGATTCTCTGTGTCAAATCCGCTGACTTCCGAGAGGGGTTGTCCGCGTTTCTGGAAAAGCGTCGGCCGAGCTGGGCGCCGGCCGCCGAATAGGCGTCGCCGCATCCGCGGCGTGCGTCACGGGCGCGTCCATGGGGAGAGAAACTATGAGATGTCTGTCAGTCGCGGTTTTCGTCGCGGGGCTCGCCGCCACGCCCTGCGCCTTCGCCCAGAATGGGCCGGGCGTCTCCGACAAGGAAATCAAGATCGGCAACACCATGCCCTATAGCGGGCCGGCGTCCGCCTATTCCTCGCAGGGCAAGACCGAGAGCGCCTTTTACGAGATGATCAACGCCAGGGGCGGGATCAATGGGCGCAAGATTACGTTCCTCAGCTATGACGACGCCTATTCGCCGCCGAAGACGGTGGAGCAGACGCGCAAGCTCGTCGAACAGGACGGCATCCTCGCCGATTTCGGCCCGCTTGGCACGCCGACCAATTCGGCGATCCAGAAATACATGAACCAGAAAAAAGTGCCGCAACTGTTCGTTTCGTCCGGCGCAGACAAGTGGAACGACCCGAAGAATTTTCCTTACACGATGCCGCTTTATCCCTCCTACACGATGGAGGGCAAGGTCGCGGCCAAATACATCCTGAGGACAAAGCCCAACGGCAAGATCGCGATCCTCTACCAGAACGACGACTCGGGTAAGGATTACGTCAAGGGCTTCAAGCAGGGCCTCGGCGACAAGGCCGCCTCGATGATCGTGATCGAGAAGTCCTACGAAGTCAGCGACCCGACGCTCGATTCGCAGATGGTTGCATTCAAGAATTCAGGCGCCGACGTCTTCTACGCCATGTCCACGCCGAAATTCGGCGCGCAGGCGATCAAGAAGGCGGCCGAACTCGGCTGGAAGCCACTCTACTACGTCGTCAGCGTGTCGTCCTCGATCAAGGGCGTGCTCGAACCGGCAGGTCTCGAGAATTCGGTCGGGCTCGTCACGGCGTCCGGCGCGAAAATCGTTTCCGATCCGCGCTGGGCCAACGACCCGGAAATGAAGGAGTTTATCGCCTTCATGAAGCAATGGTATCCGGCGGGCGATCCGAACGATCAGAGCACCGGCGTCGGCTACATGTCGGCATGGCTGACCGCGAGGATCCTCAAGGACTGCGGAAACGACCTGACGCGTGAAAACCTGATGAAGGTCGTGACGTCGATCAGGGATCTGCAATTGCCGACGATGCTGCCGGGCGTAACTCTTACCATCACGCCGGACAATTACGTTGGCTTCAACAAGCTGCAGATCGTGCGGTTCGATGGCAAGACCTGGGAGCCCGTCGGCGATCTGATCACCGCTGAATAAGAGTTTGGCGGGGCGGACGGCGTGACGCGGCTCCGCCCCGTGCGTCACTCGACGCCCCGCGCTTCACTCGACTATGGCGATGAAGTTGGTCCCGGCCCAGGATTCGTGCAGGCGCGCGCCCTCATCGGATATGATGAGCGTTGCGCCCTCCGACAGAAGCGTGTTCAGGCGCGCCTCGGTTCCCGGCGCGAGATGGACGCGCGCCAGCGCGCCGCTTGCAGATGACGGCAGCACGGCGCGCGCCGCCTCGTCGCTTTTCGTGCCGTGTTGCTCGGGCGCGTTGAGCGCCTCGCGCACCTGTCCCGTGACCGTCATCGTCGACCACGACACCGCGCCTCCGCTGGACCGGCGCGCGACATAGACATGCGCGCCGAGCGGGCGGTTGGGCTCGTCGATCGTCGCCGGCGCCTCGAAGATCGGCGCAAAGGCGCGCCGGACATAGAGCATGCCGGTCTTGCGGCTTACGAGCGCCGTCACCGGCGCTGCGCCAACCACATCGTTCCTGGTCCGGATGCGCGCCGCGCTGATCGTTGCGTCGGTCTGTTCGATTTCGCCAGGCATGCGGCCGTCGTTTGCGGCTTCGCCCATCACGAAACGGCGGGAGGGCGGCGGTTCGAACGGCGCGACGGCGGCGATGGGCGCAGGAGTGACATTGTCGTGCGCGATGATCACGCGGGCGCCCCGCTTCGTGTACCTGTAGAGTTCCTTGGCGAAAGCCGCCGGCAGCCGCACGCAGCCGTGCGACGCAGGATGGCCGGTGACGTGGCCCTCGTGCAGGGCCACGCCGGACCAAGTCAGCCGCTGCATGAACGGCATCGGCGCGCCGCTGTAGATCGTGGAGCGGTGGAATGCCTGTTTCTCGATGATGCTGAACACGCCGTGGGGCGTCGAATGGCCGGGCATGCCGGTCGAGACGACCGATTCGGCGACGGCGCGGTCGCCATCATAGACTGTCAGATGCTGGCGATCGGTTGATACGACGATGGTGACGGGCCCCGCGGCCGCTGCCGGCAGCAGGCCACGGGGCGATGCCGACGATGGACCCGCCCCTTCGAGCGCCGCCGCCGGCGCGCCGATGACCGCGGTCGCCATTGCGGAAGCGGCAAGCAGACGAATCCGGGCGATCCGGCCCGATTGATTCAGCATTGTCGTAATATCCCTGACCACCCCGATCGGACCTTATCCTGAGCATTAGCGGCATGCCATCGCGCGCGGTGTTTGCCGGAGCATGTTTCGCAATAGTTTACGAATTGTTTACCAGGCGCGACTTTCAGGCCACAGCATCGATCGCCGCGAGCAATCGCGCAATGTCGGCGTCGCGGGAGAGGCGATGGTCGCCGTCCCGGACGAACGACAGCACCGCCGGGTCGTCCGCGAGATGTTCGACCAGCGCCAGCGCATGCCGCCACGGCACGTCCGGATCAAGCATCCCCTGAAGGATATGGACGGGTCCATAGGTGCGGATTTCACCGCCGAACAGCAGATGGCTTTTGCCATCCTCGATCAGGCCGCGCGTGATCGGATAGGGCTCGGATGAATACTGCGACGGGCGAAACCAGCACCCTTTGGTTTCGATTTCCCGCCGCGCCTCGCCGCTGAGATCTGGCCATATCAGAGCCTGCGTGAAATCGACGGCGGGCGCGATCAACGCCATGCCCGCGATCCGTCGCTCCTCGCCCGCCTGTGCGAGGGCGCGGGCCAGCAGCAGCGCGATCCATCCACCCATCGAGGAACCCACGAGCACCTGCGGGCCCTGCGTTTGCGCGCGAAAGACCGCAAGGCTTTCCTCCAGCCAGCGGCTGATCGTGCCATCCTCGAAGGCGCCGCCCGATTCGCCATGCCCCGAATAATCGAACCGCAGGCAGGCGCGGCCGGCGTTGGCCGCGTATCTTTCCAGCGCGACCGCCTTCACGCCGGTCATGTCCGACCTGAAACCGCCGAGCCAGACCAGTCCCGGCCGAGCTTCGCCCTTGCCGCTGCCGGCAATCTTGCGGAAAGCTATCGTCCGGGCGTCCGGGCCATCGCCGACGACCGTGTGCTCGGGGCGCCGGTCGACCGCTGGATTGGCGTCATTCTGGATCATGTGCCCGGCTCCCGGCGCGTCGCCCATCGCTCGGTAAGCGACCGTAAACCACGTTGACATACATGAATGAAGCGATGCCCAACACCTTGCGACTGTTCCAGACCAATCGCGCCATTGCCGGCCGGGTCGTGCTGCAGATCATCCCCTCGCTCGATTCGGGCGGCGCGGAGCGGACCACGCTGGAAATTGTCGAGGCTCTGGTGCGTGTCGGCGCGCGCGCGCTGGTCGCTGCCGAGGGGGGGCGCCTCGTCGGGGAGCTGCAGGCGCTTGGCGGCGAGTTCCATGCGTTCCCCGCAGCGACGAAAAATCCGTTCGCCATGGCAGCCAACGTCCGTCGGCTCGCAAGGCTGATCGAGCGGCAGGGCGTCGATCTCGTCCATGCGCGCTCGCGCGCGCCCGCCTGGGTCGCGCTGGGCGCGTCGCGCAGGCGGGGCGTTCCGTTCGTCACCACTTACCATGGCGTCTATTCGGCGCGTTCGGAGATGAAAGTCCGCTACAATTCCGTGATGGCGATGGGCGATCGCGTCATCGCCAATTCGGATTTCACCGCCCGCCATGTCGTCGAAAGTTATCCCTTCGCCGCCGGTCGTGTCGCGACCATTCACCGCGGGGTCGATCTGCGCCTGTTTGCGCCCGAGGCGGTCGGCGCCGACCGGGTGCGCGCCCTGCGGGAAAGCTGGAAGGTTCCGCCCGACGTCCGCATCGTGCTGATGCCGGCCCGGCTCGCGCGACGCAAGGGGCACCGCGTTTTCATCGACGCCGCCCGGATTCTGCGGGCCGACGGCAGGCGTGACCTCGCCTTCATTCTCGCCGGCGATGAGGAGCGGGACGCCTATCCCAGGGAAATTGACCGCTGGGCGGGGGACGCCGGCCTGTCCGGGATCGTCCGTCGGGTCGGACATTGCGCTGATATGCCGGCGGCGCTGCTGGCGGCGGCATGCGTCGTCGCTCCGGCGCTCGAACCCGAAGCCTTCGGCCGGATCGGGGTCGAGGCGCAGGCGATGGGGGCGCCGGTCGTCGTTTCCGACCTCGGCGCGTCGGTGGAAACCGTGTTTGCGCCCCCTGAGGCGCTTCCCGCCGAGCGCACCGGCTGGCGCGTTCCGCCGGGCGACGCGCCGGCCCTGGCTGACGCCATCGCGGAGGCGCTCGATCTGCGGGCCGCCGCGCGCGACGCGCTGGCCATGCGGGCGCGACATCGGGTCTCCGACCTGTTTTCGATCGAAAAAATGTGCGCTTCGACCCTCTTGCTTTATGAAAGCCTGCTGGAACCGACGCCGGCCGGTTGACTTAAGGAACTGCAGCAACGATCTTGGCGCCGAGCGAGCGACGGCGCGAGCCGGCGGGCGCCTTGTCGTATGCGCGCGCCGGGTCATACGCCGGGAAGCGCAAAGTCGAGCCGATTCTGCAATAACAATGGAGAAATTGCCATTCGTCGTCCCATGAAAGCGCCGCCGACCCCGGAGAAAGGCGGGCCGCGCACAAACCGCGAAATACGCGTTCCGCTCGTGCAACTCATCGACGCCGAGGCCCAGAATCGGGGCCCGACGGACATCAACGAGGCGTTGCGTCTGGCCGAAGAGGCCGGTCTGGACCTCGTGGAAATCGTCCCGAACGCCAATCCGCCGGTCTGCAAGATCCTCGATTACGGCAAGTTTCGCTTCAACGAACAGAAGAAGGCTGCGGAAGCGCGCAAGCGTCAGAAGATCGTCGAGGTGAAGGAGATCAAGCTCCGTCCGGGCATCGACGAACACGATTACGATGTAAAGATGAAGGCGGTCCGCCGCTTCTTCATCGAGGGCGACAAGGTCAAGATCACCTTGCGGTTCCGCGGGCGCGAAATGGCGCACCAGGACATCGGCTATCGCCTGCTCGAAAAGGTGAAGGCCGAGACGGCGCAGATGGCCAAGGTCGAAGCGGAGCCTTCGATGGAAGGTCGCCAGATGGTGATGATTCTGGCGCCGCGGTGATCGCGTGCGCCGGGAAGGCCGGATGATGGCGAACGAGCCGTTCCGTCAGGGACATCTCGATGGCCTCTGCGGCCTCTACGCGATCGTCAATGCGCTCGATCTGCTGCGCGACGGCGGCTTCTCCCACAGCGAGGATGAAGCCCGTCGCGTCATGCGCGCGCTGGTCGAGGCCGTTCCCGAGCGATTTCCGCGCGCGATCTGGGACGGCACGAAGGTCCGGCATATCCGCCGCATGCTCGCCGCCGCTGATCGGTTCGCGAGCAAAAGATACAAATTCCGGATCGAGTGGAGCGAGCCTTTCCTGCGGCGCGATTTCGATGCGCCCGCCGATTATCTCACGGCCTTGCGCGACGAACTCGCGGGTGGCCATCTCGCGATCATCGGTCTTGCTCCCCCCTGGGATCACTGGACGCTCGTGCAAAACGTCCGCGACGACGGTCTCGATTGCGTCGACTCTATCGAGCTGAAACATCTGCCGCTCGCCAGTCTCCACCTGCGCAAGCGCGCGAAGGACAAGCCGCCTGAGTATGCCGAGTTCGTGCTCGACATCCATCAGACCTTTGTGCTGAAGCGGGCGGAGGTCGCGAAGCGGCGGGCTGTCATTCCCGCGAAAGCGGAAACCTAGGTCTCCATTCACTCCGAACGAGCGGGGCTAGGCCGACGCTGTCTTGTCCAGGATTCGGGAACTGGATGCCCGCTTTTGCGGGCATGACAGGGACGCGCCGCGCGCGCTTGACCGCGCCTCCGGCCCGCGAGACCATCCCTGCAAAGGGAGAAAGCCATGGGAGAGATCGTTTCGCTCGAGGAGCTTGCGGCCGAAGTGCGTCCCGGCTGCAAGCTTGCCGTGCCCGCCGACTATTGCGGCGTCGCGATGGCGGCGACCGCGGCCATCATCGCCAACCGGCCCGACAGGTTGCACGTCGTATGCGTGCCCGTGACGGGCATGCAGGGAGACATGCTGATCGGCGAGGGGCTGGTCGGCGTGCTCGAGACCAGCGCCGTCACGCTCGGCGAAGCCGGTGGCGCGCCGCGCTTCCAGGACGCAGTAAAGAAGGGCTCGTTCAGGCTGATGGACGCAACCTGTCCGGCGGTGCATTCCGGCCTAATCGCCGCGCAAAAAGGCGTGCCGTTCCTGCCGATCCGCGGCATCATCGGCTCTGACCTGTTGAAAACCCGTGCCGACTGGAAGATCATCGATAATCCCTTCGCAAAGGGCGATCCGATCGTCGTCGTTCCGGCGATCCAGCCCGACGTCGCGATTTTTCACGCGCCGGAGGCGGACAGGTTAGGCAACGTTCGCATCGGCCGACGCCGAGAACTCGTCACCATGGCGCAGGCCGCGAAAGCCACCATCGTCACGGTCGAACGCATCAGCGAGACGTCGCTGCTGGCGACGGAAGATTCCGCCGCCGGCGTGTTGCCCGCGCTCTACGTGACGAAGATCGCCGTCGCGCCGCGCGGCGCCTGGCCGCTCGGCCTGTGGGGCGAATATGCGGTCGATAGCGCCGAAATCGCCCGCTACGCCGCGATGGCGAAGACGCCCGAAGGCTTCGCGGCCTACATGGACGGCTTCGCCCGCCGTCAGCGCGAGGCCGCGTGATGGGCGACTATACCAACCGCGAATTGCTGATCGCCTGCGTCGCCGATCTCCTCGACGGCATCCGCCACGTCGCGGTCGGCGCCTCCTCGCCGATCCCCGCCGCCGGCGCCATGCTGTTGCGCGCACGAAACGAGCAGGCCGGCAAGCCGCGCGTGCGCATTTCCGTTCTGGGCTCCGAGGAACACAATTTCTTCACCAACGGCGGCGCCGAATTGTTCGACTGCACGGCTCAAGGGCGCGTCGACGCCTTTTTTCTCGGCGGCGGCCAGATCGACGGCGAGGCCAACATCAACCTCGTCGGCACGGGCGATTATCCGCAGAGCGACGTGCGCTGGCCTGGCTGCTTCGGCTCGGCCTTCATGTATTATCTCGTGCCGCGTGTGATCCTGTTTCGCGAGGAACATTCTTCGCGCGTGTTCGTGCCGAAGGTGGACTATGTCTCAGCGCCGGGAACGAGCGAAGGCATCGTGCGGCCGGGCGGCCCGCATGCGCTGCTGACGGGCATGGCGCTGTTCTCATTCGACAAGACGCGCAAGCGATTCGCGCTGCAAAGCGCGCATCATGGCTTCACCGCCGCCGACGTAAAGGCGAACACCGGCTTCGAATATGACGCCGCCGACATCGTTCCGGAAACGAAGGCGCCGAACGCAGCGACTTTGACGCTGCTGCGCGGGCGCGTCACGGAGGAACTGTCGGAAAGCTATCCGCAATTCGCGGAGCTTTTACGCGGGGAGCGGATGGCGGCGGCTTGAAGTTTTTCGCCTTCGAAAGCAGCGAAGCGACGAAGCAGTCCGGACGCAGGATTGCTTCGCTTCCCTCGCACTGACGGGTCGCTACTCCCGCGCCAGCTTCCGCAATTCGTACAAAGTCTGCAACGCCTCGCGCGGCGACATGTCGTCGGGATCGAGGCTGCGGAGCTTTTCCCTCAGGGCGTCCGCCGGCGGCGCAGGCGCGGGGCGCGCCGAAAACAGTGGCAGATCGGCGATTAGTCGCTCCACCGGCGCGCGGCGGTCGCCGGCTTCGAGTTCGCCGAGAATATTTTTCGCGCGCTCGACCACGCTGGTCGGCAATCCCGCGAGTTTCGCGACCTGAATGCCGTAGCTGCGATCGGCCGCGCCCGAAATCACCTCGTGCAAAAACACGACCTCGCCGTTCCAGTCGGCGACGCGCATCGTCAGATTCTTTAGCCGCGCGAGACGCTGCCCCAGTTGCGTCAACTCGTGGAAGTGCGTCGCAAACAACGCGCGCGACGTGTTGGAATCGTGCAGATGCTCCATCGCCGCCCAGGCGATGGAGAGGCCGTCGAATGTCGCCGTACCGCGGCCGATCTCGTCGAGAATGACGAGCGATTTCTCCGTCGCCTGATTGAGGATCGCCGCCGTCTCGACCATCTCGACCATGAAGGTCGACCGCCCTCTGGCCAGATCGTCCGACGCGCCGACGCGCGAGAACAGCCGGTCGACCACGCCGACATGCGCCCTTCTGGCCGGCGTGAACGAGCCCATCTGCGCGAGCGCCACGATCAGCGCGTTCTGCCGCAGATAGGTCGACTTGCCCGCCATGTTGGGGCCGGTGACGACGGCGATGGCGCCGGCCTTGGTTCCCGACAGATCGCAGTCGTTGGAGGTAAAGGCTTCTCCGCGCGCTTTCAGCGCCGCTTCGACAACCGGATGGCGTCCGCCTTGAATAGCGAAGGCGAGCGAGGAATCGACGATGGGGCGTGTCCAGTTCAGCGCGTCGGCGAGTTCGGCGAGGCCAGCCGACACGTCGAGCGCGGCGAGTGCTTCCGCCGCGGCCTTGATCGCGTCGGTGGCGGCGAGGACTTGCGCCAGCAGCGCGTCGAAATGGCTGATCTCCAGCGCCAGTGCGCGGTCGGCGGCCGAGGCGATCTTCGATTCGAATTCCGCGAGTTCCGCCGTCGAGAACCGCATGGCGCCGGCCATGGTCTGGCGATGGATGAAGGTCTGGTTGTAGGGCGGCTTGAGGAGCTTCTCGCCCTGCGCCTGCGAGACTTCGAGATAGTAGCCGAGAAAATTATTGTGCTTGATCTTGAGCTGCTTTGTCTCGGCAAGATCGCAATAGCCAGCCTGCAAGGCCGCGACGAGGCGGCGGCTTTCGTCGCGTAGCGCTCGCGTTTCGTCGAGCCCTGCGTCGAAATTCCGGGCGATGAAGCCGCCATCGCGACGGTCAAGCGGCAGGTCTTCAGCCAGCGCTGCCGACAATGCGCCATACAGGTCGGGCGGCGGCGCGGACAGCGCGGGCGCGAGCTCCGACAGGTCCGGCGGCGCGCCGACGGCCGACGCCAGCCGTGCGCCGATTTCGTCCGCCGCAGCAACGCCGTCGCGGATGGCCGCGAGATCGCGCGGGCCGCCGCGTCCGAGCGCCAGCCGCGACAGCGCCCGCGAAAAATCCGGCGCGCCGCGCAATCGTCTGCGCAGATCCTCCCTCAGGCGGGGGGCGTCAATCAGGAAGGCGACCGCGTCGAGCCGCCGGTCGATCGTTGCGGGGTCGGTCAGCGGTCCCGCCAGCCGCTCGGCCAGCAATCGCGCGCCGGAAGGCGTCGCCGTGCGGTCGATCGCCGCCAGCAGCGACCCCTCGCGCTGGCCGGCCAGCGTGCGCGTCAGTTCGAGATTGGCGCGGGTCGCCGCGTCGATTTCGAGCATCGCGCCGCGCGCCTCGCGCCGAGGCCGCGCAAGCGAGGGCCGCGCGCCGAGTTGCGTGCGCTCGATATAGAGAATGGCGGTCGCCGCCGCCGCAATCTCGGCGCGCGAAAGTCCGCCGAAGCCGTCGATGGTCGAGACGCCGAAAAAATCACACAGACGCCGCTCGGCGCCCGCCCCGTCGCCCGCCTCGCGTCCCATCGGGGCGAGCGGGGCGCCGGCCTCCGCCAGAACCCGCTCGACCGCTGCGTCCGAGCGCAGCGCGTCGGCCGCCACGATTTCGCGCGGCTCCAGTCGCGCGAGCGCGGCGGCGAGGCCGGGCAGGCCGGTCTCGGAGACTGTGAAGGCGCCGGTCGATATGTCGATGGCGGCGAGCCCGAACCGCGCCGCCTCCTCTGACGCCCGCAGGCGGGCGACGGCGACCAGCAGATGGGCTCGGCCGGGCTCCAGCAGACGTTCCTCGGTGATGGTGCCGGGGGTGACGAGGCGCACGACGTCGCGCCGCACCACCGATTTCGAGCCGCGCTTCCTCGCCTCCGCCGGATCTTCGAGCTGTTCGCAGACGGCGACCCTATGCTGAAGCGCGATCAACCGCTGGAGATAGTCGTCAGCGCGCTCGATCGGCACGCCGCACATCGGGATGTCCTGCCCGTCGTGCTTGCCGCGCTTCGTCAGCACGATTCCGAGCGCGCGGGACGCGATTTCGGCGTCCCCGAAGAATAATTCGTAGAAGTCGCCCATCCGGTAGAACAGCAGGCAATCCGGATTGGCGGCCTTGATCTCCAGATATTGCGCCATCATCGGCGAAGGCTTCGATGCGGCCGCCGCGTCGCGCGCTTCCGCTTTCCTCTGGTCCGCCGATCCGTGCATGAGGGCAGCCTATCAGCGCCGCAGCTTGCAAAACAGATGCCGGCGCGCGCCGTCCACCGGAACCGCTGTAACTCTAAGACCATCGGACGCGCCGGCGCGCCTTGTGGCGCCAGCCCCGCGCCGGTATGGTCGCCGCCCGCCCGAAAATCGTCAGATCGAGAAGAAAATGCCCGATTCCAAGCCCAACCGCCCGAAGCGCCCGACATTCACGGATCGCGAGGCGCTGCTGTTCCATTCCCAGGGGCGGCCGGGCAAGCTGCAGATCATGCCGACCAAGCCGATGGCGACGCAGCGCGACCTGTCGCTCGCCTATTCGCCGGGCGTGGCCGTGCCGGTTCTGGCGATCGCCGAGGATCCCTCGCGGGCCTACGACTATACGGTCAAGGGCAATCTGGTCGGTGTCATCACCAATGGCACAGCCATCCTCGGGCTCGGCAATCTCGGCGCGCTCGCCTCCAAGCCGGTCATGGAAGGCAAGTCGGTTCTGTTCAAGCGTTTCGCTGACATAGATTCGATCGATCTGGAGATCGGAACCGAGGATCCGGAAGAATTCATCAACAGCGTCAAGTTTCTTGGACCGACCTTCGGCGGCATCAATCTGGAGGACATCAAGGCGCCGGAATGCTTCATCATTGAAGAGCGCCTGCGCGAACTGATGGATATCCCCGTCTTCCACGATGATCAGCATGGCACGGCGATCATCGCCTGCGCCGGCATGATCAACGCGATGGGATTAACAGGGCGCGATATCCGGAGCGCCCGGCTTGTCTGCAACGGCGCTGGCGCCGCCGGCATCGCCTGCCTCGACCTGTTGCGGGCCCTGGGCATGCCGCAGGAGAACATCACGCTGGTCGACACCAAGGGCGTGGTCTTTCGTGGCCGCACCGAGGGCATGAACCAGTGGAAGGCCGCCTACGCCGTTGAAACCAGCAAGCGCACTCTCGGCGAGGCGCTCCAGGGCGCCGATATTTTCTTCGGCCTCTCGGCCAAGGGCGCGCTGACGCAGGAGATGGTCAAGGGCATGGCCTCCGATCCGATCATCTTCGCCATGGCCAATCCGGACCCGGAGATCACGCCGGAAGACGCGCATGCGGTCAGGCCCGACGCCATCGTGGCGACCGGCCGGTCGGACTATCCGAACCAGGTCAACAATGTTCTCGGGTTTCCCTATATCTTCCGTGGCGCGCTGGATGTGCGGGCCAGAACGATCAACATGGAGATGAAGATCGCGGCGGCCAATGCGCTGGCGGAACTCGCGCGCGAGGACGTGCCGGACGATGTTGCTGCCGCCTATCAGGGCGCGCGCCCGCGCTTCGGTCGTGAATATCTGATCCCCGCGCCGTTCGATCCGCGCCTGATCTCGGTCGTGCCGGTGGCTGTCGCCAAGGCCGCGATGGACTCGGGCGTCGCACGCAAGCCGATCGTCGATTTTCATTCCTACAAGGCGCAATTGTCCGCTCGCCGCGATCCCGTCGCCGGCGCGTTGCAGAGCATTTTCGATCGTGTGCGCCGTCAGCCCAAGCGGGTCGTTTTCGCCGAAGGCGAGGAGGAGCAGGTGATCCGCGCCGCCGTGTCCTTCGTCCATCAGGGGCTTGGTCGCGCCGTTCTTGTCGGCCGCGAGGAGCGGATCAAGGCGATGGCTACGGCTGGCGGCCTCGACATTTCCGAGAACATCGAAATCCACAATGCGCGGCTGTCGCAGCACAATGCGACCTACGCCACCTTTCTGTATGAACGATTGCAGCGCAAGGGCTATCTCTTTCGCGACTGCCAGCGGTTGATAAATCAGGATCGCAACTACTTCGCCGCCGCCATGGTGGCGCGCGGCGACGCGGACGCCATGGTGACCGGCGTGACGCGCAATTTCTCGATCGCGCTCGAAGAAATTTGCCGGGTGATCGATTCCAAGCCGGGTCACCGGCTGATGGGCGTGTCGCTCGTTCTGGCGCGTGGCAAGCCGGTGCTTGTCGCAGACACGGCGATCACGGAAATGCCCGACGCCGCAGACATCGCCGAAATCACGATCGGCGCTGCGGGCGTTGCGCGCCGGCTCGGTTTCGAGCCGCGAGTCGCCCTTCTGTCGTTTGCGACCTTCGGCCATCCGGTCGGCGAACGTTCCGCGCGCGTCCAGGAGGCCGTGCGGATACTCGACAAGCAGCGGGTGGATTTCCAGTATGACGGCGAGATCGCCGCGGACATAGCCCTCAACCCGGAACTGCAGGGCGCCTATCCGTTCTGCCGCCTGAAGGGGCCGGCGAACGTGCTGATCATGCCCGCGTTCCATTCGGCGTCGATCGCCACGAAAATGTTGCAGGAACTTGGGGGCGCCACCGTCGTCGGCCCGCTCATCGTCGGGCTCGATCGCGCTGTGCAGATCGTCCAGCTCGGCGCCAAGGACAGCGAGATCGTCAACATGGCGGCGCTGGCGGCGTTCAACCTTGGCGGCTGACGAGTTCGGTCCTCACGCCAGATACTACGGAGGTCGTTTTGACAATCGCCCATAAGCTTTCGGCGAAGGAACTGGCCGTGACATCGGCGGCCCTGCTCGCCGAGTTGCGCGCCAGGAGGCCGCTGGTTCAGGCGGTGACGAATTTCGTGTCGATGGACGTTGCAGCCAATGCGCTGCTGGCGCTCGGCGCCTCGCCGGCAATGGTCCATGCGCCGGAGGAGGCGGAGGATTTCGGCGCGATCTCCAATGCGCTCGTGGTCAACATTGGAACCCTGTCGCAATCCTGGATCGTGGGCATGGAGGCCGCTGCCGCCGTTGCGCAGAAGCTGGGGCGCCCGTGGGTGCTCGATCCGGTTGGCGTCGGCGCGACACGCTTTCGTGACGCCGCCGTCGATCGACTGCTGCAGTTCGAGCCCGCGGTGATCCGCGGCAACGCCTCGGAAATCCTGAGCGTCGCGCGCATCGCGGGCTTGAGCGAGGACGCAGCCGCGCCCAAGGGCGTCGACAGCGCCCACGGGACGGACGTCGCGCGCGCATCGGCGCTCGCGCTCGCAAGAAGCCGGAAATGCATTGTGGCGGCGACTGGCGCCGTCGATCTGATCACCGATGGCGAACGGACGATCGAACTCGCCAATGGCTCGCCGCTGATGGCGAAGGTCACGGCTCTGGGTTGCGCGCTCTCGGGAATCGTCGCTGCCTTTGCGGCGCTGTCAGAAGATCGTTTCGTCGCGACGGCCGCCGCGATCGCCATCTACGGCGTCGCGGGCGAAATGGCCGGCGAACTCGCGGATCGTCCGGGCGCCTTCCGCGTGGCTTTTATCGACATGCTCGATGCGATCGGTCCCGAGGATATCGCCCGCCGCCTGAAGGTCGTCTGAATGCCGGTTGACGCGGCCGCCCTGCGCCTGTGCCTCGTCACCGATCGCAGTCTCGCGCGCGGCCGGCCGCTCCTGGATATCGTCGCCGCCGCCGTACGCGGCGGCGCAACCATGGTGCAATTGCGCGAGAAGGCGGCGACGACGCGGGCCTTTCTGGAGGAAGCGCGCGCGCTCAAGGCTGCGCTGGCGCCGCTTGGCGTCCTGTTCGTCGTCAATGATCGACTTGATATCGCGCTGGCGATCGACGCCGATGGCGTCCATGTCGGGCAGAGCGATCTGCCGGTGGAGGACGCGCGCCGGCTGCTCGGCCCCGACAGGATCGTCGGCCTCTCCATCACGAATACGGCGGAGATTCTGCGGCCCGATGCGGCGGCGGCCGATTATCTCGGGCTCGGCCCGGTCTATGCGCAGCAGACGAAAGCGGATGCGACGGCGCCTTTGGGCGTTGAGGGCTTCCGGCGCGCGCGCGCGCTGACGCGCAGACCCGTCATGGCGATCGGCGGCCTCACGCCCGAGAACAGCGCGCCTTTGTTGGCGGCAGGCGCCGATGGCCTGGCCGTCGTCTCGGCGATCATGGCGGCCGACGCGCCGGAGGGCGCGGCGCGGCGCTTTGCGCGTCTGTTCGATTGATCGCCACGCGTTCTGATCCGCCGATTTTCCGCCGATGCTGACTGAAAATCTCCTGTGTCATGAACCTCGCAATCCAGCGCGCATCGATTCAATGCGCCTCATCCCAATTTTTCGCCGCGCGCGCGTCGACCTGCAACGGCGTTGACAATCGGATGGCTGGCTCCGGCGCCTCGACCATCACGCGGCGCACGACATCGATCGTCGTTTCGACCTCGTCCTCTGGAACCTCGAAGACGAGTTCGTCGTGTACCTGCAAGAGCATCTGCGCCGACAGTTTCGCGTCGGCCAGGGCCGCATCCATCCGGACCATGGCGCGCCGGATGATGTCGGCGGCCGTCCCCTGAATCGGCGCATTGATCGCAGCGCGCTCGTTGAACGCGCGTTCCGAGGGATTGGGCGAGGCGATGCGGGGATAATGGCACTTGCGGCCAAACAGCGTCGTCACATAGCCTTGCTCGCGGCAGAGCTTTTTCGTCGCATCCATGTAGTCGCGGATGCCCGGGAACCGCTCGAAATATTTCTTGATGTAGGCGCCCGCTTCCTCGCGAGAAATGCCGAGCTGGTTGGCAAGACCAAACGCCGAGATGCCGTAGATGATCCCGAAATTGATCGCCTTGGCGCGCCGGCGCGTTTCGCCCGGCATGCCCGCGACCGGAACGCCGAACATTTCCGACGCGGTCATTGCGTGAATGTCCAGCCCGTCGGCGAAGGCCTTCTTCAACTGCGGAATGTCCGCGACGCATGCAAGCAGCCGCAGCTCGATCTGCGAATAGTCGGCGGAAATCAGGAGATGCCCCGGCGTCGCGACGAAGGCCTGGCGGATCTTGCGTCCGGCCTCGTTGCGCACGGGAATGTTCTGGAGATTCGGCTCCGACGACGACAGTCGTCCTGTCGTCGTCGCCGCGAGCGAATAGGAGGTGTGCACGCGATGCGTGTTCGGATTGACGAAGCCCGGCAGCGCGTCGGTATAGGTCGATTTCAGCTTCGACAATTGCCGCCAGTCGAGAATGCGCTGCGGCAATTCGTGGCCTTGCTCGGCCAGTTCATCGAGTACGCCGGCGGCCGTCGACCAGGCGCCGGTCGCCGTCTTCTTGGCGCCGGCGAGCCCCATCTTGCCGAACAGGATATCGCCGATCTGCTTGGGAGATCCTATATTGAATTTCTCGCCGGCGAGTTCATAGATCCCGGCTTCAATTCGCGCCATGTCCTGCGTGAATTCGCCCGACAGGCGCGAGAGAATCCGCCGGTCGATCGATATGCCGCGGCGCTCCATGCGCGCCAGAGTTTCGACCATCGGCCGTTCCAGCGTCTCATATACGGTCGACATGGATTCCGCAGCCAGACGCGGCTGCAGGATTCGCCATAGGCGCAATGTGACGTCGGCATCCTCGGCCGAATATTCGGTCGCCCTGTCGATGGCGACGCGCGCAAAGCCGACGAAGCTCTTGCCCTTTCCAGCCACTTCGCCAAAGGCGATCGGCTTGTGCCCGAGAAGTTTTTCGGACAATTCGTCCATGCCGTGGCCGTTTCGCCCGGCGTCGAGCACGTAGGAGGCGAGCATCGTGTCGGCGATGGGCCGCATTTCAATGCCCTGCTGCGCCAGCACGAGCCAGTCGAATTTGGCGTTTTGGGCGATCTTTAGGACGGATGCGGCCTCGAGCAACGGCTTCAGCCGGGCGATCACGTCCGCGCCGGCCAATTGGCCGGGGATCAGCCCCTGTTCGCCGAACAGATCTCCACCCGAGTCCTTTTCATGCCGGATTGGGATGTAGCAGGCGCGCCCCGGCGCCAGCGCCATCGACACGCCGACGAGGTCCGCCTGCATGGGGTCGAGCGACGATGTCTCCGTGTCGACCGCCATCGCGCCGCGCTCGTAGGCCTCGGCGATCCAGGCGTCGAGCGTCTCCAGATCCGTGATCGCCACATAGGCGGCGCGGTCGAATGCGCGCCCATGTTGATCTATTGCCCGCGCGGCGGCGAGCGCGCGTGGCGTCAGTCCGTCCGCCGGCGCTGGCTCGGGCCTCCGCGCCTGCGTCGGCGCCGGAAGATCGCCTGTCTCTTTTTCAGGCTGCGGCGCGCGTGGCGCGCCATCCCGCGCGCGCCAGCCGCCCGTCCCAACCAGATCGGCCTGCGGCTCGATCAGCGCCGCATCGACGTCGAACATTTCCGCTACGCGCCGCGTGATCGTCGTGAATTCCAGCGCTTTCAGGAACGCGACGAGCCTTTGCGCATCGGGCGCGCCAAGGCCGAGCTCGTCGAGCGGACAGTCGAGCGGGACGTCAGTGACAAGCTTCACCAGGCGTTTAGACATGCGGATGAGCGCGACGCTTTCGGGACCGGTCAGCGCCTCGCGCCGCTTGGGTTGCTTGATCTCGGAAGCGCGCGCCAGCAACGTGTCGAGATCGCCATAGTCATGGATGAGCTGCGCCGCAGTCTTGATCCCGATGCCGCGCGCGCCCGGCACGTTGTCGGTCGAATCGCCGGCGAGCGCCTGTACGTCGACGACCCTGTCCGGGTCTACGCCGAAATAGTCCCGTACTTCCGCCAGCCCGATTCGCCTTTCCTCGCGCGCGCCGGCCGATCCGGCGACGCCCGACGCTGGATCGTACATCGACGTTTTCGGCGTGATGAGCTGCATCAGATCCTTGTCGGCGGAAATGATGAGAACGTCGGCGCCTTTCGCCTCCGCCTGCTGCGCATAGGTCGCGATCAGATCGTCGGCCTCGTACCGGTCCTGCTCAATCGGGATCAGGCCGAAGGCGCGCACCGCCTCGCGCATCAGCGGGAATTGCGGCGCGAGGTCCTCCGGCGGCTCCGTCCGGTTGGCCTTGTAGGGAGGATAGAGCTCCTTGCGGAACGAATTTTCGGATTTGTCGAAGATGATGGCCAGATGCGTCGGCTTCGCGCCGGCTGCGCCCTCGCGCACGAATTGCAGCATCTTCGTGCAGAACAGCCGCACGGCGCCGGTGGGCAGCCGGTCGGAGCGGTAATTGTATTTCGGGTCCTGCCGGATGGACTGGAAATAGGCGCGGAACACGAAAGACGATCCGTCGACCAGAAAGACATGGTCGCCCGGACCCACGGGACGATGCAGGGAGCTCATGCCTGCAAACTAAAGCAATTCGCGCAAAAGTGGATTCGTCTCTCGCATCATCGGGACGAGGCCGCGCCGCGCCGCTGGATTCGCATGTCCAGCGAGATGTCCGCGACGGCGACGATGGCGAGCAATGAGGCGATGGAGAACAGGAAAAGGCTGGCCGGCGACACGACGCCCTCCCGTTGCGCCAGCGCGGGCAGGGCATAGAACAGAGGCAGCCAGAACAGCGCCAACGGGCCGGCCGCGCGCCCCAGCCGCGCGCAAGGCGGCGCGGTGCGCGTCGTCGCCAGGGCGCGGGCGCCGGCGATGAGGGCGGGACCGGCCGCCAGCCCCAGCGGCAGCGCCATGGGGCCGAGCGTAGCGATCGTCGCGACTCCCGGCGGCGCCAGTGCGACAAATATCACGGCGACCGCGATCAGCAGCGGACCGCTGGCGGCCGCGAACTCCGGCTCGGCGGCGATGGAGTCCGCCAGCCCGGCGCCACGCGCCGCCGTCAGTGCGCCAGCGACAAAGAAAGGGAAGGGGCCGAGAATGTCCGCTGTCGGACCGCCCGGCAGGACGCCCACGATGTGAACGAAGACGGCGATCCCGAGCGCTGTCGTCGTCGACGCCCTGCGCAGCGGCTGCGCAGCCACGGCATAGAGGAGCGGCGCCAGCACGAGACGCAAGGCCGGCGCGACGTGATCGACGCCCGCCCGGGCGCCGACGCCGATCAATATGCCAGCGACGGCGCCAATGAGCCCTGTCGCCAGCGCCAGAGCCAGAGCATTTGAAAAGCGATTGGGATCGTCGGCTTCGCAAGCGCGCCCGGCGTCCAGACCAGCAAGAAAAATGAAAGCTGGAGCAATCAGCACGTCGCCAAGCAGGCCAAGGAACGGAAGCGCGCCCGCGCCGGAAGCCGAAGCAGGCGCCGCGAGCGCGGCGACCGGTAAAGAAGCCAGGGCGAGGAGCAGGCCGCGCGCCACGCCGATTGTTTCTGCGGACGCGAATGGGCCGTCCCGGCGAAGCGTCGGCGCAGTTTCGCCATCCCGGGACATCCAGCGCTCCGGCGTTCCGATTTGGCGCACGGGCGTCTCGCCGCCGTCCCTGTCTGATCGGCCCAGTCGGGCTTGTCCAGCCATCCCCCGGCGACAGCAAGTTTCGCGCCGGTCCTGCGCGATGACCGTCCTTGGCGATTGCCGGCCTCCGGGCAATCGGCTACACAGGTCGCCGCCCGCCCCGCGCGGATGCACCCGTAGCTCAGCTGGATAGAGCGCTGCCCTCCGAAGGCAGAGGCCAGGGGTTCGAATCCCTTCGGGTGCGCCATTTCAGAACAGAACTCTGAACTCGAACTACGCCGGAGTTCCCGCCTGAGGCGGCGACCAGGGTGCGCAGGAGTTCGGACTTC
>JAJXWB010000044.1 GCA_021781815.1 Pseudomonadota bacterium | reverse complement strand
AGGCCTTCGTCCAGTTCGCCGGCCTCACCGCCGGCCGCATCCAGTCGATGTTCGACTTCTATGCGGACCAGATCGGCTTCACGCCGCTGCGCGGCTCGAACCAGACGGTCGCGGCCTTCGCCTATACCGCAGCCTTCGGCGGCGGCATGACGGCCACACTGTCGCTCGAAGACGCGGTCTCGCATCGCGGTCCGGTCGGGAACGTGGTTGCCGCTTACGGCCCGTTCGTTGCTCCCACGACGCTGCTCGACGGCACCCGCATTCCGGATATCGTCGGCAACATCCGCATCGACCAGCCCTGGGGTTCGGCCCAGTTGTCGGCGGCGGCGCATCAGGTTCGCGCCAGCGTCTACTCCGGCTTTGGCATGCCGGGGATCGGCGGCTTTGGCGGCGTTGTGTCGCCTCCTGGTTCGGGCACTCTGGCGACCACCAACAGCATGGGCTTCGCCATCCAGGGTGGCGTCAAGTTCAAGCTTGACATGCTCTCGCCCGGCGACACCCTGTGGCTGCAGGCGACCTACGCCAATGGCGCGATCGGTTACGTCTCCGGCTCCAACATGGCCTATGTCAACGGCGTGAACACGTCGAACAACTACGGCGTCGGCCTCGCCCGCGTCTCGTCCGGCAGCGCCTGGAACGTCGTGCTCGACAATGACTGCGTGTTCACCTACACGGGCGGATGCAGCAAGTCGTCGGCCTTCGCCTTCGACGCCGCCCTGCGCCACTACTGGACCCCGACCGTCAGCTCCACCCTGTCGGGTAACTACTATCAGGTGCGCTACAGCGGCGACGCCACCAACCCGCTGCCGGGCGCTGTCATGATGGGCGGGATGAACAATCCGTTCATGCTCGGCATGACCAACTACAAGGAAATCACGGTCGCCACGGGCCTGATCTGGTCGCCGATCAAGAACTTCGAAATCGGCGGCGAAGTGCAGTGGACCCACGGCATCACCGACCGTCCGGTCGGCCTTGGCTCGGACTTCGCTCTGATGGCGGCCGGCATGCCGGCCTTCAAGAGCCAGACCGACCTGTTCCGCGGGTCGCTCCGGGTTCTCCGCGCCTTCTGATCGAAGGTCGCTCATCGAGTTGGACGCCGGGGCCCACAGCCCCGGCGTTTCACATGGTCTGAACACGGTCGCGCCCGCCGCGGACGTGAAATGCGCGGAAGCCGCTCTTTCCTGTGGAGCCCTGCGCCTGTGGGCAGCGGCCCGCCCTTGTGAAATCGGCCTGATCCTGCGAAAAGAAGGGCCGATCCTGCGAATTGGGCGCAGCGTCGGCGAAAAGGCCAGACATGTCCCGACCGTTCCGTCTCGCCTCCCAGTTCTGCATCGCGATCCGCCGCGGACCGTTCCTGTCCGTCGCGCTGGCGGCCCTGCTGTCGATGCCGGCCGCCGCCGAGACCATGTCCGACGCGCTCCGGCAGGCCTATCGCAACAGCCCCGACATCAACCAGCAGCGCGCCGCCGTCCGCGCCATCGACGAGAATACGCCCAAGGCGAAGGCCGGCTATCTGCCCAAGGTCAACGCCAACGGCTTCCTGGGCGAGGAATACGATTACGAGCGCGGCCAGTTGACCAGCTCGATGACCGGCGCGACCGGCGGTCTGAAAACGCACGCCGCCGTCCGCGGCTACACCGGCAAGGTGACGGAGACCGTCTTCGACGGGTTCAAGACGCTGAACAGCGTCCGTCAGGCCGAATCGCAGACCTTCGCCGCGCGCGAGACGCTGCGCGGCACGGAGCAGAACGTCCTGCTCGGCGCGGCCACCGCTTACATGAACGTGCTGCGCGACAGCGCCATCGTCGAATTGCGCCGCAACAACGTCATCGTCCTGACCGAACAATTGCGCCAGATCCGCAGCCGGTTCCAGGCGGGCGAGGTCACGACGTCGGACGTCGCGCAGACCCAGGCCAGTCTGGCGCAGGGGCGCTCCGATTTCGCCGGCGCGCAATCCGCTTTGCTCGCCTCGACCGCCAGTTTCCGGCTCTACGTCGGCGTGGAGCCGGACAAGCTGGCGCCGGCGAAACCGCTCGATCCCCTGCTGCCGCGCGATCTCGATGCGGCGATCTCGATCGGCCTCGCCCAGCACCCGTTGATCGGCGCGGCGCGCCACAACGTCGCCGTCGCCCTGTCGGCGGTCAAGGTCGCCGAGGCCGCGCTCTATCCGACCGCTTCCCTCGTCGGCGAGGTCGACCGCGTGCTCGATTACGACGGATTCACCTCATTGCCGGGCTACAAGAGTTTCGACGCGTTCGTCGGCGGGCAGGCGGTGCTGCCGGTCTATCAGGGCGGCGCGGAATATGCAGCCATCCGGCAGGCGAAGGAGCAGGTGCGGCAGGCCGAGCTGGCGCTGGACTCGCAGGGCGACGCCGTCCGCGCGCAGATTGTCGCCGCCTGGAACGGCCTTGACGCCGCCCGCGCGGAAATCCAGTCGGGCCGGGCGGCCGAAGCGGCGGCCGAGCGCGCGCTGAGCGGAATGCGAGACGAGGCGATCGCCGGCCAGCGCACCACCTACGATGTGCTGACCGCGCAGCAGACCCTGCTCAGCGCCCGTGTCGGTCTGGTCACGGCGCAGCGCGACCGAATCGTCGCCTCCTATGGGACTCTGGCGGCGATCGGTGGCCTGAACCCCGACCGGCTGCGTCTGGACGGCCCGCGTTACGATCCGGCCGCCCACTATCGTCAGGTCGAGAACAAGTTCATCGGAACCTCGACGCCCGACGGCCGCTAGGCGCTCTCCCTCCATACCGCGAGGGGACGCGACGGGCCTGTCCTTACAAAAAAAGCGGCGCCGGACTCGCGCCCGGCGCCGCTTTCCGATTCTTCTCCGCGTCAGAACGGATAATAGCGCAGCGTCGTGTAGATGGTGTTTTCCGTCGCCCGCGGCGTCGGGCCGAAGCCGGGCAGGGCGTCCTTGATCGTATAGGAATATTGCAGGCCGCCCTTCACCTCGCCATACCCGCCCTTGTAGAACGAATGCCAGACGCCCGCGGTGAGCTGCCGGACCGCCTTGACCTGCGACTGGCCGGCGCAGTTCGTGTCGCCGATGGCGGGCGCCCACGGCCCGTTTTCGATGTTGCAGCCGGCATTGTCGTAGAACTGGTTACCCCATCCGCCGATCGAGAGCGTCCTGCCAAGCGCCGCGTATTGCGCGCTGGGCGAGGTGAACTCGCCGCCCGCGAAGGCGTAGATATCGGTCCTGGGCGTCAGATGCAGCGTGGCGCCGGCGTTGAAGATCCGCTCGCGAATGGTTTGCGGCGCGCCGGTCAGCGAATAGGTCGCGTCGGAGATCAGCGAGGGGCCATACCGCCCTATGCCGCTGCCGATCAGCGCCGAAGCCTGAACGTCGAGGAGCTGCGGCACGACCGGAACCACGATGCCGCCGCCGACGCCGCCGCCCCACACGCGATCATTGGACCAGTAGACCCGGTCTGTGAATTCACGAGCGAGCCCGTAGGCCTCGACGTGAATCCTGCGGTCGCCGATCATCGGGTCCCATGCAGCCTTGCCGACGAAGTCGGGCATCCGGTTGAAGCTGTAATTGACCGATGGGTTGAACAGGCCGCCCGCGATCGGCGCCCCGAAGAGCAGCGGCGAACCGTTGAAGCCGGGAACGAAGGGCAGCGCCGTGGTCGTGCCGGCTATGCCCGGTCCGGGAAACGCAAAGGTCGATTCGGAGTTTTCGGCCGAAAGGGCGATCGCGAAATCGCCGAATTCCTTGACGAGGCGCAACTGCGGTTGCCGCGTGTAAACGAAGCCGACCATCAGGTTGCCGTCGATGACCGGCGGCGAGGCGACGCCGAGCGGCGTGATGCCGCGCGCGCTCAGGGTCGCCAGCGACCAGGCCTGGCCGGCCATCAGACGCACGCCGAGATCGTTCCAGCCGACCTCGCCGTACAGGTGGCGGATTCGGGGAACGTAGGAATTGGCGTTGTTCGCGTTCGCGGTCTGCGGAGCGCCGAGAAAGTCGAATTCGCCATAGCCGGTGGCATGGGCGCCTTCCCCGACATCCGCGTCGACTGTCAGGGTCGGGCGGCTCTGCCGGACGCTGGACCGCAGTTCGTCCGTATGCGACGCCGGATTGTTCGCGTAGGGAATATTGCTGAAGGTCGTGACCAGATCGCTGCTCATGTTGTGATTGCGATAGGTTTCGTTGAGCGACACGAAGCCGCCCGGCGTAATCGTGACGCCCCGGTAAATGAACTTGCTGCCGACGACCGTCGGGCCATCCTTGCCGGCGCCCGGACCGTCCTTGCTGACGGCGACTGCGGGCTGCGCCTGGCCGCCGGCGGGCTTGCCGCTCCGGCGCGCCTGCGTCTCCTCGTTCAGGCGGCGCTCCAGACGGCGCAGATGCTCCCTGAGAGGTTCGAGCCGATGCAACTCCTCCCGCAACGCCCTGATTTCCGCCTTGGTCTCCGCGTCCGTCTCGGCGCGGGCCGACCCGGCGACGCTCGCCGCAAGCGCCAGCGCCGAGACGCCGACAAGGCAAACTCGCGCGCTGAACGCGGAATACCCGTTTGAACTTAACGCCATGCCCCACCCCAGCCAAAGGTTAACATTGCGTTATATATGTCTGAAATATATCGATGCGTGCACTGCGAAAATGAAGAATGCATTATAAAAAATATCTTATAAATTATTTCTGCATAATCGGTCGCCAAACCGAAAGCCGTCACGAATTCGCCACCGAGGCGCAGTGAAAAATCATCTCAACCGCATCTCAGCGCAGCGCAGGAGGTGGCGCGCGGCCTCCGGCGTGGCTACAAGCGGGCCTGCGGCGTCGGATCTGACGCGGGCGAGGCCGGAGCCCGGCCCCTGTCCGGCCGAGGTCGAAAGAGGATGTGATGCCACAAAGCAAGTACATCTACGTCGTGGACGACGATCTGGCGCTCGCCTCCGATGTCTCCGGGGAACTCGTGTCGCGCGGTTATGCCGTACGGACCACGCATCTGCCCGAGGAGGCGGTCGAGGCGGCCCGGAACGGTCAGGCCGAAGCTATCGTCATCGACCGCATGCTCGGCGACATCGACGGTCTGACGCTTGTCGAGCAAATGCGCGAGGCCGGGATCAGGGCTCCGGTTCTCGTCATCAGCGGGCTGTCGACGGTCGATGACCGAATCGAGGGCCTGCGGGCCGGCGGCGACGACTATCTCACCAAGCCGTTCGAACTGCGGGAACTCGGTGCCAGGGTCGATTGTCTGACCCGCCGTCTGGCGGACCTGAACGCAACGATGCTGCAGGTTGGCGACGTCTCCATGGATCTGATCAACAGAACCGTGCGCCGCTCGGATCGCGCGATCGACCTGCAGCCGCGCGAGTTCAAGCTGCTCGAATTTTTCCTTCGTCGACCCAACCAGATCGTGACGCGCACCATGCTCCTCAAGCAGGTCTGGAACTACAGCCTGCAAACGCAGACGAACGTCGTCGACGTGCATATCGGGCAATTGCGCCGCAAGATCGAATCCGCCGGGCAGAGCCGTATCATCGTCAACGTGCGTGGCGAAGGCTTCATGCTGCATGTCGCCGCGTGAACTGTTCAGGTCCAACGCCTTCCGCATCGCGTTGACGTTCTCCGTGGTGGTGGCGCTGCTGACCGCGGGTACTTTCGCAATCATCTACAATCAGGTCGCGAACGCCGACGTGGGACGTCTGCGCGCGGTGATGGCCGACGAGGCGCACGCCGCCGCACGAGGCGACGACGCCGCGCTGCGTCAGGCGCTGGCGCTCCGCCTGACCCATGATTTCCGCCGTATGGACTATGTCGGCCTCTACGATGCGGGCGGGGCGCTGGTTTTCGGCAATCTGCCGACGCGGCCCGCGATCCCGGTCGACGGCAAGTCGCACTATGTCGCCTCCTACGTCGGTGGCCCCGATTCTGCGGGAGAGGCCGAACCCGTGCTGTTTGTCGCGATGGCGCGCGCCGACGGCGGAATCGTGGTGCTCGGGCGCAACTTGCAGGAATTGTTCACGCTGCGCATGGCGGTGGCGAGGGCGCTTGCGATTGCGATCGCGCCGACGGCTTTGGCAGCGCTGGCGGCGGGCGTGTTCTTTTCCCGGCGGATGCTGAAGCGGCTCGCCGAGATCAACGGGTCGATCGGCTCGATCGTCGAGGGGGATTTGCGCGCGCGGCTGCCGGCCGAGGAGAGCGGAGACGACCTCGACAGGGTCGCCGGCTCGGTCAACGGCATGCTTGACGAAATCGAGCGCCTGCTGGACCAGATCGCCAGCGTTGGCGACAACATTGCCCATGATCTGCGCTCGCCCGTCGCCTCCGTTCGCGCCCGGCTCGAAACCACGCTGCGCGCGCCGGACCTCCCGGCCAAGGCGGCCGCCAGCGTTGCCTCGGCGATCCGCCAGCTCGATCGGGCGATGCTGACGATCGACGCGCTGCTGCGCGTCTCGTCCGTTGAGGCCCGGCGCCGTCGCTCGGCGTTTCAGGCGATGGACCTGTCGGCGGTCTGTGCGGACGCCTACGAGTTCTTTGCGCCGGCCGCGGAGGCGAAGGGAGTTGCGATGAGCCTGCGCGCGCCCGCGTCGACGCCGATGAGGGGCGACTTCGATCTCCTGCGCGAGGCCGTCGCCAATATCGTCGACAATGCGGTCAAGTTTACGCCGCCTGGCGGCGCGGTGGAGATCGCCTGCGCGCAGGTCAATGGAAATCCGGAGCTTGCCGTGAGCGACACCGGCTGCGGGGTGCCGATCGAAGACAGGGAGCGGATCTTCGGCCGCTTTTATCGCGCGCGGAGCGATGAACCTGAGGAGGGCTGGGGGATCGGGCTCAGTATCGCGTCCATGATCGCTCGGCTGCATAACTTTCAATTGCGCGTCGAGGACAATCACCCCGGCGCCAGATTCGTGATGAGCGGCAGCGTCAAGGCGCCCCTGGGCCTGACGCCACATCCGCCCGGCGGGCGAAAGCCGGGGTTTTGGAGACGGTTCTGTCGAGGCGGCAGCGGCCCGGTCGCCGCTTGATCCTCCGCCAGGATTCGCCTTCTTGCGCGGGAAGGCGTCTTCCGCTTGAAACGCTGCGCGCGAGGGCCTGGCCGCAGAATCGTCGGGAACACATCAAGCGATGGAGCCGCCTGTTGAAATCGACCTTGCCCTGGGCCGCCGGAGCGACCGTCCTCGTGGCGGCCGCCGTTCTTGCTCTGGCGTTCATGTTCCGGCCGAAGCCGCGCGACGACGCGCACGCGATGCTCGCCGCCCAGCTCGACACGCAGATCGCGACCCTCGCGTCGCGCCTGCCCATGCCGGTCGATGCGCGGACGACCCTGGTTTCCGTTAGCCGTGCAGGAGAAATCGTCACCTATCGCTATGCCGCTCAGCACAAGCCAGGCAAGGAAGGGCAGTCGCAGGCGGACGACAGAAGCAACCTCTACACGCCCCCCCCGGGCTTTGAGCGCAAGGTCTGCGGGGATCCGGATGCATTTGCGACGATGATGGCCGGCGCAACGCTCAGATACGCCTATGTCGATGAAAATGGGGAGCTTTTCGCTCAATATGACGTCGATGCCCACAAATGCGCAGCGTTGCTAAAATGATACACTCATTATGAATTGCGAAAACGCAAATGACTGCTTGCTGGATGCTAAGTGGGTGAACTTTCGGCTCTGAAAATAAAAAATCCGCCGTCGATTTGGTCGACGGCGGACATTTCAGATGCGTTGAAGGATGACTCAGGCCTTGCGCCAGAGGCGGCACCAGCCAGCCGCAGCAATCGGCCCCTCGACGTTCTTGCACTGGTTCGGAGCTTCAAACAGCTTGCAGTTGTCGCACCGGCTTTCACCCTTCGGCGAGTCTTGATAAGCCACTGATTTTTGGCTTATTTTTGCGCCTGCGTTAGCCTGCGTCGTCGCCAGCGTCGCCAGCGCTGCGCCGCCGAGAGTCATCGCAAGAAGTTCGCGACGGTTGGTTGCGGTATTCGAATTCTCAGACATCAACAGTCCTCCAATAAACGCCTTTAGCGCTGCCACGCCCCGCCGAGCGGCATCAACGCGACAAAGACGCGCACCTACAACACAGAACCGCCGGTTCCGTCGCGTTGAGGTAGGTCAATGGACGTCGATAAATTTTTGGTAATGTCCGCGGCGACTTAGCCGAAGCGGTTTTGAGCCTCGCGATTCGCCGTGAGTCTCGTAATGCGCCGCCGTCCGATGTCGGAGAAAGTAAATGCAGTCTATAAGCATACAACCCTTTGAAGGCGCCGACTGGCGTGATGGCATGGGTCCGGATGGCTTGAGCAAGGTGGCGTTGCGAACGGGCGCGACGATTGCCGCGACCGCCGCCGTTGCTTTCTTGGGCTATGCGGCGTTCAACAGGGCGACGGCTCTCCCGAGCTTCGCGCGCCAGACGGGCCAGCCCTGCATGGCCTGTCACACCGCCTTCCCCGAACTGACGCCGTTTGGACGCCGGTTCAAGCTCGGTGGATACACCCTGGGCGGTGGCGAAGGGCTTGAGGACGGAAAGCCCCCGATCGCCATGATGCTGGTGCCGACCTTCACGCACACGGCCAGGAACCAGGACGCGCCGCCGACGACGGACACGCACACGAACAACAACCTCATCCTGCAGCAGGCGAGCGTCTTCTACGGCGGCAAGATTTACGGCAACCTCGGCGCGTTCGTTCAGGGCACGTTCGACAGCGCCTCCGGGCATGTGTTCCTCGACAACACGGATATCCGTTACGCTGACACCGCCAAGTTCGCGGGGGTGGATGTTCTGTATGGCCTGTCGGTAAACAACGGTCCGACTGTTCAGGACGTATGGAACACCACGCCTGCGTGGGGCTCGCCATACCTTGCCTCGACGGTCGCGCCGCAGTTCGGGCCGCCCGGCACCCAGATCGAAGGGAACTTCGCGGGCCGCTCGATCGGAACGACCGCCTACACTTTGCTCAACGACATCGTTTATCTGGAAGGCGGCGTCTATAACGGCATGTCGTACAGCATGCAGCAGTCGCTCGGCCAACCCTGCTCGAACAATGGCGCCTGGGTCAACGCGGTAGCCGCGAACGATGCTGCTCTCAATCCATTCAACAACCCGCCGATCTATCCGTGGTATGGCCCGGGCGGCCTGTGCTCGGCAGATTTGATGTCAGGCGCGGCGCCCTACTGGCGCGTTGCGCTGGAGCCGAACTGGGGCAACCATTCGCTCATGGTCGGCGCGTTTGGCTTCTATCCGAACGTCTATCCGGGCGGCCAGATGGGATTTGGCGTTGATCGCTACAGCGACCTCGGCTTCGACGCGCAATACCAGTATATCGACGACATAAACGCGGTCACGCTGAAGGTGAGCCAGATCATCGAAAAGCAGCAGCTCAATTCCACCTTCAATCAGGGCATTGCTACCGGACTCGGCTGGCCGTTGATCACGGCGAACGGGGGCTCCAGCAATCCCACGAACAGGCTGACGAGCTTCAAGGCGTCCGCGCAATATGTGTGGGACCACACCATCATGGGATCGGTCGCGTACTTCAACGTTCACGGCACCGCAGACGCGATCCTCTATGGCGGCTCGTCGCTCTTCAACAGCCCGAACACCAAGGGGCTCACCTTCGAGCTGGCCTACATGCCCTTCATGAAGGGTGGCCCGTCGGTGTGGCCGTGGGCCAACGCGAAAATCGGTCTGCAGTACACCCATTACCTGCAGATGAACGGCGGCAACGTCAACTTCGACGGCGCCTTCCACAACGCGACCGACAACAATACGTTGTTGCTCTATAGCTGGATCGCGTTCTGACAATGAAACCGCGGGCCGGACTGAACGAAACGTCAGCCGGCCCGCTCATCCGCCGAATATCATCGGCGTTCCGGTTCAAGGCTTGAGATACATGTGCGGCGGCGCGCCGCCGACGAGGCAGGAGAGGGAAATATGAATTCGATTGCGCCGCAGACTACATCTCGTTCGCACAAGGAACAGACCTCCACGATTGGATGGGCGCTGTCCTCCGTCGCGCGCGTTTCGGCCGCTGGCCTCATGTTTGCGATGGTGGCTGCCGGATCGGCGACCGTCGCGCAGGCTGCCAAGCTCAATTTCACCGCGGATCTGCGCGGCCAGGGCGAAGTTCCTCCAGTCAAGTCGCCGGGCAAGGGGCACGTGACGGCGACTCTCGACACGGACACCAACACCTTGTCCTGGTCGGTGACGCATTCGGCGCTGTCCGCCAAGCCGATCGGTGCGCATTTCCACGGCCCTGTGTCCTATGTTGGCAATACGTCTGAGGAAAATGCGCCGATCCAGGTCGGCACCCCCGGCGATCTTTCAAGCCCGTTCAAGGGGTCGACGACCATCACGGCGACGCAGGCCAAGGATCTGAAGGACGGGCGCTGGTACTTCAACCTCCATACGCCGGCCCATCCCGACGGAGAGATTCGCGGCCAGGTCATCCGGACCAATTGATGCCGGAGATCGAACGCGTCTCTGAGACAATGAGACCGGAACGGTTCCCGCCTCTGCCGCGCAGGCGGATGGCGTGAACGGTTTCAGCAGGATAGCCGCCGTGATCGCCTGTGCGATCGCGGCGGTCGGCGCGACCGGCGCCGCGCGAGCGGCCGACCCGGTCGCCGGAAAAGTCGTGTACGAGAAGAATTGCCGCAAGTGCCACAAGGCGCTGCCGCACACGGAAAGAATTGGGGACGCCAATCTGCCGCGATACCTTGCCAATCCAAAGAAATACAACCCAAAGACGGCAATGGATTTTCGCGGCCTGAAGCGTGCAAGCGACATAGACAACGTGATCGCCTACATCATGAGCTTCAGGTGAACGTGATCGCCGGGAGGCGATCCGGATGCGTCCCGAAGGGAGGAAGGGGCCGCTATGAAGCATGGCGACGAAAGAACGAGTCGCGTCCTGCGCGCGACCGCATCGCGCCGGGGAGTTGGCGAACGACGCGCTGCGCTGGCCGCGCTGCTGACCTCGATGCTCGCCGCTGGTTCAGCCTTCGCTGAAGACGTCGTTCCAAAGGCGCTTCCCGACCGCATCGACGATGTTCCGGCGACCAGGCCTGATCCTTTCCCTGCCTTCGACAATTTTAGCTGGCGCGCGTTCATCGCGCTGAATTGGCCTTCGCGGCTCGAAGTGAATCATCGTGGAGAGCCCGATCATTCCAAATCCCTCGCCGCGCCCGGGCCGCGCGTATGGGAGACGTTCAAGGCGAGATACGAGGTCTTTCTGCGTGACGCAGACGGGCGTCCCGCGCAGCCCGCGCCGTGGGCAAGCTACGCCGGCCGCAACCCATGCGGACCGGAGGTCGACAATCGAACCAAGACGCTGAATTCGTTCAACCTCTATAGCGACTTCAATCAAGCGGCGTTTGAACTCGGCAAGTTCGAGGGGCCGCTGGTTGCACAGAACCGCACCTACACGCGGTATGAAGTCAGGTTCAATCGGCCGGAATTCAGGTCGATTGTCGACCACAAATGGTTCCTGCGCAGCGAGCTGCCGACCGTCGAGCATCCCGCCCGGTTCGAGACCGGCGCCATCGCAGTCAAGGCCGCCTGGCGAATTCTCACCGACAGGGATACCCCGGCGATCCGCAGCCGATATTACGTCGTCAACAACGCGCGCGTTCTCGATGTCGCGAAAACGCGCGAGGCCGGGCGGCCGGTATGCGCCGTTCAGGACATCGCGCTCGTGGGATTTCACATGGCGATCAAGACGCTCTACCGGCCGCAATGGATATGGAGTTCGTTCGAGCACATCGACAACGTGCCCCCTGCCGGCGACGGCGATGCGCGCGAGCCGGACGCCCGCGCGGCGGGAGTCCCCTATTCCTATTTCGATCCTTCCCGTCCCTCCGGCGACGGGAAGCTGACCATGGGCCCGCCGCCGCCCCCGCCAGTCGCGCCGGGCGAGCCGCCGGCCGTCGATCCGGAGCCGATTCAGGTCACGCGCGTCCATCATATCAACGCTCGCACCATGGCGATGAACCGCGCATATTGGTCCCTGCCGCAGATCAAAGGAACGGTGTGGGGCAATTACATGCTCGTTCTCACGCAATGGCCGACTGCGACGCTGCCCGAAGCACCGCAGAACGACGGGCGGTATTTTCCCGGCGTCAACCCGGAGCCGAATACCCCGGTCGAAGTCTATCAATTGCCGGGCGGCGTCAACGACCCGGATCAGAACCTGGCCAACACGACGATGGAGACCTATCTTCAGGACCGCTCTTACAGTTGCATGGCCTGCCATCACGCGTTGTCGAACGCGATTGGCCGCGACTTCGTCACCTTCATGGAGCTTGATGCGAATTGAGGGCCGCAAGAGCGGTTGAAAAGGAGAACGGATGAGCCTTGATCTGTGGCGACGCCATCAGGACAGGGAGGCTGACCGAAACTGGCTGGAGCGGCGCGCTCTCGCCGCCTCGGCGATTGCCGCGGCCGTGTCGCTGACGTTTCTGGCCTCTGTCGTCATATACCAGTCGCTCCCGCCCACTGCGCCCTTCGTGAACGGGACGGTCAGGCAGGTTGATCCGCGCGCGCGCACGATCACCTTCGAGCATGACGAGATCCCGAATCTCTGCATGGAGTCGATGGTCATGATGTTTGAGGCCGCGAACTCGCAGATGCTGGCGTCCCTGAAAGTAGGCGACCGTGTTCGTTTCACGGCAGAAGAAATCGAGAACCATCCGGTCATAACGCGCCTGGAAAAACAGCAGGACTGAGCTAGCGCCCCTCGGATCACGCCTTGCGCGCCGTCGCCACGAGCCCGGCAATTCCGAAGGGGAGGACATGCTGTTCGATCCGTATGTCGTCGGCGGAAAATCCCCCTCGCATCAGCAGGAGCCGCAGATCCTCGGCGTTGAAGCGCCGGTGCGTGTCGGGGCGCGAGAACGGCCAGCGGCGCATGGTTGAACGATCCGTCGCATAAACAGCGGCGAGCCCGCCCGGCCGGAGCACGCGGTACGCTTCCGCCACGTCTCGTCCCTCGGCGTCGAAGAAATAGACGACATTGGCCATCAGGATTTTGTCGAAGGCGGAGTCGGACCAGGGCAGGGGCGAGAACGGGCCCTGGCGCAGGGTCATCGTTCCGCGACTGACTGCGTTGCGATTCAAGCGCCGTGCGCGCGCGAGCATGAGAGCCGAATGATCAACGCCCGCCACCGCGCCCTGGGGCGTGTGCGCCGCCAGCTTGCGCAGCGCGTCGCCGGGGCCGAATCCGAGTTCGAGCGCCCGGTCGGTCGGGGCGAGACAAAGCGCGTCGATGGCAAGATCGTTTGGCTGCCGGTTGGCGAGACTCATGAAGCGCCCGACGAGATCGCCAGTCAAACCGGACGGATGGCGCAGTTGCCGGCCAAGCGCGCTCCACAGCGGCTCGAGCCTGCCCGCCGTTCCTGATCGCCGCGACGGCTCAACCACGCCCGATCCTCGATGCGGCTCACGATTTCGAGCGGATCTTGTCCAGCATCTCCTGAATCACAAGCCGTCGGTTTTCGTCCCAAAGCGGGCGATCCGGATGTTTCGGCAACGACAGGGCGTGCGTGAAGGCTTCGGTCGCCTTCTGGTATTCGCTCTGGTTGTAGAGGAAGTCGGCATAGAAATACCATGCGTCGAGGCCGTTCGGCGCGAGCTGGACGGCCTGCTGGAGCAGACGCCGCGCCTTGTCCTTGTCGCCGAATGCGATGGGGAAACCGGGCACGCGATAATAGAGGACGCCGAGGCTCGTCGGCGCGCCGGCGTCCAGTGCGGCGGGATCCATCTTGTCCGCCTTTTCAAGCAGGTCGCGGGCGCGCTTGGCCAACCCGAGCGCGGACAGCGCGCTCGCCATGGACGCGCGCTCGCTGGTGATGATGCCGTCCCAGATCAGGACTTTGACGTTGTCGGGATATTTCGCCGCGAGCGCGTCGGCGTCGGCGCCGAGCGCATTCATCTGCGCGGTCTGCTTGTCGCCCTCCGGCACGCTGAACTTGATCGTCTCCCATTTCGACTGCAAGCCGTGGACGTCCTGGTCGATCGCTGGATCGCCGCCCGCCAGCGCCTGTCCCGCGAGAACTGCGGCGCCGATGCAGACGCTTGCAATGGCCAGGAATTTCGATCGCATGAAAGGCTCCGTCAGGTTGGATGAATGTCGGCTTGCTTGAACCGGGAAAATCAGTTGGCGAGCGCCCGGTCTATCAGACGCGGATAGAGGCGCTCGATCAGCACGTAGAGTCGCTCCACGCCGGGCGGGTAGACAGAGTCTTTCCCGCGCTCGACATCACGCCATATGCGGCGCGCCACGACATCGGGAGAATCGAGCCGCATGCCGGAAGAGCGGATCAGATCGGCGAAGGCGCTGGCGGCGTCGGTCTGTGTCGCGCGCGGCGCTACATAGGTCACCGCCACGCCGCGCTTGCCGTATTCACGCCGCAGCGCGCTCGAGAAGCCCTTCAGCGCCGACTTCGATGCCGAATAGGCGGCGAACGATGGATAGGCGATATCGCCGAACATCGATCCGATATTGACGATCCGCCCGTGGCCGGAGGCGCTGAGCAGGGGAAAGAAATCGCGGGCGAGCGCCATCGGCGCAGTCACGTTCGTCGCGAAAGTCGCCTCGAACGTCGCATCGCCGGTCGATTCGTGCGGCCCTCCATGCACGACGCCGGCGTTGTTGACGAGAATGTCGAGCGCTCCCCAGTTGGCGCCGATTTCGTCCACGAGCCGCCGACGATCCTCGGCGCGCGTGACGTCGGTCGGAATGACGAGATGGCGGCCGCCTCCATCGAGGAGCGCCTCGCTGGCCGCTAGGGCCTCGTGCCTGCGCCCGCACAGCGCAACCGCCATGCCGCGCATGCTCGCCTCGATCGCGAGGTGGCGTCCGATTCCGGAACCGGCTCCCGTGATGAGGACTCGCTTCGCCTCAGGCTGTGGCATGGTTCAATCCAATGCGTGCGCCGAGATCTCGGAAAATGGCGCCATAGAGACGATAGAAGATCCGCGACTGCTCGATGATGATGCGTTGAACGACGGGGGCGTCATAACCATCGATTAGAGATTTGAAAAAATCGACGTGTGCGACATCGAGAGCGCCGTGCGAACGAAGATAGGAATAGCCTTTGTCGTCAGGCGAGCCGAGCGCGTTTTTCACTGTGTCCGCGACGCGATGTGCGAGCATCACCGACATTCCTTCAAGAACGTGGACGCTGCCCAGCAGCGCATAGGGGCTGACGTGTTCGATGGCGTAATAGGAATAGCCGACCATGATACGGCAGGCCTCGCCGGGCGCGCCCGCGCGAACCGCGTCCGCGTCGCCGCCAATCGCGCGAATATCGTCGAGTATCCATTTCTCGTGTCCGCGCTCCTCCTTCATGTATTCGAAGAGCGCGTCCTGGTAGCGCTCGTCGCGCGTGCGCGACGCCGCCAGCGCAAGAAGGGGAAACGTGTGACTGACGTGATGATAGGCCTCCGTCAGGAAGCCTGCATAGAGTTCGCGTGTCACCGGTCCGGAGTTGATCGTGCTTTGGACCAGCGGAATGGCGAGAAACGTCTCGCGCGCCATTCGGGTCTCGCTCAATAGTTGATCGTAGAAACTCACCGCGCACTCCTGGTTGCGATTATCTGCGCGCCGCCGTCCCGGAGACAGGGGCGTCGGTCGCGCGTGATCGCGCTTTGACAAAGTCGGAAATCTGCGCGCGCCGCGGCCTGCCGTTCGGCGACAGCAAACCCGCGCGGGCCGCCTCATCGAACGGGACGACCAGGACGGCGCGTGGGCATGCATAGTCCGGCGCATCGACGCACGCGCCGGCGACCAGGTCGCTGATGTCATGCTCCCGGGCGCGCGCAAACCAAGCCGCGCCTTCGGCGGAGGGAATGAGCAGCGCCGACAGCGACGGCTCGCCGTACCCGACGACGGCGCAGACGCCGACGCGCGCGTCGCCCAGAATCATCGTCTCGATCCATTCGGGACTGACGTTGCGCCCGAAGGCCGTCACGAGCATGCTGTCCTTGCGTCCGCGAACGCTGAGGAAGCCATCCGCGTCGAACGAACCGATGTCGCCGGTCCGCCACGGGCGCGCCGCGCCGGTCTGGCCGAGATATCCATCCATCACAGTCGGCCCGTCGACGACGATTTCATTGTCGTCGATCTTCACGCTCAGTCCGTCGAGCGGCCGCCCCACCGTTCCGGCCCGACGCTCGCCCGGGCGCGCGACGGCCACGACCGAGCAGCATTCGGACAGGCCGTAACCTTCGTAAGCGGGAATTCCAAGCCGCCAGGCGTCGTCTGCGACGCGGGTCGAGACCGGGGCGCCGCCGACCGCCACGAAGCGCAGCGACGAAGGCGCGGTGCGGCCGGTGGCCGACAATTCGGCCGTCCAGTGCTTCAGCAACTGCGGCACGACGACGCTCGATGTAGGGCGATGTTCCTCGAAGGCGGTCGTCAATCCGCGCGCGTCGCCTCGTCCGACGCGTTCGGCAAGACCGGTCGCGTAGTGAACCTTTGCTCCAAGCAGCGCCGGAATGAAAACAGCGCAGATCGTCTCCAGCAGCAGGGGCAGCGGCAGAACCGAAAGATAGAAATCATCGACGCTCGCTTGCGTGGCGTTTGCCAGCGCCGTCATCGACCAGGCGATCTGACCGCTTTCGTGGCGAACGCCCTTGGGCTGGCCTGTGCTGCCCGACGTATAGATGATCTGCCCGAAACCTTCGACGCAGGCGAACGAATCCGACCGGACTGGCGGGCGTTCGATCAGTTCCGCCGCGATGCCCGACGCGGTCGCCTGCGGCATGGTCTCCGGGGTCGTGAGCACGAGGCCGACCGAGGCGTCCCGGACGACGTGGGCAAGTTGCTGCGGGCTGAAGAAGGTGGGTAGCGGCGCGACGAGCTTGCCTGCCAGCGCGCAGGCCAGTTGCGCGACCGCCCAGTCGGTTCCGTTTGGCGCAAACAGGCCGATGACGCGCGGACTGTCCTGGAGAGAAGCCGCCATGTCGAGTACGCGCGCGGCGAAGTTGCGCCAATTCAGAGTTTGCGCGTCATCGCTCACGGCGATCGCGTCACCGGCCTGCAGCGCGCGCCGTCGTATGGCTTCAGACAGCGTTTGCATAGCGCCAGATCCCGCGGTTGACGTCGCGATTTTGGTCTATCCGCGCACTCGGCGCGGCATAGACTTTCGGACTGCATGTGTAATACGAGCCCCATCGCGCCACATCCGGAATCCTGCTCGGATCAGCGTCGGCGAGAAAGAGCGGGGCGACGCCCAGCCGATGGACCAGAGCGCTCAAACGCCGCGTCAGCGTGAAGAACGACCAGAGGAATCCGTCCGCCTCGCCGCGGGCGGCTATTGCTGCAAGGAAGGCGATCGTTGCGCGCGGCGAATGACTGGCGAGCGTGGTGACTTCGAATATATCGCAGCGTGAAACCGGACGCCCGGCCGCCTCGCTCAGCAGTTCTTCAATCGGAGTGTCGAGGTATCGCTCGGAAAAAAAACCATCCGCGTCGTAACGCAGGCCGGCGATACAACATATTTGGCCATCCGGCCCCAGATGAGCCATGAGCCTTGGCGGGAAAGCGGCAAGCTCGGCGTCATAAGTTTTCTTGTAAATGGTCCTGATCATCGCTTCGGCTGCGGACCGCAGACAGTGACCATTATCGATGAGGATCGTTTCCAGCATGCATTGTCGATTCGGTCGCCTGCTCCAGGTTGCCAGCCTAAGTATACTGCTCGACGGATCGTGGCCGCACTGTGTCTGACACCTTTGATGTCTTTGCCCGCACAGTGCGCACGCGCCGTTGCGCGTCGGTCGGGGAAGACGGAGACGCCTCATTTTCCTGCTTTGGCGCGGATGTCGCCGCCCAACCGGCGCGCCTGTGCGAATGCCGGGTCGATACGCAAAGGCTATCTTGCATTTTTGGAAGCGGGGCGGTTTCGCTGTTGGCGCGCGCGCCGACGCGAGGCAAGCCGGCCAGCCACATGCGCCCGGGTTGCGCCGCGCGCGGCGGGGATTTTCTTGCCCCGGCCGTCTGGAAACGGAAGCGGGCGGAGACTATCGTCGCCGATAGCCGCGCGGCGTCGCGAACAGGATTGGCCCTGCGAAACGCCGCCGGAGGGGGCCGATGTCCTTTGCAGGCGCGCCCGCTTCTGGTTGCGCCGCCATGAATGATCCGGGTCGACGCGCGCCGGCAGACGTTATGGAGCAGGCATGCATCATATAAAATACCGACTGGTCGAGCCGCGCCTTCACCCGCGTCGCACCAGGATGCAGATCCCCGGCTGGGCGGGGGAGCCAGCGCCGCGGGCCAATGGCTCGTCCGAGGCCCCGTGGCACTGCGTGCCATTTTCCGAGGGCGCGCAATATGGCGTCGAAATTTTCTATCCCTATGACAACGACTTTCGTGTTTCGACACGCGATGGCAAGCTGGCCTTTGAAGGCGATTTCGGGCCACCGCCGGACGATCGTCGGTCCTGGCCGCCGTTCCGCACGTTCGGCGATCTCTATTACACGTTTCAATTGCTGCTGGATCTGAAACCGGATGCTGGCGTTGCGGCGAAAATCGACCCGCATCCGCGCTTTTTCACCGACCCGACCAATGAGACGCCGCTTGCCGTCCCCGCGTTGATCCGAAACTGGTGGCCGATGATCTATTTCATCGTGTTCAAGGCGCCGCCCGAAGGGCGTAGCCATGTCTTCCGCCGCGGAGAACCCATCGCGCAATTCACGTTCATCCCGGAAGAATCGGATTTCGTGCTGGAGGAGATGAGCGAAGCGGAAGCCGCCGAACGAGAACTGCAATCGAGACGAATCTATGCAAGTCGATCGACGATCGGCGCGGACAGCCAGTGGCTCTCGACGTCGAATACGATATTCGACGCCACCTACCGCCGTCTGCATGGGGCGGCGCGGAACAATGAGTCGGGTTGTCCCGCGCACAAGAACCAGGAATTGCCGGAACGCGAACAATAGCCGGAACACGAACGCCGGCTATCGGTTGCTCGGATCACCATCCCCAATGATGATGGTGGTGGGAGCGATACCAATTGTGATGATGATGGTGGTGATGAGGGTAGTAATATCCTGGCCGCCCCCAATAATTATTGTGATGATGATGGTGGTGATGGTAATAATAGCCGTTGCCCCAATATTGGGCGAGCTGCACCCTTGGGTCCGCGGGCCGGTTGGCGGCGTTTTCGCGCGCCGTGGCGTCGGCCGCCTTGAGCTCTTCGATGGCGTTCGGAATAGGTTGCAGCAATTCGGCATACGCCTGCGCGCGCGATGTCGGTTGCGCGGGCGTCGACGCCTGACCCGGCGAGAGGGCGGACACAGCAAGCGCGCCTGCCAAACCCGCAACTTTCTTATCCATGTCCCACCCCATATCCATCATGCAATTACACGATATATTATCGTTGGCGGATGTGGCGCAATGGTGGCGATTTCGCCCGACGCGCGAGGACGGCGCCGCCACCATCCTGGTCTCGATCCGCGCGACATCCCCGATCCGCATCTATCGGCTCCGGGGCGTTCGTCGTTGTCCTGCCGCAGGCGCGCGGCGCGCCGACGAACGTAGGGCGGGATTAGCTTGACCGGGCGTCTCCAGAGCCGATGGCAAGCCAATGCCGGCGACAAGCTGCGCAGCGCGCTCGCCGCCATCGGACAATGGACCCTCGAAATCATCAAGCGCTCCGACCGCGCCAAAGGCTTCGAGGTTCTGCCGCGCAGATGGGTCGTTGAACGGACATTCGCATGGCTCGGGCGCTGCCGCCGATTGGCCAGGGACTTCGAAACGACCATCGCCAGCGCAACCGCATGGGTTCTGGTCGCGCACATCCGAACCGTCACACGCAGGCTCGCAAGAGCTTGATTGGCCTGCTGCCGGTCTCGTGGACGGGCAGTTAAGCTAATCCCACCTTCCTTTCGAACTCAACCGGGCTGACGTAGCCGATCGTCGAGTGACGACGGACGGTATTGTAGAAGCGCTCGATGTAGTCG
>JAJXWB010000043.1 GCA_021781815.1 Pseudomonadota bacterium | reverse complement strand
TCCGGTCTGCGTTGCTGCTGGTTCTGAGCCATGTCTTTCTCCATGTGTCGCCGTCAAGCCCAGGCGACAAGAGATAGGGGGCGGGGCGCCCGATACAAGCCGCTGGACCGCCGCGCTCGCGCTCGTCAGGCAATTCCCCTGGTCCCTTGGCGCTGCCTTACGAAAGCAATAAAAGAGGCTGACATTCCAGAACGAGACATCGAAAGGCAAAAAAGTGCCCGCTTATCGATCAAGAACGACGACCCATGGCCGCAACATGGCCGGCGCGCGGGGCCTGTGGCGGGCCACCGGCATGAAGGATGCGGATTTTGGCAAGCCGATCATTGCGGTCGTCAACTCGTTCACGCAATTCGTGCCGGGCCATGTCCATCTGAAGGATCTCGGCCAACTGGTGGCGCGCGAGATCGAGGCCGCCGGCGGGGTGGCCAAGGAGTTCAACACGATCGCCGTCGACGACGGCATCGCGATGGGCCATGACGGCATGCTCTACTCCCTGCCGTCGCGCGAAATCATCGCCGACAGCGTCGAGTACATGGTCAACGCCCATTGCGCTGACGCGATGGTGTGCATCTCCAATTGCGACAAGATCACGCCGGGCATGCTGATGGCTGCGATGCGCCTCAACATCCCTGCGGTCTTCGTCTCCGGCGGGCCGATGGAGGCCGGCAAGGTCACGATCGCCGGCAAGGCCAAGAAGATGGACCTGATCGACGCCATGGTGGCGGCGGCCGACGACAAGGTCAGCGACGCCGACGTGGAGGTGATCGAGCGCTCGGCCTGTCCGACCTGCGGCTCCTGCTCCGGCATGTTTACAGCCAATTCGATGAATTGCCTGACCGAGGCGCTCGGCCTCGCGCTTCCGGGCAATGGCTCGATCGTCGCCACGCATGCCGACCGCAGGCGGCTGTTCGTGGAAGCTGGTCATCTCATTGTCGATCTCGCGCGTCGCTGCTACGAGCAGAACGACAGTTCTGTTTTGCCGCGTTCGATCGCGACGTTCGAGGCGTTCGAGAACGCGATGACGCTCGACATTTCGATGGGCGGCTCGACCAATACCGTGCTGCATCTGCTCGCCGCCGCCTTTGAAGGCGAGGTTCCCTTCACAATGCGCGACATCGACCGTCTGTCACGCCGCGTGCCTGTGCTATGCAAGGTCGCGCCGTCCGTCGCCGACGTGCATCTGGAAGACGTGCATCGCGCCGGCGGCATCTACGCGATCCTCGGCGAACTCGCGCGCGCAGGATTGCTGCACACGAACGTGCGCAGCGTGCATGCCGGGAGCCTCGGCGCAGCGCTCGAGCAATGGGACGTGACGCGCACGGGCAGCGACAGCGTGAAGACCTTCTACATGGCCGCGCCCGGCGGCGTGCCGTCGCAGGTCGCATTCAGCCAGAGCGAGCGGTTCGCGGATCTCGATCTCGATCGCGAAAATGGCTGCATCCGCGACAAGGCGCACGCTTTTTCTCAGGATGGCGGCCTTGCTGTGCTGCACGGCAATATCGCCGAGGACGGCTGCATCGTGAAGACGGCAGGCGTCGACGCGAGCATCCTGAAATTTACTGGACCCGCGCGCGTGTTCGAGAGCCAGGACGCCGCGGTGAAGGGCATTCTCGGTGGAGACGTGAAGGCCGGCGACGTCGTCTGCATCCGCTATGAAGGCCCGCGCGGCGGGCCGGGCATGCAGGAAATGCTTTATCCGACAAGCTACATCAAGTCGAAGGGGCTGGGCAAAGCGTGCGCGCTCATCACCGACGGGCGGTTCTCCGGCGGCACATCAGGCCTGTCGATCGGCCATATTTCGCCGGAAGCGGCGGAAGGCGGCCTGATCGGCCTCGTCGAGGAAGGCGACACGATCGAGATCGACATTCCCGACCGCAAAATCCATCTCGCA
Organism: Pseudomonadota bacterium; assembly: GCA_021781815.1. Lineage (GTDB taxonomy): Bacteria > Pseudomonadota > Alphaproteobacteria > Rhizobiales > Beijerinckiaceae > JAJXWB01. The sequence continues at coordinate 18,334 of JAJXWB010000043.1, read as the reverse complement.
GTGGCGGATGACGAGCTGGCGCGCCGTCGCGCCGAGCAGGAGAAGAAGGGCTGGAAGCCCGCTGAACCTCGCGCACGAAAGATCACGACGGCGCTGAGGGCCTATGCGGCGCTGACGACCAGCGCCGCATATGGAGCTGTGCGCAAGGTGGATTGAGGCGGTGGTTTGATTCCCTCTCCCCGCAGGCGGGGAGAAGGGATCAACGCGGCCTTGCGCGAGAAATGATCGCTTCGAAATCCACGTCTTTAGGCAAGGCGCCATACTGGTGCGCGCCGCGCGCTTCTATGCGCGAGCGGCAGAAGGCGTCGGCGACGGCGGGCGGCGCGCTGCGCACGAGCACGCTGGCCTGCAGGCCGATCGCGAGTCGATCCACAAGGTTTCGCGCGCTAGACTCGAAGTCGTCGGTTGCGCGCATGTCGGCCTTCAGCGCCGCGATATGCAGATCGAGCGCCTTGTGGCCGCCGCGCGCAGACTCCAGTTCGGCGAAATAGGCGTCGAGCGTCTCCGGCGTCTTGCTCATGGCGCGCAGCACATCGAGGCATTGGACGTTGCCCGAACCCTCCCAAATGGCGTTGACGGGACTTTCTCGGAACAGGCGGGGCATCGGCCCGTCTTCCATCACGCCGGAACCGCCGATGCATTCCATCGCCTCCGCCGTCAGGCCCGGCGTGCGCTTGCAGATCCAGTATTTGCCGATCGCGGAGCCGATACGGACAAGATGTCCCTCCTGCTCGCTTGTGCGCTCGTCGAGGGCGCGCCCCATGCGCATGGTCAAGGCTACGGCCGCTTCGACCTCGATCGCGAGATCAGCCAGCACGTTGCGCATGATCGGCTGATCGATCAGAAATTTGCCGAAAGCGGCGCGCTGGCGGCAGTGATCGACCGCCTGGACCAGAGCCGCGCGCATGATTGCGGACGAGCCGATCATGCAGTCGAAGCGCGTCATCGCCACCATTTCGATGATGGTGGCGACGCCGCGCCCTTCCTGGCCGATCATCCAGCCGAGCGCGCCGCGCAGTTCGGTCTCGCTCGATGCGTTGGAGGCGTTGCCCATCTTCTTCTTGAGACGCAGCACCTGCAGCGGGTTTTTCGTCCCGTCTGGCCGCCAGCGCGGCACGAGGAAACAGGACAGCCCGCCAGGCGCCTGCGCCAGCACCAGAAACGCGTCGCACATCGGCGCGGAGACAAAGAACTTGTGGCCGATCAGTTCATAGTCCTGACCCGACCCGCCCGTTCCGACAGGAATGGCGCGCGTCGTGTTCGCGCGAACGTCCGAGCCTCCCTGTTTCTCGGTCATGGCCATGCCGATGGTGACGCCCTTTTTCTGGTCGACTGGAACGTTGCGCGGGTCGTAGACGCGGGCGAAAATTTTCGGGAGCCAATCTTTGGCGACATCGGGTTGCTGGAGGAGGGCGGGCACGCAGGCGAAGGTCATGCTGACCGGGCAGCCGTGGCCCATCTCGACCTGACTGTGCATGTAGAAGCGCGCTGCGCGTGCGACATGCGCGCCCTGGCGCGGATCGGTCCAGGGCGAGGAGTGCAGCCCCTCCTCGATCGAGGTTTTCATGAGCTGGTGATAGGCGGGATGGAAACGCACGAGATCGATCCGCCGTCCATAGCGGTCGTGCGTGTCGAATTCCGGCTGATTGCGATTGGCGAGCGCGCCGAGGTCGAGATAATCGGCCTGCCCGATGCGCGCGCCGAAATCGGCCATGTCGTTAGCGGCCCAGCCCGCGCCCTCGCGCACCACCGCCTCGACGAGCGGTTTGTCGGAGCTATAGAGGTTGTAGTCGGCAAGATCGACCGGCTGGTTGATCACCTCGTGGGTGATGGCGCCGTAGCGGTCCTCGGCGGTCATGGCGGCCTTCGGCATTTCAAGTCTCCCTTGCGAAATATGGCGCGGGCTTTGCCAAGCGCTCTTGCGGGCATCATATTCCGAATTGACGGGATGGGTGTTCGGGTTTGCAGGGGATATGCCGAAGCGGGCGGGAAACGCGCCAAAGCCGCGTCGAAAACCGGTGCAGTCGCGCGCTCAGGAGAGTTCGCGCGCAATTCAGGAGGCGTTTGTTCGGCTTCTGGATGAAAAGCCCTACGGGCAGGTGACGATCCGCGAGATCGCCATGGTCGCGGGCGTCGGACTCGGCACGTTCTACGATTATTTCGATTCCAGGGAGGCGCTGGCGCGCGCCTGCGTCCATCTGCGCACCAAAGCGCTGCTGCAGGCTTTGGCCAGCACGCAATCCACGATCGGCGCCTATGATCTCGCGGCCGGTATTGCGGCGGCGATCGACCGGCAGATCGCGATCTTCGAGGCTGCGCCGCGTGAATGGGGGCAGCATTTCCTTCTGGAGCGGCAGAAGAGCGATCTCAAATATTACCTGTCCGCCTACGAAGCCTTCGTCGAGGCCTGGCGTGCGCTGATCGAGGGCGCATCCGACTGGCCGCAGGATCAGCCGGCGGCCGAGTCGGCGCGGATCATGTTCACGCTGATCTACGGCATGTTTGCGCATAGCCTCCTGCGCGGCCGGCCGGGGCCGGATTTTGGCGCGTTGCGGCGCGACGTGACGCGCGCCGCGCTCGCCTGCCTGATGGCAGTCGGTACGGGGACTGCTCGCTAATCCCGGCCGCGTGGGCTATGGGAGGGACATGCAAGATAACGGATCGCCAACGCTCACACCCGCCGCCGCCGCCGGGGCGGACGAGCCGGAAGCCTGCCCGCACTGCGGCAAGCCGCCGGCGCTTTGCGTCTGCGCGATGGTCGATGTGATCGACAACCGCGTCGCCGTGCTCATTCTCCAGCACCCGCAGGAGCAGGACCGGCTGCTCGGCACCGCGAAACTCGCCGTGCGCCAACTCGCCAACAGCGAGTTTCGGATCGGCCTGTCCTGGCCCAGCCTCGCCAAGGCGCTGGGCCGGGCGGCTGATCCATCGGAGTGGGCGGTGCTGCATCTTGGCGCCGCCAGGGGCGTGGAACTGCCGGCTGGCCGCGAGGTCGTCGTGCTCGACCGGAAAGGCGCGGTGATTGCCGATCAGGACGCCGCGCTGAGGGGCCTCAAGGGGATTGTCGTATTCGACGGCACCTGGGCGCAGGCGAAAACGCTGTGGTGGCGCAACGCATGGGTTCTGAAGGCGCGACGCCTCGTGCTCGATCCGAAGCGGCGTTCGCTTTATGGCGAACTCAGGCGGGAGCCCAGGCGCGAGAGTCTTTCGACGATCGAGGCGGTCGGGCTTGCGCTCGGCGCGATCGAGAGGAAGCCGGAGATTGATTCCACCCTGCGTGCGGGATTCCAGGCGATGCTGGACAAGTATCGCGCTGGTGTGGCGAACGGAAAAGTCGTTCCAGACACGCCCAGGGCGGCAGGCGAGCGAAAGAGGGACTGGCGGCGGCGCCCGACGAAGCGCACCTGACGCAAAGGGCGGGGCGGCGTTGCGCCGCTTTCCGCAGCGCGCATGAACGTCCCGACGTCGACGAGGACTTGCGCCGACGATCGGCCGTCCGGCCGCCGTGTCGCAGATGATCGAGTCCATTTCATCGCTACGACCGATCAGGGCCTATCGGTTGGCGGCTCGACATAGAGGCCCTCCGGCCCGACCCACGCCAGGTGATCGTGCAGCTTCGTGACGCCGGGCGTGTTCTCGACGACGACGCGCAGGGCTTCCCGTTCACGCTCGTCGAGGATAGCGCCGGACAGCGTGACTTCGCCGTGATCGACGCCGACTCCGATCAGGCCGACCGGGGCCCATTTCTGCGCGCGCAGTTCCGCGAGGATTCGATCGCGGATTTCCGCGTCGGTTTTCGGCGCCGTCACGATCCGCTGCTGCGCGAGGCCACGGATGACGTCGGCGCGCGAGACGACGCCCACCACCTTGTCGTCGCGGAGGACGGGCAGGCGTTTGACGTGCTTCTTCTCCATGAGATCTACGATTTCGGCGACTTGAGCGTGTTCGTAGACGCCGATCGGATGGTCCGTCATGATCTCGGAGATGCGGCGGCCGTGCGCCTGCACGTAGTCGATCGCGGAGGGACCGGGGCCAAGCAGCAATTCGAGCCAGCGCGGACGCTTCTTCTCCGTTCCAAATTCAACGCGACGCAGGAGGTCGCCCTCCGTCAGCACGCCGACCAGACGGCCGGCCTCGTCAACAACGGGGAGCCCGCTGAGTCTCCTGTCGATCATGAGGCGAACCGCTTCGTCGATTGCCGCGTCTGCGGAAATCGTGATCGCTGGCGTCGTCATCAGTTCGGAAGCGTTCATCGCCCTATCCTCGTTGTTGCAGCGCGACTATTCAGTCGGACCGGATTGCGCGCTGTGATCGACGCGCAGACTGCCGCAGCCGTCTGTAAGCTGCCTTGAGGCAAGGCAATCCGCTGGTGGAGCCCACCATCGACGCAGTGGTGTCCGCAACCTGTCGCGACGGGCGGCTTGCGCCAAATCATGCTGCGACGGCGATTTTCATCGCCAGATCGAGCAGCGCGCGATCGCAGCCCGGCGCCGCGACGAGCGACAGGCCGATGGGAGCGCCATCGATTACGCCGGCCGGCGTCACAAGTTGCGGCAGGCCGGCCATGCCGGCCGGGCACAGGAAGGCCATGGCCGCGTGGCGATAGGCGTCGAGCGTCGCCGGGCTGGCGTCGAGGCGCGGCGCGGGACCATGCACGACGGGCGCAATCATCGCCACGCCGTCCGCAAGGAGCGTGCGAAGGCGCAACGCGAAGTCGTCGCGCACCGCGCGCGACGCGGCGACCTGATCATCGGCGACGGTGCGCGCAAACGCGAATCGCTCGGCGATAGGCGCGCCGAGAACCGGCCTGCGCGATTCGACCCATTGGCCGTGGAGCGCGTAGATTTCGTGCGCCTGGATAAATCTGAACGCCTCGTAGATGGCCGCGACCGGCCGGTCATAAACCTCCGTCGGGACGGCCGCGCCGAGGACGTTCTGGATGCGCTCGACCATCGGCGTCAGCGCGATGCGCGTGCGCGGGTCGAGCAGCGCGAACAGATCCTCGGCAATCATCAGGCGGGCCAGGGCGCCGGTCTGCGCAGGCAGGAGAACATCGCCGACCTGTCGCAGAACCCGCGCGTCGCGCGCGAAAAAGCCTACTGTGTCGAGGCTCGGAGCAAGCGGCATGCAGCGGCCGAGCGGGATCGCGCCGTGCGTCGGACGTAGGCCGTAAATCCCGCAAAAGCTCGCCGGCGCGCGCACCGAGCCGCCAGTGTCGGTGCCGAGCGCAAAATCGCAGAGGCGTCCAGCGACTGCGCTCGCCGAACCGGACGAGGAGCCGCCGGGCACGCGATCGGGCGCGGCCGGATTGAGCGGCGCGCCGAAATGGGCGTTGGTTCCGTAGAGCGACCATGCAAGCTCTTCCGTATGGGTCTTGCCGAGAAACATGGCGCCCGCGCCGAGGAGAGCCTGGACGGCTGGCGCGGTGGTCGCCGCGACCGGGCTTTCTGCGAGCTTCACCGGATTGCCGCAGGCCGTGCGGTAGCCCGCGACATCGAACAGATCCTTGACGCCGAAGCTCAGACTCCGCAGCGGGCCATCCGCCGCGCCCTCAACCGCGACCGCGGGATAGGGCATGAATGCGCGGCAGGGATCATGGTCGATGAGCATTGCGTGGTTCTCATGGATTGTCGGAATTTGGTCCGATCCGTAATCAATAGCATTGCGCGCGCTGTCCTGGTAAAATTTACGATTACGCCGTCATCCATGGGATAAGCCGTCATCCATGGGATAAAAGGCGAATTTTGATCCGCATTAAATCGCACAACGCGAATACAGGCGTAAGGAATCGTCATTCGTCGGCTCCGCCCGCGTCGATTGAGGGGCAGGATAAACACCGTCGCAGCGGGCGGCGAGGGAGCAATAGATTGATGTCGAGGCTCAAGGAGGTCACGGGAGCGCCTCGCGCCGACAACGCTTGCACCTTCTGTGGCGTTTGCGGCTACGCGATATGCGGCGCGCTGTCGCCTGCCGAACTCGCGGACCTCGACAAAATGGCGAAACGGGCGGTCTTCGCCCCGAAGGAGACTCTGTTCGCGCAGGGCGAGCCAGCGACGAAGGTCTATAGCGTATCCGAAGGAGTCGTGCGGCTCTACAAGCTTCTGCCCGACGGTCGCCGGCAAGTGATCGGTTTCAAATTGCCCGGCGATTTCATCGGCATGGCGAGTGCGGAACTGCATGGACTGGCGGCGGACGCCATCAATCAAGTTTCGGTCTGCTGGTTTCCCCGGTCTGCGTTTCTGCATTTTTCCGAAGACAAGGTGACGCTTTTGCGCCGACTGAACGAGTTCGCCAACCGGGAACTCAGTTATGCGCACGATCGCATGTTGCTGCTTGGACGGTTCACCGCCGAAGAAAAAATGGCGTCGTTCATCATGGGCTGGCGTGAACGGCTCGCGCGGCTCGGTCGCGGGCAGATCGAAATCGCGTTGCCAATGAGCCGCCGCGACATTGCCGACTATCTCGGGCTCACCATCGAGACCGTGAGCCGCACCTTCACCAGGTTCGAACGGGAGAATATATTCTCCGTTGTTCCCGGCGGGGTGCGTGTGATCGACGAATTCCGGGCACGGCAGCTTGCCGCCGCGCTGCCGTCCAAAGATCGGAACTAGCTCGCCGGCTGGGTCGCCGCTCGGTTTCTTGCGAGTTTCGGCGAACCGACGCGCAGGCGACGGTCCGAAAGCGACAGCGATCCGCCCAGCGCCATGATGAGGCCGCCGATCCAGATGAGGAGCACGACCGGCTTGTAATAGGCCCGCACGGTCGTCGTGCTGTCGGGATTGACGTCGCCGAGCGACAGATAGAGTTGGCTGGCGCCGCGCGACATCAGCGCTGCCTGCGATACGCCCATGCTGCGGGCCGCAAACGTGCGCTTCGACGGCTCCATCACGCCAATAGAACGTCCGTTCTCGCTCACGTCGAACGTCGCGACCTGCTCCTGATAATTTGGGCCGTCGCGCTTGGACAGGCCGGTGAATTTCAATTCGTAGCCGGCGAGCGGAATTGTGGCGCCAGGCTTGTAAGCGCCGATCTGCTCGACGCTCCAGGCGGATTCACAGACGATGCCGAGCAGGGTGACGCCGAGGCCGAGATGGCCGAACACCGTCCCCCAGACCGAGCGCGGCAGGCCGGCCGCGCGGCGAGCGGCAATGCTGAACGAGGCGCGGAACAGGCCGGTGCGTTCGATGAGTTCGAAAACGGAGCCGGCGATGACGAAGAACGCGAGGCCCACCGCACAGAGCGCGACGACCGGCTTGCCCTCGATCGCGAAGGCGGCGATCAGTCCGGCTACGCCTATGACGAAAGCCGCCGTCAGCCGTTGCGCGGCAGCGCGCAGGTCGCCGCGTTTCCACGAGAGAAGCGGGCCGAACGGCATGGCGATGAGCAGCGGCACGAACAGTGGCGCGAATGTCGAGTTGAAGAACGGCGCTCCCACCGAGATCTTGGCCCCGGTCGTGGCTTCGAGCGCGATGGGATAGAGCGTGCCGACGAACACCGTGGCGCAGGCGGTCGAGAGCAGGAGATTGTTGAGCACCAGCGCGCCTTCTCTTGAAATGGGCGCGAACAGGCCGCCCTGTTTCAACGCCGGCGCGCGCCAGGCGAACAGCGCGAGCGCGCCGCCGATCAGCAGAAACAGGATGACGAGAATGAACACGCCGCGCGCTGGATCGCTTGCGAATGCGTGGACGGAGGTCAGCACGCCGGAGCGGACGATGAACGTGCCGATCAGCGAGAGAGAGAAGGTCAGGATCGCGAGCAGGATCGTCCAGACCTTCAGCGCCTCGCGCTTTTCCATCACCAACGCCGAATGCAGCAGCGCCGTGCCAGCGAGCCAGGGCATGAAGGAGGCGTTTTCAACCGGATCCCAGAACCACCAGCCGCCCCAGCCGAGCGTGTAATAGGCCCAGTACGAGCCCATGGCGATGCCGAGGGTCAGAAAAATCCAGGCAAGCAGCACCCAGGGCCGCACCCAGCGCGCCCAAGCCGCGTCGATGCGGCCTTCGATCAGCGCGGCGACCGCGAAGGAGAAGGAGATCGAGAAGCCGACATAGCCGACGTAGAGCAGGGGCGGATGGATCGCCAGGCCCATGTCCTGCAGGATCGGATTGAGATCGCGCCCCTGAAGCGGCGCCGGGTCGAGCCGCGCGAACGGGTTCGATGTGAGCAGGATGAAAAGATAGAACAGGCCTGCGATCCACGATTGGACGGCCAGCACCGTCGCCTTGAGGCTCGTCGGCACATTGGCGCCGAAGGCCGCGACCAGCGCGCCGAACGCGGCAAGGATCAGCACCCACAGCAGCATCGAGCCCTCGTGGTTGCCCCACAGGCTGGTGAATTTGTAGATCGCCGGCATCATCGAATGCGAATTCTCGAATACCGTTGCGAGCGAGAAATCGGAATTCGCATAGGCGTAGGTCAGCGCGCCGAATGAGAAGGCGATCAGCAGAAACTGCGCGAACGCTGTCTTGGTCCCGACGTCCATCAGAACGGCGTCGCCGGTGCGCGCGCCCACCAGCGGCACGATGGACTGCACGATCGCGACAGCAAGCGCCAGAATGAGCGCGTAGTGACCGAGTTCCGGGATCATCGGCGTATCCGTACCTTGGAGCCTTGCGGCTCTGTTCAATTCGCTTGCGGGTCCAGCGTCTTGAGGCCTTCGTCGAAGCGGCGCAGCTTCTCGCTGTCGGCGACCAGAGCCTTGCGCGCGTCAGCGATCGCCGCGGCGGCCTTGTCCCGCTCGCCGAGAACGCCGTAGGAGCGCACAAGGCGCAGCCAGCCCTCGGGGTCGTCGCCGTTCTGCTTCAGCTTGCCGGCGAGCCGGGCGACCATGCCACGCACCATCTCGGTCTGCTGGTCCGGCGGGGCATTGGCTACATCCTGCATCTGCCTGGCGTCCGGCTGGCTGGTCGCGCCGGTGGCGGCCGACGGCCGTTCGGGTGTCCGGCCTTCGAGCTGGTCGAGCGACTGGCGCACCGTGTTCGTCCAAGTCGCTTCGGGCGGCGCGGATGTCAGCATGTCGCGCCAGATCCTTGCTGCGTCGTCGCGGCGCCCGTCCTGCATGGCGGCGAGACCACGGTAATAGCGGGCTGCGACCGCGTCCTTGTCCAGGGACAGGGCCTTGTCGAAGGCGGCCTTGGCGTCGGCCGTCACGACCCCGTCCGCCGTGGCCACCAGCGATTCGCCCAGGTTTTCCTCGCGTTCCGCGGTATCGCCCGAAAGCCGGATCACGTTGCGCCAGGATGCGATCGCGTCATCGTAGCGGCCGAGCCGCATGTAGACGGGCGCCAGCACCTCCCAGCTCCGCGCATCATCGGGCTTTCGCCGCAAGTGCGTTTCTATCTGGGAGATCATGTCTTCCAGTGTCGGCGCGCCGCCCGCCTTGTCCGCGCCGCCGGCCATCGCCGCCTTCGGCAGCATCGCGCCGGGCGCGCCGAGCGTGTAATAGAGGCCTGCTGGCAGCAACGCGACAACGGCGATGGTCGCGCCGAGCGCTACGCCCCGGCGCGCGCCGCTTTCAGCGCCGGCGGCTGGCTTCACCGCCGATTTCTGTTCGGATCCCGCCGCTTTCAGCAAGCGCCGCGAGACCTCGATGCGGGCGGCCTCGGACTCTTCGGGCGCGATTAATCCCGCCGCCCGGTCCCGTTCGATTTCTTCGAGTTGATCCCGGTAGATCGCCAAATCGCCGCCGGAGCGCGCGGCGCCGGTCTGAAAAACGAACGGCCATGCGACGAAGCCGAGCGTGATTGCGGTCATCGCCGCGAGGGTGAGCCAGAAAATCATCGCCTCTCATATCGAAAACTGGACCGGCCTCGCAATGGGAGCCGGTGTCATATTCCGAAAGCTGTCGGTTGCGCCGCGATTGCGGCGGCAGCGCGGCCGACACGCGCCTTGCGCATCGCGCCCGGCCGCTCCTGCGGTCCGGCCGCCGGGCCGGGTCGGCCGGATCAAATCTTCAGCCCTTTTTCAAGGCCCGGTCGATCTCGACGCGCATGATGCTGTCGATGTTGTCCTCGGTCAGCGGCCCGACGAGCTTGAAGGCTATCAAGCCGTCACGGCCGACGATGAAGGTCTCGGGCACTCCGTATACGCCCCATTCGATCGCCGCACGACCGCTCGCGTCGACCCCGACAGCACTGTAGGGGTTGCCGTAACGGCCCAGGAAACGGCGGGCATTGTCAGCCGCATCCTTGTAATTGATGCCGACGACGCGGATGCGGCTGTCCCGGGCGAGTTGCGTGAACAGCGGCGCTTCGTCGTGGCAGGGCACGCACCAGGACGCGAATACGTTGACGATCGTCACATTGCCTTTGAACGCCGCGGCGTCGAGACCGGGCACCGCGCCTTTTGGGCCGGTAAGCCCTTCGATCGGCGGCAGACTGATCAGAGGCGCAGGACGCCCTATGAGCGCGGATGGCAACTTGCCGGGATCGCCAGCGCCGAGGCGGAACAGGAACAGGATCGCGAGAGCCGCGAATGCGGCGAATGGCGCGATCGCCAGCCAGGAGCGGCGTTTTGTCGCCTGGGGGTCGGCGGTGTCTGACATGGCGCAAACCGATACCAACATGCAGCCCCCGAGTCACCTCCCTGATGGTTCCCGATTGGCATGTCCGGCCCCGGCCGCGCCGATGGGAGATGGACCTGACACGCCGACGATCATTCGTTCGTCGCTCGCCGCGCAGCCTTGACCGCGGTGGCGCTGGCGCGCGCAAGTGTCGCGCGCACGAACGTCATGGCGGGGTCGCGCGCGTGGCGGCGATGCCAGCACAACGACATCGCGAGATCGCCGACGCGCGGGTGGTCGGGCACGGGCGCAGATGCGAATTCCCGCATCAGCCCTGCGCCGAGCAGGCGCGGCAGAGTTGCGATCATGTCCGATCCGCGCAGGAAGGCGGCGACGCCGGAAAAGCTCGTGACCGAAACCGCGAAACTGCGCGCGACGCCGCGCGCCTCCATCAACGTGTCGAAGGTCAGCCGCGCCCGGTTCGGATAGACCACGGTGATATGGCGCGAGGAAAGGTAGTCGGCCGCGTTCGCGGGCGCCGCACGCATTCGCGCATCGTAAAAGCAGACATATTCGTCGCGGAACAGGCGGCGCTGGAGAATGTCCGCGCCATCGGGCGGGTAGGGCGTGATCAGCAGGTCGCAGCGGTTTTCGCGCAGGATGTCGGCCGTCGGCGCGTCCGAAGGGATGACGCGCAGGCGCACACGGGCGACCTCGCGCTCCAGCATGCGCAGGAATACAGGCAGGATCAGGTCGCGTTGCAGGTCGTTGGCGGCGATCGTCAGCGACAGGTCGGCGACGCCGGGATCAAAGCGCGCGCCGCGCGCGAACTCCTTCATGGTCGCCAGCAGCGCGCGCGCTTCCTCGGCGAGCGCCTCGGCATGAGCCGTCGCGACGATGCCGCGTCCGGCCTTGACGAACAGCGGATCGTGCGTGATCGCGCGCAGCTTCTGCAGCGCGTGGCTGACCGCCGATTGCGTCAGGCCGAGCTGTTCCGCAGCCGCCGTGACCGAGCCGTGCTCGGTAACTGCAAGGAACAGGCGTAAGGCGCGCCCGTCCAAATCCAAATGATCGAAATTGCTCATACATGATATGATAACACATGCATTTATCTTGTTAAATAATTGGGCCAGTTATTCGTTGTTTTCGCGCGCAGGGCGGTCGGGGTTGCGCCAGGTCAAGGCCGGCGCCGCGGAAAACCCGCCCGATCGGGCGGTTCCAAGCCAGGGAGGCGCGTCATGGCGCAAAAACGTGAAATTGCCGGAACGACGATATTCGACGGCGGGCAGGCGGCCAAAGGCTACCAGCTCAATAAAATGTGTTTTTCCTTCAATGATCCGGAAAACCGTAAGGCCTTCGTCGCTGACCAGGCGGCCTATTTCGACAAGTACAAGCTCACCGCCGAACAGCGAGCCGCGCTCGCCAGCGGCAGCGTGCTGAAGATGATCGAGGCCGGCGGCAACGCCTATTACCTCGCCAAGCTCGCCGGCATTCTCGGCCTGGGCGTGCAGGATATAGGCGCGCAACAGACGGGCATGTCGGTCGATGCCTTCAAACAGAAACTTCTGGACGCGGGGAGGCAGTAATGGCCCGGATCATCGGAACTCTTTCCACTTCGCACATTCCCGCGATCGGCAACGCCATCGCCAGGAAGCAGCAGAACGAGCCCTACTGGAAACCGTTCTTCGACGCATGGCCGCCGGTGCGCGAATGGCTGGCGAAGGAGAAGCCGGACGTCATCGTCTTCTTCTACAACGATCACGGCCTCAACTTCTTCCTCGACAAGATGCCGACCTTCGCGGTGGGCGCTGCGGCCGAATATGTCAGCGAGGACGAAGGCTGGGGCATTCCGACCATTCCGTCCATCAAGGGCGATCCGAAACTGTCGTGGCACATCATCAACGGTATCGTCGCCGATGGCTTCGATCCCGTGATGTGCCAGGAGATGGCGGTCGATCACGCCATTACCAATCCGATGCTGCTGATGTATCCGGACTCGAACTGGCCGGCGACGATCGTGCCGATCGCCATCAACTCGATCCAGCATCCGCTGCCGGGCCCGAAGCGCTGCTACGATCTGGGCCGCGCGGTCGGCAAGGCGATCGAGGCCTACCCCGAAGATCTCAAGGTGCTGCTGATCGGCTCCGGCGGCCTGTCGCACCAGCTCGACGGTTCTCGCGCGGGATTCATCAACAAGCCGTTCGATCAGGAATGCCTCGAGGCGATGGTGACGGGCGTCGAGCCGATGCTCAAATATTCGTCGCTCGACATTGTCGAGAAGGCCGGCGCGCAGGGCGTGGAACTGATGTGCTGGATCGCGGCGCGCGCCGCGATGCAGGGGCAGGTGAAGGAAGTCGCCCGCACCTATCACATCCCGATCTCGAACACCGCGTCGGCCGTGCAATTGCTGTCGCACACGCCGGCCGCAGCGACCGCGAAAGCCGCGTAGTTTCCTCCCGCGCGGCCCATGCCGCGCGCCAACCGGCGCCGCCGCGTGAAAATGCGGCGGCGTTTTTGTCGTTCCGTGGCCCTGAGGCGTCATCTTCGTCTCATTCACGGGCGCGGCGCTGCGACATCGGCGGGGCGCCGTCCGGCAACGTCCAGATTTCGGTCGCGAGCCGGCGGCGAGCATCGACCGGTTGCGGACGTCCTGAACACCTTGCACTGGCCCGTATTTGTCCACTCAGCCAGTCACAGCCCGCCACTTGCTTTTGGTCAAACCGCCGCGATCTGCGTAAGCCAGTTCAGTCCAGAAACCCGCTGCCGTCTCACTGCGCCTCGTCGAGGCGGCGCCGGAATTCGCTCGGCGTCATGCCCGTGCGCCGCCTGAAGAATCGCCAGAAATAGGCGGGATCCTCGAAGCCCAGTTCATAGGCCAGCGTCGCCACCGAGCCAGCGACATGGATCAGCCTGCGCCGCGCTTCCAGCGTAAGGCGATCCTGCACGACTTCGAGCGGCGACTTGCCGGCGGCAATGCGGCAGACGCGGGCGAGACGGCTTTCGCTTAATCCCAGTTCGGCCGCGTAGCGCGGGACCGGCCAATGCTCGGTCAGTTGCGCCTCGATCAGCGCGCGAAACCGATGGAAGTCGGCGGTTTCTCGCGCGCCGCGCATTTTTTCGCGCACGACATGTTCGTTCTGGCGCAGCACCAGCACCAGCGCGGCGCTCGCCAGCCATTGCAGCACGGCGCCGGTCGCGCGGCCGCCGTCGCGGAATTCGAGCGCGATCTGTTCGAACAGGGCGATGAGACGGGCGGCCCGATCGGGCGCGGCCGCGAGGTCGATCAGGGTCGGCTGCATCAACAGCGCGGCGGCATGGGCGTCGCCCGCGCCGTGCCGCGAAATCATGGAGTCCTCGATGGTCAGCACATAGCCGTGCGTATCGGGCGTGAAGTTGAAGGCGTGCACGGCGCCGGACGGCATGGCGATGGCGAAGGGCGCGGCGACATCCTGCGCGCGATGATCCACGCGCACGCGGGCGCCGCCTTCGACCAGCAGCAGAATCTGGAACAGCCCGTGGTGCCGATGCTCGGCGATTTCCCATCGGTAGCGTTCGCTGCGGCTTCTGATGTCCTCGATATGGATGAATTCCGGCGCAACTGCGTCGGCTTCGCCATAGAGGGAAAATACAGGGGTGGAGGTCGGACCGGCTTTGCCTCCCCCGCCCCTGCGCCTTCTGTTTAACGCTGCAGCGCACATGGCGGATCTTCCTGCTCACCGGAATTTGGCTGAAAAATACAGAAAACTGCGGCCGTCGTCCATTTTTACGCCGGCGCGATCGCGGCATGTTCGCGGCAAGCGACGCCGGCTCAGTCGCGCGCAGGGAGGCGCAGATGTTTTCTTTCGACCCGTATTCGCCTGTCATCGACGCCGATCCGTTCCCCTTCTACAAGACGCTGCGTGACGAATATCCCTGCTTCTGGAGCAAGGAAGCGGGCATGTGGATCCTGTCGCGTTACGACGACATTCTTCGCGCGCTCAACGACTGGCAGACCTATTCCTCGGCGCAGGGCAATCTGATGACCGAACTGCCGAACCGCGCCGGCGCGACGCTCGGCACCACCGATCCGCCACGCCACGATCGTCTGCGCGGCCTGATTCAGAAAGCCTTCATGAAGCGCAATCTGGAGGCGCTCGGCGACCCCATCCGCGGCATCGCCGCGGAATGCGCGGCGGCGCTCGAGAACGAGAAGCAGTTCGATTTCATCGAGGATTTCTCGTCGAAATTCACGGTGCGCGTGCTGTTCGCCGCGCTCGGCCTGCCGCTCGGCGACGAGCGGACGGTGCGCGACAAGGCCGTGCTGATGGTGCAGACGGATCCGCATACCCGCGCCAAGGGGCCTGAACATATCGCTGCGTCAGACTGGATGCGCGACTATGCGGCTGACGTGATCGCGGAGCGCCGCGCCAATCCGCAGAACGACCTGATCTCGCATTTCTCGACCGCCGAAATCGACGGCGACAGGCTCGACGAACGCGAGGTGCTGCTGACCACGACGACGCTGATCATGGCCGGGATCGAATCGCTCGGCGGCTTCATGTCGATGTTCGCGCTCAATCTCGCGGACTTTTCCGATGCGCGTGAAAAATGCGTGGCGAATCCGGAACTGCTCGCCGACGCGATCGAAGAATCGCTGCGCTACAACACGTCAGCGCAGCGCTTCCGTCGTTGTCTGACGAAGGATACGGAATTGCACGGGCAGACCATGCGCGCCGGCGATTTCGTGTGTCTCGCCTATGGCTCCGGCAATCGCGACGAACGCAAGTACGAGAATCCCGATGTCTACGACCTCCGACGAAAGCCGCGCGGGCATCTGGGTTTCGGCGGCAGTGTGCACGCCTGTCTCGGCACGGCGATTGCGCGCATGTCGGTCAAGATCGCGATGGAGGAATTCCACCGGGTCGTGCCGGCGTATACGCGCGTGCAGGAGCGCTTGCCGTGGATGCCCTCGTCCACCTTCCGCAGTCCGATGCGGCTGGAGTTGGCGCGCGCAGGTTGAGGCGAGGGATATCCGCCTCGCCGCAAACAGGCGGAGATTCCCGTTTTGCGAGCATGACAGGATCGTCATTGCGAAGAGCGAAAGCGACGAAGCGATCAATCCCCGAGACCGGGAGTGGAGCGCTTCGAATCGCTCGCCATGACGGTTAAAAGCCGCGCTCGATCCGATCCAGCGTGCGCATCGCCGGCAGGCATTGGGCGAGGCTGGCGTTCGGCTCGCGGCCTTCCTTGATCGCGGAGAAGAATTCGCGGTCGATCAGCTCGATGCCGTTGTTGGAGACCGCGACGCCCGACAGGTCGATCTTCTTCTCATTGCCGTCATAGAGATCGTCGTAGCGCGCTATATAGGTGCCATTGTCGCAGATGTAGCGGAAGAACGTGCCGAGCGGGCCGTTGTTGTTGAATGACAGCGACAGTGTACAGATCGCGCCGGACGCGGCCTTGAGGCCGATCGACATGTCCATGGCGATCTTCAAGTCGGGATGATGCGGTCCCTCAAGGCCAAAGGCGTGCACGGCTTCTCCGCCCGTCTGATACTGGAACAGATCGACCGTGTGACAGGCGTGGTGCCACAGCAGATGGTCGGTCCAGGTGCGCGGCTTGCCGGCGGCGTTCATGTTGGTGCGGCGGAAGAAGTATGTCTGGACGTCCATTTGCTGGATCTTCAGCTCGCCCGCCTTGATCCTGTTGTGGACCCATTGATGGCTCGGGTTGAAACGGCGGACATGGCCGACCATGCCGACGACGCCGGCTTCCTTCTGGACGCGCACGAGGTTTTCCGAGTCCTTCAGATTGTCCGCCATCGGGATTTCGATCAGCACGTGCTTGCCGGCTCTCATGCAAGCGACGCCCTGCGCGGCGTGCATCTGGGTCGGCGTCGACAGAATCACCGCGTCGACGTCCTTTCGCGCGAGGCTCTCGTTCAGGTCGGTCGTCCAATGGCCGATCCCGCGCTCCTTGGCGAAGCCCTCGAGATCGCCGGACGAACCGCCGACGATTGACGTCACTTCCACGCCGTCGATCTGCTTGATCGCGTCGAGATGCTTGATACCGAAGGCGCCGCTCGCGCCGGCAACACAGACTTTCATGGGCTATCCTCGCTCTTGCCGCCGCTTTAAGCGCCGGGCGGCATCCGGTCGAATTCGTTTCGGTCGGGCGCCTATTCATTTTCTGAATAGTGGCGCGACAGACCGCGCCGACTATAGCCGGTTTTCGCGGTCAGGCTGCGAACCGCCGCGCATCCGGAGGCGCAGGTCAAAGCCCCGCCTGGCGGCGCCGTTCGATCCCGTCGCCGGCTGCTGCGGGCGCGCCCTGCATTCTTCGCATATTGAAAAATACGAATATACGAATATAATTCGGACCATCGAGGGCCGGCGCGGTTCGGCGGCGTGAGGATGGCTTGTGTCCGTTTCGCGCGGCTGGCGATGGCCCACGCGGGTTTTGCAAGAGCAGGAAAAGCACAATGATCGAAAATTGGCCGGAAACGACGAAAGTCCTGTCGTCGAAACTGAGAAATCTGCGCGGCGGCGCGCCGGAGGTCATGAAGGCTTTCGCGACGCTGGCGCAGAATGCGCTGGCTCCCAAGGCGCTCGACACCAAGACGAAGGAACTGATCGCCATCGCGATCTCGATCGCCGTGCGCTGTGACGATTGTGTCGCCTTTCACGTCAAGGCCGCCGTGCAGCAGGGGGCGACCCGCGACGAAATCATGGAGACGCTGGGCATGGCGATCTACATGGGCGCGGGACCCTCCGCCATGTATGCGAGCCACGCGGTGGAGGCCTATACGCAGTTTGCGGAGACGGCCGCCAACGCGCATGCCGCGGTCGACGCTGCGAAAGTCGGCTGAGAGCGGAGACGGATATGTTTTTCTCGAAACTGTTCGGTCGCTCACATGATTCCGGCCCTTCCCACGTCACGGGTTTCGATGATCTGCGCAAGGAACTCGACGCCGGCGCCTGCGCGCTGATCGATGTGCGCGAGCCGGGGGAATTCGCGCAAGGACATGTGCCTGGCTCCAGAAACATGCCGCTGTCGCGGTTCAACGTGAACATGCTGCCACGCGATCGCAAGGTCGTATTGATCTGCCGCTCGGGCGCGCGTTCCGGCAGCGCCCTGCGCGCTGCGCGCGCCGCAGGCTTGACCGAGATCACGCATTTTTCCGGCGGAATCGCGCTCTGGCACTCGCTCGGCGGGCGCGTCGCGCGCTAGCGCCGCGCGTCAGGGTTTGATGTAGGCGTAACCCTGCATCTGCAATTCGGCGAGGCGCACCACGCCGCCTTTCTCCGCCGGGACGAAGCCTGGAAGCAGGTCGGCGATCGTGAGTCCGAGGGCGCGCATCGTATTGGCGCAGGCTTCGAAGCCAACCTGCTCCTTCTGCAAATTTTCGACGACGCCCGCGATGCGCGCGTCGTCGGCGCCCGTGCGAAATGCGCGCAGAGCTGCGCCATTGACGACGATCCTGATGTCGGCCTTGCCTGCGCCGCCTACGCCCTCGATATGGTTGCGCATGTTGGCCAGCGCAAAGGCGACCTTATCAGGGTCGTCGAGATGATAGACAACCGTTTGGCGTCCCGCTGTATCGGCGCGGGCGCGTGTCAGGCCGAACAGGCCCAACGCGCCTGCGGCGGCTGTCGAGAAAAAGGATCGGCGCTGCATGTCTGTCTCCTGCGGGGCGCCGCAGACTAACATGGCCCGCTCAGTCGTCGAACGCGCCGCGATCTATTCCTTCGCCGACGAGGATTTCGCGTTTTCCTGCATGGCTGGCCTGTCCGACGAGGCCCTCGTTTTCCATGCGCTCGACGAGCGAGGCGGCCTTGTTGTAACCGACGGAGA
>JAJXWB010000018.1 GCA_021781815.1 Pseudomonadota bacterium | reverse complement strand
CTTCCGCGCGCCTGCGATCCGCATTGCATCCCCCCGCCCCCGTCGCTATGGTCCGCGCCGCTTTTCCCGGAGGATTCCTCTTGCTCGACGGCATGCGCGCCGCATCCCAGAACTGGCTCGGACGATCGCTGATGGCTCTCGTCATGGGCGTCATCGTGGTATCCTTCGCGATCTGGGGCATTGGCGATATTTTCCGAGGGTTTGGCGCGGGCAAGCTCGGCGTCGTCGGCTCGACCGAGATTTCGACCGACGTGTTCCGCAACGCCTATCAGACCGAGTTGCAGCGCCTGCAGCAGCGCGCCGGTCGGGTCGTCACCAACGACCAGGCGCGCGCCGCCGGGCTCGACCGTCAGGTTCTCGCCCGGCTCGTCACCGAGGCGGCCATGGACCAGCGCGCCCATTCGCTCGGGCTGATGATGTCGGATGCGCAGGTCGCGAAATCGATCGTGGCGGATCCGATCTTCAAAGACACTGCCGGTCAGTTCGATCGCGCCCGGTTCGATGCGCTGCTGCGCGACAACGGCTATAACGAGCGCAGCTTCGTTCACGAGCAAAAGGCGATCTATCTGCGCCGGGAAATCGGCGAGGCGATCGCCGGCGGGGTCGAGACGCCGGAAATTCTGACGGCGACCATCGACCGTTACCGCAACGAGACGCGGAGCGTCGATTACGCCCTGCTGACGCCGGCCGTGGCGGGCGACATCCCCGCCCCTGGCCCGGACGATCTTCAGAAATACTACGACGCGCGAAAATCCTCGTTCGTCGCGCCGGAATATCGCAAGATCGTCACGCTCGCGATTACGCCGACGACGCTGGCCAAGCCCGACGACGTCTCCGACGCCGACGCGCAGAAGCTCTACGATTCGGTCAAGAACCAGCGTTTCGGCTCGCCCGAGAAGCGCGCGCTGCAACAGATCGTGTTCCAGAGCGAGGCCGAGGCGAAAGCCGCCTACGACAAGATCAAGGCCGGCGCGAGTTTCGACAACATCGCCACCGAGCGCAAACTGACGTCCAGGGACATCGATCTCGGCATGCTCGCGCGCGCCCAGGTCCACGATCCCGCAATCGGCGACGCCGCCTTCGCCCTGAAGGACGGCGAGACCAGCGCGCCGATCAAGGGCGAGTTCGGCTATGTCCTTGTCCGCGTCGCCAGCATCGCGCCCGAGGTCGTCAAGCCATTCGCCGAGGTCGCATCCACGTTGAAAATGGAAATTGCGCGCAACCGCGCCAAGAAAACGGTTCAGATCCTGCACGACAAGATCGAAGACCTGCGGGCGTCCGGCAAGACGCTGACCGAGGCGGCGAAAAGCGTCGGCATGGATGTCCGAACGATCGACGCCATCGACGCGCGCGGAAACGATCACGACGGCAAGCCGGTGGACGGGCTTATCGCCGGGCCGGATCTGCTGCGCGCCGTGTTCGCCTCCGACATCGGCGTCGACAACGACACGATCGCCACCCGCGACGACGGGTACGTCTGGTTCGAGGTCGCCAGGATCGATCCGTCGCGACAGCTCAGCCTCGCCGATGTCAGGGACAGGGTGACAGCCGACTGGCGCGCAACCGAGATCGACACGCGGCTCGCCGCAAAGGCGGCCGATATCGTCAAGCAGATCAAGGATGGCGCGGAACTCGCGAAGATAGCAGCCGCGCAGAAGCTCGACGTCAAGCACAATTCCGCGGTCAAGCGAACCGGCGCCGACGGTCTCGACCCACAGACCATCGTCGCCATCTTCAACCAGCCGGACAAGGGCGAAGGCTCCGCCTCGACGGGGAACGGGCGCGTCGTGTTCCAGATCCTCGATACCTCGATCCCCGACTTCAACCCGGATTCCGACGCCAACCGGCAGATGGCTGCGCAACTGAAGCAGGTCGTCGCCGACGACATCAGCTCGCAATACGTCCAGCGGCTGGAGCAGGACTACGGCGTCCGAATCAACGAGACTGCGATGCGCGAGGCGACGGGCGCAGGCGACCAGTGAATATCGAGCCCTCCTTTTCCGATTTTGCGCGCGCTTACGACAGCGGCGCGCCGCAACTCGTCGCCGCGCGCCTGGTCGCCGACCTCGAAACTCCGGTTTCGGCCTTCCTGAAGCTGTCGCGCGGGCGCGCCGGCAACGTGTTCCTGCTCGAATCGGTCGAGGGCGGCGCAACGCGGGGGCGTTACTCGATGATCGGGCTCGATCCCGACATCATCTGGCGCGCCACAGGCGGCAAGGCCGAAATCAATCGTCGCGCGCTGGTCGCGCCGGGTGAATTCGAGCCCTGCCTCTTGCGACCGCTCGACTCGCTGCGCAAGCTGATCGCGGAATCGGCCGTTCCGGCCGCGCCCGGCCTCGCGCCGATGGCGGCAGGCGTTTTCGGCTATCTCGGCTACGACATGGTGCGCGAGATGGAGCGGCTGGCGCCGGCCAGGCCCGACCCGATCGGCACGCCGGACGCGATCATGATCCGACCGACGCTCATGGCCGTGTTCGATGCGGTGCGCGACGAGATCTCGATCGTCACGCCCGTTCGCGTCGCTCCCGGAATATCCGCGCGCGCGGCCTATGATCGCGCGGCGGAGCGCATCGAGGCTCTGGTCGCGACCCTCGAAGGACCGCTTGATCACGACACGACCGCCGACCCGCATCTGCTGGCGCAAAAGCCGGTTTCCAACACGCCCGAGCCGCGCTTCCTCGACATGGTCGATCGCGCGAAGGAATACATCAAGGCGGGCGACATTTTCCAGGTCGTGCTGTCGCAGCGATTCACCGCGCCGTTCACCCTGCCCGCCTTCGCGCTCTACCGCGCGCTGCGTCGCGTCAATCCGGCGCCCTTCCTCTGCTATCTCGATTTCGGACCGTTCCAGGTCGTCTGTTCGAGCCCGGAAATTCTCGTTCGCGTGCGCGATGGGGACGTGACGATCCGCCCCATCGCCGGCACGCGCTGGCGCGGCAAGACGCCGGCCGAAGACGATGCGCTCGCGGCCGAACTGCTCGCCGACGAGAAGGAGCGCGCGGAGCACCTCATGCTGCTCGACCTCGGGCGCAACGACGTCGGCCGCGTTGCGGAAATCGGCACGGTGCAGGTCACCGAACAGTTTTCGATCGAGCGTTACAGCCATGTGATGCACATCGTCTCGAACGTGATCGGCCGACTCGACAAGACACACGACGCCATCGACGCGCTGTCCGCGGGATTTCCGGCCGGCACCGTATCGGGCGCGCCAAAGGTGCGGGCGATGCAGATCATCGACGAACTGGAAGTCGACAAGCGCGGAATCTACGGCGGTTGCATCGGCTATTTTTCCGCGACCGGCGACATGGACACGTGCATCGTGCTGCGCACCTCGATCGTCAAGGACGGACTCATGCACGCGCAGGCGGGCGCTGGAATCGTCTACGATTCCGATCCCGCCTACGAGCATCGCGAATGCGTGAACAAGGCGACCGCCCTGTTTCGCGCGGCGGAGGAGGCCGTGCGCTTCGCCACGCGGGCGAAACGGGGGCAATAGTCAGGCTGCGCGTCCGTCGCCGCGCCAGGGCTGCGTCAGCAGCCGGTCGATCCGCAGTTCGCGGCGGTCGCGGAAAATCGGCAGGCCGATCGTCATGCCGTCCTGCCCGCTGGCCGGAGCCGCGCGATAAAGGCCGGACAGCCGGTCCCAGATCGACAGGTTGAAGCCAAAATTGCTGTTCGTCTCCGCGGGGACGACGGAATGATGCACGCGATGCATGTCCGGCGTCACGAAGACCAGCCGCGCCAACGCCTCCACACGCGGCGGCAGGCTCGCGTTGGCGTGGTTGAACATGGCGAGCGCGTTCAGCACGATCTCGAAGGCCACGACGCTCGCCGCCGGCGCGCCGAGCGTCAGAACCGCCGCCATCTTGATCAGGACCGACAGGACGATCTCGCCGGGATGGAAGCGCAGCGCGGTCGTCACGTCGTAGTCGAGATCGGCGTGGTGCATGCGATGCAGGCGCCACAGCCAGGGCGCGCGGTGGAACAGGATGTGCTGCGCCCAGATCGTGAAATCGAGCGCCACGATGGACACGGCCGCCGCCAGCCAGAACGGCGCGCTTGTGAGATTGAACAGCCCCCAGTTGCGCGCGGCGGCGAAACCGGCGACGCCGACAGCCGCGATCGGAAACAGGGCGCGCACGACAAGAGTGTCAAGAACGACGATTCCGAGGTTCGACGGCCATCGCGCGGCGCGCGGAAAGGCGCGGGGCCGGCGCGGGGCCAGCGCCTCCCACACCGCCATGCCGACCAGCGCGGCCAGAAACACGCCAAGCCGGATCGCCGGTTCGCCTGCGGTCATCGGCTCCACCCCTGTTTTCGTTGACTTCCCCGCTCCAAACCCCGAAAACACAGGCCGGACGCGGGGAAAACGATGCCTTCGGTCACGCTGATAGACAATTACGACAGTTTCACCTTCAACCTCGTGCATTATCTGGGCTCTCTCGGCGCGGATGTCACGGTCTGGCGCAACGACGCGCGCGGCGTCGACCAGATCATGGGCGACCGGCCGGATGCGATCGTGCTGTCGCCCGGCCCATGCACTCCGCACGAGGCCGGAATCTGCCTCGACCTGATTCGAGCGGCGAGCGCCACGATCCCGATTTTCGGCGTATGTCTTGGCCATCAGGCGCTGGGCGAGGCCTTTGGCGGCGACGTCATCCGCGCGCCGCTTCCTGTCCACGGCAAGACCGCGCGCATCCAGCACACGGGCGATACGATTTTCCGCGGCATCAACGGGCCGTTCCTGGCGACCCGTTACCATTCGCTCGTTGTCGATCGCTCTACCCTGCCCGTCGAACTCGCCGTGACCGCCGAAACCGACGATGGCCTGATCATGGGACTGTCGCACCGCACGCGCCCGTCGCACGGCGTACAATTCCACCCCGAGAGCATCGCCTCGGAACATGGCAAGACCATCCTGAAGAACTTTCTCGATCTGGCGACCCGCTGGAACGGGACTCTGCGCAGGGCCGCCTGACCGACATGGAATCGTTCAAACCTTTTCTCGCCAAGATCGCAACCGGCGCGCGGCTGTCCGCCGACGAGGCGCGCGAATCCTTCGACGCCATGCTGTCGGGCGAAGTAACGCCCGCGCAGATGGGCGCTTTTCTGATGGCGTTGCGCGTGCGGGGGGAATCGGTCGACGAGATCCTCGGCGCAGTCTCCGCGATGCGCGCGAAAATGCTGCGCGTGACCGCTCCGGACAACGCCATGGATATCGTCGGCACAGGCGGCGACGGCCACGGCTCCTACAATGTCTCGACGCTGGCCTCGCTGATCGTCGCGGGCTGCGGCGTGCCTGTCGCCAAACACGGCAATCGCGCGGCCTCGTCGCGATCGGGCGCGAGCGACGTATTGACCGCGCTCGGCGTCAAGATCGGCATTTCAGCGGACGATGTCGCCGCCTGCATACGCGAGGCCGGCGTCGGCTTCATGATGGCGCAGACGCATCACGCGGCCATGCGCCATGTCGGGGCGGCGCGCGTCGAACTCGGAACCCGCACGATCTTCAACCTGCTCGGGCCGCTCTCGAACCCGGCCGGCGTGACGCGACAACTGCTCGGCGTGTTTTCCCGCGAATGGCTGACGCCGATGGCGGAAGCGCTTCGCTCGCTCGGATCGCGGCGCGTCTGGTTCGTGCATGGTTCCGATGGACTCGACGAGATCACGACGACGGGGATTACGCATGTCGTCGAACTGAACGACGGCGCGATCCGGGCCTTCGACATCGCACCCGAAGACATCGGCTTGCCCCGCGCGAAACTCGCCGACCTCAAGGGCGGCGATCCATCGCACAACGCCGCCGCGCTGACGGCGGTTCTGGATGGCGCGCGCGGTCCCTATCGCGACATCGCCGTCTTCAATTCCGCTGCGGCGCTGGTCGTCGCCGGCGCAGCGCGCGACCTTGGGGAAGGCGCTCTGCTCGCGCAGAAATCCATCGACGAGGGCCACGCGCACGCGACGCTCGCGAAGCTCGTCGCTTCATCAAACGCTGTCAGGAGCGCGTGATCATGCCGGACATCCTGCACAAGATCGAGGCTTACAAGCGCCGCGAGATCGCCGAGGCCAAAGTGCGCATGCCGTTCAAGGCGCTCGAACGTCAGGCGCGCGAGCACGATCCGCCGCGCGGCTTCGTCAAGGCGATCGAACGTCAGCATTCGCAGGGCCAGATCGCGCTGATCGCCGAAGTCAAGAAAGCCAGTCCGTCCAAGGGCGTGATCCGCCCCGATTTCGATCCGGCGAAAATCGCGGCGGCCTACGAACTGGGCGGCGCGACCTGCCTGTCCGTGCTGACCGACGCGCCGTCATTCCAGGGCTCCCTCGCCCATCTCGAGGCGGCGCGCAAGGCAGCCGTCCTGCCGGCGCTGCGCAAGGACTTCATGCTCGATCCCTATCAGGTCTATGAAGCGCGGGCGAATGGCGCCGACTGCATCCTGATCATCATGGCGAGCGTGTCGGACGCCGAAGCGAAGGCGCTCAA
Organism: Pseudomonadota bacterium; assembly: GCA_021781815.1. Classification (GTDB taxonomy): domain Bacteria; phylum Pseudomonadota; class Alphaproteobacteria; order Rhizobiales; family Beijerinckiaceae; genus JAJXWB01. The sequence continues at coordinate 73,834 of JAJXWB010000018.1, read as the reverse complement.
CGCTGCGGCGCACGACCTGCGCATGGACGTGCTGGTCGAAGTGCACGACGAGCAGGAACTGTCGCGCGCGCTGCAGCTCGAGGCGCGTCTGATCGGCATCAACAATCGCGATCTCCACACGTTCAAGGTCGCGCTGGAGACGACCGAACGGCTGGCGCCGAAAGTGCCGAGAAGCAAGATCGTCGTTTCGGAAAGCGGCATCGCATCGCACGAGGACTGCGTGCGGCTTGAGCGGGCGGGCGTCGCGACATTCCTGGTCGGCGAATCGCTGGTGAAACATCACGACATAGCCGCCGCGACGCGCGCGCTGCTGGTGGGAGAAGCGGCGAAGGCTGGCGCTTCGTGAGCGGGCTGACGCATCTGTCCACCGCGGGCGAAGCCCGCATGGTCGACGTCTCGGACAAGGCTTCGACAGAGCGGACCGCGATCGCCGAAGGGCGCGTCGCCATGGCGCGCGAGACGCTCGCGCTCTGCGCGTCCGGCAATGCGAAGAAAGGCGACGTGTTCGCCGCCGCGCGCATCGCCGGAATCATGGCTGCGAAGAAGACATCCGATCTCATTCCGCTTTGCCATCCGCTGGCCTTGACCAAAGTGACAGTCGATCTCGCGGTTGACGAAGCTCTTCCTGGCGTGCGCGTGCGCGCGAGCGCGAAGGTCACGGGGCCGACCGGCGTCGAGATGGAGGCGCTGACAGCCGTTTCCGTCGCCTGCCTGACCATCTACGACATGCTGAAGGCAGCCGATCGCGGCATGCGCATCGAGGGGATCGCGCTTGTCGAAAAGCGCGGCGGCAAGTCCGGCGACTGGATCGCAGCGGAGCCTGCGTGATGGCGCCGACTGCCCTGCTGCCCGTTCCCGACGCGCTCGCTCGCATTCTCGGCGCCGCGACGCCGATTGACGAAGTGGAGACAGTTCCGCTTGCCCGCGCCTTCGGCCGCACGCTGGCGCGCGACCTGATCGCGACGCGCACACAACCGCCGTTCGACGTGTCGGCGATGGACGGCTATGCGTTGCGCGCCGCCGATCTTGCGACGCCAGAGGCGCGCGTGACGCTTGCCGGCGAAAGCGCGGCCGGCCGAGGATACGCCGGGACGGTGGCGGCTGGCGCATGCGTCCGAATCTTCACTGGCGCGCCGGTTCCGCCGGGGGTCGACACCGTGCTGCTGCAGGAGGACGCGATCGTCGAGGGCGCGCGGATCGGCGCAACCGAAGCGCCGCGCGCCGGACGCCACATTCGCGGGGCCGGACTCGATTTCCGCGCCGGCGAGGCCTGCCTGGGCGCGGGCGTGCGCCTGGGGCCGGCCGAACTGGCGCTGGCCGCTGCAATGAACCATGCGCAATTGCCTTGCGTGCGAAAGCCGCGCGTGGCGATTCTGGCGACCGGCGACGAACTCGTCACTCCCGGCGAAACGCCAGGGCCAGACCAGATCGTCTGCTCGAATTCGTTTGCGGTGGCCGCCTATGTCGATGGCGCAGGCGGCGAGCCGATCGATCTCGGCATCGCCGGCGATTCATTCGCCGCGCTCGAACGCGGTATTTCGCGCGCGAGAGAGGCGAAGGCCGATGTGCTGGTGACGCTCGGCGGCGCCTCCGTCGGCGACCACGACCTCGTGCAATCCGCGCTGACCAGGGAAGGCATGGAACTCGGCTTCTGGCGCATTGCGATGCGACCGGGCAAGCCGTTGATCCATGGCGCGCTCGGGCCGATGCAGATCATGGGACTGCCCGGCAATCCCGTGTCCTCGATCGTCTGCACGCTGACATTCCTGATTCCGCTCGTCCGAAAACTGTCGGGCGACCCGAATGCCGGCGCCGACGCCACGCAGCCCGCCATTCTTGGCGCCGACATCAAGGCGAACGATCAGCGCCAGGACTTCATCCGCGCCGTTCTCACGCGCGACGAGCGGGGACGCACGGTGGCGACGCCGCACGCGCTTCAGGACTCCTCGCTGCTCAGCGTGTTTTCGCGCTCGCAGGCGCTGTTGCTGCGCCGGCCGCATGCGCCGGCCGCACAGGCCGGCGACGATTGCGAGATCCTGCGGCTGAGCCGCGGCGGGTTTTGAGCGACGCGCCGCCGTTCCCGCGCAAGCGGGAATGACCTCAACGAATGCCAAGCGCCTTGCTGGTCTGCCGCAACTGCTCCTGATGGGCTGAATACAACTTGCCGCCGATCAGGCCGCCATCGACCACGATGTCCGTCGCGTTGATGAAGCTCGCGCGATCGCTCGCCAGAAAGAGGACGGTCTGGGCGATATCGTCCGGCAGCCCGGCGCGCGGGATCGGCTGCGCCTTGGCGAAACCGTCCTTCATCTTCTCTGCGACGGCGTCGGCCGCATGGGCCTCCATCCCCAGCGCCTTCGCCAGAATGCCGGTGGCGATCGCGCCGGGCGAGACGGAATTGACGCGCACGTTATGCTCGCCGAATTCCATGGCGGCGCAGGTCGTGAGGTGCTTCACCGCGGCCTTCGCCGCACCGTAGACCATGGACGAGGAATAGCCGGCGAGATGCGCGGCGACCGAGGCGTTGTTGACGATCGATCCGGATTTCTGGGCGACCATGACGGCGCCGGCGTGCTTCATGCCGAGCATGACCGAACGCACGAGGAGCGCCATGGCGTCATCGAAATCGTCGACGTCGATCGACGTGATCGAGCCGGTTGGCGCCGGACCGCCGGCATTGTTGAACAGGCAGTCGATGCGACCGAAGCGCTTCTGCGTTTCCGCAACGACCCGTTTCCAGTCGGTTTCGAGCGTCGCATCGGCGCGCATGAAGACGGCGTTCGGGCCGAGCCTGGCGGCGATCGCTTCGCCCTCCTCCTGCCGGCGGCCGGTGAAGGCGACGCGCGCGCCCTCTTCGATGAACAGTTCGACCGTGCGCGCGCCTATGCCGCTCGTCGCGCCCGTGACGATCGCTACCTTGCCCCCGACCAGACCCATGATCTTCCTCCACGCTGGGGCGCACAGTTGAGGAAAGGCGACGTCAGCGTCAATGGCCCCGCGCGTCCGCAAATGGCTTAAGCAATCTTAAATCGGCGCGCGAGATGCTGCCGGCTTGCGTCGCACGTCCTGCGCAAGGGGGCGCCATGAGTCGATTCGCCATCAATCCGAACAAGCTGCCGGATCAGGCGGCGGAAGAGCGCGCCGCGCTCGAGCGCGAGAACGCCTTCGAGAACGACGGCGCGATGGAGGCGGCGCCCGAGAGCCCCGAAGGCGTGCTGCCGCCGCGGCTCCTGATGCCCGATCCGCGCTATCCGCATGGCGACGTCGACGAAATCGAGGCCCGCCTCGCCAGACTGCGGAAGGTTCGCGGTCACAAGGGCGCGCCGCAATCGCCGCCGCCGGAGGCCGACGGCGCGGCGCAGCCAGCGTCTGCGGCGCAATATCCGCTGATCGCCTCGCTGATCGCCTCGCTTCCGCCGCCGCAATCCGTCTGGCAGGCGCAGGACCGCGCCGACTGGCTGCGCGCGGCCGAATGCGTGTTCCACCTCGTCTATCGCGCCGAGGCGAAAGTCGACATCGACGCCCGAGGCACGTAGACCGCGCCAGACCGGAGCGGGCAACGCCGCAGGGGACTCGCGCCTCAGGGCAGAGAATGCACGATCACCGGTCCGGCCGTCGCTGTCGGGGCGCCAAGCATCAACGGCCCGAGGTTCTTGTCGATCCAGGCCATGGCGCGCCGGTTTGATTCATCGGCGCCCTCGACAGTGTTGAAAACGCTGATCGCCGTCACCGTATCGTCGGGCGCATAGACCACGTAATAGCCCATGAAGCCTGGAACGCTCGATATGATGGAAATCGCGCCCTTCCTGATCCGGCGCGCGAGTTCATCCGCCGAGCCCGGCTTGGCTTTGACCTGTCGAAGCGCAGCATACATGTGATCCTCCGTCGCTGATGGCGTCCGGCCCGCGCGTCGCAGTGTAGACGCTCGCAACCGAACCAACATCGCCCGACTGCCGCCGCGGCCTAACTCTTTTGGGCGATCGGCTGCCTATCCGCCCCGCCGCCCGCGTCAGGTTTCCTGGCGCGCTTCCGGGCAATCTCGCCAAATACCGTATTCTCGCGCCATATAATTCCTGCAGTCACAAAATGGGGGCGTAATCCCTTGGCTTGACGGAACACAGAGCGAACATATAGTGTTTGTTCATGCTTTGTTTAATAGCGCGTTCCAGGGTACACGGGTGTGGAGGGGCCGCTGCGATTCGTGGGCGGCGCGACGATGGGGCTTTACCAGGATGCTGACCCGAAAGCAGAGCGAATTGCTCCGTTTCATCCATGAACGCCTGAAGGAAACCGGCGTTCCGCCCTCGTTCGACGAGATGAAGGACGCGCTCGATCTGCGATCGAAATCGGGCATCCATCGACTGATCATGGCTCTGGAAGAGCGCGGGTTCATCCGCCGATTGCCAAATCGCGCGCGCGCGCTTGAGGTGCTACGCATGCCGGAGTCCTCGACGCCCGGCCCTGCGCGGACGCAACGTTTCTCGCCGTCCGTCATCGAAGGCAATCTCGGGCGCGTGCGTCCTTCCGTCGCCGACGACATCGGCCCTGCGCATGTCTCGATCCCGGTCATGGGCCGGATTGCGGCGGGCACGCCGATCTCGGCTATCCAGTCGCGCAGCCACACCATTCCGATGCCGCCGGATTTTCTGTCGGGCGGCGAACATTTCGCACTTGAAGTGCGCGGCGATTCAATGATCGAGGCAGGCATCCTGGACGGCGATACGGTGATCGTGAAGAAGCAGGAATCGGCGGACACCGGCGATATCGTCGTCGCCCTGATCGACGACGAGGAAGCGACCTTGAAGCGCCTGCGCAAGCGCGGCGCCTCGATCGCGCTGGAGGCCGCCAATCCGGCATACGAAACACGCATCTTCGGCCCGGACCGCGTGCGCATCCAGGGCAAGCTGGTGAGTCTGCTGCGGAAATATTGAAACGGCGTCCGGCGGCTGCGGCTGTCAATCCAGCCGGTCAAGCCCGCTCAAAACCTCGTCCGGCGCGCCGTCGCCCGGCGCGTTGGCGGGGCTGGCGCGGTGCGGACGGCTGCGCGGCGCAGGGGACCATGGGCGGTTCTCGCCCGGCGCGCGGGCGGTGCGGACGACCGTGTGATCGTCGTCAAATGCAAGCGTGACGGCGCCGGTCGATTCAAGGCTGCGCCTGTCGACGACATGCGGCGCCGCGCATCCGCTCGGCGCAAACAGTGGCGTGATCAGCACATCGGCGCGCGCGCAGTCCTCGACGAAGGCCGCAGCGTCATGGACCAGGGCGACCGTGCGACCGTCCGGCAGCGCGGCCGTGCAGCCGAGCTTGTCGCAGAGCGCGCCGCCGGCCGCACGGGCCTCCCTGCCGTCGGCGTCGGCGCGCAGCCATTGTTCGGTCGTGAAACTCTGCGCGCGTCCGAGCGTGACGAGATCCCCGTCGCCGCCCCGCGCCGCGGCGCTCTCGCCCGTCGCCTGCACGACGACGTCCCAGCGCGGTCCGTGCGTCGCGCCGGCCAGACCGATCAGCGCCAGAGGGATCGCCGTCGCGCGCAACAGCGGCGTGCGCCAGATGACCGCGGACAGAAGCGCCAGTGAGAGGAAGGGCAGCGCCCAGGGCGCAAACTCACGAAGATGCACGGTCGCGGCCGGCGCGGCCGCCAGCCAGCGCGCGGCCGCGATGATGACATCGATTCCGAGACCCAGCCACAGCCAGACCGGCGCATCGAGCCCGAGCGGATAGAGCAGCGCGCCGAGCAGCGCCGCGGGCACAGCGAAGAATTCGATGATCGCCAGCGTCAGCGGATTGCCGACCAGCACATAGGGGGAAAGTTCGTGGAAGTTCGCGGCCATGAAGGAGGCGGTGGCCGCCGTCGCGCAGAAGGTCGCGAACAGGACGCCGCCCGCGCCGCGCCAGCGCGCATCCAGCAGCCATGCCCGCGCCTCGCCCCATCGCCCGACGCCTGCGCGCGAAAGCGGCGCCGCGCTCTCGCGCGAGATCGCGACGGCGCGCGCCTCCCAGACCGCTATCAGCGCCGCGACCGCGGCGAAGGACAACTGGAAGCTCGCGCCGAGCAGAGCCTCCGGCTCGACGGCGACGACGAAAATGGCCGCAAGCCCGAGATTGCGCATGGAGAGCGACGGTCGGTCGAAAATCGTCGCCGCCAGCATGATCAGCGTCATGACGAGCGCGCGCTCGGCGCCGACGCGCGAGCCGGTGAACACATCGTAGGCGACGGCGCCGGAAATGGCGAAGCCGGCCGCCCATTTCTTGATCGGATAATTCAGCGCCAGAGTCTGCGACAGCGCGAGCAGACGGCGCAGCCCGACGAAAAAAATGCCGGCGACCAGCGTCATCTGCACGCCGGAGATCGTGATGATGTGGAAGATGCCGGCCTCGCGGATCAGTTCGCGCGCGGCGGCGGACAGATGATCGCGTTTGCCGGCGACCATGGCGGCGGCGATCGCGCCTGCATCGCCGGGCAGCCTCTCGACCACGCGCAGCACCAGCGCGTTGCGGAAGCGATCGATCGCCGCGGAAAAGCGCAGCGACCAGGGTGGCGGATCAGGCGGATCGAGCTGTTCGACGCGGCCGAGCGCGTTGCCGACCGCGCCGATGCGCGCGAAATAGGCGTCGCGCGCAAAATCGTAGCCGCCAGGCAGTGCGGCGCGCGCCGGAGGCAGCAGACGCGCTTTCAACGCGATATGGTCGCCGGCCGCAAAATCCGGCGCATGCCGCATCGTCAGGCGCACACGATACGGCATGGCGGAATCGTCGAGATTTTGCGCCGATGTCAGGCGCAACAGGAAACGCGCGCCCGCGCGGCGCAGATCGACCTGCTCGACGAAGCCGGTGAGTTCCCCGGTCATCGGGCGCGCGATCACGGGCGCGGCGACGCGGGCCGTGCGCAGCCCCTGCGCAAGAAAGCCTGCCGCATACGCGGCGAGGCCAAGCGCCAGCGCAAAGGCCACGCGCCGGCGCCGCACGAGATAGGACAGGCCGGCAAACAGTGCGAGCAGGACGACGCTGGCCGCAAGCGAGGGCTCGCGGGCGGCTGTCAGAGCCTGGATAGCGCCGGCGCCAGCGGCGACCGGAAGCCAGAGCGCCGGACGGCGCCAGGCGGTTTCCTCCTCGAACGCGGCGGCGAGCCGCTCTCGCAGATCGGCGAGCGCGACGCGCGCACGATCGGCGAGCGCGACGCGCGCACGATCGGCGAGACCGGCTCTCGCCGTCTCGCGCTCGTCTCCAGCCGTCCCGACCGCGACCTTCGCCACTCCCGGAGGCCTCCGCCCCTTTTTGACCGCGCCGGCCCATGGTACAGGGGCGCCCCGCGTCGCGCAGCGACGAAATTCGCGGTTTCAAGGCACACAGCGTCGCGCCCGTCGCCGGCGCCGCATCCGCACATCCGAACAGGCAGCCCATGACCAAGCCCGTCGTCACCCGTTTCGCCCCCTCGCCGACCGGCTTCCTGCATATCGGCGGCGCGCGCACGGCGTTGTTCAACTGGCTGTTCGCGCGGCGCGCGGGCGGCAAGATGCTGTTGCGCATCGAGGACACGGACCGCGAGCGCTCTACCGAAGCCGCGATCAAGGAAATCATCGACGGCCTCGACTGGCTTGGCCTCAAGTGGGACGGCGACGTCGTCTACCAGTTTTCGCGCGCAGCCCGGCACGCCGAAGTCGCCGCGCGCCTGCTCGCGAACGGCAAGGCCTATCATTGCTACGCGACCGCGGAAGAGCTGACGGAAATGCGCGAGACGGCGCGCAAGGAAGGCCGGCCGCCGCGCTACGACGGGCGCTGGCGCGACGCCTCCGCCGCCGAGGTTGCGGCGGCGCAGACAAAGGGGTTGAAGCCGGTCGTGCGTCTCAAGGCGCCGCGCGACGGCGAGACCGCGATCGACGACGCCGTGCAGGGCCGCGTCGTGTTCCCGAACAAGGATCTGGACGACCTCGTGCTGCTGCGCTCCGACGGCACGCCGACCTACATGCTCGCCGTCGTCGTCGACGACCACGACATGGGAATCACGCAGATCATCCGCGGCGACGACCATCTCACCAACGCCGCGCGCCAGACGCATATTTATCAAGCCCTGGAGTGGGAGATCCCGGCGATGGCGCATATTCCGCTGATCCACGGAGCGGATGGCGCAAAATTGTCGAAGCGGCACGGCGCGCTCGGCGTCGACGCCTATCGCGCCATGGGATATCTGCCGGAGGCGCTGCGCAACTATCTCGTGCGCCTGGGCTGGAGCCAGGGCGACCGCGAATTCTTCTCGACCGAAGACATGATCGACGCCTTCGATCTTGCGCAGGTGCACCGCTCGCCGGCGCGCTTCGACTTCGTCAAGCTCGAAAACATGAACGGCCACTACATGCGCGCCACCGAAGATGCGACGCTGACGCAGGCGCTGGTCGACACCCTGCCCTATCTGCCGCGCGGCCCCGAGACGCTCGCGACGCTCGACGCACGCAAGCGCGCGCAACTTCAATCCGCAATGCCCGGCCTGAAAGCGCGCGCGAAAACGCTGGTCGAACTCGCCGACGGAGCAGAATTCCTGTTTGCCGCGCGACCGCTTGTGATGGAGCCGAAGGCAGCCGAAATCGTCGCCAGGGGACGCTCGCATCTCGCCGCGCTGATGGCGAAGCTTGCAGAGCTGTCCGAATGGACGGCCGCATCAACCGAGGCCTGTGTGCGCGAACAGGCGACGACAAGCGGCGTCAAGCTCGGCGATCTCGCGCAGCCTCTGCGCGCGGCGTTGACCGGACGCACGACGTCGCCCGGCATTTTCGACGTGCTGGAAACGCTCGGGCGCGACGAGAGTCTCGCGCGTATCGCAGATCAGGCGCGAAGCTGACGCCGTGGATTGCGGGACGGCAATGAAACCATTGCGTTAGTGACGGATCAGGCTCGCTGAAAGTCGCATGCGCGCGGCCGCTGGCGCGCTTGAACCGGTTGTGGGGATAGGGTAGCTCTAACGCAACGCACAATCGCCGATTTCCCGGCCGCGTTCCGTAGCGAGGGCGCTGCGGAGTCGAGCGCGCGCCGTTCGTCGGCCCTTCCTGAAAGGGGCACTGCATGACAGCGAGCACGGGCACTATCAAAGTCGGCGACACATCCTTCGAAACGAATGTGAAGCAAGGCTCGATCGGTCCATCGGTGATCGACATCGGCGCCCTGTACGGCAAGACCGGCATGTTCACCTATGATCCGGGCTTCACCTCTACGGCCAGTTGCGAGTCGCAGATCACCTACATCGACGGCGACGAAGGCGTGCTGCTCTATCGCGGCTATCCCATCGACCAGGTCGCCGAGCACGGCGATTTCCTGGAGACATGTTATCTGCTGCTCTATGGCGAACTGCCGACGCCCGCGCAGAAGGCCGATTTCGATTATCGCGTGACGCGCCATACGATGGTGCACGAGCAGATGGCCCGCTTTTTCCAGGGCTTCCGTCGTGATGCGCACCCGATGGCGGTCATGGTCGCCTCGGTTGGCGCGCTGTCAGCCTTCTATCATGACTCGACCGATATTTCCGATCCGACGCAGCGCATGATCGCGTCGATGCGGATGATCGCAAAGATTCCGACACTCGCGGCGATGGCCTACAAATACACGGTCGGCCAGCCGTTCGTTTATCCAAAGAACAATCTCGACTACACCTCGAACTTCCTGAACATGTGTTTCGCAGTGCCGTGCGAGGACTACAAGGTCAACCCTATCCTGTCGCGTGCGCTCGACCGCATCTTCATTCTGCACGCCGACCACGAGCAGAACGCTTCCACATCGACGGTGCGTCTTGCCGGTTCGTCGGGCGCAAATCCATTCGCCTGCATCGCCGCTGGAATCGCCTGCCTGTGGGGGCCCTCGCACGGCGGCGCGAACGAAGCGGCGTTGAAGATGCTGGGTGAGATCGGTTCGGTCGAAAACATTCCGAAATTCATCGCCAAGGCAAAGGACAAGAATGATCCGTTCCGTTTGATGGGCTTTGGGCACCGGGTCTACAAGAACTACGATCCGCGCGCGAAAATCATGCAGAAGACGGCGCATGAAGTCCTGAACGAGCTTGGAATCAAGGACGATCCGTTGCTCGACGTCGCCGTCGAACTCGAACGCATCGCATTGCACGACGACTACTTCGTCGAGAAGAAGCTCTATCCGAACATCGACTTCTACTCGGGCATCACGCTGAAGGCGATGGGCTTCCCGACATCGATGTTCACCGTGCTGTTCGCCGTTGCGCGCACGGTCGGCTGGATCGCGCAATGGCGCGAGATGATAGAGGATCCGGGCCAGCGCATCGGCCGCCCGCGTCAGCTCTACACTGGCGCGCCGCGCCGCGAATACGTGCCGCCAAGCAAGCGGTAACGGTAGGAACTTTCAGGAAGGCCGCGCTGCACAGCGCGGCTTTTTTTTTGCTTCGACCGCGGGCCTGCAGACTCCCGCGCCGTTCAACGCCAACCCGCGACCTCCAGCACGTTTCGCGCCGCCGCCTCGCTTGGACGCTCTCCGCCAGCCGGGGTGAGCATCGTGTCGATGCCGGCAAAGGCCGCAAGCTGACGTTCGCGTTCGGGACCGCCGGAAAACAGCGGGCCAAGCGCATTCGTGAGCGCGTCCGGATTGCAGTCGCGTTGCAAAAATTCCGGTACGACATTTTCCCCGAGCACGAGATTGGCGAGGACGATCGATGGCACATTGATAAAGTGCTTCGCCAGTTCCTCGACGCGCGACACCTTGTAGGCGACAGCCATCGGCACGCCGGCGAGCGCCAGTTCGAGCGTGGCCGTGCCAGACGCCACGAGTGCGACGCGCGCGCGGCGGAAGGCCGCAAGCTTCGGTTGATCGCCGACAACGACCTGCGGTTTATAAGGCCAAGAGCGCAATTCCTCCCGGATGTCGGCTTCGAGATGGGCGACAGCCGGCAGGATCACGTCCATGCGCCGCCCACGCTGCGCGACGTTATGCAGAACCTGGCCGAACGGCGGCATGAGACGCTGGATTTCCGAACGCCTCGACCCGGGCATCAGGAGAAAGACCGATGGCTCGGAGTCGCGCGCGCGCGCTTCATCCGCATTGGGCCGCAACTCGTCGAGGTGCTCCACGAGCGGATGACCGACAAAGACGCATGGCGGCCCGCCGAGACGCTCGTGCGCCGAAGGCTCGAAGGGAAATAGCGCCAGCACGCGATCGACATAGGCGCGCATGGCCGCCGCCCTGCCCGGCCGCCACGCCCAGATCGTCGGACTGACGTAATCGACGATGGGAATCTCCGGCGCGCGCCGGCGCACGCGCCTCGCCACGCGATGCGTGAAATCCGGACTGTCGATGAGGACCAGCGCGTCGGGCCGTGTCCCGATGACCGCACGCGACGTCTGCTCGATACGCGCAATGAGACGAGGAATATGCGCGATGATGGAGGTCAGCCCCATCACCGCAATATCCTCGATCGGGAAAAGGCTGCGCAACCCCTCGCGGGCCATCGCTTCGCCGCCGACGCCCTCCACCGTCGCGTCGGGGGCGGTGCGCCGCAGCGCCTGCATCAGCTTCGCGCCGAGCAGATCGCCGGATTTTTCGCCCGCAACGACGAATATCTTCATTGCGCTCAGGCCTGCGCGTTGCGCGGACGGCAAAGAGGGCGATCGCCGGCGGCGCGCAGGAAGTCAATCATTTTTCCGACATGCGGATCGCCGCCATGGACAGCGGCGGCTTCATCGATGCGATCCTTCATGACTCCCGTCTCGGCAAACAGCATGCGATAGGCGCTCTGCAGAGCCGATATGGTTTCGCGCGAAAAATTTCTGCGGCGCAGGCCGATGAGGTTGAGGCCGGCCAGATGCGCGCGATTGCCGAAGGCGAGCCCGTAGGGAATCAGATCGCCTTCGAGCCCCGACAGTCCGCCGACAAAGGCGTGCTGGCCGATGCGCGAGAATTGATGCACGCCGACTCCGCCGCTCAGGATCGCGCTGTCGCCGATCTCCACATGTCCGGCGATCATCACGTTGTTGGACAGCACGATGTCGTTTCCGAGCGTGCAATCATGGCCGACATGCGCATGCGCCAGCAATGCGCAACGGTCGCCGATTTTCGTCGCCATGCCGCCGCCGGCGGTGCCCGGATTGATTGTCACGCCTTCACGAAGAACGCAATCGGCGCCGATTTCAAGACGGGAATCCTCGCCGCGGTATTTCAAATCCTGCGGCGCATGGCCGATCGAGGCGAACGGATAGATCTTCGTGCGTGCGCCAATTCTTGTGCGGCCGGCAAGCGCCACATGCGAAATCAATTCGACATCGTCCCGGAGTTCGACATCCGGACCAACCATGCAGAATGGGCCTATGCGCACGCCCGCGCCGATGCGCGCCTGAGGCGCGACGATCGACGTGGGGTGCAGATCCCGCACGATCGGTCAGGCCGTTTGCGGCGCGAGCATCGCGCTGATTTCGGCCTCACAGACGAGTTGGCCGTCGACCATGGCGCGGCCGGCGTACCACCACATGTTGCGGCGGCGGTTGACGCGGGTCATGTGGTATTCGAGCCGGTCGCCCGGCAGCACGGGCTTGCGGAACTTAGCCTTGTCGATCGTCATGAAATAAACGAGGTCTGGCTTCTCGCCCTTGCCGTGCGCGTGCACGCAGATCGCGCCGGCGGTCTGGGCCATGCCTTCGATGATGAGCACGCCCGGCATCACTGGCCGCTCCGGAAAGTGCCCCATGAAATGCGGCTCGTTGATCGTCACGTTCTTGATACCGATGCAGGATTGGTCGCCGTTGATCTCGACGATGCGATCGACGAGCAGAAACGGATAGCGATGCGGCAGCGACGACAGGATTTTCTGTATGTCGAAGGATTCCAGTTTTTGCGCCGTCATGTCCGGCGTCCCGTCCGTCGTCACCGCTTCATCTCCTTGTCAGAACTGCCGTGCGCTCGTCTGGCGCGCGCGGCGTGTTGAAGAAAGGCGCGCAGATCCTGCGCGGGGGCGCCGCCGACACTTGCGCCGGGCGCAACATCCCGCATGACGCCAGATTGCGCTGCAATGCGGGCTTGCGGCCCGATGCGCAGATGGCCGGCGATGCCGGCCTGTCCGCCGACCGCGACGAAATCGCCGAGTTCGGTCGAGCCGGCGATCCCAGTCTGGGCGACGATGATACAATGCCGACCGATCACGACGTTGTGGCCGATCTGCACGAGATTGTCGATCTTGGCGCCCTCGCCTACGATCGTGTCACGCGTCGCGCCGCGATCAACAGTGGAATTGGCGCCGATCTCTACATCGTCCTGAACGATGACGCGACCGAGTTGCGGCACCTTCAGATGGCTGTGGTCTCCCATCGCGAAGCCAAACCCATCCTGGCCAATGCGTACGCCGGGATGGATGATGACGCGATCGCCCAGAAGCGCATGCGCAAGCGTTACGCCAGCGCCGATCACGCAATCGCGGCCGATGCGGACGCCCTGCCGGATCACGGCGTTGGCGCAGACCAGCGTGCCGGCGCCGATTTCGACGCCCTCGCCAATGACTGCGCCAGGCTCGACATCGACGCCGGGCTCCAGTCGGGCGCGCACGTGGACATGGGCATGCGCCGAGACTCCCGCGCCGAACATGGGCGCAGGGCGCAGGCTCTCCGGCATGAGATGAGCGGCGATACGCGCGAAGGCGCGGTAAGGATGATCAATGACGAGCGCGACAAGTCCGGCTGGCGCCTTTTCAGCGGCGCTCGCCCGCAGCAGGCAGGCAGCCGCGCGAGTCGTCTTCAGCGCGCTCAGATATTTTGGGTTGTCGAAATAGGCTAGATCGCGCGGTCCAGCAGTTTCGAGCGGCGCGAGGCCGGAAATCTTTCGATCCGCCGCGCCCGCTTCGAAACGTGCTCCGACGATCGCGGCGAGATCGCCGACCGTCGGTGCGAAGGCGAACGAAAAAAAGAACGGTTCCGACATCCGTCCTCCAACCAAGGTCGTGAAGCCTGTCGCCGGCGCACGCCGACAGCCCTTATTACGGGCGCCGCGCGTCGCTGTCTAACTTACCCACAAAAGAAAGCGGCCCCTCGAAAGGGGCCGCCGTCACTATCAGGCGCGGATCAGAAGGAGGAACCGCCCGAGAAGCGGAAGACCTGGGTCTGATCGTAGGGCGACTTGCTGAGCACCTTGGCCAGATCGAACCGGATCGGCCCCATGGGCGACTGCCACAGGAGCGATCCACCGACCGAGGCGCGGATGCGCGTGCTGTCGCCGCCGACCATCAGACAGCTGCCGGGCCCGTAGTACGGAGCAATATAGGCCGGCACGCAGCCAAGGGCGTTGAGGCTGCCGGCGCCATAGTTCACGATATCGTTCGCCGTCGTGAAATTGGTCGGTCCCTTGTAGCCCCAGAGCGTGCCGGCGTCGGCGAAGATCGCGCCCTTCAGGCCCAGTTCGCGCGGCAGACCCCAGATCGGGAATTGCGCTTCGAGCGTGCCGCCGAAATAGTTCGCGCCGCCAAGCGAGTTACCCATGAGGTTCAAGGGGTTGGAAAGGTCGCGCGGACCAATGCCGCCAGGGGCGAAGCCGCGAACGAGCGCGGGCCCGAGGTTGAACTGATCAGTCGTCCGCAACTGATAGCCGGCGATGCCGAACATGTTGCCGCCCTGGATGCGGGCGAAGCCGATGATGTCGTCCCAGATCTCATGATAATAGCGCGCCTCGCCGGTCGACCGGATGAACCGCGCGTCGCCGCCGGCGCCCGCGACATCCTGACTGATCTGCGCATACAGACCGCTGGTCGGCTGCTTCGCATTGTCGAGCGTCGAATAGGCGAGCGTGTAGCCGAACAGCGATGTGACGAGCGTGCCTTGCTGAGCCTTGATCGCCGCCGACGCCTCGCCGTTGCTCGAACAGTTGAAGAACAGATTGGCCGGAATCGAGCCGGGCGCGCCAGGCGTCATAATCGGAATCGGCCACTGGCAGTCGTTATACGGATACTGGGTCGTATTCGGCACCTCAAGGTAGGTGGAATAGATCGAGTATTTCAGCATGAGCGACAATTGGTCAGTGAGCGGAATGCCGGACCGGAGCGTGCCGCCGATGACCGTCGTATTATACATGCTCCAGGGCGAGACGGTGTTCTGCTTCACATAGGCGTCGAAGCCGCCGGCGATGCGCGTATCGAAGAGATAGGGCTCGGTGAAGTTGAACTCGATGCCTCTGGTGCGCTGACCGAGCGTCACGGACGTGCGGACATACTGACCGCGACCCATGAAGTTCGATTCGCTGACCGCGACTTCGGCGATGAAGCCGTCCGTCGTCGAGTAGCCGCCGGAGACGGAGAAGTTGCCGGTAGGCTGATCTTCGACGTCGACATTGATGACGACACGGTCCGGCGCAGAGCCGGGCTCGTTCGTGATCCGGACCTTCTTGAAATATCCGAGGCTGTTCAGGCGGCGTTCGGCCCGGTCGATCAAGACGCGATTATAGGCGTCGCCTTCGCCGATCTCGAATTCGCGACGAACGACGTAGTCGCGCGTGCGCGTGTTGCCGCGAATGTTGATCCGCTCGATGTAGACGCGCGGCCCCTCGTCGACGACGAAGTCGATGCCGACCGTCTGCGCCGCGGCGTTGCGATCGCCGCGCGGGCGGACCTGCGCAAAGGCGTAACCGCGGCGGGCCAGATCCTTGGTGAGCGCCTCGACCGACTTCTCGACGAGGTCGCCGTTGTAAACGTCGCCGGAAGAGATGCGCACGAGCGGCAGCAGTTCCGGGCCCGGGACGTTGACGAGGTGCGACTGCACGCCGACGTTGGAGACGCGATACTGCGGGCCTTCGACGACCGTAATGTTGATGATGTACCCGCCCTGGGCGGGGTCGAAATGCGCTTCGTTGCTGACGACGTGGAAATCGGCGTAGCCGTTCTTCAGATAGAAGCGGCGGACGAGTTCGAGATCGGACGCGATGCGGTCCGGATCATACACGTCGCTGTTCTTGAAGAAGGAGAAGATGTTCATCTCGGTCGTCTGCATCAGGCCGAGGAGCTTGCTGGTCGAATAGACCTGATTGCCGATGTAGTTGATCTGCTTGACGCCGGTCTTGTCGCCTTCGTTGATGGTGTAGACGACATCAATGCGGCCGTTGGGAAGCGCGACCGTGCGATAGCTGACGGTCGCGGCGGCGCGGCCGGAACGACGATAGACTTCCTTGATGCGTTCGACGTCAGCCTGCGCAACCTCCGGGCTGAACGGACCGCGCGAACGAAGCTGTACTTCGGACAGGAGCGAATCGCCCTTGATCTTGCTGTTGCCCTCGAAGGCCACGCGGTTGATGATGTTGTTCTCGGCGACCCGGACCAAAATCTCGTTGCCGCGGCGCGTGGCGCTGACCGAGGTGAACAGACCGCTCGCCTTGAGTTCCTTGACGGCCGCGTCGACGCTCTTCTGATCAGAACCGGTGAAATAGGACTTCACAACGTCGGTCTCGACACGGCTGTTGCCCTGCACAACGACATTCTGGGCATAAGCAGCCGTCCCGAACGCCATCACGCCGATGAGCGACGCTGTGATGGCGAGGCGGGCCAAAAAATTCCTAAAGCGATGCATTACGCCTATCCCCGTCAAGTCCGTGCGGCCCTGTCGCCGACGCCGCCTCGTCCTGCATTCTGCAGGAGGACGGCTTTCATTGCCTTTCGGTCGCGCCTTTCGCAGGCTCGACCGTTCAGCATTGCTTCTACTCGGTTTACGTTAACCTGCAAATGCCGATCAAGCCGCCCGGACCCCTTTTCGATTCAGCGTGGCCGGAGCGACACAAATCATGGTGTGCGCCCGGTTAACCGTGCAGGATCCACTTCAGGAAGGACGGCGCGAGTCTGGCTATGTCGTTGTAAGTAGCGACCACCATCAGCCCTCCCACAACGGCGATTCCAATGCGGAAACCAATTTCCTGCGCCCTTTCGTTCAAGGCGCGGCCCTGGACGGCCTCGATGAGGTAAAACAGAAGGTGACCGCCGTCGAGCAGCGGCACCGGCGCGAGATTGAGCAGGCCGATCGAGACGGACAGAATTGCGAGCAGATTGAGCACAGCAGCCAGCCCGAGCTTGGCCATTTCGCCAGAGACCTGCGCCAGCCCTGCCGGTCCCGACAATTGATCCGACGATTCCCGTCCGATCGCGAGCTTGCCGAGGTATCCGGCGGTCTGGCTGACGACGCCCCAGGTCTCCCCAACCGCAAGCCTGACCGAATCAACGACGCCGTATCTTTCAGTCCGCCAGTCTTCCCGCCGGCCGCCGGCCTCGATGCCGAGTTGCCCGACCCTGGACTTGCCGATCGGGGTTTTCACCTCCTGAAGCCTCGGCGTGGCGGCGATCTGAATGTTCTGTCCGTTGCGATCGACCAGGAAACTGAGGGGCTGGTCGGGCGAAGCCGTGACAATTCGCTGCAGGTCGAGGAAGCTCTTGACCGGCTGGCCATCGATCTCGAGCACCAGATCGCCCGCCCTGAAGCCGGCCACGTCGGCGGCGCTGCCGTGGACGACGCCGTTTACCCGCGGGATGAGAATGTCGCGGCCGTTGACCCAGAACACGCCCGTCAAAACGACGATGGCGAGAATGAAATTGGCGATCGGGCCAGCGGCGACGGTCGCCGCCCGCTTCCAGATCGGCTGGGCGGCGAAGGTCACGGCGCGCTCGGATTCGGGCATGCCCGAAATCGCCGCATCGTCGGCCATGCTCGCGCCGTTCGCGTCGCCATGGAACTTGACGTAACCGCCCAGCGGCAAGGCGGCGATGCGCCAGCGCGTCCCCTTCCGGTCCATGAAGGCGAAGAGTTCAGGGCCAAAACCGATCGAGAAAGCGTCGACCCTGATGCCGCACAGTCGACCGACGATGAAATGTCCGAGTTCGTGGAAGAAAACGACAATGGTGAGAACAAGGACGAACGGGACGATATAGATTCCCGCTGAATACAACGCATTTAACATGTGGCCTCCGGTTCCGCCCGAAGCCCGGCCGTACGGGCGGCGGAATGGTTACTGAACCGTTACCATGCCGGATAAGGGTTTAGAGGCCAATATGGTCCGCGATCTTTCTCTCACAATATGGTCAACGGCGAGCGCCTCCTCGACCGTGGCGGGTTCGCGCGCGTCGTTGGCGCGCAGCGCCTCCTCGCAGGCCTGCCCGACCAGCCGCGCGATGTCGCTGAATCCGATCCGTCCGTCGAGAAAGGCCTCGACTGCGATCTCGTTGGCGGCGTTGAGCACGGTCGGCATGCCGCCGCCCTGACGCATGGCGTCCATCGCGACGCCCAGCGCCGGAAAACGGCCGAGGTCGGGGCGCTCGAAGGTCAGCGTCGCGATCTCGCCGAGATCGAGCCGGCGCGCGTTGGTCTGAAGGCGCTCGGGCCAGGCGAGGCAGTGGGCGATCGGAACCCGCATGTCCGGCACATAGAGGCTCGCCGTCACCGAGCCGTCGGCGAAGGCGACGAGCCCGTGCACGATCGATTGGGGATGGACGAGTACGTCGAGCTTGTCCGGCGCAACGCCGAAAAGATGGCGCGCCTCGATCAGTTCCAGTCCCTTGTTCATCATCGTGGCCGAATCGATCGTGATCTTGCGCCCCATCGACCAATTGGGGTGGCGCAAGGCCTGCTCGCGTGTCGCCGCCTCGATCTGCGCGCGGGTCCATGTGCGGAAAGGTCCGCCCGAGGCGGTGATGATCAGTTTCTCGACCGTCTTCGCGTCGGCGCCGCCGAGCGCCTGCCACAATGCGTCGTGCTCGCTGTCGAGCGGAAGCAGCGTCACGTTCCTTTCCGCCACGGTCCGCATGAACGGCGCGCCGGCGCAAACCAGACATTCCTTGTTGGCGAGCGCGACGGTCCTGCCTTCGGCAAGCGCCGCGTAGGTCGGCTCGACGCCGGCGGCGCCGGAGATTGCGCCAACAACAATGTCAGCCGGACGCAACGCCGCCTCGACTATCGATTTCGCGCCCGCCGCCGCCTCGACGCCGCTGCCCGCGAGCGCCGCCTTCAGATCGCCGTAACGCGACTCGTCGCGAATCGCGGCGAAGCGCGCGCCGCTGCGGATGGCGACTTCCGCAAGCGCGGCGACATCGTAGCCGCCTGCGACCGCCTCGACCGCGAAGGCGTCGGGCGCCTGCTCGACGATGTCGAGAGTTGAGCGGCCGATCGAACCGGTCGCGCCGAGGAGAACGAGCCTGCGTTGCGCAGTCACGGCCATTGAAACAATCCTTCAGCTACGGACGGCCACGCGCGGACCGCGCCAAGCGCAGCGACGAAAAGCGCCGCAGCGACAAACCCATCCAGCCTGTCCATGACCCCGCCGTGGCCGGGGATGAGACGGCTCGAATCCTTTACGCCGAACCGGCGCTTGATCGAAGATTCGAGCAGATCGCCGGCCTGCGCAAAGGCCGCCGCCACAAGCCCGCAGGCCAGAATGGGCGCAATCGAAACCGGGGCCTGCGCGCGAAACAGCGCGACGGCGAGCCCGAGCAACGCGCCGCTCGCGACGCCGACGAGAGTTCCGGACCAGGTCTTTCCCGCCGACACGCGGGGCCAGAGCTTCGGGCCGCCGATCAGCCGTCCACCGAAATAGGCCATAACATCGGTGCCCCAGACGACGGCGAACAGCCAGACGATCGCGCGCGCGCTTGCTTGCGACTCGATCAACGGAGGAAATGGCGGCTTGATGGCGCAGATCGCGAGTTCCAGCGCGCCGGCGTAAACAACCCCGGCGCCGGCCCACACGCGCAGCCCCCGGTCCGCGAGCAGGGCGACGACAAGCGCGCCGCACAGGATGACCGCCGCCGCCCGTTCCGGCCAGAGTTGCGCCGCAAACCCGCCGGCGACCGCAAGCGCGGCGGCGGCGGAGAAGAACCTGGGACGGCGCCGGCCGCCGCCGATCAGCGCCTGCCACTCCCAAACGATCGCGACCGCCGCAGCAATCCAGAACAAAGTAAACACGGGACCGCCGGCGACCAGCGTTCCCACCGCGAGCGCGATCATCACGATCGCCGACATGATGCGCGTCTTGAGATCGGCGAAACCGCCGGATTTGCCGACCCGCGCTTCCCCCTGCCCGGCCGCCCGGTCCGGCGAGGTCACGAGGCTGTCTTCTGCGCCAGCGCCGCAATGCCGACGCCTCCAAACCGGCGCTCCCGACGCGAGAATTCGGCGAGCGCGTGCTCAAGGCAGGCGCGGTCGAAATCCGGCCACAGCACGGAGGTGAAGACGAGTTCAGAATAAGCGGCCTGCCAGGGCAGAAAATTCGACAGGCGCTGCTCGCCGGAGGTGCGGATCACGAGATCGGGGTCAGGGAGTCCTGCGGTGCTGAGCCGGGACTGGAACAGATCCGCATCGATGCGCGAGGGATCGAGCCGCCCTGCGGCGGCCTCCGCCGCCAGAGCGCGCGCCGCGGCGACGATCTCCTGACGGCCGCCATAGTTAAAGGCGACGACGAGGACGAGGCCGGCATTGGCGCGCGTCATCTCCTCCGCCTCCGTCAGCAGCGGACCGATGTCGCTCGGCAGCCCCGCCCGCTCGCCGATGACGCGGATACGGACGCCGTTGGCGTGCAATTCCGCAAGATCCTTGCGGATAAACCGCTTGAGCAGTCCCATCAGGCCGCGCACTTCATCCTTCGGGCGCGTCCAGTTTTCCGAGGAAAAGGAATAGACGGTCAAATAGCCGATGCCCAGATCGATCGCGGCGCGGACCGTGCGCCTGAGCGCCTCGACGCCGCGGCGATGCCCCTCGAACCGCGGCAGCGAACGCTGCTCGGCCCAACGGCCGTTGCCGTCCATGATGATGCCGACGTGAACGGGCGCGCCGGCGCACGCATACTGCGTCGGCGGATCGGCCATCGCTTCAGCGGCGCTTACCGTATCGACCTCGTCCATCTGGCTCCTTCGTCGCGCCAGATCGGCGCGCGCATCAAGCACGAATTCCGGCCTCGCCGGCTAGACCTGCATGATTTCCTTTTCTTTCTGGGCGAGAACCTGATCCACCTCGGCGATCGCGGCGTCGGTGGCCTTCTGGACCTCGCTCTCGTGACGCTTCTCATCGTCCTCGCCGATCGCATGATCCTTCAACCGTTTCTTGAGAACGTCGAGACCGTCGCGGCGAATATGGCGGACGGCGACACGCGCCTCCTCTGCATATTTGTGCGCGACCTTGACCAATTCGCGGCGGCGCTGCTCGTTCAGTTCGGGCAGGCGGATGCGCAGGATCTGCCCCTCGATCGTCGGCGAGAGGCCGAGATTGGAGACGCGGATCGCCTTGTCGACCGCCTGCACCATGCCCTTGTCCCAGACCTGGATCGCGATCAGGCGCGGTTCCGGTATGGACACGGTCGCGACCTGGTTCATCGGCATCGACTGGCCATAGGCCTCGACGTGGATAGGCTCGACCAGGCTGGCGGACGCGCGGCCGGTCCGCAAGCCTCCAAGTTCGTGCTTCAGCGCGGCTATGGACGCTTGCATGCGACGCTTGAGGTCGTTGAGATCGAATGCATCGGACATTTCGTCACCTGTTCTTGCGGACGCGCGACAGAACGCACGCCCTCGTCGCTCAACCGTCAGACGGCGTCACCAGAGTCGACCGTCCCGTTCCCTCGATCGCGCCGCGAATGGCGCCCGGCCCGGCGATGGAAAAGACGATTATCGGAATACGGTTCTCGCGGGCAAGAGCGAAGGCCGCGGTATCCATGACGGCAAGGCGCTTTTCGATCGCCTCCTCATGGGTGAGGGTCTCGTACCGGCAGGCGTTCGGATCCTTTTTCGGATCCGCTGTGTAGACGCCGTCCACCTGAGTGGCTTTCAGCAGCGCGTCGGCGGAGAGTTCGGCGGCGCGCAGCGCCGCGCCGGTGTCGGTCGTGAAGAATGGATTGCCTGTGCCGCCTGCGAGCACCACGACACGGCCCTTGGCCAGGTGATTGAGCGCGGCCTGACGCGAATAGGGTTGGCAGATCGCCGGCATCGCGATCGCCGAAAGAGCGCGCGCCGGCTGCCTCTCCCGTTCGATCGCCTGCTCCAGCGCCAGCGCGTTCATGACGGTCGCCAGCATGCCGATGGAATCGGCGCGCGCGCGCTCGATCCCTTTGTCGGCTCCCTGAATGCCGCGGAAGAAATTTCCGCCGCCGACCACGACCGCGATTTCAACCCCAAGCGCAGCAGTGTCCGCCAGATCGCGCGCGATGCGGGTCAGCGTCGCCTGGTCGAGGCCATGGCTGAGTTCGCCCATCAGCGCCTCGCCGGACAACTTGACCAGAATGCGTTTCCAACGCGGCCGCGCAGGGGAGGAGTTCATGAGGCGAAAATCCCATTGCGACTCGTCGGCCGGACGGCCGACGGCGCGTCTTCATAAGGAATAGCCGGTCCAGCGACAAGGCGAGCCATTCGCCCGGACCCGTGCAGCGGGCTTTCAAAGTAAAATCGCGCGAGCCAGTTGCGTCGGAATGGAGCCGCAGCGATAGTTAATTGCTTTTAACGAGAGGCGTCCCCCGTGTCCGCGTCCATTCTCATCATCAATCCAGCTGCTGATTTCCCAACTTATTTTGGCGCCGAGGTGCTCGCCGCCTCGGGCGGAACGCCCGGCATCATGATGGCCGATCTTACATCTGTTACGGTCGCCGCGCTGGCTCCCGCCGATTTCGAGGTATCGATCTGCGACGAATCCATTTCGCCCGTGGATTTTGAATCGGATGCAGACTGGATCGCCATCACCGGCAAGATCAGTCAGCGCCGCCGCATGGCGGCGATCGCCGACGAATTCCGGCGGCGCGGCAAGAAAGTCATCATCGGCGGCCCGTTCGCCAGCCTCAGCCCCGAACTCGTGCGCAACCATTGCGACGTGCTGGTGCGCGGCGAGGCCGAGGAGATCGCGGCCGACCTCTTTTCGGACCTGCGGGCGGGAAAGCCCAAGGACGAGTATGTCGGAGGCAAGCCGGACCTGTCCAGAACGCCTGCGCCAAGGTGGGAGCTCTACCGGAACGACCGCGCCCTGCTGGGTGCGATCCAGACCTCTCGCGGCTGCCCTTTCGAATGCGAATTCTGCGACGTCATCCAGTATCTTGGCCGCAAGCAGCGGCACAAGCCGATCGCCAACGTGATCGCCGAGGTCGAGACGCTTTACCAGCTCGGATACAGGCATGTGTTCCTCGCCGACGACAACCTGACCGCCTATCGCAGCCGCGCCAAGGAACTGCTGGAGGCGCTGGCATGGTGGCGGCGCGACAAGCGGATGCATTTCGTCTCGCAGATGTCGATCGACGTGACGCGCGACGAGGAGATGCTGCGCATGTCGGCGGCGGCCGGCATCACACAGGTTTTCGTCGGCATCGAAACGCCGAACGTCGAAAGTCTGCGCGAAACCGGCAAGAGACAGAACCTGAAGGTAGATCTCGCCAAGGAAGTGCAGAAGCTCGTCGACCATGGCATTTCCGTCATGGGCGGCATGATCGTCGGCTTCGACGCCGACAATCTCGACGTGTTCAACGCTCAATACGATTTCGCTCAGACGACGTCGGTGCCGATGTTCAGCCTCGGCGCACTCATCGCGTCGGATTCGACGCCGCTGAAGGCCCGCATACAGCGCGAGGGGCGCCTCGCGAATATAGATCCTGCGGCGCAGGGCGTACCCTGGGCATCCAACATCCGGCCGATCGGCATGACAGCCGATGACCTGCAGGACGGCCTGCAACGCCTGTCGAACACGCTCTATTCGCCGGAAGCGTTCGGCGAACGCATGATGAAGTTCATAGAAACCTGTGGCCGCGCCCTGCCGGACGCCGGCCCCGAGCAGATGGATCTCGGCTCGCTGCGCGACATCGACAAGCAGTGCCTTCAGGTTGCGCTCGACGTGCGCCGCATGGGCGAGCGCGAGAAGAAAATGTGGAGCGCGGTATGGAGCGCGTCGGCCAGGCGGCCGGCGACCGCGGCGCTGGTCACCCGTATCCTCGTGCAATACGCGCAGGTGCGGCACATGTTCGAGGCGGGCCATTACTGGGAGCCGCATCTGGCGCTGGAGCCGCTGCCGTCTGAGCCGAGGAAGGTCCAGAAACCGCTGATCACCGCCTAGCGGCGGTCGACGCAGGGCTGAAAAGGGACAAAGGCGCGGAAAATAAAAGGAGGAGCGGCATGGGGGACGCCGCTCCTCCGCTCGTCCGCCCGCGCGACGGAAAACCGCCGCTTGCCCGACGCCGTCCCGGCCAGAAACGACATCGCGCTCGAGTAGACGAACAACTCCGGTCAGTTTTCTGCGCGTCCGTCGCCGAACAACGCCGAGCCTGCGCCGGCTAATCCCTTGCTGCCGGGCGGACGCCCGAGCATCGTAAGGTCGACGCCTTGCGCCTCGCGGCCCGCAGCGTCGACAGAGTAGGCTTTGGTTAAAAAATGCGCGCTGCTGCGCGGCGTCGCCGCACTGCAAACCATTGAAACGCCGCCAGGAGGCAAGGCCGTGATTGCGGCGCTTAACTCCTTGCGTTCCGTCAACTTCCGCGTTCCGAACCAACGCCATCAATGATGCGAACATGCCCCCGCTCACGCTGCGGAACGAGTGTCGCTGGTCATGCGCGGGACGTGACTTTGGTCATCATTGCGCAAGCAAAAAAACGCCGCCCGCTCTCGCGGACGGCGTTGAACCTTCTGCGCGACGACGCCGCGCCTTTGGAAAGCGACGGTCGCTCAGCCCTTGGCGGCGGCGGCGACTTCGCTGGCGAAATCATCGACCGGCTTCTCGATGCCCTCGCCGAGACCATAACGCACAAAGCCCTTGATGACGATCGGGGCGCCGGCCTTGCTTTCGAGTTCCTTGACGGCCTGCCCGACTGACTTGCCGCCATGATCGGCATGGATCGAGACCTGATCCACCAGCGTCACTTCCTTGAAATAGGTCTTGAGACCCGATTCGACGATTTTCTCCAGAACATGCGCAGGCTTGCCAGCGTTCTTGTCGGCGAGCACCGCCTTTTCGCGCGCGATCACGGCCGGATCGATGCTGGCGCCGTCGAGCGCGATCGGCGAGGCGGCCGCGACATGCATCGCAAGCTGCCGCGCGAGCGGCGCGAGGACCGATTTGTCGCCCTTCGATTCGAGCGCGACAATGACCGCGATCTTGCCGAGACCGTCGGCGATCGGCGCGTGGACGTACTGTCCGATGACGCCATCCGCCACGGTGAGCGACGCGGCGCGACGCAGCGTCATGTTCTCGCCGATGGTAGCGATGGCGTTGGAAAGGGCATCCGCGACTGTAGCAGCGCCGCCAGGATAATGCTGCTTCAGCAGCGTTTCCACGTCGGTGTCGCCCTTCTCCAGCGCAACGGCCGCGATCGTGCGGGCGATCGCCTGGAATTCCTCGTTGCGCGCGACGAAGTCGGTTTCGGAGTTCACCTCAACGACCACGCCCGCATTGTCGCGCACAAGCGCGGCGACGAGGCCCTCGGCCGCGATGCGGCCGGACTTCTTGGCGGCCTTGCTGAGGCCCTTTTTGCGCAGCCAGTCGATGGCGGCCTCGATGTCGCCGTTCGTCTCGCCGAGCGCGACCTTGCAATCCATCATGCCGGCGCCGGTTTTTTCGCGCAGGTCCTTGACCATGGCGGCAGAGATCGTGGCCATAACGAAGAGTCCTTTTCTAGCAATGTCGGCCCGCCTCCGAGGAGGCAGGCCTGATTTAGTCCGATGATGTGACGTTTGAAGCGGCGGACGCCGCTCCGGTTCAGGAGCTGGCGAGCTGGCGGGACTGGGCGATCCAGCCATCACGCTCGATGCGGCCATTGAGCTTGAGGTCAGCGTCGACCTTGGCGGCGTCAGCAGGCGTCATCGCGCCGATCTGCCAGTAATGGTAGATGCCGCCGTCGTTCAGCTTCTTGACAATCTGCGGGCCGACGCCCGTCAGCTTGGCGAGGTCGTCCGGCGCGCCGCGCGGGGCGGACAGCAGCTCGAAAACTTCAGTCGGCTCGTCGGCGACTTCAGCCGTCGCGGCGGGGAGTTCTTCCGCCGTCGGCTCCTCCGAGGCGCCCAGATCGACGCCCGAGGCGCCCTGGCTGCGAGAAATGCCGTCGATCGCCGCGCGCGCTACGAGGTCGCAATACAGCGCGATGGCGCGTCCGGCGTCGTCGTTGGCAGGAATCGGGAAGGCGATGCCGTCGGGATCGGAATTGGTGTCGAGGATGGCGGCGACCGGAATATTGAGGCGGTTGGCCTCCTTCACGGCAAGCTGCTCCTTGTTCGTGTCGATCACGAAGATCAGGTCAGGCACGCCGCCCATGTCCTTGATGCCGCCAAGCGCCTTTTCGAGCTTTTCACGCTCGCGCGACAGCATCAGCCGCTCTTTCTTGGTGAGTCCCGACGCGCCCGCGTTGAGCTGTTCGTCGAGCTTGCGCAGACGGTTGATCGAGCCGGAAATCGTCTTCCAGTTGGTCAGCATGCCGCCGAGCCAGCGGGCGTTGATGTAATATTGCGCGGAACGCCGGGCGGCATCGGCAATCTGTTCCTGCGCCTGACGCTTGGTCCCGACGAACAGCACGCGACCGCCCTTGGCGACCGTGTCGGAGACGGCCTTCAGCGCCTGATGGAACAACGGCACGGTCTGGGCGAGGTCGATGATGTGGATGTTGTTGCGCGCGCCGAAGATGTATTCGGCCATCTTCGGGTTCCAGCGGTGCGACTGGTGGCCGAAATGCGCGCCGGCCTCGAGCAGGCCACGCATGGAAACGTCAGGAAGCGCCATATGCTTTGTTCTCCGGTTGGACCTCGGCGGACAAAAGAGGCCGGAATTCCGGCCACCGGACGCAAATCCTTGAATCAGGATCCGCAAAAGCCCGCCTGTGGGATGGGCGGGCTTATAGGGGATCGCACACGGGCATGCAAGGCGCCCGAATGTGGCGCCCTAGGCGATCCTTCCCGCCGCCGCCCTCACTTTTCGCGGCGCGGCGAACCAGATGGCGCCGGCCGAGACGAAGCACAGGACGATGCAGAGCAGGAAGGCCGCGTCGTAGGAGCCGGTGAGATCGTGGATTTCCCCGGCGACGAATGGGCCGGCCGCGCCCCCGGCAAGCGAGGTCAGCGACAGCGCGCCGAAAATCGAGCCGTAATTCCTGCCTTCGAAAATCTCGAAGGCGACCGAGCCGAACACGGCCGTCACGCCGTAGCCGAGCAGTCCTTGCGCGACAAACATGGCGTAGAGCAGTGGCGTGGTCGGCGCGGTCTTCATCGCGATCAACGCGACATAGGTGAGCACGAAACCGAACGAGCCTATGGTCCAGACCCACTCGCGCCCGATGCGGTCGCTGAGCCAACCGAGCCCGATCTGGCCGGGAATGCCGGCAAGGCTGACGGCGCCCAGCGCCCAGGCCGCCAGAGTCGCGCTGTACCCGATCTCGACCAGATATTTGGTCTGATGGACCTGCACTGCGTACCAGGTGAACAAGCCGGTGAAATAACCGACGGCCAGCAGCCAGAACCTTCCGGTCTTCAGTGCGCGGGAAAGAGTCCAGTCGACCGCCGCCCATTCCGGGTCGACGATATTGCTGCGCGGGCGCGCCTGCCCGTCGACATGCGCGGCGTCGCCGTCCGGCTCGAGGCCGAGGTCGGACGGCTTGCGGCTCAAGAACAGATTGAGCGGCGCCAGCAGGCAGAACAGCAGCAGGCCGAGCACGACGCAGGCGGTGCGCCAGCCGAATTTTTCGATCCATGTCTGAAACGCCGGCAGCAGGATGATGGAGCCGACGCCGACGCCGGAAAAGGCGAGGCTCATGGCGAAGCCGCGCCGGCGCACAAACCAGTTCGGCAGATAGAGCGACTGGCCAGTGAAGGTGAGGCAGACGCTGCCGCCGCCGACGAGCAGACCGAGCGTGAGATAGAGGTGCCAGGGCTGGCTCGTCAGCGGCGCCAGAAGCAGGCCGGCGCTCATCAGGAGCACGCCCAGTTCGATGACGATCCGAGGGCCGCGCGTGTCCATGAGCCGGCCAAGCAGCGGGCTGACGAGGCCGGAGATCAGGAAGCCGAACGAAAATGCGCCGGCGACGGTTGCGCGCTCCCAGCCGAATTCATTGACGATCGGCGAAAACAGCAGCGAAAAGGCGGTGCGCGCGTTGACGCCTACGCCCATGGTGACGAAGGCGGCGGCGACGATCAGCCATCCGTAAAAAAACGGCAGTTTTCGCGCGAGATTCTGGATCATCGGCCGGACCGCGAGACCCAAACTGCTTTCGGCCTGTCATTCCCACGAAAGCGGGAATCCAGCTTCGTGGCGTTCGTCGTCCGCCTCTGGATTCCCGATCGCGCCTTGCGCGTCGGGAATGACACGATTGCACACCGCATGTTCGCTCCCGTCCGCGGTTTCTGTCGTCCGCGCCGGACTAGCGTATCGCCGTGACGCCGGGTTAGCCAATGACCTGCGCGATCATGGCTGCCCCGCACAACTATACGTGCTCCACCGCAACGATCCCCGGAATCGCCTTCAGCGCGCCGGCGATGGCCGCATTGACAGGGAACTTGCCGGGCAGCTTGACTTCCACCTCGTCGCCGACGCCGCGCATCAGCACCAGCGACACGTCGCCCTCGCCCCTGCCCTTCAGCCGCTCCTGAATCGAGGGCAGCGGCGCCGGATCGCGCAGGAAGATGCGCAGGCCCTTCTGGATTCGTGCTGCGGCCTGATCGAGCGGTTCGACAGTCACGATGCGCGCGCGAACATCCTCGCCCTCGACATGCGCCTGCAATTGCACGAGCAGGCATGCGCCCTTTTCCAGCAGGTCGCGATACTGGTTGAGCCCCTCCTGAAACAGGATCGCCTCATACTGACCGCTCGAATCCGACAATTGCACGATGCCCATCTTCGAGCCGGATTTCGTGCGGCGTTCGGCGCGGTCGAGCACCGCCGCCGCAAGCCTGCCCGCCGACGCGCCCTGCTTCACGGCGCGCGCGAACTCGGCGAAACGTTGCACGCGCAATCGGCCGAGCACATTCTCATAGGCGTCGAGTGGATGGCCGGACAGAAAGAAGCCGACGGCGTCGAATTCGCGCTTGAGCTTTTCCGCCGCCGGCCATCCCTGAGCCTTGGGCGTGAGGAATTGCTCCGCGCCGGAACCGCTGAACAGCGCGACCTGCCCGTTCTCGCGCTCGCTCTCCATGCGGTTGGCGGTCGCCAGAATTGGCTCGATCGCCGCGAAGGCGCGGGCGCGATCGGGTTCGAGTTCGTCGAAGGCGCCCGCGGCGACGAGGCTTTCCAGCACCTTCTTGTTCACCTCGCGCGGCGAAATTCGCGACGCGAGATCGCCCAGCGATCTGAACGGGTGTTCGCCGCGCGTGCGCACCAGCGCGTCCGCCTGGCCGTCGCCGACGCCCTTCACGGCGGAGAGCGCATAGCGGATCGTCAGGCCGACGTCGGCTGTCGCATGCACGTCGAAATCGACGCCGGAATGAACCACCGATGGCGGGTCGACGCGCAGGCCGAGCCGGCGCGCCTCATTGCGGAACTCGGCCAGCTTGTCGGTATTGCCCTTGTCGAGCGTCATCGAGGCGGCGATGAATTCGATGGGATGGTTCGCCTTGAACCAGGCGGTCTGGTAAGCGATCAGGGCGTAGGCGGCCGCGTGGCTCTTATTGAAGCCATAGTCGGCGAATTTTGCGAGCAGGTCGAAGATTTCGTCGGCTTTCGCCTTGGTCAGGCCGCGTTCGATCGCGCCGCGCACGAAACGGTCGCGCTGCGCGTCCATCTCCGCCTTGATCTTCTTACCCATCGCGCGCCGGAGCATATCGGCCTCGCCAAGCGAATAGCCCGACAGAATCTGCGCGATCTGCATCACCTGTTCCTGATAGATGATGACGCCGAAGGTCTCCTTCAGGATCGGTTCGATCTTCGGATGGATGTAGTCGGCGTTCTCCTCGCCGAGCTTGACGGCGCAGTAGGTGGGGATGTTGGCCATCGGCCCCGGACGGTAAAGCGCGACGAGCGCGATAATGTCCTCGAAGCGGTCGGCGCGCATCTCCACCAGCGCCTTGCGCATGCCCGCGCTTTCGAGCTGGAACACGCCGACGGTCTCGCCTCGGCCCAGAAGATCGTATGTCTTTTTGTCGTCGAGCGGAATTTTGGACAGGTCTATGTCGATCCCGCGCTGTTTGACGAGCGCAACTGCAGTCGACAGGGTCGTCAGCGTCTTGAGACCGAGAAAATCGAATTTTACCAGGCCGGCGGGCTCGACCCACTTCATATTGAACTGCGTCGCCGGCATGTCCGACTTGGGGTCGCGGTAGAGCGGCACGAGTTCGTGCAACGGGCGGTCGCCGATGACGACGCCGGCGGCGTGGGTGGACGCGTTGGAGTATAGACCCTCGAGCTTTTCCGCGATTTCCAGCAATTGCGCGACGCGCTCGTCGGCGGCGGCGGCCTCCTTCAGGCGCGGCTCGCCGGCGATCGCCTCCTTCAATGTGACGGGCTTGGCGGGATTCTGCGGCACGAGCTTGGCGAGCTTGTCGACCTGGCCCAGCGGCATTTCCAGCACGCGCCCGACATTGCGCAGCACGCCGCGCGCCAGAAACGAACCGAACGTGATGATCTGCGCGACACGGTCGGCGCCATAGCGTTTGCGGACATAGGCGATGACCTCATCGCGGCGCGTCTGGCAGAAATCGATGTCGAAATCCGGCATCGACACACGCTCGGGGTTGAGGAAGCGCTCGAACAGCAGGCCGAAGCGCATGGGATCGAGATCGGTGATGGTCAGCGCGTAGGCGACCAGCGAGCCCGCGCCGGAGCCACGGCCCGGACCGACCGGAATGCCCTGCTCCTTCGCCCATTTGATGAAATCCGAGACGATCAGGAAATAGCCGGGGAATTTCATCTTCTCGATCACGTCGAGTTCGAAGGCGAGGCGCGCAGCGTAATCGGCCGGGGCGAGGCCGTGCGCCGGCCCATGGGCGGCCAGGCGCGCGGCGAGGCCGGATTCGGCTTGACGGCGCAGTTCGATCGCCTCGGCCTGCGGATCGTCAGCCGCGCTGGCGCCCGCGGTGAACCGCGGCAGGATCGGTTTGCGCGTGGTGGGCCGATAGGAGCAGCGCATAGCAATTTCAACTGAATTATCGGTCGCTTCCGGCAGGTCCGCGAACAAGGCGCACATCTCGGCGCGCGTCTTGAACCGATGCTCCGGGGTCAGACGCCGGCGATCGGAATCGCCAAGCGACGCGCCCTCGGAAATGCACAGCAAGGCATCGTGCGCGTCGAAATCCGACCGCGCGGCGAAATAAGGTTCGTTGGTCGCGGCCAGCGGCAGCGAGCGGCGGTAAGCGAGGTCGAGCAGAAGGGCCTCGACCTGGCCAGTGTCTTCGACACCATGGCGTTGAATTTCGACATAAAGCCTATCTGGGAAAATCCGCTCCAGCACATCGACGCGCGCACGCGCGGCCTCCGGCCGCCCGGCGCGCAGGAGCGAATCGACCGGGCCGGACGCGCCGCCCGTCAGCGCGATCAGGCCTTCGGCCGATCCTGCGAGCGCGGCAATCTTCACATGCGCAAAGCCCTCGGATTCGGTGTCGATCCAGGCGGACGAGACGAGGCGCATCATCGCGCGATAGCCCAGCTCGTTTTGTGCGAGCAGCACGAGGCCGCCAACGCCGCCCGCCTGGCGTCCCCGGTCGGCTGACGCAGCGCTATTGCCGGCGTCGCCGAAATCGACAGCAAGCTGGACGCCAACGATGGGCTGTACGCCCTCCTTCGCCAGCTTCTCGGAAAATTCCAGCGCGCCGAAAAGATTGTTGGTGTCGGTGATCGCCAGCGCCGGCATCGCATCCGCCACGGCGAGCTTGGCGAGCTTTCCGATCGTCAGCGCACCTTCGCGCAGCGAAAAGGACGAATGGACGTGCAGATGCACGAAGCCTGTTTCACGGTAAATATCCAAGGCCGATCTCCGGAGCTCCGGATGACTCTAAGCAGAGTCGGCGTCCGACTGAAGGTCCGTTGATTGCGACCGCTGGACAAGCGCCGAGGAGGCGCAGTCACCCCAGATGGAGCGCTGCGCCTATCATGCCGACGCCGACTAGGAAGAGGCCGATCGCAAGCAATTCCATCATTTCACCCAGAGCAGCCCGCACCATGTTCGCCCCCACGTTCTCGCCTGATCATTATATGTTCTTTTTTTGTTCTGTCTACACGCATGGGAAATTAGGCGTCCATGTGTGCGGCGCCG
This sequence comes from Pseudomonadota bacterium, assembly GCA_021781815.1. Taxonomy (GTDB): domain Bacteria; phylum Pseudomonadota; class Alphaproteobacteria; order Rhizobiales; family Beijerinckiaceae; genus JAJXWB01. The sequence continues at coordinate 41,713 of JAJXWB010000018.1, read as the reverse complement.
GCGGATGTCGCTGGGAAAATCCGGTGAACAAGGCCCCGGCGCTCAATTGGGGGGCAAGCGCCGGAGCCTGTCACATCGAACAGCAATGTTCAAAAAGTGACAAGACATGTTAGCGCACGGCCTTGAGCTGCACAACGATCCCGCGTCTGCGGCCACGCACGCGCAAGGCGCGATTTTTCAAACTCGCACGGCGCGCGCCAACGATACCAAGCATTAACGCTGATCGATGTATTGTCGATCTTCAAGCGCGGATTGGACGATGCCCGAAAGTCGGAAAAACGAACGTATTCGCAGCCTGCTTGGCGCCCGTGTGATCTTCAACAACGGCGCATCGACCTGCGATTGCATCATCAGGAACTTTTCATCGGCGGGCGCACGGCTGGAGATCGCGGACAGCATGGCGCTGCCGACCGAATTCAATCTGGACCTTCCGCACAAGGGGCGCCTTTACCGCGCCCGGATCGTCTGGCGCGGCGACGGGCTGGTGGGCATCGAGTTTCTTGATGGCCAGGCCGCGCGGTCGACGCCTGACGACGGCGAGAACGAAGCCGAGCGCAGCGATCGCCTGATGAAGGAAAATACGAGGCTGAAGGCGCAAATTCTGGAGCTCAGGCAGCGCGTGGCGCAGCTCGGCGGCGAAGAATAGCCGTCTTACTTCGTTTCGACGATCAGTCCGTCGCGCAGCGTGATGCGTCGATCCATGCGCTGGGCCAGATCGAAATTGTGCGTAGCGACCAGCGCCGCCAGCCCGGTTGCGCGCACCAGCGCCATCAAAGTCTCGAATACGTGATCGGCCGTGCGCGGATCGAGGTTTCCGGTCGGCTCGTCAGCGAGCAGGACGTGCGGCGCATTCGCCACCGCCCGCGCGATCGCGACCCGCTGCTGCTCGCCGCCCGAAAGCTCGGCCGGCCGATGCGCCTCGCGCGCGCCGAGACCGAGATAGGCGAGCAATTCGTCGGCGCGACGTCCCGCTTCGCGCTTGTCCAGGCCCCGGATCATCTGCGGCATCATCACGTTTTCACGCGCGGTGAACTCAGGCAGCAGGTGATGGAACTGATAAACGAAGCCAATCGAGGAGCGGCGCAGCGCGGTGCGGCCGTCATCGGACATGGCCGATGTCGAAGCGCCCCTGACGATAACGTCGCCGGCGTCCGGGCGCTCAAGCAGGCCTGCGACATGCAGCAGGGTCGACTTGCCGGCCCCCGAAGGCGCGGTCAGCGCCACCGCCTCGCCCGGCCGCAACGCCAGCTCCGCTCCACGCAGGATCTCCAGCGGAGTGTCGCCTTGCAAATACCGGCGCTGAACGCCGATCAGACGAAGCGCGTCGACCTTCATGCGATCCTCGTCATTCGTAGCGCAGCGCCTCGACGGGGTCGAGGCTGGCGGCGCGCCAGGCTGGATACAGGCTCGCCAGAACCGAGAGAACGAGAGTCATGACCAGGACCAGAGCGACCTCGCGCGGATCGACGACCGAGGGCAGACGCGACAGGAAATAGATCTCGGCAGGAAACAGGTCGGCGTGCAGAAGGCGGTTGAGAAGCGCGCGGATCGCCTCGAGATTGGTCGCGAGCAACAGGCCGAGCACGCAGCCTGCGGCGGCGCCGGCGACGCCGATCGACGTGCCCGTGATGAGGAAAACACGCATGACGGAATATCGGGTGGCGCCCATCGTGCGCAGAATCGCGATGTCGTGCGCCTTGTCGCGCACGAGCATGATCAGGCCTGAAATGATGTTGAGCGCGGCCACCAGCACGATCAGCGTCAGGATGATGAACATCACGTTGCGTTCGACCTTGAGCGCGTTGAAAAAGGTTTCGTTCGCCTGCCGCCAGTCCGTCATGATGACCGGACGCTCCGCCGCCGCCTCGATACGCGGGCGTATATCGTCGATGTGGTCGGGATCGTCGACGAAAACCTCGATGACCGAGGCTTCGCCGTCCCGATTGAAGAAGGCCTGCGCCTCCTGCAGCGGCATATAGACGAACACCCCGTCGAACTCGGCCATGCCCATCGAGAAAATCGCGCGCACCGGATAGGATTTGATGCGCGGCGCGACGCCGAACGGCGTCTGCGCGCCGCGCGCTGTCAGGACGCTCACCTTGTCGCCGATCCGCACGCTCAGTTTGTCGGCCATACGCTGTCCGATGGCGACGCCGGCGGGATGCGTCTCGTCGACGAGGTCGAAACCCTCGAGCGTGCCGAGCCTGACATTGCCCGCGACGCCGGGCAGCTTCTTCAGATCGTCCCCGCTCACGCCGCGCACGAGCGCGCCGGTCTGCGCGTAGGGCGAGGACACGCCGGCCGCGCCCTCGATCATCGGCAGCGCCAAGGTCACGCCCTTCACCTTTCGGATGCGCGCGACCATGGCCGCATAATCAGTCATCGGCGCATCCGCCGCCTGCACGAAAATATGGCCGTTGATGCCGACGATCTTGTCGAGCAACTCCTTGTGGAAGCCGTTCATGACGCTCATGACGACGATCAGCGTGGCGACCCCAAGCATGATGCCGGCGAACGAAAATCCGGCAATGACCGAAACGAAGCCGCGCGCGCGCCTGGCGCGCAGATAGCGCAGCGCCAGCGTCCACTCGAACGGCGCGAAGGGTTTCGTGCGCGTGGGCGTTGCGGTGTCGGGAGCGGCCATCATCTTGATCATTCGTCATGCCCCGCCGCCCGACAGCGCGGATGGTTGAGACAAACCCGGACACGACGGGAAATCGCCTTCATCCCGCAATCTTCCGCACGGCATCGTCCGGCGACAGCATCTCGCGCTCGCCGGTCCGGCGGCGCTTGACCTCGACCTTGCCGTCAGCCAGCCCCTTCGGGCCAACGATGACCTGCCAGGGCAGGCCAATCAGATCGAGCGTGGCGAATTTCGCGCCAGGGCGCTCGTCCCGGTCGTCGTACAGGACATCGACGCCCGCCTGTTCGAGCCTTGCGTAGAGATCGGCGCAGGCGGCGTCCGTCCCGGCATCCCCGACCTTGAGATTCGCCAGTCCGACGTGGAAGGGAGCGACCGAATCCGGCCAGACGATGCCGTTGTCATCGTGGCTCGCCTCGATGATCGCTGCCACCAGACGCGAGGGGCCGATGCCATACGAGCCCATCTGTACGGGTGTCTCCTTGCCGTCCGGGCCGTTGACGACGGCCTTCATCGGCCCGGAATACTTGGTTCCGAAGTAGAAAATATGGCCAACTTCGATTCCGCGCGCAGAAACCTGCGCATCGGCCGGCAATCCCTCGAAGGCGGCCTTGTCGTGCATTTCCTCGGTGGCGGCGTAACGGCCGGTCCATGTGTCGAACACCCCCTGCATGACCGAAGCGTCATCGAAGTCGATGTCGGCGGGCGGAACCTCGTAATCGAGGAAATCCTTGTGGCAGAACACCTGGCTCTCGCCGGTCGAGGCAAGCACGATGAACTCGTGAGAAAGGTCGCCGCCAATCGGGCCGGTGTCGGCGCGCATCGGGATCGCCCTGAGGCCGAGGCGGGCGAAGGTGCGCAAATAGGCCGTGAACATCCTGTTGTACGAATGGCGCGCCCCGGCCTCGTCGAGGTCGAAGGAATAGGCGTCCTTCATCAGGAATTCGCGACCGCGCATCACGCCGAAACGCGGGCGCACCTCGTCGCGAAACTTCCATTGGATGTGGTAGAGATTGAGAGGGAGATCCTTGTAGGAACGCACGTAAGCGCGAAAGATCTCCGTAATCATCTCCTCGTTGGTCGGTCCGAACAGCATATCGCGCTCGTGCCGGTCCTTTATGCGCAGCATCTCCTTGCCGTAGTCGTCGTAACGGCCGGATTCGCGCCAGAGGTCCGCCGACTGGATTGTCGGCATCAGCAGTTCGACCGCGCCGGCGCGGTTTTGCTCCTCGCGGACGATGGCGTTGATCTTGTTGAGCACGCGCAGGCCGAGCGGCAGCCAGGCGTAAATGCCGGCCGATTCCTGCCGGATCATGCCGGCCCTGAGCATCAGCCGGTGCGAGACGATCTCGGCCTCTTTGGGCGTTTCGCGGAGGATGGGCAGAAAATAACGGGAAAGGCGCATGTCGCGGGCGTCTCGAATCTGTGTTGCGGCGCGGGTTTGCGTCACTTGAAACGCATGCCTTCGGAAAATACAAGCGAACCCGCCGCCCCCACCCGCCCGTCATTGGCGGGTTCGCTGGTGAAGGATCTTTCGTTATTGTGCGCCGCAAAGACTTAATTGTGCGCTGCGGGATGTTTTTTTGAACAATATGCATAGCCGCGCCAGTGACAACAGGCCGCACTTGTTCTAACTTGCACTGCCTTACCGCAAGGGCCGTCGCCAGTTCGCTGGCGACGCCGCAGTCCAAGTCGAGGGAGGACGCTGGTATTCCGCGCGATGCGTAACGAATTTCGTTACTGCGTTGTTCAGAGCCCTCAGGGCCAGGCGGGAGCACCGGTCAGGACAAAGGGCGTCATGAAGGGCGGGAGCAGCGATGGCTGCCCCGCTCTTTTCTGTTTCGACCCCGCTTTTCTTTCTCGACCCGGCTCGTTCGACTGATCTCCGCCGCGAGGGCGCGCGGCAGGGACTGCAAATTTCCTGCGGTCAGGCTGCCTCGCCCTGCGCCCAGCGCTCCTGCGCCTGCGCCTTGAACCCGGCAAACCGCCGCTCGGCAATGGCTCTTCGCGCGCCCGCCATCAGATCCTGGTAATAGGCGAGATTGTTCCAGGTCAGCAACATCATCGCGAGGATCTCGCCCGACTTGACGAGATGATGCAGATAGGCGCGCGAATAATCGCGCGCCGCCGGACAGGTCGAGTCCGGATCGAGCGGTCGCGGATCGCTGGCGTGGCGCGCGTTCTTGAGATTGACGCGGCCGTGGCGCGTATAGGCGAGGCCGTGCCGCCCTGCCCGCGTTGGCATGACGCAATCGAACATGTCGATGCCGCGCGCCACTGATTCGAGAATGTCGTCGGGCGTGCCGACGCCCATGAGATAGCGCGGCTTGCCCGCCGGCAGATACGGCTCGACGGTCTCGATCATCGCGAGCATCACGTCCTGCGGCTCGCCGACCGCAAGGCCGCCGACAGCGAGACCGCCGAAATCCATACCGGCCAGCGCGCGCGCGCTTTCGATGCGAAGCGCGCGATCATCGCCCCCCTGCACGATGCCGAAGATCGCCGTTCCCGGCCGCTCGGCGAACGCCTTGCGCGAGCGCTCGGCCCAGCGCAGCGACAGGCGCATGGCGCGCTCGACGTCTTCACGCGACGCGGGAAGGCGAATGCATTCGTCGAACTGCATCTGGATGTCGGAGCCGAGCAGCGCCTGGATCTGCATGGAGCGCTCCGGCGTCAGCACGTGTTTCGAGCCATCGAGATGCGATTGAAACACGACGCCGCTCTCGTCGAGCTTGCGCAGCTTGGCGAGAGACATGACCTGAAACCCGCCGGAGTCGGTGAGGATGGTGTGCGGCCAGTTCATGAATCTGTGCAGGCCGCCGAGTTCGGCGACACGTTCGGCGCCGGGCCTGAGCATGAGGTGGTAGACATTGCCGAGCACGACGTCCGCGCCAGTCTCGCGCACCTGATCGGCGTACATGGCCTTGACGGTGGCGGCGGTGCCGACCGGCATGAACGCCGGCGTGCGGATTTCGCCCCGCCCCGTGGATATGAATCCGACGCGCGCGGCTCCGTCGGTTGCCGCGAGGCGGAAGGAAAAAGAGCCGGTCGAAGTCATGCGCGCTTCTTAGCGGGGCCGCGGGCTTTCATCCAGAGGCCCGCGTCGCCGTCCATTGGCCGCGCAGTCTCATTTCTTCACGAAGGGACACTCGCCTTCGGCCAGTGGACGGAACGCCTCGTCGCCCGGCACGGTTTCAAGATATTCATAGAGATCCCACTTGCTCTTGGATTCCTCGGGTTTCTTGATGCGCATGAGATACATGTCGTGCACCATGCGCCCGTCCTCGCGCACCTTGCCGTTTTGCGCGAAGAAATCGTTGACCGGCGTCTTGCGCATCTGAGCGATCACGGTCTCCGGGTCGACCGAATTCGTCGCCGCCACCGCCTTGAAATAGTGACGAAGCGCCGAATTCACGCCAGCCTGATAGGCCGTCGGCATGGCGCCGCGGCGCTTGAAAAATTCCTGAGAGAAAGCGCGCGTTTCGGGCGTCCGATCCCAGTAGAAGGAATCCGTGAACATCAGATCATGCGCATGCGCGAGGCCGAGCGCGGGCACGTCGGTCAGCGTCACCTGCAAGGCGACGATCTGAATCCCGGTGTTGCGGAAGCCGAATTCGTCGGCTTGCGCCACGGCATGGCTGAAGTCCGAGCCTGCATTGGCGAGCGCCAGAATCTTCGGGTTGGCTGCCTGCGCCTGCAGAAGAAAGGACGAAAAGTCCGGCGTGTTGAAAGGGTGCCGGACCGAGCCGATCACCTTGCCGCCGGCGGCTATCACCGCCCGGCTCGCATCGCGCTCGAGCGCATGACCGAAGGCGTAGTCGGCAGTCAGAAAGTACCAGGAATCGCCGCCGCGCTTGACCACCGCCTTCGCCGTCGCATTGGACGAGGCGTAGGTATCGTAGGTCCATTGCACTGATGTCGGCGAGCATTGCTTGCCTGTGAGATCCGACGAGCCGGCGCCGGAGATCAGAAAGAGTTTCTTGCGCTCGCGCGTGAGGTTCTGGATCGCCAGCGCGACGCCGGAATTGACGCCTTCCGCCACGACGTCGATCTGCTTGTTGTCGATCCAGTCGCGCACGACGCCGGTCGCGACATCCGGCTTGTTCTGGTGATCGCCGGAGATGATCTCGATCTTGCGGCCCGCCACGGTCCCGCCGATCTCCTCGGCTGCCATTTGCGCCGCGACGACAGAGCCCTGGCCGTTGCCATCCGCATACTGGCCGCTCATGTCCGTAATGACGCCAACCCGCAGTACGCCCTGCTCTGCGCTGGCGGCCGTCGCGCCGACCATCGCGGCCAGAATCGTCGATGCGATGATTTTCCCTACGTTCATGACGGCCGTCCTCCTCGATGGCGCGCACGTAACCAGCATCGCCGCTCAAGCGCAATACCGAAAAACCGGCGCAATATTCCGCAGTACGAAATATTCGCTAGCGCAGCAGCAGACAGGCGTCGCCGTAGCTGTAGAACCGATAACCGGCGGCAATCGCGTGCGCATAGGCGCTGCGCATGGTCTCCAGGCCGCTGAAGGCGCTGACCAGCATGAACAGCGTCGAACGCGGCAGGTGGAAATTGGTCACGAGAGCATCGACCGCCCGAAACGCATAACCTGGCGTGATGAATATCGCCGTGTCGCCGGAGAAAGCTGCGATGCGTCCGTTCTCGCCGGTCGCGCTTTCCAGAACGCGCAACGCGGTCGTGCCTGCCGCTACGATGCGCCCGCCGTTGTCACGCACGGCATTGAGCGCGGCGGCGGTTTCCGCGCTGACGACGCCCCATTCGGAATGCATCACGTGCGCGTCGGTGTCATCCGCTTTCACCGGCAGGAATGTGCCGGCGCCGACATGCAGGGTCACGCGATGCAGCGCGACGCCGCGCGCCTCGATCGCGGCGACCAGCGCCGGCGTGAAATGCAGGCCGGCCGTCGGCGCGGCGACGGCGCCAGGCTCGCGCGCGAACATGGTCTGGTAATCGGCGCCGTCACGATCGTCGTCGGCCCGGCGCGCGGCGATGTAGGGCGGCAGCGGCATATGGCCGATGCGCTCGATCGCCTCGTCGAGCGCGGCGCCGTCGAGATGAAAGCTGAGCAAGACCTCGCCTTCGGCGCGCTCCACCACGTCGGCGTCGAGAAAGGCGAGCAGGCAGGCCATGCTCTCGCTCGCATCGCCGAAGCGGATGCGGTCGCCAGGCGCGAGGCGCTTGGCCGGTTTTGCGAGCGCGCGCCAGAGATTGGATCCCTCGCGTTTGATCAGGGTCGCCTCGATGCGGGCGATATTGTCTTCGCGCGCCCGGATGCCCGAAAGACGCGCAGGAATCACGCGCGTGTCGTTGACAACGAGCGCATCGCCGGGGCGCAGATAATCCGGAAGATCGCGGATGCTGCGGTCTTCCAGTCCGCCGCCGCGCGCCACAAGCATGCGCGCGCTATCTCGCGGCTCCGCCGGCCGGAGCGCGATGCGCTCCGGCGGGAGATCGAAATCGAAGAGGTCTACGCGCATGACGCCGCCTCTCGGGCTTCGAGACGAGCCTCAAAGCGAAGGCCGCCTGGCGCGCCTCGTCCCGCGGAGCGATGGGACGCCATCGTGGCTCCGGAAGCGATGTCCGCCCTCAGCTCATCTTCGCGGAGATGATCTTGTCGGGATCGCGCACGGGTTCGCCGCGCTTGATCTTGTCCACGTTTTCCATGCCCGTGACGACCTCGCCCCACACCGTGTACTGGCGATCGAGAAAGCCGGCGTCGCCAAAGCAGATGAAGAATTGGCTGTTGGCCGAATCCGGATTCTGCGCGCGCGCCATGGAACACGTGCCGCGCACATGCGGGGCCGCATTGAACTCCTGCTTCAGGTTCGGATATTTGGAACCGCCCGTGCCCGTGCCGTGCGGGCAGCCGGTCTGCGCCATGAACCCGTCGATCACGCGATGGAACACGATGCCGTCGTAAAAGCCTTCGCCGACCAGCTTCCTGATGTGCGCGACGTGGTTCGGCGCGAGATCGGGGCGCATGCGGATCACCACCGTTCCCTTGGTCGTTTCGAGCGTCAGCGTATTTCCTTCGTCCGCCATGGAACCTCCTGAATGTTTGCGCGATCGCTATAGCGACCGCGCGGTTTCGAGTAAATCGGAGTCTATTTCGCGTCCGAGGCCATGCGCATCTTCACGATCTTGTCGGGATTGGCGACGGAGCCGTTGTCGGCCTTCGACCCCTTCTTGATCTTGTCCACGACGTCCATGCCCGAGATCACCTGGCCGACGATCGTGTACTGACCGTCGAGAAAGCCGGAGTCGCCGAAACAGATGAAGAATTGCGAATTGGCGGAATTCGGCTCCTGCGACCGCGCCATGCCGACCGTGCCGCGGGCAAAATGCTCGTGCGAGAATTCGGCGGGAATGTTCGGCAGATCCGACTTGCCCGTGCCCGTGCCGGTCGGATCGCCCGTCTGCGCCATGAACCCGTCGATCACGCGATGGAACACGATGCCGTCATAGAAATGGCGCTTAACGAGCGTCTCGATCTGCGCGACATGTTTTGGCGCCAGATCGCGGCGCAGCTTGATCGTGATGCGGCCGTCCTTGGTGTCGAGATAGACCGTGTCGGCGTCGCCGGCGGCCTGCGCGCGTCCCGCAACGACCAGGGCCAAGCCCGGCGCGGCGGAAAGAAGGGTGCGTCTGTCAATGCGCATGATGATCCTTTATCGTTTTCGGGAAGCACTTATTTGGCGACGGCCCGCTCGGCCATACGCCTTGTCAGCGCGGTTGCGACGACCTCCGGCGCGAACGGCCCTATATCGCCGCCCATGGCCGCGATCTGACGGACAAGCGTGGCGGTGATGTGACGGACGCCGGGAGACGCGCCGAAAAATACGGTTTTGACCTCCGGCGCCATCGTCGCGTTCATGCCGGCCATCTGCATCTCGTAATCAAGGTCGGTCCCGTCACGCAACCCGCGGATCATCATTTTCGCGCCGTTTTCACGGGCGGCGGTCACGGCGAGGCCGGCGAAGGTGGCGACCTGCAATTCACATTTCTCGGCCGCGAGCATGTCAGCGCAGGCGGCGCGGATGAGATCGGCGCGTTCATCAGCCGAAAACACCGGCGTCTTGCCGGGATGAACGCCGATGCCGACGACGAGGCGGTCGCAGATGGCCGCCGCCTGCCGGATGACGTCGACATGGCCGTTGGTGAGAGGATCGAAGGAGCCGGTGTAGAGGGCGATGCGCATGGCTCGGGTATAGGTGATTTGAGCGTGGCGTGAAATGCTCTGGATGTTTCAGGAAGCCTATTTCAAAACCTATCCAGTTCGGTTATCGTGCTACAGTTCTGCGCGACCGACCTTTCCACATCGTCATGTTCGTCAACGATCATGAACCTGCGCACGTTCATGTGTTCGGCGATAGCGAAGCGAAGATCGCTTGCTGGGGCGCGGCGGCGCGCCACGCCTGGAATGGGCGGATAGCATGAGCAAGGCTGACGTCCGTCGCGCGCTGCGGATTGCAAGCGGAGCGCAGGTAGAGTTGCTCGAACGGTGGCGAAAGATACATGGCTCAGTTGACCGATCGGCAGATTGAAGCCGCGCAGCGGCGCGGCGCAAAGGCGCGGGCGCTTGAAACGCGCGCTGCATCAGCGCGCTACGACGCCGTCAGCGGGCGCATCGCCGTCGAACTCACGAATGGATGCGCCTTCGTCTTTCCTGCGCAAGCTGCGGAAGGCTTGCAGCGCGCAACTGCCGCGCAACTCGCGCAGGTCGAAATCCTGGGCGCGGGATCTGGCCTGCGCTGGGAATCGCTGGACGTCGATCTGTCCGTGCCGGACCTGCTCGCCGGCGTCTTCGGCACGCGCGCATGGCAGGCAAGCCAAGCCGGACGCTCTCGCAGCGCTGCGAAGGCTGAGGCGGCGCGGGCGAACGGGCGCAAGGGCGGGCGGCCAAGGAAGGCGGGGTGAAGGTCGACCGCCGATGGACGCCACCGCGTCAACCGCGATGTCTGAGATGGGCGGGAAGGCGACATTCGAGATAGCCGCCGCCAATGACAGCGGCACCCCCAAGAGCCGCCTAACCGAAACCCGCAATGAGACCGAGGGATGACGCGGAAAGCGAGACGACAGCCGCGCTCAATATAATCCAGAGGGTGTCGAGTTCGGTCGTCAGAAGGATCACGAGGCTTATCGCTGCAATTCCAACGGTCACCGGGTCGGTCAGCGCGACGCGGGCCAGCGGGATCGACGCGGCAAGCAGAAGCCCCGCGCTCGCAATCACCACAGCTTGCAGGATGGATTTCACGCGCGGGTGGTCGGTATGTCGACCGGCGAAATGAACGAGCGGGATGATAAGGAACGCCGGGGTGATCATGGCGAGCCATCCGGCGATTGCGCCCGGTACTCCCGCGACGAAATACCCGACGCTTACGATGTAGAGGCCGACCGGCCCCGGCGTGCTGCGAGTGATAACGACCGCTTGATTTAGCTGCTGATCCGTCAGCGCATGATATTGGGTGACGAGCGTGTCGTGGATCACCGGAAGCGACGCGAGGCCAGCGAACGCCGTGCAAGTCCCTTTGAGTAGCAGCAGGTAAAGCAGCGCGAGATTCATGGTGCGGCCACCGGCAAGAGCGCTCCGATGAAAGCCGCCAGAAGCAAAACGGAGATCGCGGGGACACCGAGACCGACATAAAGACCGAACGCGGCTGCGCCGATGATGATCACCCGCCACCGTTCCCTGCGTTTGTAGATCGGCCCGGCAATGGTCCAGCTTGTCTTTGCGGTGATGGCGACGGCGGCAGCGACGGCCCCGTGGATTGCCGCCTGAACAATCGTGTTGTCCTGCCATTCTCGAAACAGCGCGGTCACGACGATCACGATAAGCGTGCAGGGCATCGATGCGGCCAGCAAGGCCACCAGCGCGCCGGGCAAGCCGCGCAGCAACCAGCCGATGCCAGTACAGAAAGCAAGGACGTTCGTGCCGGGTGTCAGGCGGCCGAGCGCAAAACACAGGCTGAATTTCTGATCATCCACCCAGTGGCGTCGTGCGACGATCTGGCCATGAATAGTCGCCGTCGTCGCGCTGCCCCCGCCGAGCGTGAAGTTGCCATATCGCGCGAACACGTCGGCGATTTCGCCGAGGCCCGGTCGGTCGCCCGCGATGCTGTCTTCTGCCTGTCCCACCATCGCGCCCCCGACTCGCCGGGCGATGATACTGAGGTCTGGAAATTCCGGTAAGCGGCCATTTCGCGTCGTCGCGGTCGTAGGCCGCAACCGGTCGATAGCAGCCTTTCGACAACAATCGCCCGGCCTCACTCCCCGCCGTTCTCGCCGTCTTCTTCCTCGCCCGCCACGCGCTCGACCGACACCACTTTCTCGTCGTCGGCCGTGTCGAAGATCGTCACGCCCTGCGCGCCGCGGCCTGTCGTGCGGATGCCGTCGACCGGGCAACGGATGAGCTGGCCGCCGTCGGTCACCAGCATGATCTGGTCGGAATCCTCGACCGGGAACGAGGCGACGATCGGGCCGTTGCGGTCGTTCACCGTCATGGCGACGATGCCCTTGCCGCCGCGTCCCGTAATTCTGTACTCGAAGGACGAGGTGCGTTTACCGAAGCCGTTCTCGGAAATCGTCAGAATGTATTGCTCGGCCGCCGACATTTCGGCGTAGCGCTCCTGCGGCAATTGCTCCCCGTTGACGCCGCCGGTCTCCTCGGCGGCGTCCGCGTCGGCGGCGTCCCCGTTTTCGGCTGTCGCCTCGCCGGCGATGGCGCGGCGCATCTTGAGATAGGCTGCGCGTTCTTCGCCCGCGGCCTCGAAGTGGCGCAGGATCGACAGCGAGATGACGCGGTCGCCGCCCTCCAGCGAAATGCCGCGCACGCCCATCGACGTGCGGCCCTGGAACACGCGGACCTCCGGCACTGCGAACCGGATGCACTGGCCGTTCATCGTCGTCAGCAGCACATCGTCGTTTTCGCTGGCGGTGGCGACGTCGACAATCGATTCGCCCTCGTCCAGCTTCATGGCGATCAGGCCGTTGCGGCGCACGTCGACGAAATCGGAAAGCTTGTTGCGACGGACCGTGCCCGACGTCGTGGCGAAGATGACGTCGAGCGTCGCCCAACTTTCCTCGTCTTCCGGCAGCGGCATGATCGTGGTGATGCGCTCGTCGGCGTTCAGCGGCAGGATATTGCGCAGGAATTTTCCGGTCGCCTGGGGCGCGGCGAGCGGCAGACGCCAGACCTTTTCCTTGTAGACCTGGCCGCGCGAGGAAAAGAACAGGACGGGCGTGTGCGTCGAGGCGACGAACAGGCGCGCGACGAAATCCTCCTCGCGCGTCTGCATGCCCGAGCGGCCCTTGCCGCCGCGCCGCTGTGCCCGATAGGTGGAGAGCGGCACGCGCTTGATGTAGCCGGCATGGCTGACCGTGACGACCATGTCCTCGCGCTGGATGAGATCCTCGTCATCCATATCGCCGGCGCCGTCGAGAATGATCGTGCGGCGCGGCGTGGCGTGAGCGTCCTTCACCGCGAGCAGTTCGTCCTTGACGATGCCGAACAGTTTTTCGCGCGAACGCAGGATTTCGAGATATTCGGCGATCTCGGCAGCGAGTTTGTTGAGCGCTTCGGCGATTTCCTCGCGGCCAAGCGCGGTCAGACGCTGCAGGCGCAGGTCGAGGATGGCGCGCGCCTGCGCCTCGGACAGGCGGCAATTGCCGTCCGCATCGAGCGTGTGACGCGGGTCCGCGATGAGGGCGACCAGCGGCGCCATGTCGCGCGCCGGCCAGGCTCGGCCCATCAGCGCCTCGCGCGCGGCGGCCGCGTCCGGCGACGTGCGGATCAGGCGAATCACCTCGTCGATGTTCGCAACCGCGATGGCGAGGCCGACCTGCACGTGCGCGCCGTCACGCGCCTTGGTCAGCCGATGCCTGGTGCGGCGCGTCACGACCTCTTCACGGAAATCGACGAAGGCGCGCAGGACGTCCTTCAGCGTCAGCATCTGCGGCCTGCCGCCGTTCAGCGCGATCATGTTCACGCTGAACGAGGATTGCATCGCCGTGAACCTGTAAAGCTGGTTCAGAACGATGTCGGGCACGGCCTCTCGGCGCAGTTCGATGACGATGCGCATGCCATCGCGATCGGATTCATCGCGCAGATCGGAAATGCCTTCGATCTTCTTTTCGCGCACGAGTTCAGCGATGCGCTCAACAAGCGTCGCCTTGTTCACCTGATAGGGAATTTCCGTGACGATAAGCGCCGACCGATTGCCGCGTATTTCCTCGACATCGACCCTGGCGCGCATCAGTATGGAGCCGCGGCCGGTCGCATAGGCGCTGCCGACGCCGGTGCGGCCGATGATGGAGCCGCCCGTCGGAAAATCCGGACCGGGAACGATCTCGATCAGGTCGGCGATCGTCATGTCCGGCCGGTCGATCAGCGCGATGGCGGCGTCAATCACTTCGCCGAGATTGTGCGGCGGGATATTGGTCGCCATGCCGACCGCGATGCCGCCGGCGCCGTTGACAAGCAGGTTCGGGAAACGCGCCGGAAGAACGGCGGGCTCCTGCTCCTTGCCGTCGTAATTCGGCTGGAAATCGACGGTGCCCTCGTCGATGTCGTCAAGCAGGGCGAGCGCTGGCCGCGCCAGACGCGATTCGGTGTAGCGCATGGCGGCGGGCGGATCGCCGTCGACCGAACCGAAATTGCCCTGCCCGTCGATCAATTGAAGCCGCATCGAGAAAGGCTGCGCCATGCGCACAAGCGCGTCATAGATCGCCGCATCGCCGTGCGGGTGGTATTTACCCATGACGTCGCCGACGATACGCGCCGACTTCACGTAGGACTTGTCGGGCGTGTGGCCGTTCTCGTGCATCGAGAACATGATGCGGCGATGCACGGGCTTGAGGCCATCGCGGACGTCGGGCAGCGCGCGGCTCACGATCACGCTCATCGCGTAGTCGAGATAGGAGCGCTTCATCTCGTCTACGATCGAGACGGGACGGATATCGGAGGGCGGCCCGCCCGCGGGGATGTTGTCGTCGTCAGCCAAAGGATAGACCCGGCAGGAGGACGCCGAAGCGCCAAAGAATCAGATGCAGCAGATTATCCGATCGCGGCCGAAAGAGCGAATTTCCGGGCTGCCGGAATAATGATTAAATTCATTTGAAAACAATCTATTATACTCAGATCAACGCGCCTTCCCGGTTTTCTTTCCGGTGCGGCCGGGCAGAGCGGCCTTCGTCGCCTTCCGCGCTTTCTCCGCAGCGGTCCTCTGCGCGGCGGCGAGCGCGGGCGCGCACCAGCGGCGCAATGCGTCCTCATCGTCCAGCGCGGCGTCCGGCAGACGCCAGAAGGCGGACATGACGACGTGGCGCCCATCCGGCCGCGTGTAATTGAACGGCTCCGACCCCGCCGCCGTCAGAGCCCCGCGCTCCGACTCTTCGTCAGTCTTGATCCAGATGGCGCCCCGGATGACCAAGGCGAAGCAGGCGTCGTCGATGTAAGCGCCGTAGCCGGAAAACATGCGGCGCGCTCGAATGCGCGCAAAGGGCGCAAAGAAGTCCTCGACGTCCTCGCGAACCATCGAAACGCTCCCGGCAGACGCGAAAATTCTATCCCCGCCGAAGCGAAGGCGCCAGCTTCCCGGAGTCCCTGCCGGCGCAGTCTCCGCCGCCTGCCTCGCTAGCGGCGGGAAGGACGCTGTCAGGCGACGCCGCCAAGCGATTCCGGCAATACCTCAACCGGTGTGATCGCCACGCTCTCGCCGCAGCCGCAGGCCGATGTCTGGTTCGGATTATTGAAGACGAAGCCGGACGACAGCTTGCTTGCCTGGAAATCCATCTGCGTTCCCAGCAGGAACAGGATCGCCTTGGGATCGACAAGCACGCGCACGTCCTTGTCCTCGACGATTTCATCTCCGGGCCGCACTGCGTCGGCCATTTCCATCGTGTAGGACATGCCGGCGCAGCCGCCGTTCTTCACGCCGACACGCAGGCCGACGAGCGGACGATCCGCGTTCGCCATGATTTCGCGAACGCGCGCAGCCGCGGCGTCCGTCAACGATATGACGTTCAGTTTCGGGCGAGCGCCCATTCTCTTCCTCCATTCAGGGGTCAAGGCCCTGCGAATAAGAGTCTCACACATATAGGCGGCCGGGGGCTGCGCGTCGAGACGGGATCAGTAATTCCGCCACAGGCCCGGAGTCGCGAGTTCGACGAGGTGTCCATCGGGATCGCGAAAATAGATGCTGCGGCCGCCCCGCGGCCAATCGGCCCGCCCCTCGATCGCAACGCCCGCAGCCGCAAGCCGCGCCTCCCACTCCTGCAATTCATCCGACGAAACAGCGAAGGCCACGTGCAAATGGCCCGAGCCGCCATGCGGCGGGATTGAGCCGCCAGGCACATGCACCGTCTCCTGCGTCGCCCCGCGCAGAAAGAGAAGCAGAACCGATGCGCCGCCCGCGTCATAGGCGCGAAACCGCCTGTCGCCGGGAACGAGCGGATGAAGACCGACCGTCCCCTCCCAGAACAGCGCAGCGCGTGCGAGATCCTCGACATAAAGAGAGGTCTCAAGAACGCCGCGCAGCGCCGGCATCACCACATGTCCAGCGCAACGCGCGCCATTTCCGACATGCGACTCTGGTCCCACGGCGGATCAAAGACCATGGAGACCTTGACGCCGGCGACGCCCGGCACGCTCGCCACGGCATTCTCGACCCATTGCGGCATTTCCCCGGCGACCGGGCAGCCTGGCGCCGTCAGCGTCATGTCGATGTTGACGAAGCGGGCTTCATCCACCTCGACACGGTAGATGAGCCCGAGTTCGTAGATGTCGGCGGGAATTTCCGGATCGTAGACCGACTTCAGCGCGTTGATGATGTCATCGGTCAGCCGGTCATATTCCTCCGCCGACAATTCCTTCGATATGCCGATCTCGGGTTTGTTCGGCGCGAACGGGGCGTCAGTTGCCTCGGTCATGTCCATCCTCACGAAAACAGGGCTTCGGCCCGTTGCAGGGCCTCGGCGAGCGCATCGATCTCTTCATGTGTATTGTACAGGGCGAATGAAGCGCGACACGTCGAGGTCGCGCCGAAACGCTCCAGCAGCGGCATGGCGCAATGCGTACCGGCGCGAACAGCGACGCCGGCGCGATCGATTATGGTCGCGACATCATGTGCGTGCGCGCCCTTCATCTCGAACGAGACGATCGGCCCCTTGTCTTTCGCTCGGCCGAGAATGCGCAGCGAATTGATCCGCGACAGCCGCTCCATCGCATAGGCCGTCAGTTCGGCTTCATGGGCGCGGATCGCCTTGCGGCCGACCATGTCCATGTATTCGAGCGCCGCGCCGAGGCCGACAGCCTGCACGATCGGCGGCGTGCCCGCCTCGAAACGGTGCGGCGGCGCGTTATAGGTGACGCGATCCCTCGTCACGACCTCGATCATCTCGCCGCCGCCATTGAACGGCGGCAGATTTTCGAGCCATTTCCGCTTGCCGTAAAGCACGCCGATCCCGGTCGGTCCATACACCTTGTGACCAGTGAGCACGTAAAAATCCGCGTCGAGCGCGCGCACATCGACGTCGAGATGAACGGCGCCCTGCGAGCCGTCCACCAGCACGGCCACGCCGTGGGCGTGGGCGATGCGGACGATATCGGCGACTGGCGTCGGCGCGCCCAGCACATTGGACATGTGCGTGATCGCGACGATCTTCG
Source organism: Pseudomonadota bacterium (assembly GCA_021781815.1). Taxonomy (GTDB): domain Bacteria; phylum Pseudomonadota; class Alphaproteobacteria; order Rhizobiales; family Beijerinckiaceae; genus JAJXWB01. The sequence goes on along the minus strand of JAJXWB010000018.1, from coordinate 24,389 downwards.
TCTTTTGCGTCAGCAGACGCTCGAACGCGGCGAGATCGATGGCTCCATCGTCATCGATCTCGATCCATTTCATGACGGCGCCCTTGCGCTCGCGATGAAAATGCCAGGGTATGATGTTGGAATGATGCTCCATGATCGAGAGCACAATCTCATCGCCTTCGCCGATGTGAGCGAGACCGAACGAAGCCGCGACGAGATTGATCGCCTCCGTCGCCGAGCGTGTGAAAACGATCTCGTCGTCCGATTCCGCATTCAGAAAACGGCGCACGCTCGCCCGTGCGCCTTCGAAGGCGTCGGTCGCGGCGTTTGCGAGATAGTGCAGGCCGCGGTGCACGTTGGCGTATTCGTGCTCATAGACATGCGTCATGCGCTCGATCACCGCTTTCGGTTTCTGCGCGGAAGCGGCGTTGTCGAGATAAACCAGCTTCTTGCCATACGGCCTTTCGTTCAAGATCGGAAAATCCCGACGCAGGGCCGTGACATCGTAGGGCGCGTGGGCGTTCATTTCGCGCCTCTCTGCGCAAGCCATGCCTTCGTGTCGTCGATGAAGCGCGCGCGCAGCTTTTCGTCGGCGATGAGATCGAGCGCCTCGTTGGCGAACGCCTCCAGCAGCAGCGACTCGGCTTCTTCGCGCGGCAGGCCGCGCGCCTGAAGGTAGAAGATCTGATCATCGTCAAGCTGCCCGACCGTCGCGCCATGGCCGCACACTACGTCGTCGGCGAAGATTTCAAGCTCGGGCTTGTTGTTCATGACGGCATCATCGCCGAGCATGATCGCCTGGCTCTTCATCGCGCCGTCGGTCTTCTGCGCGTTTGGTCGAACGACCACCTTGCCCTGAAAGACGCCGGTGGACTCATGGTCGAGAATATGACGGAAAAACTCACGGCTCGTGCAATCGGGCGCGACATGCTCGACGACGAGAGTCGTGTCGGCATGCTGCCGTCCGCGCAGCAGCGACAGGCCGCCGAAGCGCACGTTGGAGCGCCGTCCGTTCAGCCGCGCAAAAATCTGGCGACGCGCCAAACCGACTTCCGGCATGAAGCAGAAAGCGTTGAAATGGGCGTCGGCGCCGACCGTAGCCAGCAGCGAATGCACCGCAATGGCGCCTTCGCCCTGCGCGAAGACGCGCGTGACATAATCGACGTTCGCCCGGTCCCCGATCTTCAGGACCATCGCCTCGTTGGCCTGCGTGGCGGCAGGCGTGCAGGCGGTGGTCGTCTCGGTCAGGCGGACCCTGGCGCCGGCGCCGACGATAACGAGCGAGCGCACGAAGGCCGCATGCGGCGCGCCACCGGACATCATGTTGACCAGCGCCAGCGGTCGCTCGATCTCGGCCCCCGGCGCGACGCGGACGACGATGCCGTCCTGCATAAGCGCGGCATTGAGCGCCACCACCGCATCGTCGCCGCCCTGCCCTTCGCCGACAAGCGCAGTCAGGACTTCCGGATCGCCGGCCACGAGTTCGTCGGATAGCGACGTCACCGCAACGCCCGCCGGCAAATCGGCGAGATCCGACAAATCCGGGCGGTAGGCGCCGTTCAGAACGAGGAGGCGAATCGCATGGGTCTGCCCGCCCGGCCCCTGCAGCAATTCATGCGCGCGCGCTAACGTGAACGAATCCGGCGCGCGGATCGGCGCCGCTTCCCGCAACATGGCGCGAAGGTCCGTGTAATGCCAGGATTCGACCCGCCGGTTCGGCAAGCCGATCGCGGAAAAATGCGCCATCGCAGCGGCCCGCAGATCGCATGCGCCGCGCAACAGATGTTCGGTCGCGTCGAACGCTTCGATCAGCGCCGTCTCGGCCTCGGTGCGAGTCCGTATCGTCGCGGGCAGGTTCATGCGGCCTCGCCGATGAATTCGGCGTAACCGGATTTCTCCAGCTCCAGCGCCAGCTCCGGCCCGCCGGAGCGCGCGATCTTTCCGCGCGCCATGACATGCACCGTATCCGGCTTGATGTAGTCGAGCAGGCGCTGGTAGTGCGTGATGACGAGAAAGCTGCGGTCCTTCGAGCGCAGCGCATTCACGCCTTCGGCCACGACACGCAGGGCGTCGATGTCGAGGCCGGAATCGGTTTCGTCGAGGATGCCGAGTTTCGGTTGCAGAAGCGCCATCTGCAAAATTTCCATGCGTTTCTTCTCGCCGCCGGAAAAGCCGACGTTGAGCGGGCGCTTGAGCATGTCCTGCTTCACGCCGAGTTTTTGCGCGGCGTCCCTGACTTTCTTCATGAAATCGGGCGTCTGCAATTCCTTCTGCCCGCGCGCGCGCGCCTGCGCATTGAGCGCAGCCTTGAGGAAGGTCATGGTGGCGACGCCGGGAATCTCCAGAGGGTACTGGAACGCCAGGAACACGCCGGCGTTGGCGCGCTCGGTCGTGTCCATGTCCAGCAGATTGACGCCGTCGAGCAGGATTTCGCCTTCGGCGACCTCGTAATCCGGACGGCCGGCTATGACATAGGACAAGGTGGACTTGCCCGTGCCGTTCGGCCCCATGATGGCGGCGACCTCGCCGTTTTTCACAGTGAGATTCAGACCGTCGAGAATCTTGCGATCGCCGATGGAGACGTGGAGATTTTTAACTTCAAGCATTGTCTGGCCTTGCTTACTGAACCCCGAGACGCGCGTCTCAAGGGGATGAAATGAGCGCGTGCGCGCTTACCCCACGCTCCCTTCAAGCGATATTGCGATCAGCTTCTGCGCCTCGACCGCGAACTCCATCGGCAATTGCTGCAGCACGTCGCGCACGAAACCGTTGACGATCAGCGCAGTGGCTTCTTCCGACGAGAGACCGCGTTGCAGGCAGTAGAAGAGCTGATCCTCGGAAATCTTCGACGTTGTCGCCTCATGCTCGAAAACGGCGGTTGCATTCTTGCTCTCGATATACGGAACCGTGTGCGCGCCGCAGTCGTGGCCGATCAGCAGCGAGTCGCAATTGGTGAAGTTGCGCGCATTGGTCGCCTTGCGATGCGCGCTCACCTGACCGCGATAGGTGTTGTTCGACTTGCCCGCGGAAATGCCCTTGGAGATGATGCGGCTCGACGTGTTCCTGCCGAGATGGATCATCTTGGTGCCGGAATCGACCTGCTGCCGGCCATTGGAAATGGCGATCGAATAGAACTCGCCGCGGGAGTCGTCGCCGCGCAGAATGCAGGAGGGATATTTCCAGGTGATCGCCGATCCCGTCTCGACCTGCGTCCACGAGATCTTCGCGCGCCGCCCTCTGCAATCTCCGCGTTTGGTGACGAAATTGTAGATACCGCCCTTGCCCTCGGAGTCGCCGGGATACCAGTTCTGCACGGTCGAATATTTGATCTCGGCGTCATCGTGGGCGATCAGCTCCACCACAGCCGCGTGCAACTGGTTCTCGTCGCGCTGCGGAGCGGTGCAGCCTTCGAGATAGGACACATAGGAACCGGCGTCCGCGATGATCAGCGTGCGCTCGAACTGGCCGGTGTTGCGCTCGTTGATGCGAAAGTAAGTCGATAACTCCATCGGACAGCGCACGCCAGGCGGGATGTAGACGAACGAGCCATCCGAATAGACCGCCGAATTGAGCGTAGCGAAATAATTGTCGGTCACAGGCACCACCGAGCCGAGATATTTCCGCACGAGTTCGGGATGCGAATGCACGGCTTCCGAGATCGGGCAGAAGATCACACCGGCCTTGGCGAGTTCAGCGCGGAAAGTGGTTGCGACCGACACCGAGTCGAATACGGCGTCGACCGCGACGCGCGAGGTCTGCACGCCCGCCAGAATTTCCTGCTCGCGGAGGGGAATGCCAAGCTTTTCATAGGTGCGCAGGAGTTCCGGGTCGACGTCCTCAAGCGAGGTCGGCCCCGGCGTGCTCCTGGGCGCGGAATAGTAGTAGAGATCCTGATAGTCAATCTTCGGATATTCGACCCGCGCCCAGTCCGGCTCGCGCATGGTGAGCCAGCGACGATAGGCGTCGAGACGCCATTCGAGCAGCCATTCCGGTTCGTTTTTGCGCGCAGAAATGAACCGAACGATGTCCTCGTTCAGCCCCTTGGGCGCTTTGTCGGATTCGATATCGGTGACGAAGCCGTACTTGTATGCATCAACGTCGATCGCCTTCACGCGATCGACCGTCTCTTTAACAGCCGCCATAATCTTCTCCTGCCCTGCGCGGTTTCAAGGGCCGCCGGTCGGATAAACCTATAATGGACCGATGTTCGCGCGTCTTCAAGCCACAGCCTCCAAAAGGGCTAGCGCCCCGTGCGTTTCCGGCGAATGCGGCCAATGGTTTGCGCAAGTACGGCGCAGCAGGCATCCAGATCCGCGAGGGTTGAGGACCAGCCAAAGCTGGCCCGCAGAGCGCCCCTGGCCAGATCGGGCGCAACCGCCATCGCCTCCAGCACGTGCGACCGATTGACTTTGCCGGAGGAGCAGGCCGAGCCGGAGGAGACTGCGACGCCGGCCAGATCGAAGGCCATCAGCATGGTTTCCGCCGAAAGGCCGGGGATGGCGAAGGCGCTGGTATTGGGCAGGCGCAGGGCGCTTTGGCCGAAAATGGTCGCCTCTGGGGCGAGCCGCAGGAGTTCGGACTCGAGCGCGCGCCGCAGGGATTCGCTGCGCAGGGCTTCGGCGGAGCGGTTCGCCGTCGCCTCGGCCGCCGCAACGCCAAAGCCCGCGATTGCGGCCACGTTCTCGGTACCCGCGCGAAAACCGCGCTCCTGGCCGCCGCCGCGAATCAGCGGAAAGCCGCAATGAAGCGAGGCATCGCGCAGAATCAACGCGCCCGCGCCCTGTGGACCGCCTATCTTGTGCGAGGAAAGGACGAGCATGTCGGCGCCGGTCGTCTCGAACGTGCAGGTCACGCGGCCCGCAGCCTGCACGGCGTCGCAAACGACGAGGCCGCCAGCAGCGTGAACCTTCGCCGCCGCCTCGGCTACGGGTTGCAGCACGCCCGTCTCGTTGTTGGCGGCCTGCAACGCCAGCGCGACCGAGCGGCCGCCGGCCAGCGCGAGGGCCGCGTCCAGCGCCGCAAGATCGAGCCGGCCCTGCCCGTCCACCGCGAGGCGGGAAAACCTGTCGCCGAAGCCGTGGCCGCCGAGCGCGGCGACATGTTCGGTCGCCCCAAGCAGCAGCCAGTCGGCCAACGCGCCATCGCGCCCTCGCCAATCCGGCCGCAGCGCAAGATTGAGCGCCTCCGTCGCGCCGGACGTGAAAATCACGTTTCGCGCCGCAGCGCCGACCAGCGCGGCGACCGATTCGCGCGCGTTCTCGATCGCAGCGCGAGCGGCGCGACCCTCGGCGTGGACGGAGGACGCGTTGCCGCAGGCCGCAAGCGATTCGACCGTCGCTTCGCGCGCGGACGGGCGCAATGGCGACGTGGCGTTATGATCGAGATAGAAGCGGGTCACGTTCCGTCTTTACCCCGCATTTCGCGCGCGCGCGAACCGCCTCCATTGCCGAACCGGGCGGCGCGGGCGAGAAAGGACACGCCGCCGCGGCTTTCCGACAGGGCGCTTCGATGATCCCCGACCAGTTCCAGCTTCCGGTCCAACTCGACTATCTCGCGATTTTCGCCTGGGCGCTGTCTGGAGCGCTCGTCGGGTTGCGCAAGAGATTCGACCTCGTCGGCGTGTTCATGACGGCGCTGGTCTCGTCGATCGGCGGCGGCCTGATCCGCGACGGCGTCCTCTTGCAAAAAATTCCGCTGGCTCTGACCAATCCGGTCTACCTGCCGGAGATCGCCGCCACGACTTTTTTGGCCATCGCGCTGGCCAGAAGGCTGCATACGGCAAAACTGATCGAACAGGCGATCGAACTGATCGATTCCGTCGGCACGCCGGCCTTCGCCGTGCTCGGCGTCGAGACCGCGCTGCAGGCGGGCCTGCCGCTGCCTGGCGTGATGATGGTCGGCTGCGTCGCCGGCGTCGGCGGCGGCGTGCTGCGCGACGTTCTCGTGCGCGAAGTGCCCGAGATCATGCAGCCCGGTCGCTATCAGGCGATTCTCGTGGCGCTGGCCTGCGCGGCCTATCTGATCCTGACTCTGGGGCTTGGCTTTTCACGCGCGATCATGGCGTGGGGGGTGGTCGGCGGCTATGTCGCGGTGCGGTTCGCAACGGTCAGGTTCGACTGGCGAACGCGGCCGGTGCTGGGGGAGTGAGGCGTCGCTCCCTCAGCGCCATTCCAACAAAGGCGCGGAAAACTCAGTCCAGCTTGAACTTCTCGAACTGGCGGTGCTCGGCCTGAATCCGGCGCACGGTTCCCGTGACCGAGCGATAGATGATTGTCTCGGTCGTGATGAGGTGCGGGTGAAACTTCACGCCCTTCAGCAACGCCCCGTCTGTGACTCCCGTCGCGCAGACGATGACGTCGCCGGAAGCCAGTTCCTTGATGTCATATTTCTTCTTCGGATCCTTGACGCCCATTTTGGCGGCGCGCTCGACCTTGGCCTGTGTGTCAAGGATCAGACGGCCCTGCATCTGGCCGCCGACGCAACGCAAGGCGCCAGCCGCAAGCACGCCTTCCGGCGCGCCGCCGGTGCCGAGATAGAGGTCGCATCCGGTCTCCTCCGCTTGCGCGGTATGAATGATGCCGGCCACGTCGCCGTCCGTGATCAGGCGGATCGCGGCGCCGGCCTTGCGGCAGGCGGCGATCAGGTCCGCATGGCGGGGACGGTCGAGGATAACCACCGTAATCTCGCCAGCTGGAACGCCCTTGGCTCTGGCCAGCGCGTTGATGTTGTCGGCGGGCGAGGCGTCGAGATCGACGATGCCGGCCTTGTAGCCGGGGCCGATGGCGATCTTGTCCATGTAAACGTCGGGCGCATTGAGCAGAGTGCCGTGCTCGGCCATCGCCATGACAGCGATCGAGCCGGGCATGTCCTTGGCGCAAAGCGTGGTGCCCTCCAGCGGATCGACGGCGATATCGACGCGCGGCCCGGTCTTGGTGCCGACCTCCTCGCCGATGAACAGCATCGGCGCCTCGTCACGCTCGCCCTCGCCGATCACGACCGTGCCGTGGATCGGCAGGCGGTTGAGTTCGCGACGCATGGCGTCGACCGCGGCCTGGTCGGCGGCCTTCTCGTCGCCCCGCCCACGCAGGCGGGCCGAGGAAACCGCCGCCCGCTCCGTCACACGAACGAGTTCGGTCGACAGGATGCGTTCGATGATCTTTTCTTCGGTGACGACGAGATCGGTCATGATTATTTTTCCCAAGCTTGGAGTATTCGCTTCCTCAGTGGCCTATTCGCGCTCGATACGGATAGATTGCGGCCTTTCCGCCACATATCCGTCGGCGACGATGGCGTCGAGAGCTTCGCGCACGAGTTTCTCGGTCGTAGCATAGGTAATTAGGACGACGGGCACAGGCCCGCCCGGCTTGTCGCCAGTGGCAATAGGGCGACCGCGCTGCATTATGCTTTCCAGCGAGATGTTCCGTTCGGCCATGCGGCCGGCGATTCCAGCAAATGCGCCGGGTTTGTCGTAGACGGCGAGGCGGATGTAGTAGCCGCCCTCGTGGCGCTGCATCTCGACACGCTGAACCTTGGTCAGCGCCGCGCGCGGAAGACCAAGCGGGCGCGACCGAACGCCGCGGGCGATGTCGGCGATATCCGCCACGACAGCGGACGCAGTGGCTTCGCCGCCTGCGCCGGGGCCGACGAGGGTGAGTTCGTGCACTGCGTCGGCGTCGATGGTGACGGCGTTGGTCACGCCCATCACCTGAGCGATCGCCGAGGATTTTTTCACCATGGTCGGATGCACGCGCTGTTCCACGCCATGCGGCGTGCGCTGGGCGACGCCAAGCAGCTTGATGCGATAGCCGAGTTCGTCGGCGGCCTTGAGATCGGCGGTCGTCACGCGTTCGATGCCCTCGACGGAAATAGCGTCCGCGTCGATCTCGGCGCCGAAGGCCAGAGTAGCGAGAATGGCGAGCTTGTGGGCGGTGTCGAAGCCGCCGATGTCGAATGTCGGATCCGCCTCCGCATAGCCGAGCCGCTGCGCCTCTTTCAGACAGGCCTCGAAGGACAGTCCCTCTGTCTCCATCCTGCTTAGAATGTAATTGCAGGTTCCGTTGAGAATACCGTAAACGCGATCAATCGAATTGCCGGCCAGACCTTCACGCAGCGTCTTGACGATCGGAATGCCGCCGGCGACCGAGGCCTCGTAGGCGAGCGGCACGCGCTTTTCCTCGGCCAGCGCGGCCAGCGCCAGTCCATGCCTGGCCAACAGCGCCTTGTTGGCGGTAACGACGCCCTTGCCGTTGTTCAGCGCGGTTTCGACGGAGTCGCGCGCTGCGCCTTCGGCGCCGCCGATCAATTCCACGAACAGGTCGATCTCGGGCGAGGCCGCCAGTGCTGCGGCATTGTCGAAGAAGGCGACGCCCGACAGGTCGGCGTCGCGCTCCTTTTCGCGCTCGCGCGCCGAAAAGCCGGTGACTCGGATGGTGCGGCCCGTGCGCGCCGTCAGCGCGGCATCCTGCCGCGCGAGAAGGCGCATGACCGAAGCGCCGACTGTGCCGACGCCGGCTATCCCGACGCGCAATGTCTCGACCATAGAGTCCGCTGTCCCCGGTGCAAATGCGGCGCCGTCCGACCGGCCGCGCCGCCTTGTGCCTCATTTGCGGCAGGCGATCAAGGAAACGGACGCGCGCTCATACCTCGATCCAGCGGTCAGCGACCGACGGGTCGTCGCGCATGAGCATGAGCAGATCCTGCGCGGCGTCCCGCCATGTGGGGATCGGGAAATCGGGCGAAACCACCTCGCCCGCCAGCGCGGCGCCTACCTTGCGGCTCAGATCCTCCGGATCGAGCAAGGCGAAATAGCTTGCGCCCGACCCGCAGATTTCCCGGAAAACCGAAATATCGCTCGCAATTAGCGGCGCACCCCGACGCGCAGCCTCGATCAGCGGCAGGCCGTACCCCTCGGCGAACGAGGCGAAAATCAGCGACTTCGTCTTCGAATACAGATAATCCAGATCGGCGTCCGGGCAGTCGTTCAACCAAAGCAGGCGCTCGCCAAATTCCGGATGCGAGACGATGCGTCGCTCCAGCCCGGCGCAACGCCAGCCGCGGCGACCGACAATGACGAGCCTGGCGCTGCGGCCTTCCCGCCAGATCCTCTCGAAGGCGTCGATGATGACATGGTGCCCCTTGCGCGGCTCAAGCGTCCCGACCGCCAGAAAGTAGTCGCCCACAGCGGCGATCGCCTTGACTTGGGCGCTCGGCTCGCCAGAAATCTCGTCGGGTTCCGACCCAAGCCGCATCCAGCCGATTTTCGTGCCCTTCCGGATCACATCCGGCCGCAGACGGGCAAAATCGATCACATCCTGCGCAGTCGCACGCGAGATACAGATCAATTTGCCGGCGACCGCAAGATGCGCCTCGAAGATCGGACGCCAAAGCTCCCGATACGTCGTCTGAGTGGCCGGGAACAACAGCGGAATGAGGTCATAGACAATCATCCCGATGTTTTGTCGCGAAAGCAGCCCTCGCATGGCGTTCAGACGACTGACTGGTCCGACTTCACAATAAACGATGGCGTCATTCTCCGCGACGCTCAAGGCTGGAATGCGATCCTCGTACCTGTAGGCGGAGTCCAGCCGCTCGTTTGCAATCGTCACCGGCATCGCGCCGAAGCGCGCGCCTTCGACCGCGAGATTGCGCACGACGCGCTGCATCCCCTTCTTTGCGTCGCTTCGGAAAGTCGGTGTGCAATCGATATAGATTCGCGGTGACAAAAAGATCGGCGCCGCGCTGCCGAATTCACGAGGTTCGATTGGTTTATCTTCAACAAGAGGGCCTGTTCCATCATGAAGATAGCCGCGGCCCACCATCCTTGTAACAGACCAGTAAATTTCCATTGCCTTCAATTTTATTTTTTTGAATATATTATATATATATGAATTTTTCTTCGCCGAAGACAAGCCGCCAATCGACTCATCAACAGCATTTAGCTCCCTATCAAGATAGGCGACAAAATATTCATTGATCCGCGCTTTCTCCTCGCTGGTAAGCGCCTTGTAAACAGTGTCTTGCGAGACCAATGGAGCGCCCGGCTTCCCTGCAACATTCATAGAATTTAGCGAGCTCGCCACGCTGGTTACCTCTGCTGCCAGAGTAGTCCTGTGAAATCTTGAAATTAGAAGTTTCGACGGCAATCATTAGTTTGCCTATAGGCGACGGTCAATCGGAAACAAAAGTGGCGCGGCGCGTCGTTCGATCTCCAGACGGCCGGTCGCGCGCTCACTGCCAGCGATCGCAAGGACCTGGGCGCAAGCAAGCGGGCGGCGACTGCGTTCCAGCAGCCTGTCCGGGCTGGCGCACACCTGCCCCCGTTGCAATTATGATGAGTCGCGGCGACAGAAAAAATGAGCCGATTCGCTTGGATGGACGTCGCCCCGCCGGGCCTCCAGGAGAACGCTCTCGGACGCCGCCGTCGCATTTTCCTTGCTTTTTGCCCCTGCCCGCATGGTAGACCCCGGCCGAATGGAGTCCCCAAACGATGCCTGAAGTCATCTTCACTGGCCCCGCCGGCCGCCTTGAGGGACGGTTCCACCCGTCCAAGACGCGCGGCGCGCCGATCGCCATCATCCTGCATCCGCACCCCCAGTTCGGCGGCACGATGAACAACCAGATCGTCTACAATCTCTATTACGCCTTCGCCGAGCGCGGATTTTCGGTGCTGCGGTTCAATTTCCGCGGCGTCGGACGCTCGCAGGGCGCTTTCGACCACGGCCAGGGCGAGCTTTCGGACGCAGCCGCCGCGCTCGACTGGGCGCAGTCGATCAATCCGGAGGCGCGGGCCTGCTGGATCGCCGGCGTCTCGTTCGGCTCCTGGATCGGCATGCAATTGCTAATGCGCCGGCCGGAGATAGAGGGCTTCATCTCGATCGCCCCGCCAGCCAACCGTTTCGACTATTCGTTCCTGGCGCCCTGCCCGTCCTCCGGCCTGTTCGTCCACGGCGATCAGGACCGCGTGGCGCCGATCCGCGAGGTGACGCCGCTGATCGAGAAGCTCAAGACGCAGAAGGGCATCGTCATCGAGCATGCGATCATCCAGGGCGCGAACCATTTTTTCGAGAACCGGATCGATCCGCTGATCGAAGAGGTCGGGGCCTATCTCGACAAACGCCTCGGCAACCCGCCGCGCGTCGCCGTCCCGTCGCGGAGGGATTGACGATGATCCCGGCGTCACGTCACGGTTTGGCGAGAACGCCGCCGCTCAGTGGTCGCGGCGCGCCGGTGGTGGTCGGGAACGTGAACGGCAGACCGAGGACCGAACGCACAGCGAGATAAGCAAAGGCCTGCGCCTCCAGGGCATCGGCCGACCAGCCGCAGACATCCGCGGTCGTCACGCGGCACGGCAGGCGTTGAACCAACTCGCGCACGAGGATCGGATTGCGCGCGCCGCCCCCGCACACGATCAGACTCAGCGGCGCGCGCGGCAGGCGCGGCAACAACTTGCCGACTGAAGCCGCGGTGAAGGCGGTCAGGGTCGCCGCCGCGTCTTCAAGTGAAAGATGAGCGACGGCTGCGCTCGAAAAATTATTTCTGTCCAAAGACTTGGGTGGCGGCAATTCAAAAAATGAATCATCGAGGAGGCGCGCCAGCGCGGCCTCATCGACACGGCCGCGAGCGGCCGTGCGCCCATGGCGGTCCATCGGCTCCCCGACGCGCGCCAGCATCAGGTCGTCGAGCAGCGCGTTGCCGGGGCCGGTGTCGCAGGCGATCGGGTCGAGGCCGTCGTCGACATAGGTGACGTTGGCGACGCCGCCGATATTGAGCAGCGCCAGTGGCCCCGGCATGCCGCTGGCCTCAACCAGGGCGCGATGAAAAACCGGCACGATCGGCGCGCCCTGCCCGCCCGCCGCCACGTCCGCTGCGCGAAAATCGTAGACCGTGCTGATGCGGAGCCGACGGGCGAGCGCAGGGCCATCGCCAATCTGGATGGTGAGCCGCTGCATGGGTCGGTGCAGCACGGTCTGGCCATGGAAACCGACGAGATCGACGTCCCCGGCCTTCATGCCATTGTCGCCGAGAAAGCGCTCCACCGCCTGCGCATGCCGTTCAGTCACCATTTTCTCGGCCCGCGCCACGGAATCCGGAAGCGCGTCGCGCCCTTCAAGATCGCCTGCCTCTGCCAATGCAGCGCGCAACAGGGCTCGATCCTCATCCGAATAGGGCTGGAACCCGGTCGGTCCGAACGCGACCCGGCCTTCGCCGTCGGTCTCGACCAAAGCTACGTCAACGCCGTCCATCGACGTGCCGGACATCAACCCGATGCTACGGAAAAGCGCCAAATCCGACTCCCCTGACCAAACAGCCTTAGCTGTACGGAGCGTTTTGGGGAAGCCACGCCGGCGTAGACGCCGCCTCCGCCATTCCCCACACTGCGCCAGCCCGACTCGAAGAAAGGGGAACAGCTCATGAAACTCTCGTTCCACGGCGCGGATCAGAGCGTTACCGGCTCGTGCCATCTGATCGAGGCGGCAGGCAAGCGCATCCTCGTGGATTGCGGCATGTTTCAGGGCGGAGCCTCCGAGCGCGCGGAAAACGCCGGCGATTTCGGATTCGACCCGCGCAGCATCGATCTGCTCGTGCTCACGCACGCCCATCTCGACCATTGCGGTCGCATTCCCCTGCTCGTCCAGCGCGGGTTTCGCGGCGAAATCGTGTCCACCGCGCCGACGCGCTCGCTCGCCCGGCTGGTGATGCTCGATGCGGCGCGCCTACAGGAAGAAGACGCGCACCGGCCGATGCGCAAGGCGCGGCGGTGGGAACCGCGCGGCGCGGTGGAAAAGCCGCTCTACGACCTCGAGGATGCGATCAAGGCGCTCGACAGATTCGGCCGCAGCGTTGAAATCGGCGAAACGATCGACCTGGCGCCGAACATCCGCGCAACCTTTTGCGAGGCGGGTCATATCATCGGCTCGGCCAGCATCCTGATCGAAGCAACCGAGAACGGGTCGGCGCGGCGGCTCGTCATGTCCGGCGACCTTGGCGACCCCGGCCGTGCGCTGCTGCGCGACCCTGCGCCGCCGCCGTCCGCCGATGCGGTCGTGATGGAAACGACCTACGGCGGGCGCGACCACAAGCCGCTCGACGCCTCGATCGAGGAATTCTACGAGGCGATCGCCCAGATTCGCGCCCGCGGCGGCAATGTGGTCATTCCGACTTTCGCCCTGGAGCGCGCGCAGGAGCTTCTCTATTATCTGAAGCGTGGCTTCGAGCAGAGTCGGCTGCCGCCAGATCTGCAGATTTTCGTCGATTCGCCGATGGCTATTTCCGCCACCGATATAGCGCGCGACAGCGCGGACTTTCTCCGGCCCGAGCTTGCGGCGGAACTGCGAGCCGACGACGATCCCTTCGCTCCGCCGCATCTGCGCTTCACCAAGCTCAGCCGCGATTCGATGGAGATCAACGCCATCAGGACCGGCGCAGTCATCCTGGCCGGGTCCGGGATGGCGACCGGCGGGCGCGTGCTGCATCATCTTCGGCATAACCTGGCGCGACCGGAATGCGGCGTGGTGTTCGTCGGCTTCGCCAGCGCGGGCACGCTGGCCCGCAAGATCATCGATGGCGCCAGGGTCGTGCGGGTGCTGGAGGACGAAGTGCCTGTGCGCGCCAGCGTACACACGATCAACGGCTTTTCGGCGCACGCCGGCCGCCGCTCGCTGATCGCGTGGAGAAACCGGATTCAGGCGCCGCGCACCTTTCTGGTGCATGGCGAAATCTCGGCAATACAGGCGCTCGCGCCCGCATTGCCCGGCGAGAAGGTCATGCCGAAGATCGGCGACAGCGCGAAGATCTGATGCGGCGCAAGGGGCGGCCCCTCAGGCCTCCTTCACTCGATCCAGCACGGCCCTGGCGTGCCCTGAGACCTTCACCTTGGTCCAAATCTCCCGGATGACGCCGGCCCGGTCGATCAGAAAGGTCGTGCGCTCGACGCCCATGTACTTGCGGCCATACATGCTCTTTTCCTTCCAGACGCCGTAGGCCTCCAGCACGGTTTTGGTTTCGTCGGACAGCAGCGGCAAGGCAAGCTCGTGCTTCTGCTTGAACCTGTCGTGCTTTTTCGCGCTGTCGGGCGACACGCCGACCACAACTGCGCCGGCCTTCTCGAATTCCTTGGCCAGCGCGTTGAACTCGATCGCCTCCTGCGTGCACCCGGACGTGTCGTCCTTTGGATAGAAATAAAGGACGAGCGCGCGCCCCTTGAAATCCGCCAATGTTGCGCGACCACCGCCGTCGCGCTCCAGTTGGAAGTCCGGCGCCTTGGCGCCAACCGCGGGCATTTCGGACATTCGCCTTCCTTTCGTCCCAATGCGCGACCAAGGGAGACCGCAAATCGTCGGCTCGGGTTCGCGCGCAATCCCAGCCGAGCATATAGTGTGGCGCTCCGAATCGTGGCGATTTTCGCACCGTGTCCACAGCCGGGCGGGGCGCGCTGCACTGGTTCCTATCGGGAGGCTTTTCCTGTCGTTCGCCGAGATTTCGGACTACGTGCGCCGTTTCGGGGTGGGCGCGGGCCTCGTCGTTGCGACGGCGCTGCGGTCGCGCGCATTGCTGCTTGGGCTGCGTTTGGGCGGCGGCGTCTTGGTTGCCACGGCGATCATTGGCGCAATTGCGTTCGGCGGGTTGATGCTGCGGCTGTCGAGCGGGCCGATCGAGGTGAACGAACTCGGCCGGCGCGCCGCCGCAGCGCTGACAAGCCGCTTCGACGGCAATGTGCAGTTTTCGTTCGGCGCCACAAGGATCGCGCGCACAAAGCATGGTCCGACGATTACGGTCGATCATCTTCAGGCGGTCGCCGCAGGCCGCACCGTCGTCGAGGCGCCGCGCGCCGAACTGTCGCTCGATCCTCTCGCGCTGCTTCGGCTGGAAGCCATGCCCCGCCGGATCGAAGTATTTGACCTGATAGTGCGTTTGCTCGTGACGCCGGACGGCGCACTGGCGATTTCCGCCGGCGGTCCGAACGGGGAGGCGATCACCCTGTCGCGCTCGACGGCGCCTGAGGCGCAAGAACAACCGCCAGCGGGCGCCGCCCCGCCCGGCCGCGACCAGCCGCGTCGGTCCATCGTGTTGAAGGAAGCGGCCGGCGCCCTGCGCGCCTTCTTCGATCTGGCGACGAGCCCGAAATCGCCCTTGGCTGCGCTGCGCGATATCGCCGTCCACGGCGGGGCTCTCGTCGTCGACGACCGCACCGCCGATCGGACCACGACTTTTCAAAATCTCGAAATGGCGTTCGAAAATCGAAGACATTCGGCCGCTTTCTCAATCGACGCGCAAGCGCCAAACGGCAAGCTGTCCGCGGTTGCCCATGCGAACGGCACACCCGACACGGAGCGCCAGCTCGATATCGAGGTGCGCAACGTCACGATGGACGAATTCGCGCTAGTCGCCGGCTTGCGGCGGCCCGCATTCGACAGCGATGCCTCTATGTCGCTCAAGCTGCGCTTCATCCTCGAGGCGACCAGGGAACTGCGGGAGGCGAGCGGCAGGGCGATCGTCAGCCCCGGCTATTTCAGGCTCGAGGATCCCGACCACGAACCCATATTCTTCGACGAGATCACCGGCGGATTCCACTGGGACACAGTCAACCAGCGGCTCATCATCGATCCTGTGCAATATTTCGGCAGCCAGACGCAATTCTTCGTCGCCGGCGCGCTCGATCCTCCGGCGCGTCCGCAGGACGGATGGCGCCTGGCGCTCGGCCTGACGAAACCCGGCGTCCTGGCGCCCGACCGTCCCGGCGACAAGATCCTGACGATCGACCATGCGAGCGTCGATGTGCGGATACATCCGGAGGAAAAACGTTGCGAAATCGTGCGCGCGGAATTGGTAGGGCCGGAGCTGGCGATGGCCGCCGCCGGCGCAATCGACTGGACGGATGGACCGCACCTGCGGATGGGACTTTCGGCGGGGCGGATGCCGATGCGGGCGCTTTTCCGGGTCTGGCCGACCCACATGGGGGCGCCGGCGCGGACCTGGCTCGTCACCCACACGCACGGGGGCACGATCCTGTCGGGCAAGGCCTCGGTCGATTTCGACAAGACCGCCCTGCTCGCCATGCGTTTCGACCGTCCGCCGCCCGACGCGTCAGTGAATATGGATTTCCAGATCGCCAACGCATCGGTCACGGCATTCGCGGGCGTTCCGGACATTACCGGCATCGACGGGTCCGGGCATGTCACAGGCCGCGGGATGGTCTTCAACGAAACCGCCGGGACGCTGGAGACAGGACCGGGCCGCAAGCTGACGCTGTCGGGCGGGTCGTTCGTGGTTCCCCACAACGACGGTGGGCCGGCCATTCCGGCCTATGTGGAGACGCATCTTGGCGGATCGGTCGAGGCGATCGCCGACCTGCTGTCGAAAGAACCGATCAAGGACTATGCGAGTCTGCCGCTGGAGGCGGGATCGCTGAAGGGGCAGGTCGACGGCAAGGTTCGGGTCGATTTCAAGATCGGCCCTGCGGCCAAAGCCGAGGACGTCAAGATCGCAGTTAACGCAAACGTGTCGAACTTTTCAGCCGATCACCTGCTCGGAAAGGAGAAATTCGACGCCGGCGCCTTGATGGTGACGAGCGATCCGGGCGGCATACGCGCGACTGGAACAGGGCGCCTGTTCGGTCAGCCCGCGACCTTGGATCTTTACAAGAATGCCGGGCAGCCAACCATCGCCAATCTGACCGCGACGATAGACGACGCGGGGCGAACAAAACTTGGCTACAGCCCAAAAGGAATCATCGGCCCGATCGCAATGAAGCTCGGGGCGACGCTGGCCGAAAACGAAACGCGGATCGCCGTCGATCTCGATTTCGCCCGCGTCGAGCTGGACAATCCAATACCAGGACTCGTCAAGGACGCAGGCAAGCCCGGGCGCGCGACATTCACGCTGATCCAGCGCGATGGCGCGGTGCGGATCGAAGATCTCGTCGCCGATCTTGGCGCCGCCGCGGTCAAAGGATCGATCGACCTTTCCCCGCAAGGCGAATTTCAGAGCGCGCGCCTGACGCAGGCGCGCCTCTCGCCCGGCGACGACATGCGCGTCGATATCCAGAAGACCGGCGACACGCTGAAAGCGACGGTGCGCGGCGCGTCGATCGACGCCCGTCCGTTCATCAAGAACCTCACGCAAACCAGCGACGCCGGCTCCGGCGGCGATAAGGAAGATTTCGATCTCGATCTCAAGACGCCTGTCCTCAGCGGCTTCGCGCGGCAGGCGCTCGTCAACGCCGATCTGAAGATCGCGCGAAAGGCCGACTCGCTTCTCCAGTTTACAATGAGCGGCCAGTTCGGCCGCGCGTCCTTCGCTGCGGCGCTCGGGCGCGGAGACAACGGCCAACCGCAGGTGAATGTCTCGACGAACGACGCCGGCGCCCTGCTCGGCTTTGCCGATCTCTACCCGCGGATGGAAGGCGGGACGCTCAACGCCGCCATGCAGTTCGGCGGCAAGGCGCTGAACGGCATGGTGACGATCCGGTCGTTCGCGTTGCGCGACGAGCCCGCGCTGCGCCGTCTCGTGAACGAAGGCAGCCCGCGCGTCGATCCAAACAGCGGCGCGCGCGTCGACACGTCGCTGGTGCGGTTCGACCGTCTACAGGTCGTTTTTTCGCGGTCCGGCGGCCAGCTCACCCTGCGCGATGGCATGATGAACGGCCCCAACATCGGCCTGACCGTCGAGGGCGTGGTCGACAATGATCGCGGCGCGATGGCGCTGAACGGGACGTTCATTCCGGCCTACACCGTCAACAATTTCTTCTCGAAGATTCCGGTCGTCGGACTTCTGCTCGGCGGCGGCTGGAACGAGGGGCTGTTCGCGGTCAACTACAAGATCGCCGGACGTCCGGGCGCGCCGCAGATTTCAATCAATCCACTGACCGTCGCGCCGGGTTTCCTGCGCAAGATCTTCGGGGTGCTCGACAGCGCCACGACGCCCGAGGCGCCGGCGCGCTGATCCAGCATCTATTTCGCTCTCAGCAAGACGTGCCGTTTTTTACCTATCGACAACTTGATCGCGCCGTCCCGCGCGTCCGCGCCTCGCAGAACCGCGCGCTCGTCGGTGACGACATCGTCGTTGACGCGCAGCCCGCCGCCCTTGACCTGCCGGCGCGCCTCGCCTGTCGACGCCACCAGCCCCGCCATGACGAATGCGGTCAGCACGCCGACGCCCGCCTCCATCTCGGCCATCGAGACGCCAACTGTCGGCAGCGTATCGGCAGCGACGCCCTCCTCGAAGGTTTTTCGCGCCGTTTCGGCAGCCTGCGCTGCGGCTTCGCGTCCATGCACGAGCGCTGTCGCCTCGTTGGCGAGCGTCTTCTTCGCCTCGTTGATCTCGGCGCCGTCGAGCTTTTCGAGGCGTGCGATCTCGTCCATCGGCAGGAAGGTGAACAGCCGCAGGAAACGACCTACGTCGCCATCCTCGGCGTTGCGCCAGAACTGCCAGTAATCATAGGGACTCAGCATGTCGGCTTCGAGCCAGACAGCGCCCGCGTGCGTCTTGCCCATCTTCTGGCCGGACGACGTGGTGAGCAGCGGCGAAGTCAGCGCGAACAATTGCGGCGCGCCCATGCGCCGGCCGAGGTCGATGCCGGTGACGATGTTGCCCCACTGATCCGAGCCGCCCATCTGCGCAATGCAGCCGTAACGCCGGTTCAGTTCGACAAAATCATAGGCCTGCAGGCACATGTAGTTGAATTCGATGAATGACAGCTCCTGATCGCGTTCGAGCCGCAACTTCACGGAATCCATCGACATCATCCGGTTGACCGAGAAATGTCGGCCGACGTCGCGCAGGAAGTCGATGTAATTGAGTTTGGTCAGCCATTCCGCATTGTCGGGCATGACCGCATCGGTCCGGCCATCGCCGAAGGTCAGAAATTTCGAGAACACCTTGCGGATGCCGGCCTTGTTCGCCTCGATCGTCTCGATCGACAGCATTTTGCGCGCTTCATCCTTGCCGGAGGGATCACCGACGCGCGTCGTTCCGCCGCCCATCAGCGGCACGGGCTTGCCGCCGGTGCGCTGCAGCCAGGCCAGCATCATGATCGGCAGCAACGAGCCGACGTGCAGCGAGGGCGCCGTGCAGTCAAAGCCGATATAGGCGATCAATTCGCCAGCCGCCGCCCTGGCGTCCAGCCCCTCGTAATCCGAGCATTGATGCACGTAGCCGCGCTCGATCAGCGCGGCGAGGAAATCGGACTTTGGACGGAAGCTGGGCTTTACGACGGACATGAGGATCGAGCCTTGTTGCGAGCCGCACCTTTAGGGGCCGGGGCGCCCCTAGGCAAGCAGGCCGTCATCTGCGATTTCGGAAGCATTAACCTTAATGCTTTCTGATGTCGCCGGGCGGTATTTCGCGCCCGGAGCGCCGCGCATGTCCATTCGTTCGAATTTTCCGTCCGCTCGCGAACCGGACACGCATTACTTCTTCACCGTTTCGCGCGGCGGCCGGCAGCGTAACTTCGCGGTGCGGCCGGGCGTTCTTTATGGCCTGTTCGGCGTGTTTCCCGCGGTCGCCGCCATCTATCTCGGCGCAACCGCCCTGCTGTTCTTCCGCGACGACATCATCGCCGGCCTGATGGCCCGGCAGGCGCGCCAGCAATATGCCTACGAGGACAGGCTTGCGGCCATGCGCGTGCAACTCGACCATGTCACCAGCAGGCAATTGCTGGATCAGGACTCGTTCGAGGGCAAGGTACAGCATCTGATCGCACGCGAGGCGCAGCTCGAGACCCGCACCGCCATCGTCGCGGCGCTGGAGGAGCGCATCGGAACGCCGGCCGACCCGACGGCCTCCGTCGCGCTGCAAGCCCGGCCGGCGGCAAAGGCGGCGATCTCAGCGCGCGCGGATGCGCCCGCGCCGGTCCCGCAGCGCGCAACCGCCTTTGCGCCGATCGAGGCGCCGATGGACAGCGGAGGTCCGTTCGAATCCGGCAAGCCGCGGCCGGACGGGTTCGAGCTGAGAACGCACAATTCGGACGGCGCTCCGCGCGCGAGCGCCGAGGCGCCGGCAAGCGGCGCGATCGCGGAAGCGGCCGACGCCGACGTGCCAATGCCGGCGCGGCTCGAAATGCTCGGCGTTTCTCTCGACCGCATCGAACGGCGGCAAATCGCGACGCTTGCCTCGCTCGCAGCGCCAGCCTCCCGAAAGGCCCAGCAGTTGAAGGCCGCGATTGCGGAGACCGGCCTTTCGCCCGACCGATACGCCGTTCCGAAGGACGCCGCCGTTGGAGGCCCCCTCGTTCCGGTGAAACTGGACGCGAACGGCTCGCCCTTCGAAAAGCAGCTCTCCACCGTGCAGGCGTCGTTCGCCACTCTCGACCGGCTGCGTCGCGCCCTGCCTTACCTGCCCCTGCGCAAGCCGCTCGCCGGTCAGATCGAGATGACGTCGACTTTCGGCTACCGCCTCGACCCCTTCCTCGGACGTCCGGCGCTGCATTCGGGCATGGACATGCGCGCAGACATGGGCGCTCCCGTGCGCGCGACCGCAAGCGGCGTGGTCGTCACGGCGGCCCCCTCCGGGGGCTATGGCAACATGGTCGAGATCGATCATGGCGCCGGACTTTCGACGCGCTACGGCCACCTGTCGGCCATCAATGTTTCGGAAGGCCAGAGGGTGCAGGCCGGAGAGGCGATCGGGCGCGTTGGCTCGACGGGACGCTCGACCGGGCCGCATCTGCATTACGAAGTGCGCATCGACGACGAGGCGACCGATCCGATGCGCTTTCTGAAATCGTCGCGGCTACTGGCGACGAATGACTGAAGGCCCCTCGAAGGATTGGGCGGGAAAGTCGACGCACGCCGGCAAGCAGCGATTGCGCCCCGGGCATCTTGCATGACCAACCGGCTCGCCCGAATCGACGCGCTACGCGGCGTCGCGATCCTCATGGTGCTGCAACTGCATCACCTGTCGAGTTCGCGCGCTTACCAGCATCTTGGTCTGCCCGACTGGACCGGCGCGCTGCTCGGCGGCGGACGGGCGGGCGTCGACCTGTTTTTCGTGCTGTCGGCCTACCTGCTCACAAGCAATCTGCTGCGCCACAGGGAGCGGCCGATGCTTGCGCCCACCTTCTATCTGCGACGCGCGTTCCGCATATTGCCCATGTACCTGCTTCTGCTCACGGCCGGCATGAGCCTGGCGACCGTGCTCTATAGTGGCGGAGCGACGCCCGGCGCCTGGCTTTGGCGCGATCGCTACCCGCTATGGATCTACCTGACGTTCCAACAGAACTGGGTGAGCGGATGGCAGGGCTATCCGGTGGCCCAATTCTTCGGGCCGACATGGTCGCTCGCCGTCGAGGAACATTTCTACCTGCTGCTTCCTCTGCTTGCGACGCGGCTTCCGCCGCGCAGGCTCGCCATCGTCGCCGCAGTCTGGATCATCGCCGCGCTGCCGATCCGCGCGCTGCTGTTCGGCGACGTCAGCGCGGTCGCCGCCTACGCCTGGACAATCGGGCGCATGGATACCTTCGGCTGGGGCATATTGCTGGCGCTCGTCCCGATGCTGTGGCCCGATCTGCCGAAACGGCTCGACCCGGCCTTCGCGATCAAGCTCGGCGCGATGATCTTCGTCGTCGCCTCGACGCTTTCGCCGGAACTGCTGCCGGGCATGCAGGAAACGATTCTCTATCCAAGCTGGACGGCGCTTGCGTCTGCGCTTGCCACATACGGCGTGGTGCATCGGCGCGAGGCGAGCGCGAGTGGCGCAGTCGTGCGGGCGCTCGAATGGTGCGGGCGGCGCTGCTATTCGCTGTATCTCATACACATGCCCGTCATGGGGCTGGTTTTTCTTCTCGCCGGCAAAGATCGTCCGCTCGGAGTCGACGCGTCATCCTTCGCGCTGCTGGGCCTTTCGGCGGCGATCTCGTTCGCGCTCGCGGACGTTTGCTATCGGCGGATCGAACTACCGTTCATGACGATGGCCGAGCGATTCGCGCCCTATCGTGGCCAGCCGACGCAAAGGACGTCTGCAGCAACGGGCTGAGGGATCAGTCCACGTCCTCGACCTTGTCCGGCCCCCCGCCATGGATGCGCTGGGCCAGCGCCGCTTCCATGAATTCGTCGAGTTCGCCATCGAGCACCTCGTCAGGCGTGCCCGACGTGACGCCGGTGCGCAGATCCTTCACAAGCTGGTAGGGCTGCAGCACGTAGGAGCGGATCTGGTGGCCCCAACCGATCTCGGTCTTCGACGCTGCGACCGCGCTCGCTTCCGCCTCGCGCTTCTCCAGTTCGCGCTCGTACAGCCTCGCGCGCAGCATGTTCCACGCCGTCGCGCGGTTCTTGTGCTGCGAGCGCTCCATCTGGCAGGCGACGACTATGCCGGTCGGCATATGGGTAATGCGGATCGCCGAATCCGTCGTGTTGACGTGCTGACCGCCGGCGCCCGACGAGCGGAACGTATCGATCCGGCAATCGCTCTCGTTGATCTGGATGTCGATCTTGTCGTCGACGACAGGATAGACCCACACCGAGGCGAAGCTGGTGTGCCGGCGCGCATTGGAATCGAAAGGCGAAATGCGGACGAGGCGATGCACGCCGGATTCGGTCTTGGCCCAGCCGTGGGCGTTGTGCCCCTTCACCAGCAACGTGCCGGACTTGATGCCCGCCTCTTCGCCGTCGGTCTCCTCGATGAGTTCGACCCTGAACTTGTGACGCTCGCCCCAGCGCGCGTACATGCGAAACAGCATGCGCGCCCAGTCCTGGCTCTCCGTGCCGCCGGCGCCCGAATGCACCTCGATATAGGTGTCGTTGGCGTCCGCCTCGCCAGAGAACAGAGCCTCGATCTGGCTGCGGCGCGAGTCGGCGATCAGTTTCTTGAGCGCGGCGATCCCTTCCTTCTCGGTCGGTTCGTCGTTCTCGCTCTCGCCCAGTTCGACGAGCGTGATCGCATCCTCGAGTTCGCCCTCGAAGCGGGCGATCGAGCCGAGGCGGTCCTCCAGCTCCGTGCGCTCGCGCATGACTTTTTGCGCGGCGTCCGGGTCGTTCCAGAGGGACGGGTCTTCGGCCTTGGCGTTCAGTTCCGCGAGGCGGCGCGTCGATGTTTCGACGTCAAAGATGCCTCCTCAGCAGTCCCAGGGACTGCTTGATCTGTTCGACGAGGGCTTCAGGTTCGGCGCGCATGGCGGTTCTTGTAGCGAGATTGGGCGCGGCGTCAAATGCTGTGTTGGATCAGGATCGGCGGAAGGGATTGACGATGCGGAGTCGCCCTTCCAAGGCAAGCCCGTCCTGCATGTCCTCCGAAAAGAGCGTGTTGCAACCGGCTTCGAGCGCCGCGGCGATGATCATCGCGTCGTAAATGTGAACGCCATAGCGTTCTGCAACGGATATGCCACGCTGATGCAGAGTCCGGTCGAGCGGGACAATCGCAGTACAGAGATCGACGACTTGGTCGAGAGCGTCATGTACAAAAGACCAAGGCTTCGCCATCCGGCCACGCAGCACGTTAGCAAGCTCGTTCAAGCACTGGACGCTGACGATCCCGCCTTCGCTCACAAGTGAAAGCGCAACCGAGGACCGCGCATCCTTGGTGAAGGCATAGACCAGCACATTAGTGTCGAGAAACCGAAGTCTCGGGCTCAACGCCGGTTCGCTTCTTCACGATCGAACTTCCAACCCGGCGGCAACTCGAACTGCATCGATCTTATCCGCTCGATCGCACGAGCACGCTTGCCATCGCGTGCGACTTCCAATCGCCCGTCCTGCATCGCGGTCACCTCGACCTCATCCCCTTCCTTCAGGCCGAGCGCCTCTACGACTGCAGCCGGGATTCGGATGGCGAGGCTGTTGCCCCAGCGAGAAACTTGCATGTTCGCCTCATAGATATACAGACGGCAATGTATATCCTCGCGAGGCGAAATTCAAGGAATCGGACCGTGCTGCCCAAGCCGAAAATCGGAGAGGTTCGCGAAGCTCCCCCAACGGCCGGTCGCGAGACCCGACACTGGACATTCCGATCGGGGCAGAAGGGCGGAAAACGGTCGTTTCGGCTCATCCAAATGAAGCCGAAGGCGCCCAAGAATCTCGATCTGCGAAACTCGCTGTTCGTTGTCGCGACACAACGCGGGGGATATCGTAATAGGAAGGCCTGAGTTACAACGTTCCCCACATGGACTACCTGATACGCCACAACGCCCTTATTTCAGCAGTCATGACGGCTGTCGGAGTTCTGATGTTAATTGTTTGGTTTGGCGTTGTCATTCTACATAAAAACGCAGAAAGGAACTCAAAGTCTGAAAAATATTTCGATTCTCTGAAAGCGGCTGTTTTTCAGATCGGGCTCGTTATGGTGGGGGCAGGAGCATCTATAACGACATATTTTGTCCAACAACAATATCAGCGGGAATATGACGTAGAACAAAAGCGCAATGATGCTTTATCTATTTTAGGAAGAAGGATTTCCTTATCGACTATTTCATACATAAAAAA
>JAJXWB010000017.1 GCA_021781815.1 Pseudomonadota bacterium | reverse complement strand
GTTCAATCCTCTCTCGCAGCACCAGTCCGACAAGCCTGATTTTCTTTAGAGAAACGCCCGAAAAGCGCCGCTTTGTCCGGTGGGCCGTTAGCTGCCTCAGAAGCCGCCTGTGGTCCGGAAGCAGGCGGCGCATGCTGGGACCACTCGCGCCGATTGGCCCGGACCTGGTCCGGGAGGTTCACAAAATGTTTGCGTCCTTCAGGATTTTCGGTGGTCGGCCGACAGGAAACAATCTCGATCAATTAGCGTCGAGGCGATCGGGCGGCGGCGCGGAGGCGTTCGATCTGTGCTTCGTCGCCGACGCCGGAACGCTGACGGCGCTGCGCGGGATCGCCTATGTCTCCAATTCCTTGCGGAATTTCAGCAATTCCTGGCGGCGCGCTTCGGTGGTTTCGGGGTACGACATCTTGAGTTCATCGAGAGTATCAAGAATGATCTGTGACACAATCAACCGCGCATTCTGCTTGTCGTCCGCCGGCACGACATACCACGGGGAATCGCGGGTGCTCGTCGCGCTCAGGCATTCCTCGTAGGCCTTCATATATTGCTTCCAGAATTTGCGTTCCTCGATATCGGCCGCGCTGAATTTCCAGTTCTTTTCCGGCTGGTCGATGCGCTCGAGGAAGCGCTTTCGCTGCTCCTCCTTCGAGAGATGGAGAAAGAACTTCACAACGCGGGCGCCGTTAACGTGAAGATGCCGTTCCAGATCCAAGATCGAACGATAGCGATCGCGCCAAAGCGTCTTCTCCTGATGCGGCCTGTCGGGCAGCCCTTCATCGAGAAAAATTTCGCGATGCACCCGGACAATCAGCACCTCCTCGTAATAGGACCGATTGAAAATGCCGATCCGTCCGCGCTCCGGAAGATCGCGGGTCGTGCGCCACAGGAAGTCGTGCTGCAGCTCCATCGCGCTCGGATGCTTGAAGCTGAACACCTGGCAGCCCTGCGGATTGACGCCGGACATGACGTGCTTGATCGCGCCATCCTTGCCCGCAGCGTCCATGGCCTGGAAAATCAGCAGGATGGAATGACGATTGGATGCATAGAGAAGCTGCTGTTGCGAACTGAGGCGCGCGACATGATCGGCAAGCAATTCCTGATAATGTGGTTTCGATTTATAGACGGGATCGATTCGCGTCGGCCATTTGCCGAGGTCGACGGCGTCCTCCCGCACCCTGAAGTCCTTTGACTTGATCTTCATCGCGATTCCTCTCCCCGGCGTTTGGCGCGCCTAGGCGACGCCGAGATGGCGGAACACCGGAACTTTCACCAGATCCAAAATGATAGCGAAGGCGGCCGCGAACACGAGCGCGCCGGCCACCACCCATATGGGCAATGGCGTCATTGCAATGCCCTCGACCGCCAGGGTCGCTGCAATCAGCAGATCGGCGGCGGAGGAGAGAAGAAGCCAAATACTGGGGCGGGACGACCACAGGCGATGGCGCTCGCGATTGGCGTAGGTCGTCGCCTGATTGCCGAACACAATGGCAATGAACGCCAGGGTCTGCAGCGCGCCGGCGGCGAAGCCCAGCCGGTACAGGCCAAATGCGAGGATGGCGGTACAGAAAAGCAGTTCGCCAATTCCCATCATCACGCCGGCGATCGTCAGATTGCCGATCCGCCATGAGTTCGGCGCAGGCGACGGCCTTACATTGTCGGTCGTCAACGCCATGCCGAGGAAGTCGCCGGTGATCATGATCAGGACCATCAGCAACGGCGTCAGTATTGCGTGGCCGGTCATGATCAGACCGATCGCCAGAAACAGCACCTGCACGATTTTCTTCGTAATCGAATTCAGCGTGTAGCTCAGGATGCGCTGAAAGGTCTGCCGACCTTCCTTGATCGCAGCGACGATGCCGCCAAGGCCCGGCTCGGTCAGCACCATGCCGGCCGCCGATTTGGCCACGTCTGTCGCGGTAGAGACAGCAATTCCCATCTGGGCCTGGCGCAATGCGGGCGCGTCGTTGGCGCCATCGCCGCACATGCCGACGGTGTGGCCGCCTTTTTGAAAGGCCTTGACGAGATTGAACTTGTCTTCCGGCAAGACGCCCGCAAAGACCGAAAATTGCTCGGGAGTCACAGCGTCGGGGATCGGCCCGGGCGGGCAGACGGCGCCCTCAAGTCCGACTGCTTTCGCAACAATGGCCGCGGTCGCCGGCGCGTCGCCCGTCACCATGACGGTGCGGACGCCGAGGCGCTGCAATTCGCTGACGAGCGCCGCCGAGTCTGCGCGCGGCGGATCGCTGAGCGCGACGAGCCCCGCGAGTTTCATCCCGGTCGCTGGCCCGGTGGCGACCGCCAGCACACGGAAGCCCTTGTCTTCGAGCTCCCTGGCGGCGTCGGCGGCGGTCGGCGACGGCTGGGCCAAACCGTAGACGACGGCGAAGGCGCCCTTCACGATGCGCTGCGGGTTCCCCCCTGCATCCGTCGCCATCGCCTCGGACGTCTTTCTGGCCGGATCGAAGGGGATGAAATTGACCAGCTTCGGCGCGTCGGACACAGGCCTTCGCCTGGCCGCGGCCCTTATGGCGCCGTCAACCGGGTCCTGGCCGCCATCCGAACTGGCGAGCGCAGCCAGCGCCAGAACATGCGCCTCGTCGAAGCCGGGCATGACGTGAACGGATTCCAGAGTCAGCGCGTTTTGGGTCAGCGTCCCGGTCTTGTCAGCGCACAGGACGCGTATCGATGCGGCTTCGTCCACGGCGGAGAGGCGCGTCGGAAGGACGCCCCGCTTCGCCAAGGCCCGCGCGCCGAGCGCCGCCGCAAGCGTAAAGGTCGCTGGCAGCGCGACGGGTATCGACGCCAGAATCGCCGTCAGGACGAGAGGCACAATATCGGCGACGGTCATCTTCAGATAAGAGGCGTACCCAACGAGCAGCGCGATCACGAAGCCGTTGAAGACAGCGAGATTGCGGACCACGTGAAGAACGGCTTTCTGCTGTGAACTGACGACGTGCGCGATGCGGACGAGTTCCGCGGTACGGCCGAATTTGGTGCGCGCGCCAGTTGCGGTCACCTCGGCCTCCGCTTCGCCGCGACGAACCAATGCCCCCGCGTAGGTCCGAACGCCGGCGCCGGCTTCTATCGGCACGGATTCGCCGGTGAGCATGGATTGATCGAGTAGAACCTCGCCGCTCGTGATCGTCACATCCGCCGCTACCACGCCGCCAAGCGAAAGTTTCAGCAGATCTCCCGGCGCCAGTTCCGTAGCGGATATCGTCCTCCACTCGCCATCCCGCCGGACGGATGCGGTCAGCGCAAGGCGCGACTTCAGCGCTGCAAGCGTGGCCTGGGCGCGGCTTTCCTGAAACAGTCCGAGCGCCGCGTTGAAGACAAGAAGAAATGCGATGATCGCCGCTTCCACGTACTTGCCGAGCGCCAACTCGAGCAGGATCGAGGCTTCGAGCATCCACGGAACTGGCGCCCAGAACTTCTCCAACGCCTGCCGCAACGGATGCGGGCTTGTATCCGGCATCGCATTCAGGCCGAATTTCGCGAGTTGGCGCCGGGCCTGATCGCTGGTCAAACCGCCCGTGGTTTCGGTAGCGCCGGCGGCGATCGTTCGGGCGTCGGGACCAGGTGGATGCGTCCCCTCCCGCATCAACCCATCCGGCGCTGTTTGCAGGTCCGCCTTGACCTTCATGGCTGGGGTTCCTCCATCGTGCGTCCGCGCGCACGCGCCGCCGTGGCAGGCGTGTCGTTGCGACTGTATCCTACGTCAGCGACCACGCATGCGTCGGTGGCTTGGTTTGCTGCGATCGTCAAGACGCGCGCGCTCCTGCGCGCCCGGTCCCGGATCTTGCTCGTCCGAGGACGCCGATGGATTCCGCGCCAACGAGGCGGCCCAAATTCCTTCGTTGCGGATACGGCCATCAAGCTCAAAGAGCGGGGCTAATTCTCTCTTGCCGCCCGGAGCGTCCGGCGGCGGCGGACGTTCTGTCTTGCGCCTGTCATAAGCATCCATTAATCTGGATATATGGATGATATATCCGCTCTGGACGCGCTGGCGGCGTTGTCGCAGGCGACGCGCCTGCGGACCTTCAGGCTGCTTGTCGCGCGCGAACCCGAAGGCGTTGCCGCCGGCGAGCTAGCGCGCCTGATCGGCGTCCCGCAAAATACAATGTCCGCGCACCTCTCGACGCTGGCGCGCGCAGGGCTCGTAAGCGGGGAGCGAATGAGCCGCTCGATCGTCTATCGCGCCAGTCTCCTGCACTTCCGCGAGGTCATTCTGTTCCTTCTGAACGATTGCTGCGGCGGCAAGCCGGATGTGTGCGCGCCGCTGATCGCCGATCTCCTTCCCTGTCGCCCACACGAGAGTCCCGCGCATGACTGAACGCGTTTTCAATGTCCTGTTTCTATGCACCGGCAATACCGCGCGTTCGGTGCTGGCCGAAAGCATTCTACGCAAGGAGGGCGCCGGACGCTTCAATGCGTTCTCGGCCGGCAGTCAGCCCAAGGGCGTCGTGAATCCGTTCGCCCTGAAAACGCTCGCAGCATTCGAGTACCCGACCGAAGGCTTCCGCTCGAAGGGCTGGGACGAATTCGCCGGGCCCGACGCGCCGAAAATGGATTTCGTCTTCACGGTCTGCGACAGCGCGGCCGGCGAAGTTTGCCCCGTCTGGCCCGGGCAGCCGACAACGGCGCATTGGGGCATCGAGGACCCTGCGGCAATCGAGGGGACCGACATCGACAAGCAGCGCGCGTTCAACGATGCGTTCCGCTTCTTGCGCAACCGGATCGCCGCATTCACTGCGCTTCCCCTGAACAGCATAGGTTCGATGACGCTCGCCTCTCGCCTGAACGAGATCGGGCATATGGAGGGCGCGTCGCATGTCGCCGGCAAGGACGCCGCATGATCGCCGTGCGCCGCCTCTTTGTCCTGCCGGCTTGAAAAGAGCGAATTCATGTCGGTTTTCGAACGCTATCTCACGATCTGGGTCGGCCTGTGCATCGTCGCCGGCATCGCGCTCGGACATTTCCTGCCCGGCGTATTCCATGCCATCGGCGCTGCCGAGATCGCCCGGGTCAATCTGCCCGTCGCTGCGCTGATCTGGCTGATGATCATCCCGATGCTCGTCAAAATCGACTTCGCCGCGCTGGGCGAGGTTCGGCGCCATTGGCGCGGCATCGGCGTCACCCTGTTCATCAACTGGGCGGTGAAGCCTTTCTCGATGGCCGCGCTCGCGTGGCTGTTCGTCGCCCACCTGCTGCGCCCCTATCTGCCGGCGGATCAGATCAATTCCTATATCGCCGGACTGATTCTGCTCGCCGCAGCGCCCTGCACTGCGATGGTGTTCGTCTGGAGCAATCTGACGAACGGCGACCCGCATTTCACATTGTCCCAGGTCGCGCTCAACGACACGATCATGGTGTTCGCCTTCGCGCCAATCGTCGGGCTGCTTCTGGGCCTGTCAGCGATCTCTGTGCCCTGGGAAACTCTGGTTCTGTCGGTTCTGCTCTATATCGTGCTGCCTGTCGCCGCCGCGCAGGCGATCCGACGCGCGCTCCTGACGTCCGGAGGAGCGGCGGCTCTGGCCCGCCTGCTGGCGACCTTGCAGCCGCTGTCGCTCGTCGCGCTGCTCGCGACGCTGATTCTGCTGTTTGGCTTCCAGGGCGAGCAGATTTTGCGTCAGCCCGAAGTCATCGGTCTGCTCGCCGCGCCGATCGTGATCCAGGTCTATTTCAACGCCGGCTTCGCCTATCTTCTCAATCGGCTTGTCGGCGAACAGCACTGTGTCGCAGGGCCGTCCGCCCTGATTGGCGCGAGCAATTTCTTCGAGCTTGCGGTTGCGGCTGCGATATCGCTGTTCGGGTTCGAATCGGGCGCAGCGCTTGCGACCGTCGTCGGCGTCCTGATCGAAGTACCGGTCATGCTGACCATCGTGTGGATCGTAAACGCCAGCAAGGGCTGGTACGAAGGCGGACTGACGGAATTGCAGTGATGGAAGCGGGCGCCTCGGCGCCCGCCGACGCCCGGTTCAGATCTCGCGGCCGATCAGACCGTCGAGCGAATAGCGGCCGCCGCCGCGCAGCACGAACGCCAGCGCGACGATCCCCCAGAACAGCGGGTATTCGAAACCGCCGCCGGTCCAGAAGAAGCCTGCGCCCAGATGCACCTGGATCACAGCGGTGAACATGAGGCCCAC
Source organism: Pseudomonadota bacterium (assembly GCA_021781815.1). Taxonomy (GTDB): domain Bacteria; phylum Pseudomonadota; class Alphaproteobacteria; order Rhizobiales; family Beijerinckiaceae; genus JAJXWB01. The sequence goes on along the minus strand of JAJXWB010000017.1, from coordinate 74,646 downwards.
GACGAGCGCGGCGACCGGCCGGGTCAGAAGGCCGGCGGCGAGCATGAGACCGCCGAAGAATTCGATCAGGCCGGCCAGCAGAGCGAAAGAGGCGGGAAGGCCGAGCTTGGTCGCGAAGAACTGACCGGTCGCCTCGACGCCATAGCCGCCAAACCAGCCGAACAGTTTCTGCGCGCCATGCGGCATGAGCAGCAGGCCGGTCGTCGCGCGGACAAGCGGCTCCGCGAAGGGAGAGAGGGAATCGCTGAGCACGGCGAGCGCGGGGACCAGCGGGCGAGGAGAGGAGTCGGAAAGCAGCGTCATTGATTTGCCTCGTGGGGTGTTGTTCCGGACGAGCAGCGTCCGCTGCGATCCAAATGCGCTTAAAGACCTGCGAGCATCAATCCTTTGGTTGGGAACGTCACTGTCCCTTGCGGGGAAACAATCGGATCCGGCTCGATTGTGCGCCGACGCGCATCAGTGTTGTGCGCGCCTGCGCGATGGCGCGGCGACGCACGCCGGTTACTTTCGGCTGAACCTTCCAACGGAGAGTCCGATGTCCCACGTTCTCATTCTCACCAGCAGCATCGCCGGCGACGCCTCGGTGTCAGGCGGCCTTGTCGCCAGGACGGTCGCGAGCCTGCGCGCACGCCAGCCGCGCCTTCAGGCGACGACGCGCGATCTCGGCGGATCGCCCATTCCCCATCTCGACGCCGACGCGGTGGCAGGTATTCGCGGCGAACCGGCAAACGAGGCGCAACGCGCGGCCCAGACCCTGTCAAATACGCTCGTCGACGAACTGCAACGCGCGGACACGCTTGTGATCGGTGCGCCGATGTACAATTTCGGCATCCCTTCGACCCTGAAGACGTGGTTCGATTATGTCCTGCGCCCCGGCGTGACATTCCGCTACACTGAAACCGGCCCCGAAGGATTGCTGAAGGGCAAGAAAGCTATCGTCGTCGTCAGCCGCGGCGGCCTTTACAGCGAAGGCCCGGCCATGGCCTATGATTCGCAGGAGCCGCACCTGCGCACCCTGCTCGGATTCATGGGCGTCACGGATGTGGCGTTCATCCGCGCCGAACGCCTGGCCTTTGGACCGGAGCAGCACCGCGCGGCAATCTCGAACGCGGAAATCGCGATCGAGCAGGCGGTCGATTCGGTGCGGACCGCGGCCTGAATGATCGACGCCGCGCTGCGCTCAAAGCCGGCGCGGCGATCGGGCACGGGCCTGTTGAATGGAGGCGATCGAATGGGACTGCTGGTGGACGGGGTGTGGCGGGACGAATGGTACGACACCGAAAGCTCCGACGGGCGTTTCGTGCGACCGCCCACGCCATTTCGCGACCGGATTGACGCGCAGGGCCGTTTCCCGCCGCAAAACGGTCGCTACCGTCTCTACGTCTCCTGGGCCTGCCCGTGGGCGCATCGCACTCTGATTTACCGAATTCTGAAAGGGCTCGATCAGGCGATCGACGTGACCTATGTCGAACCGCTGATGCTGGAGAACGGCTGGACCCTGAACGAAGGCGCCGATCCGCTGAACGGCGCGCGCTTCCTCTGGCAGATCTATGCGAAGGCCGACCCTCATTTCACAGGGCGGGCAAGCGTGCCTGTGCTGTGGGACAGCCTGCATGCGACGATCGTCAACAACGAGTCGGCGGATATCATCCGCATATTCGACGCTTGGCCCGGCGCGCATGGACCGCTGCTGCGTCCGCCTGAACTGGCGGCGGACATCGATGCGCTGAACGACGCCATCTATCCGGCCATCAACAACGGCGTCTATCGCGCGGGATTTGCGACGACGCAGGCGGCTTACGACGAAGCCTACGACCAGTTGTACGCGATGCTCGACGCGCTGGAGCAGCGCCTTTCGACGCGCAAATTCCTGCTCGGAGACCAGATCACAGAAGCGGACTGGCGATTGTTCACGACGCTTGTACGATTCGACGCCGCCTATTTCGGGCACTTCAAGTGCAACCGCGATCGCCTCGTCGATTTTCCGGAATTGTGGGACTATACGCGCGCGCTCTACCAGATGCCCGGGATCGCTGGGACCGTGCGGTTCGATCACATCAAGACGCATTATTACGGCAGCCATCGGACGATCAATCCAACGGGAATCGTGCCGAAGGGGCCGCAGATCGACTTTCTGGCGCCGACCAAGCGGCTCTCCGCCTGACCCCGGCGGCTAGCCGGCGCCGAACACAGGCAGGTCGCGATCCCAATACGGCTCCTTGCCGAGCGATTTTGCGAGATGATCGACGAAGGCGCGCACTTTCAGGACGTCGATGCGGCCGGGCGGCATGACGGCATAAAGCCCGGGCTCCGTCGCGCGCCAGTCGCGAAGGATCGGCGCGAGCGCGCCCGAGCGCAGCGCCTCATGCGCGATGAATGTCGGCGCGAGATAGATGCCGAGGCCGTCAATCGCCGCTTGTATCAGGATATCGCCGTTGTTGCCGCGCAACCGGCCGCGAACGCGAACATCTTCCCGAACGCCGGCGCGCTCGAAACTCCAGACGCCGTGACGCGAGAGGTAATCGTAAACAAGGCAGTCGTGCGCTTCGAGATCGCTTGGGCGCAACGGCGCGCCGCGCCTTTCGAGGTAAGCCGGCGCCGCACATAGCGCCATGCGGGCGGGAGCGAGATATTTCGCCAGCAGACTTGAATCCTCAAGGCGTCGGATGCGGATGGCGACGTCGAAACCTTCCTCGACGATGTTGACGACGCGGTCGTCGAGCGTGACTTCGATGTCGACGTCCGGATAGAGCTTCAGGAAATCATCGATGATGGTCCCAAGATGACGAATGCCGAACGACATCGGAGCGTTGATTCGGAGCGTTCCCTGCGGCGCAGCCGCCACCGAACGGATTTCCTGCTCGGTATTGTCAAGCAGCCCGAACAGCGTGTCGGCCATCACACTCAGCTTCCGGCCGGATTCAGTCAAACTCATCGTCCGCGTCGTTCGATTGATGAGCTTGACGCCAAGTTCGGCCTCGAGCGCCGAAACGCGCTTGCTTGCGATGGTGCGAGATATGCCGAGCTTGTCGGAGGCGCGGGAAAAACTGCCCATCGCTGCTATTGCCGCGAAAGTCTTGAGTGCATCGAGATCCCGGATCATTCGAACGTCCTTCGCCATGCCGGCGCCGCCGGCGATCGATCGCCGAGCATAGCCGATCCGCGCCAGTTGCTGCGGATGGCGAGACGCTGTTTGCGGAATTGCAGGCTCATTCGGGCTCCGGAGTTGCCGCGTCCTGCGCGGCGCAGGCAGCAGTCTTTTGTCGCGTCAACAGCCTAACGTGATCGGGCGTCCGCGCCGAATGCGTTTTCCGGACGCCCGGCTGGACCTCGTATTGCCCGGCCGACGGACGCGGCCTATCACGCGCCACGGGTCCGCCGTCGCAGGCCTGCGGGAGGCATCAGGATGACCGTCGGCCGATTGAGCAGACTGCGGGCGCTGGCGCACGCCGAGTGGCGGCATCTGACGACGTTCAAGTCGACCGACCGGCGCTGGCAGATGCCGGCGTGCGCGGCGCTGGCCTCGGGCCTGCCAATCCTCATCGGCGCTGCGTTCGATCATCTGGACTATGGGCTCGCAGCGTCGCTGGGCGGCATGGTTTTTCTCTATACGCCCAAAACGCAACTCTCGCATCGGATGATCCAGCTCATGGCCTGCGCGTTCGCCATGAGCGCCTGCTACACGCTCGGCCTGCTCAGCCATTTCGCACCCTATCTCGCCGCGCCGGCGCTGACATTCATCGCTATCCTCGTGACGATGGTGTGCCGGTTCTATGCGCTCGGTCCGCCGGGCAGCCTGTTCTTCATCATGGCGGCGTCGATTGGCGTCTTTTCGTCGGTCGAACCCTTGCAGGTTCCCCGTCAGGTCGGCCTGTTGACCATGGGCGCACTGCTCGCCTGCGGCATCGCATTCTTTTACAGCCTGTATGTTCTCCGGCTGGAAGAACCGCAGCCCGCCGCCTTGCCGGCGCCGACCTTCGATTTCGTCATTTTCGATTCGGTGGTGATCGGACTGTTCGTCGGCGCCTCTCTGGCGATCGCGCAGGCATTGCACATGGAGCGCGCCTACTGGGCGCCAGTCAGTTGTCTCGCAGTGATTCAGGAAGCGTCGATGCGCGCGGTCTGGACCAAGCAATTGCATCGCATCGCCGGCACCGGCGTCGGCCTCCTTTTGGCCTGGACCTTTCTCATGCTGCCGTTCGAGAAATGGAGCGTGTCGGCGATGATGATCACGCTCGCCTTCGTGGTCGAGACGCTGGTGGTCCGGCACTATGCGATGGCCGTGATCTTCATCACGCCGCTGACCATCCTGCTGGCGGAGGGAGGCGGCCTCGGACATGGATCGCCTGCGGCTCTGCTGGAAGCGCGGTTCTTCGACACGCTGCTGGGCGCACTCGTCGGACTGGCCGGCGGCGTGTGTCTGCACAGCCCGAGATTCCGCGCGGTTCTCGGCGCGCAGGTGTTCCGGCTCGTTCCCTCGCGCATTCGACGGTAACGAGCCAGGAACAGTCTTGACCCGAACCGGCGTCCAGCGGCGATCGCCGCCCGGCGCGATTACGGCGATTCCACCGGCGGCGGAGCCTGAAACGACCGGGCCTGCGATGACGGCGCATGAAGCTGACGCCATGCAGGATCAGAGCCGACCAAGCAGCATGACCGCCCAAGCGATCGTTCTCCAATTCAGAGCCAGAGACGTTGGAACGGCAGCGCATCACGTTGCCGCAGGGGGACGATCCGATCTAGAGTTCGCCCTGCTTGAGCATGTCGCGCAGCCGGAACTTCTGGATCTTGCCGGAGGGAGTGGCCGGCATGGCGTCGCGAACGATCAGCTTTTCGGGAATGTACTGGACCGCGAGCTTGTGCGACTTCAGGAACTCGACCATGCCGGCAAAGTCTATCGTCTGGCCGGATTTCGGCACGATGACCGCGCAGGCGCGTTCGCCCAGACGCTCGTCGGGAAAAGCAATGATCGCGGCCTGCGCAACGGCGGGATGACTGTAGAGCAGCCCCTCGATTTCGACGACGGGGATATTCTCGCCGCCCCGGATGATAACGTCCTTGCTGCGGCCGGCGATGCGGATGTAGCCATTCGCATTTATGTAAGCGAGGTCGCCCGTATCGAACCAGCCCTTGGAATCCGTGCCATTCCATTGCGGCCGCTTGAGGTAGCCGCCAAAATTGGAGCAGGCGCGGACCAGCAGTTTGCCGCTCTCGCCTGAGGGCAGCGATGCGCCTTCGCTATCGACGACCTTGACCTCGACGCCCGGCAACGGGCAGCCGTCGGTCGTCGAGGCGAGCTTGTCGTCGTCATCGAGCTTGATCAGCGTAACGGCGCCATTCTCGGTCATGCCCCAGGCCGAGACGATCTTGGCGCCGAGACCGGCCTGCGCCTGTTCGACGAGCGGTCCGGGAATCGGCGCGCCGGCGCACAGGAAGGTCCGGAGCGTCGGCACGGGCTGTCCGCTTTCCGTGACGACACGCGTCAGGTCCGCGAGAAACGGCGTTGAGGCCATGGTGAACGTGGCCTTTTCCGTTCGGATGAGATCGGCCGCCTTGGCGGGATCCCACACATCCTGGAGGATCACGCTCGCCTTCAGCATGATCGGCATCGCCAGCCCGTACATGAACCCGGTCTGATGGGCCATGGGAGAGCCCATAAGAACGACGTCGTCTGCGCCGAGATTCAGGCGCTGGGCATACGGAACGATGTTCGCCATCAGCGTATTGGCGCTGTGCATCACACCCTTCGGTTCGCCCGTCGTGCCGGAGGTATAGATGAGCTGCGTGATGTCGTCGGGGCCGGGACGGTTCTGCATCAGGATCGCCCCGGCGTCCGACGCTTTCTCCCATTCGGGCTTCGTCAGGAGTGTGTCGAAATCGTCGGCGCCGCCACCGTCCACGACGATGATGCGCTGCAAGGCGGGCAGGCCGGGCCGCAGACCGCGCGCCATCGCTTCGTGATCGAAATTGCGAAATGTTTTCGGAACCACCAGCACCCTGGCTTCGCCGTGATTGAGCATGAACGAGAGTTCGCGCTCGCGGAAAATCGGCATCAGCGGGTTGAGAACAGCGCCGATGCGCGAGCAGGCGAGATAAAGCAGGCTGAACTGCCACCAGTTCGGCAATTGCATCGCGACCACGTCGTTGCGCACGACGCCGAGGCGCGAAAGGCCGACAGCGATGCGATCAGCGAGCGCGGCGAGTTCGCGATAGGTAAAGCGGCGGACATCGCGCGTGTCCAGCCTGACCGCCGTCAGCGCCAGCTTGTCCGGGCAGGCGGCGACACAGGCGTCGAGTTCGTCGTTGATCGTGCGGTCGCGCCAGAGGCCGCGCGCAATGGCGTCTGCGCGACGCGGGGCCAGAAGAACTGCGTCAAACTCCATGTTCGCTCTCCCTCTTATTTGTCGTTTTTTTAAACAGGAACCGCCGCACGTCCCGCCCGCGCGCGCGCGATGATGGTCTTCATGATCTGCGCGGTCCCGTCGCCAATCTGAAATCCGAGCACGTCGCGCAGACGCTGCTCCATCAACCCGCGATCATAACCGCCGTGGCCGAAGCTGAGCAGACACTGGTGAATGGCGTCATAAGCAAGCTTGGGCGCCCACCACTTGCACATGGCCGCCTCGGCGCTGTGCGGCGCGCCGTGATCCTTCAGCCACAGGGCCTGCAGGCAAAGCAGGCGGGCGGCCGCCACTTGCGTATCGAAATCCGCCAGCGGATGGGAAACGCCCTGAAAGGCCGACAGCGGTTTGCCGAAAGCCTGCCGCTGCGCCACATAGTCCCATGTCTCCTCAAGCGCGACGCGCGCGACGGCGAGAACCTGCAACCCGATCAAGGCGCGCGAAAAATCAAAGCCTTGCATGACCTGCACGAATCCCTTGTTCTCATCGCCGAGGCGATGTGAGACGGGCACGCGCACGTTCTCGAAGAACAGCGAGCCGCGCCCGATAGCGCGCTGGCCATGACAGTCGAAGCGGCTCCGCGTGACGCCCGTCAGATCCATCGGAATGAGCAGCGCCGTGACGCCATGCGCGCCCTGTTCGACCGTTCCCGTGCGGCCGAACACGACGGCGGCGTCGGCCTGATCGGCGGCCGAAATCGATGTCTTCTCGCCATTGACGATATATTCATCGCCGTCGCGCTCGATCTTCAGGCGCAGACTGGCGGCGTCCGAGCCCCCGCGCGGCTCGGTGAGAGCGATTGCGAACAGGGCCTCGCCGGCCGTCAGTTTAATCAACCACGGCTTCGTCACGGCGGGGTCGCCATGATGAGACAAGATCTGACCGTTCAGCGACGCCAGAAGATTGATATAGGACATCGAGAGATCGGCGCGCGCGATTTCCTCGTGGATCACGCCGGCGGCGAGAGAGCCCGCGCCCAGCCCGCCGAACTGCTCCGGCAACTCGGGCGCGATGAATCCCATCGCGCCCATCTCCTTCATCAGGCCGCGATCGAGAACGCGCGTCCTGTCGCGCTCCTGGAAGCCCGGCGCGATGCGATCGGCGGCAAATCTGCGCGCCTGATCGCCGAGCGCAATCAGGTCTTCGTCAAGATACGGGTTCACTTGATTGCCTCCCTGTCGCCCGGGCGCCGAGCCGCCTGACGGCGCGCCCAGCGGCTGCCCGCAATCTGCCGAAGCCGATCGCTACTTCACGTATTTGCGGAATTCCGGCTTGCGCTTCTCGCCCAGCGCCTTGACGCCTTCGCGCGACTCTTCTGTGTCGTAGTAGAGCTTGAGCGCATACATCCCCATGCCGGCGATCCCGGCCTGATGCGCCGTATCCATGTTGAAGCTGCGCTTGGCGATGGCGATGGCGGTCGGGCTGCGCTCGCACAATTCCTCGCCCCACGCCTGCACCGTCTCGTCGAGCTTGTCGTGCGGCACGCAGAGGTTGGCGAGGCCCATCGCCTCGGCTTCCTTGCCGGAATAGCGACGGCACATGTACCAGATTTCCCGCGCCTTCTTTTCGCCGACGACACGCGCCAGGAAGGCCGTGCCGTAGCCGGGATCGACCGACCCCATCTTCGGGCCGACCTGACCGAAGATCGCCTTTTCCGAGCAGATCGTCAGGTCGCAGATGGTGCACAGCACATTGCCTCCGCCGATCGCATACCCCTGCACGCGGGCGATCACCGGCTTCGGCACGTCGCGGATCGCGGTGTGCAATTCTTCCATCGGCAAGCCGATCGTGCCGCGTCCGTCGTAATTGCCGTCGTGCGCCGACTGGTCGCCGCCGGTGCAGAAGGCCCGGTCGCCCGCGCCCGCCAGCACGATGGCGCCGATATCCTTGTCATAGCCCGCCTTGTAGAGGGCCTTGATCAATTCGTCGCAGGTCTTGCCGCGAAACGAATTCATCTTGTCGGGGCGGTTGATGATGATCCACGCCACGCCATTGCGGACTTCGTAGATCAGGTCTTCGAATTGCATACGCGTCCTCCCTTGATTGCATCCAGTGTCAGCCATTCATTGTAAGACCGCCCGAGACGCTGAGCACCTGCCCCGTCACGAATGCGGCGTCTTCGCTGGCGAGAAAGGCGATAGCGCCGGCCAGATCGTTTGGCTGGCCGAGACGCCCGAGCGGAATCGCCTTCGTGAACGCCTCGATCAACTTCTCCGGCCTGGCGGCGCCGGCGGCCACGCCAGCCAGCAGCGCCGTGTCGGTCGGTCCGGGGCAGACGACATTCACCGTGATCCCGTCCCGCGCATGCTCGCGCGCAATGGTCTTCGAGAAAGCGACCAACCCGCCCTTGCACGCCGCGTAGACGGCCTCGCCCGACGAGCCGACGCGCGCGGCGTCGGAGGCGACATTGACGATGCGGCCGTATTTGCGAGCCGCCATACCCGGCAGGATCGCGTGGTGCATGTTGAACGCGCCTGTCAGATTGACGGCGATGAGGCGATCCCAGTCCTGTGGATCCGTCTTTGCGAAAGGCTTGAAGATGTCCCAGCCGGCGTTGTTCACGAGCACGCCGATCGGTCCGAACGCGCTTTCGGTCGCGGCGACCGCCGCATCGACGCTCGACCTGCTGGCGATGTCGCACTGAAACGCTTCAGCCGCGCCGCCAGCGGCGCGGATTTCCGCGGCGACTTTCCCGGCCGCCTCCGGATTGAGATCGAACACGGCGACTTTTGCGCCCTCGGCCGCAAAGCGCCGGCATGCCGCTCCGCCAATTCCGCCGCCGCCGCCAGTGACGACGATCGTCTTTCCCTCGAAACGACGCATGTTCTTCCCCTTCCGACGCGCAAGGTCCGCGGTTTGCCGACGCGGCAGTTTTGGGACAGTCTGCTTGCATTCGTCATCAGCTTATTGCAACTACTTGCTATAAGTATCATGCAGTCAGCCGATAGGCAAGGGGAGCTTTCATGGAAAAAGCCGTGATATCGCGCGACTCAACCGCCGACGCAAAAATCGATTTGGCCAACAGATTGTTTTTTCGGCTCTACCAATGCGCAAATATGTTGCATAAAACCGGAAGCCGCGCCGTCGAGGCGGAAGGGCTGACGACCCAGCAGTGGGCGGTTCTGGGCGCCCTGTCGCGCGACAGCGCCCGCAACGGCGTCAGCATCGGCGAGCTGGCGCGTTACCTGATGGTCAGTCGGCAAAATCTGGCGGGACTTTTAAACCGCATGGAGCGGGACGGGCGCATTTCGATTGCGCCGGACACGATTGATCGACGCTCACGGATCGTGACGATGACGGAGTCCGGCCATCGCGTCTGGCAAATCCAGGCGCAACCGAAAATCCGCGCCTATTACGAGCAGATCCTCTCCGACTTCTCGATCAACGACGCGGCCCACACGCTGCACTATCTGCTGAAGATACTTGAGAATATGAAACGCCTGGATTCCGCGGCAGCGATGGGGCAAAGCGACGATCCACCGGACGATCCGGCCTGACCCGCAACGCCAATGATCGGGCGCGGGCTCATGAATTGACGGAGCTGTGCGGCGGCGCCGGTCAATCCGTGGACACCGGGAAGCTCAGTGTATCGCTGCGTAGAGCAGCTTGTCCTGCGTGGCCTCCGCCGCGTCGAATTCGGCGACGATCCGCCCGAGTCTGGCTACGAGGATACGATCCGAGACGCTCAGCACTTCCGGCAGGTACGAGGAAATGACGACGACAGCCTTGCCCTCCTCGGCGAGGCGGCGGATTTCGGCGTGGATATGCGGGATCGTTCCAACGTCGACGCCTCGCGTCGGTTCGTCAAAAATCACGACGGAAGGATCCTGCGCCAGAACTTTCGCCACCACGACCTTCTGCTGGTTGCCGCCGGACAATTCGATGATACGCGCCTTGCGTTGCAGCGCTCCGATCTTCAGGCGATCGACCCAATAATTCGCGAGCTTCGACTTGCTCGCCCGTGACAGCAGAAACCGCCAGCCCTTCTTCGTCGCGAGATGGCCGATGTAGATATTGTCGTCGACGATCATCGTCTCAAAAAATCCGTTCGCCTTGCGATCCTCCGTGATGTAGGCGATGCCGTCGTCGATCGCCTGCTTGGGTACGCGATAGCGGATCGGTCGGCCTTTCAGCCGGATGGTCCCGCCATTGATGAGATTGCGCTTCAACGCGCCGAAGATGATCTTGGCGATCTCCGTGCGGCCAGAGCCGATGAGGCCGGCAATGCCGACGACTTCGCCGGCATAGACGGAAAAGGACATGTTCTTGACCGTCATGCCCATTGTGACGTTTTCGACCGTGAGCACCTTTTCGCGCCGGATGTGTTCGGTTTTTTCCCGGCGGCCGTACAGGGCTTGCGCGACTTCGCGACCAACCATGTGCTGGACCAGCGACGCACGCGACAATTCGGACGAGGGCGCCGTTATCACCCGCCTGCCGTCGCGCAGCACCGTGATGCGGTCGGCGATCTGCAACGATTCTTCGAGCGCGTGCGAGATATAGATGATCGCAACGCCGCGCGCGCGCAGATCGCGAATGAGGTGGAAGAAGTGGACGATCTCCTCCGGCGTCAGGGTCGCGGTCGGCTCGTCGAAAATGATGATGCGCGCCTTGTTGTAAACGGCCCGGGCGATTTCGACCATCTGCTTCTTGGCGGCGCCGAGCAGGCCGACCGGCGTCGCCGGATCGACGTGAAAATTGAGCGACTGCAGGAGCTGCTGCGCCTGGATGTTGAGCGTACGGAAGCGCGTGAGCAGTTTCTCGTTGCCCAATTCGATATTCTGCGCCGCGGTCATGGTAGGCACCAGGCTTGTCTCCTGATAGACCATGCAGATACCGGCCGCCAAAGCGTCGCGCGGCTGCTCGAAATTCGCCGGCCTGCCGTCCAGGATGAAGTCGCCGGCCGACAGGTTGATCGCGCCTGCGATCGCCTTGCACAGCGTACTCTTGCCGGCGCCGTTTTCTCCCACGAGCGCGTGAACCTCTCCGGCGTAGAGATCGAAGTCCACGTCCTCGATCGCATGCACCCCGCCATAGGTCTTGCTGCCCTTGACGACCCGCAGCAGCGGCTCGCGCGCAGTTTCCGGAGGCGTCGCGCCCTGCATCGTCGATGCGTCGGTCATTGCCGTTCCTCCCCGCGCAAAAGCAGGCGGCCGGCGCCCTTTGACGCAATCACAAGTCCTTGCGGCGTACTACAGGCCGCGGTGATTCCGTGGTATGCGCCGTCGGCGCGGCTATGCAGGCTCTCGACGATCTCGCCCTCCGCGTTCATGCGCACGAGCAATCCGTAGGAGCGCGGCGGCGCCCACGGCTTCTGGATTCCCAACGCCTTGATCGATCCGATCTGCATCGGCTCCAGACAATCATGCTGGCTGGACAGCGCTGGCCCAAGCCAATACTCGGGCTTGACGGTCCGCATCATGTCGTCACGAAAATCGTCCTCACGCAGGACGAATTCGATCAGATGCGTGCGCACGCCAAAGAAAGCGAGATAAAGGTCGCTGCCGCCGGCTGGATGAATACGCGCGGGATAGCCGACAAGGTTCCGGGCAAGCGGCTGCGATGCGCCGATCCCGGCGCCTTGCCGCTGCGCGCGCAAGACGCTGTGAGTCCAGGCCTCCGTATAGAGGATCGCGTCGCCGCCTGCCTCGACCATGAGGCCGTTCGGCCACGCAAGTCCGTCGCGCAGCACGATGGCGGATTCGAGCGCGGAGTCGCAGCGCAGGATGCGTCCGGACTTCTTTTTTTCCATAAGATCGCGCATCCAGGCGTCGGAGCCGCGGCCGACCGAACCTTCGGTCATATAAATGACCCCGTCCGACGCCGCAGCCACTCCGGTCAATCCGACCAGCGGGCGACCTCCCGCGGCTGCGAGATAGCGGGGCGCAGAGCCTCCCTGCGCAACAGCGGCGAGTCCGCGTCCGGCGACGCAGACGAGCAGACGTCCGTCCGGATGCAGCGCCAGCGCGCCGGCGTCGCCGTCGAATTCGGCGACAACCGCGCGTTCCGAAAATCCCGCCCCCGACAGCCGGTAGACGCGGCGGCCCGCCGAGGCGTAGACCGCCCCATCCGGCGTCGCAATCACATCGTCGAGCCCTGGCAGCGGATCGCCGATCGGCGTGCATTGGTCGAGTTTGTCATTGGGGCTCAACGCCCCGTCCATCGAGGGAATGGCGTTCTGTTCTGAGTTGCGAAACACGACCTGACGCATGTCGCGCAGAAACTGGTCGAAGAAACCCATCTCGCGACGCTCCTAGCTGCGATCTCTGCGTTTGGCGCCCCAGTAGGCCTCGTAACCCGACCATGACTCATCAACGCCCGTCAGCTTCACGCGGCCGATGCGGTTGTTCTCGAGTCCGCCGAGATAGAGATAGCCTTTGTGCTCGCGCATCGAGGTCAGGGTCGAATGCGACACGCCCGTCGGATCCCAGAAGGATTCCAGCGTCCGGCCGTCCTCCGTGAACTTGAGCACGCAGCCATGGTTCATGCCAGGCGCCAGCCATTCGTCAATCGGCACTTCCTTGACCATGCGCCGCCGGAAATCCGGCTTTCGCATCGCCAGATCGAATGTAGGCGTGCGTATGCCGACAAGCGCCAGCCAGTAGGTTCCATCGGACGCGCGGTTGATGTTGTCGGGATTGCCGGGCAGTTGATCTATCAAAACCTCGGTCTGGCCCTTCCTCGGCCCTTCGAGCCAGTAACGGAAGATCTTGCACAGCGATGTGCTGGCGATGAGCACCGACTTGCCATCATGCGAGATGCAGATGCCGTTGGGAAAATAGAAGTGGTTGATGACGGTGCTCGTCGTCTTCGTTGCGGGATCGTAACAGACGAGGCGGCCGTTCGGACGAGCTTCGAGGATGTCGAGCGTGTTGGTCGTCATCTCGTAGCGCGTCGTGCAGTCGCTGAAATAGATTTTTCCATCCGGCGCGATATCGAGATCGTCCGCCATGCGCAGCCGGGAATCGTCGTTGAGCTTGTACCAGGTGCGGTTCGTTTCGTCGGTGATCTTGTAGACGGTCTTGTCGGGCTTGACGCCATAGACGCCCATCCCGGCCACCGCGACGATCAGGTTTTCGTCCTGATCGAACTGCATGCCGAGCGGCCGGCCGCCGATGTGCGCGAAGATTTCGCACTGATCGAGATCAGGCCCCGAGAACCGGATGATATTGCCGTCGCGCGTGCTGCCGTAGACCCGGTCCTGCCGATCGAGAATGACGTCCTCAGGGCCTTCGACCTGATCGAGGCCGATCGCCTCCGCGTGAATCAGGCGATCGTTCTGGGCGTATGGCGACGCATCTCCGCTCTTCACGGAAGGCGGCGGCGAAAGCTCGAAATACGCCGGATTGACGTAGGTCTTCTGGATAACCTTTCCGCGGTTTTTCGACCACTTGACGTCGATTCCGACAGCGGCGAGCAACAGCACGCCAATGATCGCCGACGTCACATAACCAGGCACGCCCGAGCGCACGAGACCGTTGGTGAGCGAAAAGACGATCAACGCACCGATCATCGCGCGCCAGACCGTGCCTTTGCCACCAGCCAGCGAGACGCCGCCCAGGACGACAGCGGTCAACGCCTGGAACTCCCAGCCGACGCCGGTCGTCGAATCGGTGCTCGTCTGTCGCGCCGCGTAGAAGACGCCGCCAGCGGCGCACAGCACGCCGGAGAGTACGTAGGTGGCGAAGAGCATGAAGTTGACGCGAATGCCTGCATGGCGCGCGGCCTTGCGGCTCGCGCCGATCGCGGTGAGATGCCAGCCGTATCGCGAGCGGCTGAGGAAGACGTGCCCGATCAGAAGCACGATCAGCAAAGTCGCCGCATTGACCGGAAGCCCAAACAGATTTCCGGAACCGAGGAAGTCCCACACGTTGCTGTCGGTCGAATTGGTGGCGAAGCTCGTGGCGTAATGCGTGTTCAGGAGATTGACGGTGGCGCGCAGGATGATGAGCGTCACCAGCGTCGTCAGGAACGGCCGCGCCTTGAGATAGCCGATCAGAAGACCATTCATTGCGCCAACCGCGCCGCCGATAGCCAATGTCGCGAGGATAGCCAGCCCCGCTGGCCATTCCATAACCAGCAGGAAGAAGAGCGCGCTGAAATTCCCCACCGCGAAAATGGCGCCGACGCTCAGGTCGATACCGCCGGTGATCAGGCAGAACGCCATGGCGAGCGCGACGAAGCCGAATTCAGCGAATAACCGCAGCAGCGACAAGATATTTTCGCTGCTGCTGTAGTCGCGAATGACGACCGAAAAGGCGATCCACAGCGCGATCATCACGAAGAACGGGATGACCGGCTCGAACCATTGTTTCATCATCAATTCGGACAGGACGAGACGCGGCGAAAAGCGTCTCGCCCGCGCCCCGAAGGAATCGTAGGTCGTCATGGACACGGGCGTCATTCCCTGAAATCAGGCCGCCCCCACGCGGGCGCGGCCTGAAGATACAAGAGCTACTTCTTAGGAAGCGCGAAGCAGTTTGCGCCCGATGCATTGGACTTATCGACCCAGATCGGCTGGGTGTAATATTCCAGATTGCGCGCGCCCGCCTTTTCGCTCGACTCGAGAAGCGTTACTGCGGCCATGACCGCGTCATGCCCCTGCTCTGTCGCCTTGTAGCTCAAGACCTTATAGAAATTGCCCTGGTTGATCTGATCGCAATCGAGCGAGGATCCTTCGACCGAGGCGTAGACCTTGACCTGATCGATCTTGCCGGCGTTGCGGATCGCCTGGGCCGCGCCCGATTCCATGATGCCCCAGAAGCCGATGCTCGCGCAGAGATCCGGGTGCTGCTGGATCACGGTCGCCGTGATGTTGAGAGCGGTGTTGGCGTCCCAGTTCGCCGCCTGGTTCGACACGACCTTGATGTTGGAGTCCTTGTTCAGAACTTCCATCACGCCGCCAATCTGGTCAATCGACGCTGCGGCCGTGAGTTCGCCCTGCACGATCTGCACCTTGCCGGATTTGCCGCTGCCCGTGCCGCATTGTTTGACCACATCCTGCGCCAGCATGCGGCCGATCTCCGTCCAGTCGGCGCCGACAAAGGCGTCCGATTTGTAGTTCGACGACATGTTGATCTGGATAACGTGCGTGCCCTGGCTTTCCGCGCGCTTCAGTTCCTTCATCAGCAGCGTGACGCTGGGATTCTGCACGATCAGAACGTCGGGCTTGTCGTTGACGAGCGCCGTCAACGCCTGCTGCATCGCCGAGGGATTATTATTGGGGTCGCGCACGACATATTTCATGCCCCGCCATTCCGCCTCCTGCTTGATGACGCGGCCCCATTCATCCTGCAATGGCACGCCGAGCGCGATCGGCAAGAAGGCAATGGTCTTGCCCTTGACGGCGGCGTCATAGGCGGACCGAAGTTCGCGCGCGGTCTTGGTGCCGGCGTCCTGCGCAAGCGCCGGCGCCGCCGCCGAAAGGGCGAGCGCGCCCGCCAGAACCGCGCCAGTCCGCAACATTGCTGAGAACATGCTCATTTTCGTACTCTCCCTGTCGTCTCTCGTTGTTCGGATTTATCGTCGTCAGTCGCCCTGGCGCGCCGTCTCCTCGTCGCGGGGATGCAGCCAATTGTCCAGAATGATCGCGGCGAGCAGTACAAATCCCCTGATGATGTTCTGCACCTCGCTGTTCACGTCCATGATGGTGAATGCGTTCAGCAGAACGCCGATCAACATGCAGCCGGCGACGACACTGAACACGCCGCCGCGTCCGCCGACGAGGCTGATGCCTCCGAGCACGACAACAAGAATTACGTCGAAAATCATCGTGCCCTGCGTGATCGCCATCTGCATGCTGCCGGTCGTACCGACCCAGACATAGCCCGCAAGCCACGCAAGAACCGCCACCAGCGCATATTCGAACACGATCAGCGGACGCAGCGCGATGCCGGCCAGACGCGCCGCATCGGGGTTGTCTCCCTGCGCATAAATGAAGCGGCCGATCGATGTGCGCGACAGGAAAAGGTGCGCGACAGTCGCCGCGGCGGCGAATACGAAGATCGGGACCGGCACACCGCCTATCTGACCGGCGCCGAGAAACAGAAGCGCGCGGGATTCCTTGGGCGCATAGACCACCCAGGCCGGCGCGAACCAGAACGCCGCGCCGTAAATGACGAACCCCGCCGCCAGCGTGACGAACAGGGGCGGCGCCTCGACGAACGCGACCATGACACCGTTGATGCAGCCGATGACGACGGCCAGACACAGGGCCAGCATAATCGCCGGCGCCGCTCCCATTCCCTGCTGGATCTCGATCAGTGCGATCGACCAGGAGCCCGCCATGATCGCGACTTCCGACAGATCGATGCCGCGGCTGATGACGATCAATCCCATTCCAAGCCCGAGGATGCCGAGGATGGAAATGCTTCGAAGCAGGTTGAGGAAATTGTCGACGGTCGCGAAGCCCGGCAGGCCGATGCCAAAAAGCACGATGAGCGCGGCCGTGATCAGGAAAACAATTCGCTCCTGATTTGCCGCGAAAGACCGGGCGCGCAACTGAACATTGCCGAAGCGTCGCGTTGTTGCATCGATCGCCATTCGTCGCCTGCCCTTCGTCGAAGCCGCAGATTGCGGCTTCGGATTGCGTCATTCGACGCGCCTGGACGTTCCTCGAACATTCTTGTCGTTTGAAATCATACTACGACTTTTACCCCACTCCACGTCAAGCGTGGTTTTCGCGCGAGCGCAATGAGATGACGATCGTCGCTACGGACTGGCCCGCGTCGCGCCGGACACCATCGCCGGGCTGGCCGGCGCTGCGGTGCGCCGGGCTGGGGCTTCTACGGTTTTCGCTCGCCGCGGCTTCCATTATGGTGCGCCGCTTCGTCGCAACCGCAGGGTAGCCATGCCATTGTTCCTCGCCGTGTTGATCTCCTGCCTTCTCGCCGTCGCCGGCGCGCCCGAAGCGCGCGCGCAGGACCAACTCGCAGTCACGGCCCGCAATCTCTCCGTTCCGGACGTGTGCGCGGAAAAGGACAATGTCGAGATCGATTTTTCGGCGCCGGCGGTCCGCAGCTTCCGGCTTCAGGCGATGCATCCCGCCTATATGGGGACGATCGCCAGCGATCGGTTCGCCCCGGATTTTTCAAGTTGCAGTTTCCGGTCCGACGCCAGAACCTTCGCTGACGGCGGCCAGCGCGTCACCTTGTTCGAGACGCCGACGCTGTGGCTGGTCGGGTTTCGGCTCAAGCAATTCTGGCATCCCGCGGACACGACGGTGCGGGTGGGCGATCGCGTCGAGAGCGGCCTGCACATCGTGCAATTGTGGATGCTCTACCGCGAGCGCGCCGAGGAGATCATGGTGTTCTATCCGCCGGACGGCTACTGGCGCGTGCGTCCGCTGCCGTTTGAGGACATGCGCTGGACGGCCTATGGCTCGTCCATCCTGATCGGGCCGGTCGAAACGAAAGAGCGCCCCATCGTCGACCTCAAGGATATCGCCTTCGATCCGGACAGCCGCACGTTCACCTTGCAATTCCGTCGCGGCGGCTCCGCGAAACTGAAGCTGCAGGCTGTCGATCAGGATCATATTTCGCTCGACGTGACCTATGACGGCGCGATGCCCGGCGGGCTCCCGTTCGCCGCCATGCGTTCTATGTATGCGACCGAGCTCAATTCCGATGCCGCCCGCGTCGCATGGCTGACGAAGGGCGCGCAAGCCTGGCGCGAGGACGGGATCATGAGCTTCCCGACCTCGGACGTAACGGAATTCTGGGCAGGGCGGCGCGTTCCGGCGCGTCACAACACGAGCGCGCCGGACATGTCGTTCAGCCGCTTTTCGACCAGCCCTGCGCCATGAGCGCGCTCGACCGCAGCGCGCCTGGCCAGCGCCTGCCCGTCATCGACATGGCGCGCGGCGCGGCGCTCATCGCCATGTTCGGCTACCACCTGACATGGGATCTCGCCGATTTCGGGTTCATCGCCTCCCAGACGCCGTTCTCGCCGGGCATGCGCCTGTTCAGCCACGCCATCGCATCAAGTTTTCTGTTCATCGCAGGCGCGAGCCTGGTTCTGGCGCGGCGCATGCCATTCCGGTGGGGCGCCTACTGGCGGCGGATCGGGATCGTTGCGGCCGCGGCGGCGGCGGTTTCGATCGCGAGCTGGGTGGCGTTCCCGGACGGTCTGATCCTGTTCGGCATCCTGCACTGCATCGCGGCCGCCAGTCTGCTCGCCCTGCCCTTCCTGTTTCTGCCCTGGCCCGCGGCGCTCGGGGCGGCGGCCGTCGCCGCGAGCCTGCCCTTCGCCGTCGCTTCCCAGACTTTCGACGGCCCGGGCCTGATCTGGACCGGCCTCGGGACGGTGGAGCCGAACAGCAACGACTTCCGCCCGCTGCTGCCCTGGGCCGCCGCGCTGCTGGCCGGCGTCGGCGTCATGCAGTTCGCCCTGCCGCGCGGCGGGCTGGCCGCGCTGGCGCGGGTCGAGGGCGCACACGCGCCGGCGCGCGCGCTGGCGTTCGGAGGGCGGCATTCGCTCCTGATCTATCTCGTCCACCAACCCGCCTTCTTCGCCGCGTTGACGGCGGCGGTCTGGGCTTTCGGCCCTCCGTCCGCTGCGCCGCCGGCCCCGGACGAGGCGCCGTTTCGCGCGGGTTGCGAGCGGCAGTGCCTGGGCTCCAGTACCTCGCCCGGCGTCTGCGTCTCAGCCTGCGGGTGCGCGGCGCGCGGCATGAAGCGACTGAACCTCTGGGACAAACTGGTCCGCAACGAGCTCGACGCGGCTGAAAAATCGATTCTTTCGCATCTGGCCGCGGACTGCGTGGCGCATCCCAACTAGCTGAGAAGCTTGCATTTTTGCTGTATCGTTGCTGGCGTTCTCGAAAGAATCTCGCATTTTCGCCTTGATTCTTAAGGGAAACGCCAATGTGACCAACGCCGTCGGCAGTTTTTCGCGTTTTTTTGCACATCTCTTCGGAACCGTTGACGGAGCCAGTGCGTTGGGCCTCTGTAACCCCTCGTCTTTGCTGATGGGAACCGGCCAAATGGACAAACCAAAATCAACTCGCGGCTTTGCTTCGATGGATCCGGAAAAGCAGCGCGCTATTGCGCGCAAGGGCGGAGAGAGCGTGCCGAACGAGAAGCGCAGCTTCTCGCAGAACCCCGAACTCGCGGCCGCTGCCGGACGCAAGGGCGGCACACATGTCGATCCTGCCAAGAGAAGCTTTTCACAAAATCACGCGCTCGCTTCCGAAGCGGGCCGCAAGGGCGGCCACGCCTCGCATCGCAGCGTGCGCAAGGGCGACGCGGCGGAATAGCCGCCCGGTCAAGGTTGTGAAGCAGCCGAACGCTTGTCGAGACGGCAAGCGGCTTGCGCCAGCGCGGCGCCCACCAGCAACATGCAGGGGCTTTGCATGGGGGCGGGGTCGGTTTGCGTCGCCAACGCGCCAATCGTCGAGATGACGATCCTCTCGTCCGCACAGGTTGCGCGTTCCACCGCGATGGCGGCTGTCGTCGCCGGGAGGCCCGCAGCCGCGAGACGCGCGCAGAAGGCCGAGATGACTCCGGCGCCCATGTAGACGGCAGTTGTCGCGCCCGGATCGGCGAGCGCATTCCAGTCGAGATCCTCGGGAAGCCTGCCGTCGCGGCCATGCGCGGTCACGAATTGAACCCGGCGCGCGAGATCGCGTTCGGTCAGCGAGGTCAGCAGCGAGGCTGCGGCGCCGGAGGCGGCGGTGACGCCGGGCACGATCTCGATGTCGATTCCCGCCGCCAGCAGCGCCTCGATCTCCTCTGTTGCGCGCCCGAAGATCATCGGGTCTCCGCCCTTGAGGCGCACAACGGTCTTGCCTGCGCCCGCCAGATCGACAAGCAGGGCTGAAATCGCCGGCTGGCCGGGCGAGGCTCTGCGGCCGCGCTTGCCTACGTCGATCTTCTCCGCCTCGCGTCGGGCGAGATCGAGCAGCGCCGGCGACGCAAGATCGTCGTAAAGCACAACATCGGCCGATTGCAGCGCGCGCACGGCGCGCAGCGTTATCAGTTCTGGATTGCCGGGCCCGGCGCCGACCAGCAGCGCCCGTCCCTTGCCTGCAGCGCGGACCGTGCCCTCCGACAGCGCGTTCTCGACCAGAACGCGCGCATCGTCTTCGCCCGGCGGGGCGTCCGGCCGGGCCAGCGCCCGATCGGCGAACATTTCCCAGAACCTGCGCCGCGCGCGGAACGGCAGGTCGCGCGCCGTTATGTCCTTCCGCCATTCCCGCGCTGCCCGCGCCCATGCGGCAAGGCCGGCAGGGATCAGCGTTTCTATTCGGGCGCGCAACGCCTGACCGAACACCGGCGCCGCCCCCCCGGTCGAAATGCCGATGACGAGAGGCGAGCGATTGACGATCGACCCGAACTGGAAATCGCAAAACTCCGGTCTGTCGATCACGTTGACAGCAATCCCTGTCTCGCACGCCGCATCGCGGAACGCACGCGCCTCCGCCTCGTTCGCGGCGTCGATCACGGCGAACATGGCGTCCCTCAAATCCTGCGGCGCCCAGTCGCGCCTGTGCAGCGCGATCTGTGGATTTGCAGCGGCAAGACTCTCGAGACGCGCGCAGGGCGCCGGCGCATAGACGTCAACGCGCGCCGCGGCGGCTGCGATCAGCTCCGCCTTCCAGGCCGCGCCTTCCGACCCGCCGACGAGCATCACACGGCGGCCTGCGGCCCGGAAGAATACGGGCAGCGTATCGAGCGGCAGCATGGCGCCGGGATCGCTTTCCTGGAGAATCGTGATCTTTTCTGTCATTTCATCTGCGCCGTCATCATGCGCCGCAGGAAGTCACGCGCGTCGCGGAAGGTCAACCGCCCCCGCCACAAGGCCCTGCAGCCGGGGTTTTGCGCCTTGCGCGCCGCGGAGACACACCAAAATTCCAGATGCGAAATTCCATTCGGCCCGAGGGCGACAGTACGCGACGTTCGCCAGATCAATCGAGCCCTGTCCGCAATGACGCATCGGCCGGCGTATCGCTTTTGCATTGCAGCATCAGCCCGCTAACCGGGCGGTTGCGCAACTGTCAAGAATAGACAAGTGCAATAGGCAGGCGCCGGGACGCCTGCTAACTTCATGCTGACGGAAAGCCGTCGAGCCGCGCCCTGTCGGGTCCGCGCTTCAATAAGAACCTGCTGGAAGGAAAATCAACATGGCCTGGACCACCCCTGAAGTGACCGAAGTCTGCGTCGGCATGGAAGTCACCAGCTACGAATCCGCCGAAATCTGAAAGCGCGCGTTCGGCCGGACGCCGGTCGACCGCCTGAGGGCATGTCGTGCGCATCATCGTGCTCGGGGCGGGCGCCGGCGGCGGCTTCCCGCAGTGGAATTGTTGTTGCGAAAATTGCCGGCTTGCCTGGGCCGGCGATCCGCGTGTTCGGTCGCGCACGCAATCGAGCCTCGCGATCAGCGCCGATAACGAGCGCTGGCTTCTGCTGAACGCTTCGCCTGATCTCCGGCAACAGATTCTGGCGACGCGCGCGCTGCATCCGCGCGGCGCCGCGCGCGCTTCGCCAATTGCCGGAGTCTTCGTCACCAACGGCGACGTCGATCACCTCACCGGCCTGCTGACGCTGCGCGAACAGCAGCCATTTGCAATATTCGGCGCGCGCGCGACGCTGGAGCAGACCCGAGGCGGGGTGTTCGGCGTGCTCAATCCGCAACTCGTGACGCGCGTCGCAGTCGATGTCGGCGCGACGGTCGATCCAGGGCTCGGCTTCTCTATCACAACCTTCGCGGCGCCAGGTAAAGTTCCCCTTTACATGGAAGGGGCGGACATCGAACGCGAGATCGGCGCCGAATCCGAGACAACGATCGGTCTCGAAATCGAATGGGACGGCCAGCGTTTCCATTACGTGCCGGGCTGCGCGAAAATCACGCCGAAGCTGACCGACCGGCTCGATGGCTCAGCGGCGCTGTTCTTCGACGGCACGACTTATACCGACGACGAAATGGTGCGCCTTGGCCTGTCACAGAAAACCGCATGGCGAATGGGGCACGTTTCGATGAGCGGCAAGGCCGGTTCGATGGCGATGCTGGCGCAGCCGCGCATCGGCAAACGTGTTTATATTCACATCAATAACACGAACCCCGTCCTGCGCGAGGATTCGCCCGAGCGCGCTGAAGTCGTGCGCGCCGGCTGGGACGTCGGTTACGACGGGATGGAGATCGACCTATGACAGCGCCGCTTCTGAGCCATGATCAATTCGAAGCTGCGATCCGCGAGGTCGGCGCGCAACGCTATCACAATCTGCATCCGTTCCATAAGCGACTCCACAGCGGCCAGTGCTCGCTCGAACAGGTGCAGGCCTGGGCATTGAACCGGTATTGCTATCAGGAAGCGGTCCCGCGCAAGGACGCGGCTTTCATGAGTCGGGTCTTCGACCGCGAACTGCGCCGCGAATGGGTGCGTCGACTGCTCGATCACGATGGATATGGCGACGAACCCGGCGGGATCGAACGCTGGCTCGTGCTGACGGATGGACTCGGATTTTCGCGCGATTACGTGACCTCGCGCCGTGGCGCGCTGCCGGCGACGAAATTCGCCGTAGAAGCCTACGTGCGCTTCGTGCGCGAGGAGCCGCTCGTCGTCGCGGTCGCCTCATCGCTGACGGAGCTGTTCGCGCCCGCGATCCATCGCGAACGGATCGCCGGCATGCTCGAAAACTACGATTTCATCGACGATCATGTCATGGCCTATTTCAAGCGGCGACTGACGCAGGCGCCGAAGGATTCGGAATTCGCCCTCGCCTACATCAAGCAGCATTGCCGCAACCGTGAAGAGCAGGACGCCTGCATCGACGCAGTTCGCTTCAAGTGCGACGTGCTGTGGGCGCAACTCGACGCCCTCTGGTGCGGTTATGTCGACGGAGAAATTCCGCCCGGCGCATGGCGGCCCGGGCACGGCATGGCGCACACCGCATGAACGCGCCCGGCGCAGACAGCACTCCCCATCTGCCGCGCGGCGTGCGCCTGAAGCACGACAAGGTGCGCGGGGAATGGCTGCTGCTTGCGCCGGAGCGAGTCGTAAAAGCCAATGCGATCGCCGTCGCGGTGCTCGAACGGTGCGACGGCGTCCGCACCCTGCGTGAGATCGTCGACGATCTTGCGCGGACTTACAGCGCGGACCGCGGAGTGATCGAAAGCGACGTGACGATGCTGATCAACGATCTCGCAATGAAACGCATGGTGGATCTGTGACCGTGCGCGACAAGATCGCCGCGCCGGCTGGCATGCTGGCCGAATTGACGCATCGCTGTCCGCTCGGCTGCCCCTATTGCTCCAACCCTATCGAGCTGGAGAAGGCCGCGGGCGAACTCGACACGGCGACATGGAAGCGCGTACTGTCCGAGGCGGCCGCCGCCGGCGTGCTGCATGTTCATCTTTCCGGCGGCGAGCCTTGCGTAAGGCGCGACATCGTCGAATTAACGGCGCATTGCGCGGAAGCCGGCCTTTACTCGAACCTGATCACCTCCGGCGTCGGCCTGACGCGCGACCTGTTCGAGGCGTTGGTTGCGGCCGGTCTCGATCACATCCAGCTCTCGATCCAGGACGCGGAGGCGACCTCGGCCGACCGCATCGCCGGCTATGAAGGCGCATTCGCCCGCAAGCGCGAGGTGGCGGCCTGGACAACCGCTGCAGGCCTGCCGCTGACAGTCAACGCCGTGATGCATCGCGCCAATGTTTCACGCGCCGGTCGGATGGTGGAATTGGCTGTGCTACTGGGCGCGCGACGCATCGAAGTCGCGCACACGCAGTATTACGGCTGGGCGATGGTCAATCGCGCCGCGCTGATGCCTTCGCGGGAGGAGACCGAAACCGCCGTCGCCGAGGTCGAGGCGCTGCGCAAGAAGCACGAAGGCCGGATCGTGATCGACCACGTCGTTCCGGATTATCACGCGCGTTTCCCCAAGGCCTGCATGAACGGCTGGGGCCGGCGCACGCTAAACGTGACGCCATCAGGCAGGATCCTGCCGTGCCATGCGGCGGCGATGATTCCGGGACTCGAATTCTGGAGCGTGATGGAGCATTCGCTCGCAGAGGCCTGGTACGACTCGCCGGCGTTCAACATCTTCCGCGGCACGGAATGGATGAAAGAACCCTGCCGCTCCTGCGACAGGCGCGAGATCGATTTCGGCGGCTGCCGGTGTCAGGCGCTGGCGCTCACCGGCGACGCGCGCAACGCCGATCCAATCTGCCATCTGTCGCCAGACCACGCGATCGCGCAGGAGATCGCAGCGCAGCAGGCGCCCGACGTCGCGCCGGACTACGTTTATCGACGCATGAAGACGAAGGCCTGAGGGATGGCGAGACCAGGGGCGCCGCTCTGCCGCGCCAGCACGTCACCTGCACGTCACTGCGACCGGCACGCTCACGGCTGAACGGCCGGCCGGCGCCGGAAACGGACCGGCGCGGCGCACGGCGGCGACGGCTGCCGCATCGAACGCGCCATTCCCGCTCGGGCCAGTCAGCGACGCGCTTGCGACATGGCCGGTCGCTCCGATCACGAGCGACACCAGGACGCGACCGCCGCCGCCCGACGGGCAGGCGCGCGCGACGGCCGCCGCGACGCCGCGCTTGACGATCGCCGCGTAGGACGCCGCATCGAAGGCGTCGCGCGTCGCATCGCGTGCGGCGTGCGAAGCTGTCGCGATGCTGGCGACGCGCAGCCGCTTTTCCTGCTGCTGCTCGGCGGCGCGGCGGGCTTGTTCGCGGCGCGCATGCTCGGCCACGGTGTTTTTCTGTGCGCGCTTCTCCGCCTGCCGCTGCGCGAAGCCCTCCTGCTTCCGGCGGTCGGCCTCCCTGGCGAGATCCCGGACAGCCTCGCTTTCGGCCATCTTGTCGACCGGCGCGGCCATGATCGAGGAAGCCGGCGCGAATGTCTCGGCTTGAGGTAGTTCAGGCGGCGCTTCGGCCGGCGGCGGTTGCAGCGCGCTCGCGCCTGCGGTCGCCGCTGGCGCCGGATCGACGGCCGAAGGTTGCGCCTCCACGACGACCTCGACAGGAATCTCCTCGACCGCATCGGCCGAGTAAGCCGTTTGCCGCCAGGCCAGCGCGCCCGAAACCAGTGCGCCATGCACCATGAGCGCAACCGCCAGCGCCTTGACCCGCGCGCCCGGCCACGCGACGGTCCGTGCGGCGACCGGCGCGGATCCGCCGAAATCGCCCGGACGCACAGCCGCAGCGACCGCGTCCGCCGCCGGGTTGGCGGCCGGCTCGGCGGCGGCGGCAAACCAGGCCGGGGGCGTGATGCAGGGCGCGCTGTCCCGACGTTCGTCGGGCCAATCCCGACAGGTGTTCGCGGTCACGCGCCGGCTCATGCGGGCGCCTCCCCCGCAGCCGCGCGCGCGTAACCGGCGTCCGCCGACATTGCATGACGGTCGCGCGCAACGATCCTCCGATCGCCGACGACAAGGGCGGGCATTTTCTTTTTTTCCTCCCGGTCCGGATTTTCATCGTCTGCGCGTGGCGGGTCAATCGAGCAATTGCTCGCGATCGGCATTGCGGCCTTGTACTGTTTGCGGATTGACGCGGGCGACATGATCGTCAGCCTAGCGCTGTCGCCATCGTCATGACGACGGGCGGCAGCCAACAAGAATTACGAAGCGACGGGCGGGAGACGGAAAGCGTATGCGGCGGATTCTGATCCTGGCGACAACCGCCGCGCTGTCGCCATCGCTTGCGATGGCGCAGAAGGTCGAGCGCCTCGAGGAAATCGAGGTGATCGCGACCTCGCCGCTGGCCGCGCCAGACACAGGCGCCGAACGCGCCAAGGTTCCGGCTGCCGTTCACACTATCGATTCCCGTGAGATCGCCGAAACGCGCCAGCCCGATCTGGCGCTGGCGCTGGCGCGGCGCGCGCCGGGCGTCGCCATCGTCGACGTCGCCGGCAATCCGCTTCAGCCGCAGCTCGATTACAGAGGCTTCTCCGCTTCGCCCGTCGCCGGAACGCCGCAGGGCGTCGCCGTCTACCAGAATGGCGTGCGCATCAATGAAGCGTGGGGCGATGTCGTCAACTGGGATCTCATTCCCTCGATCGCAATCGACCGGACGACGATCCTCGGCGCCAATCCGATCTTCGGCCTCAACGCGCTCGGCGGCGCCGTCTCGCTCGACATGAAGAACGGATTCGGCTGGCAGGGTTTCGAGGCGGACGCGCGGTTCGGAAGTCGCATGCGGCGGCAGGGCTCGGCGCAATACGGTGTGCTGAGCGGCCCCTGGGCGTCCTATCTCGCGCTCGAAGGCATTGGCGACAACGGCGCCCGATATTTTTCGACATCAACGGTGCGACGTCTGTACGGCGACATCGGCTACCGCGGCGACCGCGCAGAATTTCACGGGACGCTCGGACTGGCCTCGAATATGTTCGGCGCCACCGGTCCCGCGCCGATGGACCTCCTCGTCCTCGATCCGCGCGCGGTCTATACGACGCCGCAGACGACAAAGAATACGCTCGCGCAAGTCGCGCTCAACGGCGCCTTCGATGTTTCCGACACATGGAAGGCGAAAGCGAATGTCTATTATCGCGCCTTCGACCAGGCGCATGTCGATGGCAACACGACAGACTTCACGTCCTGCGGCGCGGCGACGCTGTGCGACGCGAATGGAACCGCGACCAGCATTCCGGATTTTCTGCCAGGGGCGCCCTACGGCGTGATCGACCGCACATGGACGCGCTCGCGCACCGCAGGCGGCAGCGCGCAGGCGACAAATACCGACCAGATCCTCGGCCTGGGCAACCGCCTCACATTGGGGCTGAGCTATGACCGCGGCTGGACAGATTTTCATGCGAACGAACAGATAGGAGCCATCCAGCCAAATCTCGTCGTCGCCGGACTTGGGTTCATTGTCAACCAGCCGGCCAATGACGTGCAGCCGGTTTCCGTGAGGGCGAACAACAATTATCTGGGCGCCTATGCGCTCGACGCCCTGGATGCGACGGACCGTCTGACTGTCACGGTCGGCGGTCGCTACAATCTCGCGAAGATCGCGCTCTACGACCAGTTCACCACGGCGCTCAACGGCGGTGGAACCTATGCGCGCTTCAATCCGACGGCGGGCGCGACGTTCAAACTGACCCCGGACATGTCGCTTTACGCCAATTACGCCGAGGCCAACCGCGCGCCGACGCCGCTCGAACTCGGCTGCGCCGACCCCGCCCGCCCCTGCATGATCGACAATTTCCTCGTGTCCGACCCGCCGCTGAAACAGGTGGTGTCGCGCACGATCGAAGCCGGCGCGCGCGGCGGCTTCGCGTTGCCGGATTTCGCGTCCGGAAAATTCGAATGGTCGGCCGGCGTCTATCGGACGCTCGATTCCAACGACATCATGAACGTGCCGAGCGCGATCACCGGCCTCGGCTATTTCGTCAACGCCGGGCACACGCGCCGACAAGGCGTGGAGACCAGCCTGTCCTACAGGGACGAGACGTTATCGGCCTATCTGAACTACACACTGACTGACGCGACGTTCCGCGACACGATCCTGCTCGGTTCGCCGAACAATCCGCTGGCGATGGCGCTCGGCGCGTCCTCCATCATGGTCACGCCCGGCGCCCATCTCGCCTCCGTGCCCCGACACCGCATCAAGGCGGGCGTGGATTACTCGATCACGCCGCAATGGAAGATTGGCGGCGACATCGTTTACACGTCCGGCTCCTACCTTCGCGGCGACGAAATCAATTTGCTCGGGCAATTGCCATCCTATGCGCTGGTCAATTTGCGCACATCCTGGCAGGCGACGAAGGATTTCCAGATCTACGGCCTGATCGAAAACGCACTCGATGCGCGCGCGATGACGTTCGGGACGCTGTTCAACACGACACAGATCGCTTTCGCGTCGTTCACGAATCCGCGTTCGGTCTCGGTCGCGCCGCCGCTCGGCGCCTATGTCGGGGCGAAATATGCGTTCTGATTGCGCGGCGCATTCAAATCGCCGCCACGCCCGAGCTTGTCCTGGCCATCGGCGCCGGGCTGCGCCGCCGCAGGCCGCTGACGGCCGAGACGGATCGCCGGCGACGACGCCGATCTTGCGACGCTGCCGCTTGATCCCCCGCCTCAGGCAGGCCACCCTCGCCGTGGGAGGCGCAATGAAGATCGTTCCGCTGCTGGTCGGCGCTTTGCTGACGCTGTCTGCGCCAATATGCGCACGCGCGGACGAGCCTCTGACCATCAGTATCGGCGTTCTCCGTCAACCGCACGTGCGGGAGACGATCTCGATCCTCGATGTTCCGGCCGAGGACGAGACGCTCGCCGGCGCGGAACTCGGCGCCGGAGACAACAACACGACCGGCGAGTTCACCAACCAGACGTTCAAGACGATCGACGCTAAGATCGGCGCCGACGACGATGTCAGAACGGCCGTCGCAAGGCTCGCCGACAGCGGGGTCCGGCTCGTCATCGTCGACCTGCCAGCCGATCGATTTCTCGAAGCCGTGGACGCCGGCCGGCCGCGCGACATGGTGTTCATCAATTCGGGCGCGACGGATGACAGCCTGCGTGAACAGAATTGCCGCGCCAACGCCTTTCACGCGGCGCCGGCGCGCTCCATGCTCGCCGATGGGCTCGCGCAATATCTCGTATGGAAGCAGTGGCGGCGCTGGCTGCTCGTCAAGGGATCGCATCCAGAGGACGAGGCGCTTGCACAGGCCTATCGCAACAGCGCCGCAAAGTTCGGCGCGAAGATCGTGGACGAGCGGGTCTTTACGGATACCGGCGGCGGCCGGCGGTCGGACACGGGCGTCGCGCAGACGCAGCGTCTGATTCCCGTGCTGACGCAGAACGCGCCGACCTATGACGTTCTCGTCGCCGCCGACGAAAGCGAAGTGTTCGCAGGCTATCTGCCCTATCGGACATGGGATGCGCGGCCTGTGGTTGGCTCAGCCGGGCTTGTTCCGACAAGCTGGGATCCTGCGCATGAGCAATGGGGGGCGACGCAATTGCAGAACAGGTTCGAACGGATATTCAAGCGCCCGCTGCGCGCGCGCGACGCGCAGGCGTGGATGGCGATGCGCATGTTCGGCGAAGCGGCGACACGCACGCGCAGCGCCGATTCAAAAGCGATTGCGGACTATATGGCGAGCGGTGATTTCGAGATCGCAGCATTCAAGGGGCAAAAGCTGACGGTGCGACCCTGGAACCTGCAATTGCGGCAGCCGATCCTTCTTGCAGACGGCCGAACCATCGTCTCGGTCTCGCCGCAGGAGGGATTTCTGCACCAGACCTCGACGCTCGACACGCTCGGCAAGGACAGGCCGGAGACGAAATGCAAACTGCAATGATCAGGCGAGCTTCAATTGCGGCGATCACAGTCGGGCTGGCCAGCGCAACTTGGCCGGCGTTGGCTTTCACCGCTTTCATCACGAACGAAAAAGGCAATTCGGTCACGGCGCTCGACACGGACAGGCTTGAAGCGACCAGAACCTTCGCCGTGGGCAAGCGCCCGCGCGGGATAGCGGTCAGCCGCGATGGATCCCAGCTCTATGTCTGCGTCGGCGACGATAACGCCATCCAGATCTACGATGCGAAGAGCCTGCAATTGACCGGCAGGATCGCTTCGCCAGATCCCGAACAGCTTGCGCTCAGTCCAGATGGCGCCCGACTCTACGTCGCCAACGAGGACGACAATCTCGTCACCGTGATCGATACGCTGACACGCAAACCGCTCGGCCGAATTCGCGTCGGCGTGGAGCCGGAAGGCGTCGCCGTCTCACCCGACGGCAAGATCGTCGTCAGCACGTCCGAAACGACGAACATGGCGCATTTCATCGACCCGGTGGCGGAGAAGACTGTCGCCAACGTGCTGGTTGCGCCCCGCCCGCGCTACGCGCAGTTCACCCCCGACGGTTCGGAACTGTGGGTGTCGTCGGAGGTTGGCGGCGTCATCAGCATCGTCGATCCGATCCGGCGCAGCGTGACAGGCAAGATTTCCTTCGACGTCCCCGGTCTTGCGAAGGAACAGACGCAGCCGGTCGGCATTCGCATGACAAACGACGGCAAGACGGCTTTCGTCGCGCTCGGACCGGCCAATCGCGTCGCAGTGATCGACGTGGCGACGAAGCGAATTGAAAAGTATCTTCTGGTCGGCCAGCGCGTGTGGCAACTGGCGCTGACTCCCGACGACAGGTATCTGCTGGCCGTCAATGGCCTGACCAACGATGTGTCCGTGATCGACGTCGCAGCGCGCAAGGTGCTGAAATCGATTCCGGTCGGATCATCGCCCTGGGGCGTCGCGGTGGCGCCACAATGACCGGGGCTGCGAGGGATGTCGTCGCGCCCGCGCTTGAAGTCGTCGGCCTCAGCCATTCCTATGGCGCGCGAAAGGCGCTGGACGACGTAAGCTTTTCCGTCGCGCCCGGCAGCTTCACCGTTCTGCTGGGACTGAACGGCGCCGGCAAAAGCACGCTGTTCTCGCTGGTCACGCGGCTGTTCGCCGCGCGGCGCGGGCGCATTTCCATCTTCGGTTTCGATGTGGCGCGCGAGCCCCGCGAGGCGTTGCGGCGGCTCGGCGTCGTATTTCAGGCGCGCACTCTCGATCTCGATCTCTCGGTCATGCAGAACCTGGTCTATCACGCGGCTTTGCATGGCATCGGCCCGGCCGAGGCGCAGCGGCGGGGCGCGGCGGCGCTCCAGCGGGTCGCCATGTCGGATCGCGCGTCAGACAAGGCGCGCGATCTTTCAGGCGGACAGATGCGCCGGGTCGAGATCGCGCGCGCGCTCGTGCATGGTCCGCGGCTGCTGCTGCTGGACGAGGCGACGGTCGGGCTCGACATCCGGGCGCGCGCCGACATTCTCGCGCATGTGCGCGCGCTGGCGCGAAATGAAGGTCTCGGCGTGCTGTGGACGACGCACCTGATCGACGAGGCGCAGACCGGCGACGACGTCGTGATATTGCATGAAGGTCGGATTCTTGTTTCCGGCGCCATCGCCGATGTAGTCGCACGCGCTGGCGCGTCGGACATCGGCGGCGCTTTTGCCGCGCTTGCGGGCGTGCGCGCCGAGGGGGCGGCATGAGCGACGTTACGCTGCCCCCCGACGCGCCGCCGCGCGGATTTGCGGCGCGGCAATACGCCGTATGCCTTTATGGGATCGTCTGGCGCGAGGCGCTGCGCTTCGTCCATCAGCGCGAGCGGTTCGTCTCCGCGCTCGTGCGGCCGCTGGTCTGGCTTTTCATCTTCGCCGCCGGATTCCGGCAGGTGCTGGGGATTTCGATCATCCCGCCCTACGAGACCTATGTGCTTTATGAGGTCTACATTACGCCCGGGCTGATGGCGATGATCCAGCTTTTCAATGGAATGCAGTCGTCGCTGTCGATGGTTTATGATCGCGAGATGGGTAACATGCGCACGTTGCTCATCAGTCCGCTGCCGCGCTGGTTCGTGCTCGCGTCAAAACTCGTGGCGGGGGCGGCCGTATCGGTGCTGCAGGTCTATGCCTATCTCGCCATCGCCTGGTTCTGGGAGATCGAGCCGCCGACGCTCCGGGGCTATCTGACCGTCCTGCCCGCGCTGATCCTTGTTGGCCTCATGCTCGGCGCGCTCGGCATGCTGCTGTCGTCTCTCATCAGACAACTGGAGAATTTCGCAGGCGTCATGAATTTCGTGATTTTCCCGATGTTTTTCGCCTCGTCGGCGCTCTACCCGCTCTGGCGCGTGCAGGAATCCAGCCCGTATCTCTATTGGATCTGTCAGGCGAACCCGTTCACACACGCAGTCGAACTGATCCGATTTTCCTTCTACGAAAAGTTCGATCCGCTGTCGTTCAGCGTCGTGCTGGGCTGCACGGTCGTGTTTCTCGGCGGCGCCATCCTCGCCTACGATCCCTCGCGCGGCATGCTGACGCGCAAGGCGCAGTGACAAAAAACCCCGCCGGAGAGGCGGGGTTTTGTGTGTTTCGTGGCGACGCGATTACTTCTTCTTGCCGTCGGCGCTGAACTGGCTGAGGTAGGCCCAGATGTCGTCGCGGTCCTGAGCGTTGGGCAGACCGGCGAACACCATCTTGGTGCCGGGGATCTTGGCCTTCGGGTTTGTGATATATTCCTTGAAGGTGGCCTCGTCCCAGGTCACGCCGGAGTTCTTGTTGGCGTCCGAGTAGTTGTAGCCCTCGACCGCGCCGGAATGGCGTCCCGGCAATCCGTTCAGGATCGGGCCGACCGCGTTCTTGGCGTTTTCGCCGACCTGAT
This sequence comes from Pseudomonadota bacterium, assembly GCA_021781815.1. Classification (GTDB taxonomy): domain Bacteria; phylum Pseudomonadota; class Alphaproteobacteria; order Rhizobiales; family Beijerinckiaceae; genus JAJXWB01. The sequence goes on along the minus strand of JAJXWB010000017.1, from coordinate 42,097 downwards.
GGCAGACCTTGCACTTCATGAAAACCTTTTCACCAGCGGCGGCGTCGCCGGCGGCCATGGCGGGAGCGGCGGCGGCGGCGAAACCAAGGCCGATGGCAAGTGCAGCAACAAATTTCATCTTGGATCCTTTCGTCTCGGTCACCGGACGAGAGACGCGCGCGGCGCCCGAAGGTCGTGTTTCGTCCGGATGAGGCGGCCGTATATGCTTTGATAAGGGTCAAATTTCAACAGGCGCTGGCCGGAGGCCGCTCCGACCTTGGGAGGACCGGAAATGGCGGAGGCCAAGGCGTTTGGCAGGCTGGTGGCGCGATGGGGCGCGATGCGCCTGCTTGCGGCGTTTTGTCTCATACCTGCGCTGCAGGTTCCCGCCGCAGCAGGCGACCACATCCGCCTCGCCATCCAGAAGACCGGGACGGTCGCCTGGGAATTGGCTGTCATCAAGGCGAAGGAACTCGACAAGCAAGCTGGCCTCGACCTCGACATTGTCGAACTCGCTTCGACCGACATGGGCAAGATCGCCATTTCCGGCCGATCGGCGGATGTGATCGTCTCGGACTGGCTGTGGGTGTCGCGCGAACGCAGCCTCGGCGCGACACTGACGCTGCGGCCCTATTCGACGGGGATCGGCGCCGTCATGGTCGCCAGGGATTCTGCCATTCATGCGCTCGCCGATCTCGCAGGCAAAAGACTCGGCATCGCTGGCGGTCCACTCGACAAGAGCTGGCTTCTTCTTCAGGCCGCGGCATTGGGGACGGGCGTCGACCTCAAGAGGCAGGCGACAATCGTCTATGGCGCGCCGCCGCTGATCGCCGAAAAGGCCGCGCAGGGCGAACTCGACGCCGTCCTGGAATTCTGGAACTTCTGCGCGGACCTCGAAGGACGCGGGCTCAGGCGGGCGATCGACATGCTCGACATCGAGCGCGGTCTCGGCGCAGCCGGCGCGCCGGTCGTGACCGGCTACGTGTTCGACGAGGCCTGGGCGGCAAAGAACGCCGATGCGCTGAAGCGCTTCTTTGCGATGACCGACAAGGCCAAGGATCTCATCGCCTCGTCGGACGAAGCCTGGGCCATCGTCGCGCCGCTGACAGGGGCGAAGGACGCTGCGACCCAGGCCATCTACCGCAAGCGCTACGCCGAGGGCATACCGCGACGCGGCGTGGAGGCCGAGGAAAAAGACGCACGCGCGCTCTACAAGCTGCTGTCTGACGTCGGCGGCGAGGCGCTGGTAGGCCCGTCGAAGGACTTGCCGCCCGGCGTATTCTGGCGCGGCGGCTGAGCATGGCGCGCATCGTCTCGCTGCTGGTTCTGCTGCTCGCCTGGCAATTCGCGTCGCTCGGCGCCTCGGCGCGCTACCTTCCCGCGCCTATGGCGGTCTTCACAGCCGTTGCGGCGGAAGCGCAGTCAGGCGCGCTGCTTTCCAACCTCGGCGCGACGCTGCTGCGGGTCATCGCGGCCTTTGCGCTGGCGATGATCCTGGGCTCGGTCCTCGGCGTGGCGATGGGGCGCAAGCGCGCCTTCGACGATTTCGCCGACCCCTGGGTCGTCGTACTGCTCAACCTGCCGGCGCTGGTCATCATCGTGCTCGCCTATATCTGGGCGGGCCTGACGGAGGCCGCCGCGATCGGCGCCGTCGCGCTCAACAAGCTGCCGAACACCATCGTCACGATGCGCGAAGGCGCGCGCGCGCTCGACGCCGGGCTCGACGAAATGGCTCTGGCCTTCCGCATGCCGCTTGCGACGCGGCTGCGGCACGTCATCCTGCCGCAGCTCGCGCCCTGGCTCGCGGCGGCGATGCGCTCGGGGCTCTCGCTCGTCTGGAAGATCGTTCTGGTGGTCGAATTCATGGGCCGCCCGAATGGCGTCGGCTTCGAGATCGGCACAGCCTTTCAACTGTTCGACGTCAAATTGCTGCTCGCCTATACGCTGCCCTTCGTCTGCGTCATGCTGGCGATCGAAACCCTGCTGGTGCAAAAGATTGAACGACGCGTCTCCCGCTGGCGGCCCCGCACGGCTTGAAATTGCGATCGACGACAAATGTTTTCGGGCTGTCGGCGGCGGCGCGCAGACTGTCATCGCCGGCCTTTCGCTGACGCTCGGCGCAGGGGAAGTCGGCGCGATCGTCGGCCCGTCGGGTTGCGGCAAGACGACCCTGCTGCGCATCATCGCGGGGCTCGATCGCGATTTCCGCGGCCGCGTCGCCCTGCCCGCGCATGGAAAGCTCGGCATGGTGTTCCAGGAACCGCGGCTGCTGCCCTGGCGCAGCGTCGAGGACAATGTGCGCATCGCCGCGCCGGACGCGGACTCCGCCGACATCGGCGCGCTGTTCGTCACACTCGGGCTGTCGGCGCATCGCACGCATTTTCCCGGAGAACTGTCGTTGGGACTCGCCCGCAGGGTCGCCATCGCGCGCGCGCTCGCGTTCGAGCCGGACCTGCTGCTGCTGGACGAGCCATTCGTTTCGCTCGATGCGACGCTGGCGCTCAGATTGCGCGAGGAGATCGCCGAACTCGTCGAATCCCGCGGTGTGACAACCCTCATCGTGACGCACGATCTCGACGAGGCGATCTATCTTGCCGACCGCATCTTCCTGCTGGCGGCGCGGCCGACGCATGTCGTCGAGGCGCTGCATGTCGAAACACCCCGCACGAAAATGACAGAGAGCGAGGCGGCGCGGCTGCGGACGGCGGCGCGCAAGGTGCAGGGGGCGCTCGCGCAATGAGCCTGTTCACCTTCGATTTCGACGGCTGGAACGCCGGCGGCCGGCAGGCGCGCGGCGCACGAAACGGGCGACGACGGACGGATGGAGCATCTGCAGATTCTGGATGATCCGCGCGCGGATTTCACGCATCATCGACAGGTCGAAGCAACCTGGGAGAGAAACGTGGACGGCGAGGCTTACGGACGCGGAAATGACCGGCTGAAGAATCGCGTGGCGATCGTCACCGGAGCGGGGTCGCGCGCGGACGGCATCGGCAACGGCCGCGCGGCGTCGATCCTGCTCGCACGCAACGGCGCGCGCGTTGTTCTCGTCGACAGGAACGAGGACTGGGCCGCCCGAACGCGCGACATGATCGAGGCCGAGGGCGGCGAAGCGGTCGTCGTCGTCGCCGACGTGACCAAACCCGAGGATTGCGAACGGATCGTGCGCAGCGGCGTCGCGCGCTGGGGCCGCATGGACATCCTCGTCAACAATGTCGGGATTGGCGGTCCGAAAGGCACTGCGGTCGAGGTCGATCTCGATGACTGGAACCAGGGACTTCTCGTCAACGTCACGTCGATGATGCTTATGTCCAAATACGCAATTCCCGAAATGATCAATGCGGGCGGCGGATCGATCATCAATATCTCGTCGGTGGCAGGCTTGCGCGGCGGCATCGCCAATCTGCTCTATCCGACTTCGAAGGGCGCGGTCGTCAACATGACGCGCGCGATGGCGCACCATCACGGCCGGGACAAGATCCGCGTCAATTGCATCTGCCCGGGCATGGTCTACACGCCGATGGTTTTTGCCGCCGGCATGAGCGAGGAGGTGCGTGAGGCGCGGCGCATGCGCTCCGTTCTTCAGACCGAGGGCTCAGGATGGGACGTCGGCGGCGGCGTGCTCTATCTTGCCTCCGACGACGCGCGCTGGGTGACTGGAGTCGTGCTGCCAATCGACGCCGGCATAACGGCTGTCGCCGGCGCGCCGGCGCCGGTCAAATGACGAGCATCTCAATTTTTCCAATCGAGGCCCCATGCCCAATCTGCCCCTGATCGAAGACAATTCCGATCCTCGCCTTGCGAAAATCTTCAAGGAGGTTACGGACGGCGGCCGTGCGTTTCCGAACCTCTACAGGATGATCGGCAATTCGAGGGCCATGCTGCAGGCCTGGTGCGACATGGCCTGGCCGCTGCGCAACGACGCGACGACGCCGCGCGCCTTGCGCGAGCTGATGATATTGCGCGGCGCGCAGATCATGGGCGCGACATATGAGTGGGTTCATCATCTGGACATGGCGCGCGCGGCGGGCCTGCCACAGGACAAGATCGACGCGCTGAAGGATGGCCATACGTCTCCTGCCTTCGACACGAAGGAGCGCATCGCGCTGCGACTGGCCGAAGAGATCACGCACGGACCGGGCGCCTCGGCCGAGGCGATGGCGGAAGCGCGCAAGCATTTTTCGGACGGCGAAATCGTCGAACTCGCGCTGACCTCATCCTTCTACGCCTGTGTCGGCCGCATGCTGCATTCGCTGGACGTGCCGCTGGAGCGGTGAAGCGCGGACGAATGGCCCCGCTCTGCCCGGCCCTGCGCCGGGCGTCCATACGGACGGGCGCTGCTCCCTCGGGCGTGGATGGTCGGGACAAACCCGGCCATGACGACTTCGTCAGGCCGGTCAGGGCTTCGGCGTTCGAAAATGTTTCGACAGCTTCAGCCCCTGCGCCTGATAGTTGGAGGCGAGGTCGACGCCATAAAGCGCGCGCGGCGTTTCGGCCATGCGCTCGTAAACCAGCCGGCCGACGGTCTGGCCGTCCTCAAGAATGAACGGCACGTCGTGCGAGCGCACTTCCAGCACGGCGCGCGCGCCCTGCCCGCCCGCTTCGGCTGCGCCGAAACCCGGATCGAAGAAGCCGGCGTAATGAACGCGGAACTCGCCGACAAGCGGATCGAACGGCGTCATCTCGGCGGCGTGATCGGCTGGGACGCGCACGGCCTCCTTGGAAGCGAGGATATAGAACTCGCCTGGATCGAGAACGAGTTCACGCTGTCCGCGCGCAAAGATCGGCTCCCAGAAATCATAGGCGTCTTGCCCGTCCGCCTTGTCGACGTCGATCAGGCCGGTGTGGCGTTTCGCGCGCCAGCCGACGAGGCCGGAGGCGTCGAAGCCGGCAAGATCGATCGAGATCGCGACGCCGCCAGCGATCGAGGGCTCGGCCGAGGTCACGAGGCGCTCGCGCATGTGCAGCGCGCGATGCTGGGCGTCGTCGAGACGCGCGAGCCCGCGACGGAAACGGATTTGGGACAGGCGCGAGCCCTTGCGCACCAGCGCCGGGAAGGTGCGCGGCGACACCTCGGCGAACAATGGCCCCTTGTAACCCGCCGGAATCTGGTCGAATTCCCGCGCGCCATCGCAAATGACACGGGTGAATACATCGATACGGCCAGTCGAGGATTTCGGGTTGGCGGAGGCAGCGACATCGGCTGGAAGCGCGAGGCTTTCGAGCAATTCGCAGAGATAGACGCAATCGGTTTCGAGCGCGGCGCCGTCAGTGAGATCGATTTCGTGCAGCGCAAGCTCCTCCGCGCGCGCCGCCACCTTGCGACCGCCCGGCAGGAAACTGGCCCGCATGCGCCAGGCGCGCGCGCCGATCCTGAGATCCAGGCTCGCCGGCTGAACCTGCCCGGGCGCGAACGGCGGCGCGACGATGTTCCCCGCCGACGCCAGCGCCTCGATCTGACGGTCCGCCAATATGCCGCGCCGCGCAACGGCGCCTGTCTCGTTCGCCACCCGTCTGTCTCCTTCCGCCCGAAGGTGCTACCGGATCGTCGCGTTGACGCCAAGTCCGCCCTTCTGTAGAGATCGCCAGTGGTCATTTGAGCCGGCCGGCTTGCCCGCCACATGAAACAAGGGACTAAAAGGCCGGGGCTTTCAACCGAAACCCTTGCTTTGCCCTGTGCACAAATCCGTTCCGGCGCGAGCGGCGGAACACCTGCGCGGAGAAACCATGAGCGCGTCCGAACATCCCGCCCGCAAGCTGCGGCCCGCCACCCGGATGGTGCATGGGGGAACCATGCGCTCGCAGTTCGGCGAGACGTCCGAGGCGCTGTTCCTGACGCAGGGCTTCGTCTACGAGACGGCGGAAGCCGCCGAGGCCCGGTTCAAGGGCGAGCAGCCGGGATTTGTCTATTCCCGCTTTTCCAATCCGACGGTCGCCATGTTCGAGGAGCGGATGGCTCTGCTCGAAGGCGCCGAAGCGGCGCGCGCCACGGCGAGCGGCATGGCGGCGGTGACGGCGGCGCTGATGAGCCTGGTGCGCGCCGGCGATCACGTCGTTGCGGCGCGCGCGCTGTTCGGCTCCTGCCTCTATATCGTGGAGGAATGGCTGCCGCGCTTCGGGGTTGCGACCACGCTGGTCGACGGTACGGACCTCGACCAATGGCGCGCAGCGATGCAGTCGAATACAAAAGTCTGCTTCCTCGAAAGCCCGACCAATCCGCAGCTTGAAATTCTCGACATAGCCGCCATCGCCGAGATTGCGCACAAGGGCGGCGCAAAACTCGTGGTCGACAACGTGTTTGCGACGCCGCTGCTGCAGCAGCCGTTCGATCTCGGCGCGGATGTCGTCGTCTATTCGACGACAAAGCACATCGACGGACAGGGCCGCTGCCTCGGCGGCTGCATTCTGGCTGCGCGCGACATCATCGACGGGCAGATCCACAATATCCTGCGGCAGACTGGACCGTCGCTGTCGCCGTTCAACGCCTGGATCATGCTGAAGGGTCTGGAGACGCTGCCGCTGCGCGTCGGGCAGCAGACGGCGAGCGCCGCGCGCGTGGCCGATGCGCTCGTGGGGCTGCCGGGCGTCGCGCGCGTGCTCTATCCATTCCGCGACGACCACCCGCAGTCCGCGCTCGCCCGCCGGCAGATGAAGGGCGGCGGCACGGTTCTGGCGCTGGAGCTCGATGGCGGCAAGGCTGCCGCCTTCCGCTTCGCCAACGCGCTGGAGGTCGTGAAGATTTCCAACAATCTTGGCGACGCCAAGAGCCTCATCACCCACCCCGCGACGACGACGCATCAGAGGCTCAAGCCCGAGACGCGCGCGGCGATGGGGATTGGCGAGGGGATGTTGCGGCTTTCGATCGGTCTGGAAGACATAGACGATCTGATCGAGGACGTGACGTTGGCGGCGATGGCCGCGGCGCGATAAGGGCGATGCGGCCGAAGTCGCGCGCCGCCGCCCCCACACGGCGGATGCGTGGCGGACAAAACGCGTTATAATCGCCGCATGTACAAGGCGGTCACGAACGACATCCAGGTCACAGTCCTGCCGAATTACCTCGCGGATCAGTCAGATCCGGGCGAGAGCCAGTACCTCTGGTCCTATACGATCGAGATCGCCAATCTCGGCGCGACATCCGCGCAATTGTTGTCGCGCCACTGGATCATCACCGACGCCGATGGCAAACGCGAGGAAGTCAGGGGGCCGGGCGTCGTCGGCGAGCAACCGATCCTGCGCCCCGGCGACGTGTTCCGCTACACATCCGGCTGTCCGCTCTCGACGCCATCCGGCATCATGGAGGGCGCATATCGGATGGTCGACGAGAACGGGCGCTCGTTCGACGTGGCGATTCCCGCCTTTTCGCTCGACTCCCCTTTCAGCCGGAAGGTTCTGAATTGAACCCGGCGGCAACGCTCGAACGCGCGCTCGAAATCGCCGAAACCCTGATCGCCTTCGACACCGAAAGCGCGAAGTCCAATCTGGCGCTGATCGACCACGTCGAGACCTATTTCCGCCAGTGCGGCGTCCCTTTCGTGCGCGCGCCAAACGCGGCTGGCGACAAGGCGGCGGTCATGGCGACCATCGGCCCGATGCGCGACGGCGGAATCGTGCTCTCGGGCCACACGGATTGCGTTCCCGTCGAAGGGCAGAGCTGGACCGGTGATCCATTCCGCGCCCGCCGCTCCGAAGGACGGCTGTATGGACGTGGCGCCTGCGACATGAAGGGTTTTGACGCCATTTGCCTGGCGATGATACCGGAATTCCAGGCGGCGAAGCTGACGCGGCCGATCCATGTCCTGCTCAGCTACGACGAGGAGACGACCTGTGCAGGTCCTCTGGACCTCATCAGGCGCTTCGGCGTCGATCTGCCGCGCCCGGCGGTCGCGCTGGTCGGCGAGCCAACGCTCATGCAGGTCGCCGACGCGCACAAGAGCGTTTCGACCTATCGCACGCGGGTGCGCGGCCATGAATCGCATTCGGCGAAATTGCATCTGGGCGTGAGCGCCGTGCATGCGGGGGCCGAACTCGTGATGGCGCTGGAACGGATCGGCGCGGAAATCGGCGAGGAGAGCCTGCGTTCCGACCGCTTCGATCCGCCGGTTTCGACCGTACACGTCGGCGCGATCAGCGGCGGCGTGGCGCGCAACATCATTGCGCGGGATTGCGAACTCCTTTGGGAGTTCCGCGGGCTGCCCGGCGTGTCGCTGCGCACCGCCTATAACAAGTTCATGCTCGCCTGCGACGAAATTGCGCAACGGCGCTTCGCAGGTTTCCCTGATTGCGAGATCGTGACGGAAATCGAGGTCGAGATTCCCGCTCTCGCGCCGGAGCCAGGCAGCGCCGCGGAAACGCTGGCGCTGCGGCTCGCCCGCGCCAACCGGACCGTCGCCGTCCCCTATGCGAGCGAAGCGGGGCAGTTTCAGCAGAACCTCGTGCCGACGGTGCTGTGCGGTCCCGGATCGATCGAGCAGGCTCATCAAGCCGACGAATATTGCGAGATCGCCCAATACGAGGAGTGTATCGCCTTCATGCGGCGGCTGATCGCAGAGCTTTCGTGACGGAATGTCGAGGACAACCCGCCTGCTCGACATCATGCAGATATTGCGCGTGCGGCGCGGGCCGACAAGCGCCGACGCGCTCGCAGCCGAAACCGGGGTCAGCCCTCGCACCATCTATCGCGACATTGCGACACTGCAGGCGCAGGGCGCGGACATAGAGGGCGAAGCTGGCGTCGGCTATGTGCTGCGCTCGAACTTCACGCTGCCGCCGCTCATGTTTTCGCGCGAGGAACTGGACGCGCTGATCCTCGGCTCGAAATTCGTTGCGCGCAACGCGGATCCTGGTCTCTCATCGGCCGCGCGCCACGCGCTCGCCAAGATAGAGGCAGTCGCGCCGCATGCGCTGCGGGAGACGCCTGACGCGCACCCCTTGCTCGTGCCCGCCCGCGCGTCGACGACAGAGGGCGCGGAACTGGAAGGACTCGTGCGCGCGGCGATGCGACAAGAGCGCAGGATTGCAATCGCCTATATCGACGGGATACGAGCTGCGACAGAACGCACGATCTGGCCGATCGCGCTCGCCTATTTCGACGAGGCGCGGGTCTGCGCGGCATGGTGCGAAGCGCGCGGCGATTTCCGGCATTTCCGCATCGACAGGATCGCCCGGGCGCAGGTTCTCGACTCGCGCTATCCGATCCGTCGCGCCGCCCTCGTCCGACAATGGCGGGAGGCCGAGGGCGTCGAATTCTGAGCGCTCCTGACGGAAACTGACATAGCCACGTGGCATCCAATGATCTCCTAAAGGAGAACGAGATGCCTCAATTCAGTTTCGTCCTGCGCTACGTCGCCGATCCCGCGCTGTCCGCGCAATTCTATGCGGGCCTGCTCGGCGCGCCCGTCGTCGAGCAATCCGACACTTTCGCCATGCTGCCGCTGCGCGAGGGCGTGATGCTCGGACTGTGGCGCCGCGACGGCGTGCAGCCGCCCGCGCCTGCCGCCGATGGCGGCGAGATCGCGCTGACGGCCGCTTCTGCGGCCGTGGTCGATGCTACGCATGCCGCATGGAAGACGCGCGGCTGCGCCATCGTCCAGGAGCCCGTAACTATGGATTTCGGACGCACATTCGTCGCGCTCGATCCCGATGGCGCGCGCATCCGCGTCTTCTGTCCGGCGGGCTGAGCGCCGTCAGCCGAATTCCTTCGGATCAAACACACGCTTGGTCGAACAGAACTCGCAGGTGACGCCAATGGCGCCGTCGTCGCCGATCATGTCGGCGCGCTCCTGAGGCGTGAACCTCTGCAGCATCGCGTGGATCGAGTCCGTCGAGCAGCGACATTGCTCATGCACGGAATGCGGCGTGAACACACGCACGCCGCGTTCGTGATAAAGCCGGTAGAGCAGCCGCTCGCCCGAAAGCGAGGGATCGATCAATTCGTGATCTTCCACGGTGGACGCGTGCGAGCGCCCTTCGGTCCAGGCCTCGTCGACGGCGAGACTATGCGTCGCAGTCCCCTCCGGCGCATCGCCTGGGTGCAGGTCGGCCTGTCGGCGCCGCTCCTCGGATTCCGGCAGGAACTGGGCGATCAGCCCGCCGGCGCGCCAGTGCGAACCGGCCCCGGTCACAACCTGACCGACCGCAAGCCGTACGACGGTCGGTATCTGCTCGGAGCGCGCAAAATAATCGTGCGCGGCGACTTCGAGCCCTTCTCCCGCCAGCGCGACCACGCCCTGATAGCGCGCCATGTCGCCGCCGGGATCGATGGTGAAGGCCAGGTGGCCGCGCCCGAGCAATTCCGCCGGCTTCGTCCTGCCGTCGGCCTCGGCGAGCGCGAGTCGGCCGGCATCAAAGCGCGCGAAGGCGCGAAGGCGATCTGGCGCGTCGAAATCGACGACCAGCATATCGACGAGGCCGTCCGTTCGCGTCTGCAACTGGAATCGGCCCGCTTGCTTCAGCGACGAGCCGAGCAGCACGGTGAGCGCGGCAGCCTCGCCAAGCAAGCGCGCGACCGGCGGCGGATAGCGGTGGCGCGAGAGAATGGAATCGATGGACGGACCCAGCCGCACGACGCGCCCGCGCAGGTCGAGCGCCTCGACTGCGAAAGGCAGGATGGCGTCGTCAATCGCGGCGTCGGAAACGGGGCGGCTCTCGCCTCCGCTCATTGAACTGCCTCAAGGCACCAGGCGAGCACGCCCTTTTGCGCGTGGAGCCGGTTTTCGGCTTCGTCGAAAACGACGGATTGCGGGCCGTCGATCACCTCGTCGGTGACCTCCTCGCCGCGATGCGCGGGCAGGCAATGCATGAACAGGGCGTCCCTGTTCGCCTGCGCCATCAACCGTGCGTTGACCTGATAGGGCGCGAGCAGGTTATGGCGATGCGAATCCTCCGCGTCCCCCATCGACACCCAGCAGTCCGTTACGATGCAATCGGCGCCGCGCGCCGCCTCGAACGGGTCGGAAGTGAGCAGGACTCCAGCGCCGCCCTTGCGCGCCCAATCGAGAAGCTGCGGCGGCGGCGACAGTTCGCGCGGCGTGGCGATGTTGATGGAGAAACCGAACCTCTGCGCCGCATGCACCCAGCTCGCCAGCACATTGTTGGAATCGCCGGTCCAGGCGATGGTGCGTCCGGCGATTGGCCCGCGATGCTCCTCGAAGGTCATAACGTCGGCCATGACCTGGCAGGGATGCGTCGCCTTGGTCAGGCCGTTGATGACGGGAACGGTCGCATTGCGCGCGAGTTCGTCGAGATCTTCATGGCTGAGGATGCGGATCATGATCGCATCGACGTAGCGGGAGAGGACGCGCGCCGTGTCGGCGATGGTTTCGCCGCGGCCGAGCTGCATCTCGGCGCCGGTCAGCATGATCGTCTCGCCGCCGAGTTCGCGCATGGCGATGTCGAACGACACGCGCGTGCGGGTCGAGGGCTTGTCGAAGATCATCGCAAGCGTCCGGCCGGTGAGCGGTTTCGATACGGCGAGGCGCGCCGCCGCCCGGTTTTTCTTCAGTTCGACCGCAATGTCGAGGATGCGCCGCAATTCGGCGCTCGAAATCTGGTCGAGATCGAGGAAGGAACGGCCTGTCTGCCGGGGCGGCGTTGTCATTCCGCCGCTCCCTTATCTGCAGCGCGCGCGGCCTCAAGGACCAGACACGCCTTCTCCATGCGGCTCACGCCCTCCGCCAGTTCGTCTTCCGAAATGGTAAGCGGCGGCAGCAGCCGCGCGACATTCTCGGCGGCGGGGATCAGCAGCAGATGCTCGGCGCGCGCCGCCGCGACGAATTCGCCGACGTTGATTTTCGTCTGCACGCCCATCATCAGGCCCTCGCCGCGCACGCCGGCGATGATGTCGGGATGGCGGTCGCGCAGCTCGGCAAGCCGCTGGCGCAAGCGCAGGCCTTTTCGCGCGACATCATCCAGAAATCCCGGCGCCAGCACGATATCGAGCACCGCGTTGCCGACGGCCATGGCGAGCGGGTTGCCGCCATAGGTCGTGCCATGCGTTCCGGCGACCATGCCCTTCGCGGCACGGGCCGTGGCGAGGCAGCCGCCGAGCGGAAAACCGCCGCCGATGCCCTTGGCGAAGGCGAGGATGTCTGGCGTGACGCCGGTCAGTTCATAGGCGAAGAACCTGCCGGTGCGTCCGACTCCGGTCTGCACCTCGTCGAACGCCAGCAACATGCCATGCTCGTCGCAAAGCTCCCGAAGCGCGCGCAAGAACGCGGGATCGGCGACCTTGACGCCGCCCTCGCCCAGGATCGGTTCGATCAGGATCGCCGCCGTGTCCGGCGTAACCGCGGCCTTCACCGCCTCGATATCGCCAAACGGAACCTGGTCGAAGCCCGGCGCCTTGGGGCCGAAGCCCTCATAATATTTGGGGTTGCCGCCAGCCGCTATCATCGCCGTCGTGCGGCCGTGGAAGGCGCCCTCGAAAGTGATGATGCGGTATCGCTCGGGATGGCCTTCGGACGCATGATACTTGCGCGCCGTCTTGACGGCGAACTCCAGCGCCTCGGCGCCCGAATTGGTGAAGAAGGCGAGATCAGCAAAAGTCGCGTCGACGAGCCGGCGAGCGAGCCTCTCACCCTCGGGGATCTGGTAGAGGTTCGACGTGTGCCAGAGCTTGTTGGCCTGGGCGGTGAGCGCCTCGACCAGATGCGGATGGCAATAGCCAAGCGAAACGACCGCGATGCCGCCGCCAAAATCGAGATATCGCTCGCCCTTGACCGACACGAGCCAGGATCCCTCGCCCCGCTCGAAAGCGAGGTCGGCGCGCGCGTAAGTCGGAACGATGGCGGACGTCACGATTTTTCTCCTCTGGGCAGCGACGCCCGCACCTGGGCGCGGCCGACAAACCCGTTGAATTGCAGCGCGGAATCGACCGGCGCGGCTGCCGCGCCACCGCGTCCGGGGCTGCAAAGCAAACTGCCGCCTCGAAGGGCGGCAGCACAGTATTATAATACGTTTGCTGACACTGGAGGTCAAATGACCTATCCGGCCACGCGAGCGCCGGCTGTCGCGCAACAAGCTCCTGTTGAAAACATTGCAAACCGCCGCCTGACTCTTGCGCGTGAATCAAGGCCTAGTGTAGCGTCCGGCTTGTCGACTACGACATCTCGTGCGGCGGACCTTTCAGAGAGCGTCATGCGTTGAACACGCCGGATTCCTGGCGCGTTCTGGTGTTTCCGATTCCGGATCAACCGCTTGCGCTCTCGAGTAGTAACGCGGACCCAAAGTATTTCAAGGAGGACTTCATGTCCTGGACTGACGAGCGCGTAGAGATGCTGCGCAAACTCTGGCTGGAGGGCCTGAGCGCAAGCCAGATCGCATCGGAGCTTTCGAATGGCATCACGCGAAATGCGGTGATCGGCAAGGTGCATCGCCTCGGCCTGTCCGGCCGCGCCAAGGCGCCCGCGCCGTCGTCGTCGCGGCCGCGGCCGGCCTCGAAGCCGGTTCGCGCGCCCGCGCCGCGCCAGCACGCGCCCATGGTGCGCGGCAACCTCGCCTACGCGCTGGCCCCGCGCGTCATGGAGGCGCCGCCGCAACCCAAGGCGCGGCTCGAAGAAGTCGTGATCCCGATGTCGGAGCGCGTCACGATCATGGATCTGCGCGAGTCGATGTGCCGCTGGCCGATGGGCGATCCGGCGACGCCGGACTTTCGCTATTGCGGCGGCGACGCGCCAATCGGCGAAGGCCCGTATTGCAAGTTTCACGCGCGCGTCGCCTATCAACCCGCGCAGGACCGGAGACGCGCCAGGGCGCGATGATTTCCGGGCTCGACATCAGGCCCGGATGTCGTTTGATCGGCTCGTTGGCCTGAAGGCCGGCGAGCCTTGTTTCAACTCTTGCCGAACGTCTCGTCGAAGGAATAGCCGGCGCCGCGGACGGTGCGGATCGGGTCGCGCTCCCGGCCGCGCACAAGCGCCTTGCGCAACCGGCCGACATGCACGTCAACCGTGCGCTCGTCGATCTCCGCTGACAAGCCCCAGACAGCGTCGAGCAACTGGGCGCGCGAAAACACCCGACCTGGCTTTTCCAGCAGATACTCGAGCAAGCGAAACTCGGTCGGCCCAAGATGGATATCTCGGCCGGCGCGACGGACACGGCGGGTTTCGCGGTCGAGGTCGATGTCGCTGGCGATCAGTCTGCTGGCGATGCGCTCCGGGCGCGCGCGGCGCAGCAGTGATCGCACGCGCGCCATCAGTTCCGGCACTGAAAACGGCTTGACCACATAATCGTCGGCGCCGACGGACAGGCCGCGCACGCGCTCGGCTTCCTCGCCGCGCGCGGTCAGCATGATGACCGGCAGCGCGCGCGTTTCCTCGCGGGCGCGTAACCGGCGGCAGATTTCCAGACCGGAGACACCCGGCAGCATCCAGTCGAGGATGACGAGGTCGGGCGGAGATTCCGCCAGACGCAGTTCGGCGTCGTCGCCGCGCTCGACGCGCTCGACGAGATAGCCCTCAGCCTCAAGATTATACGACAGCAGAAGAGCGAGCGCCTGCTCGTCCTCGACTACGAGAACGCGCGGGGCGCGGCTCGTCGATACATCCTTTGGCGGCGCAATGCGCGTTTCGTTCATGTCCATCCTCATGGGCCGCCGACCTTGTCGATCGCGCCTTTGGGCCTCTCCATCTGCGGCGTTTCGCCGGTGACGAGATAGATCGTGGTTTCCGCGATATTTGTTGTGTGGTCGCCGATGCGCTCGATGTTCTTCGAGCAGAACAGAAGGTGCGTGCAGAAGGTTATGTTGCGCGGATCCTCCATCATGAACGTCAGGAGATCGCGGAACACGGAATCCTCGAGCGCGTCGAGCTCAACGTCGCGGCTCCATACGGCTCGCGCCCGCTCGATGTCGCGCTGCGCATAGGCGTCGAGCACGTCTTTCAACTGGATCGCCGCAAACTCGTGCATGGACTTGATGCCGATAATCGCGCGCGGCAGCCGAGCCTCCGCGGCGATCTTGATCGCGCGCTTGGCGATGTTCTTGGCGAGGTCGCCAACCCGTTCGAGATCGCCGGACACGCGAATCGCGGCGACGCATTCGCGCAGATCGATCGCCATTGGCTGGCGACGCGCGATAGTGAGAATGGCCTCGTCCTCGATCTCGCGCTGAAGGGCGTCGAGGCGCGTATCCGTCCCGACGACCTTGCGGGCCAGTTCCGGGTCGAGATTGGCCAGCGCATCCATCGCGTCCGACAGCATCTGCTCGGCGATGCCGCCCATTTCGGCGATCCGCCGTCCGAGCAAGTCCAGCTCGCGATCGTAGGATCTGACAATATGATCGCTCATCAATCTCTCCGATTTCCTCCCTCCGCCCGGCGATCAGCCGAAACGGCCGGTTATGTAGTCCTGCGTCTGCTTCTTCTCGGGCGAGGTGAAGAGCCGGTTGGTCAAGCCAAACTCGACCAATTCGCCCAGGTACATGAACGCCGTATATTTCGATACGCGGGCGGCCTGCTGCATGTTGTGGGTCACGATCACGATCGTGAACTCCTCGCTCAATTCGTCGATCAGCTCCTCCACCTTGGCGGTCGAGATCGGATCGAGCGCGGACGCCGGCTCGTCGAACAGGATGACTTCCGGGTGGATGGCGACCGTGCGCGCGATACAGAGGCGCTGCTGCTGGCCGCCCGACAGGCCGAGCCCGCTGGTGTGCAGCTTGTCCTTGACCTCCTCCCACAGCGCCGCGCCGCGCAGCGCCTTCTCGACGCGGCCATCGAGTTCGCTTTTCGGCGGCTTTTCATAAAGGCGGATACCGAAGGCGATATTCTCGTAAATCGACATCGGAAAGGGCGTCGGCTTCTGAAAGACCATGCCGACGCGCGCGCGAAGCAGATTGACGTCGATGCCGGGGCTGAGAATGTTCTCGCCGTCGAGAATGACCTCGCCGGTTGCGCGCTGGCCGGAATAGAGGTCGTACATCCGGTTGAGCACACGCAGCAGGGTCGACTTGCCACAGCCGGAAGGCCCGATGAAGGCCGTCACCTCGTTCCTTGCGAGCGACAGATTGATGGATTTCAGCGCGCGGGTCTGGCCATAAAAGAAGTCGAGATCGCGAACCCTGATCTTTACGTCCGGCTTCTCGATCGTGATCGTATTCATTTCGTCGTCCTCCGGGAGGAGAGAGCGCGCGCGACAATGGAAATAGACAGCACTGCGGCGGTGATCAGAAGCGCGCCGGTCCAGGCGAGTTGCTGCCAGTCCTTGTACGGGCTCAAGGCAAACTGGAAGATCACGACCGGCAGGCTCGCCATCGGCGCGTTGATGTCGGCGCTCCAGAACTGGTTGTTGAGCGAGGTGAACAGCAGCGGCGCCGTCTCGCCGCTGACGCGGGCGACGGCGAGCAGAACGCCGGTGACGAGCCCCGAACTCGCCGCGCGGTACGCGATGCGGCGAATGACGAAGGAACGCGGCAGGCCGAGCGCGGCCGAGGCCTCGCGCAACTGGCCTGGCACAAGCAGCAGCATGTCTTCGGTCGTGCGCACGACGACCGGGATGACGATGACCGCAAGGGCGACGACGCCCGCGATCGCGGAAAAGTGCCCGACCTGCGCAACGATGATCTCGTAGACGAACAGGCCGATTACGATCGACGGCGCGCTAAGAAGGATGTCGTTGATGAAACGCACGACCGTCGTCAGTTTGGAATAACGTCCGTATTCGGCCATGTAGGTGCCTGCAAGCATGCCGATCGGCGTGCCGAGCAGAACGCCAAGGCTGGTCATGACGACGCTGCCGGCGATGGCGTTGAGCAGACCGCCGGACGAACCGGGCGGCGGCGTCATCTGGAGAAACACCTTGGGCGACAGGCCGGCGACGCCGTTCCACAGAAGGGCGCCGAGAATGAGCGCCAGAAAGCCTAGCCCGAACGCCGCCGCAACCCATGACAGGCCCATGGCAATCGCGTTCACGCGCCGCCGCGTGTCGTAGAGCGCCATGATCAGACCGCTTTCTTTTCGAGACGCATCAGCATGTAACGCGCAGCCGCCAGCACCAGGAAGGTGATGACGAACAGGATGAGCCCGAGTTCTATGAGCGACGACGTGTACAGATCGCCGACGGCTTCCGTGAATTCGTTGGCGATAGTCGCTGAAATGGTCGTGCCGGGCGCAAGCAGCGAATTCGAGATTTTGTGCGCATTGCCGATCACGAAGGTGACCGCCATCGTTTCGCCGAGCGCGCGGCCGAGGCCGAGCATCACGCCGCCTATCACGCCGACGCGCGTATAGGGAATGACGACCTTGCGCATCACTTCCCACTTCGTGCAGCCAATGCCGAAGGCGGCTTCCTTGAGCACCGGCGGCACTGTCTCGAACACATCGCGAGAGATCGACGAGATGAAGGGCAGCACCATGATCGCGAGCACGAAGGCGGAGGTCAGAATGCCGATGCCGTAGGGTGGCCCCGCGAACAACGAGGACAGGATCGGAATATTGCCTGTCGCTGCGATGATCGCCGGCTGCACCCAGGTCTGCAGAAAGGGCGCGAGGATGAACAGGCCCCAGATGCCGTAGATGATGGAGGGGATGCCCGCCAGAAGTTCGATGGCGATGCCGAGCGGACGGCGCAGATTGTGTGGGCAGAGTTCGGTGAGAAAGACCGCGACCCCCAGACCGACCGGCACCGCGACGAGCATGGCCAGCGCCGAGGTGACGAGCGTGCCGTAGATAGGCGCCAGCGCGCCGAATTTCTCGGTCACGGGGTTCCAGACCTGGGTGTCGAGAAAATCGAAACCGAAGGCGCGGATTGCTGGAATCGAGCCGTTCACGAGGGAGACGATCACGCCGCCGAGCAGGATCAGCACCGCAATCGCGGCGCCGCGCGTCATCGTGTGAAATACGAGATCGTCGAGCGCAAACCGGCGCAGCACGCCCGCCCTGGACGCCGAGACGCCGACGGCGGGCTCGTCGGCCAACACAGCGTCCGTCACAACGATCCGCCCAGGATCTTCAGACCCTTGCATGATCGCTTGATCGACATTGTTCGCCTCGTTCATGGACACCATCATACGGAGAGGCGCCCGCCCCTGGGAGCGAGCGCCTTGCATATCTGTCAGTTCATCAGCGACTTGCCGGCGCTGTCCTTGATTTCGTCGGCCCAGGTCTTCTTGATCTGGGCGACGACGGCCGCCGGCATCGGGACGTAGTCGAGGTCTTCAGCCAGCTTGCCGCCGCTGGCATAGGCCCAGGAGAAGAATTTCAGGGCCTCGCCAGCCGCCGCCGGATCCTGCGGCTGCTTGTACATAAGGATGAACGTGGCGCCCGCCACCGGCCAGGAGTTCGCGCCCGGCTGGTCCGTCAGGATGACGTGATACATGTCGGAATGCGCCCAGTCGGCGTTGCCGGCCGCAGCCTGGAACGCCTGCGAGTCCGGAGAGACCGCCTTGCCGTCCTTGTTGACCACCCTGGTGAAGTTCATCTTGTTCTGCTTCACGTAGGCGTATTCGACATAGCCGATCGCGCCCCTGGTGTTGCTGACGTTCTGGGCGACGCCCTCATTGCCCTTGGCGCCGATGCCGACCGGCCATTCGACCGCGGTGCTCGCGCCGACCTTGGTCTTCCAGTCGGCGGAAACCTTGGACAGGTAGTCCGTCCAGATGAAGGTGGTGCCCGATCCGTCGGATCGATGCACGACGACGATCGCCTGCGACGGCAGCTTTGCGGTCGGGTTCAGCGTCTTGATCGCCGGATCGTCCCAGCTCTTGATTTCGCCGAGGAATATCCTGGCGAGGGTCGGTCCGTCGAGCGTCAGATCGCCCGGCTTGACGCCATCGAGGTTGACGACCGGCACGTCGCCGCCGACGACGGTCGGGAACTGGATGAGGCCGGACGCCTTGAGGTCGGCCGGCTCCAGGGGCATGTCGGAGGCGCCGAACGTGACTGTCCTCGCCTTGATCTGCTTGATGCCGCCGCCGGAGCCGATCGACTGGTAGTTCAGGCCGTTGCCGGTCTGCGCCTTATAGGCTTCGGCCCATTTGGCATAGATCGGATAGGGGAAGGTCGCGCCGGCGCCGGAGATATCGGCCGCGCGGACCGGGGCGGTCGCCGTTGCGGCGACAGCCGCAATACATGCGGCGCGCGCGAGAGTCTTGAACGTCATCGTGAAGCCTTTCGGGCTCGAGAATTATCGCCGCCTCATCCGAGCGGCATGCGGACCATAGGGTCTGACGGCGAGACTATTACGACGACTGGATGACGGTTTGACGACAGAAGGAAACAATCCCTAGACAAGGGTTAATGCATTGTTTCTACTACATTTAATGCGCTAGAGGGATCGTCACGGAGAAGGTCGAGCCCTGTCCCGGCGTCGATTCTATGCTCAATCGCCCGCGATGGCGGGCGACGATGTGCTTGACGATGGCAAGTCCGAGCCCGGTTCCGCCCTTGGCGCGGCTCTGGCCCGCATCGACGCGATAAAACCGTTCCGTGAGACGCGGCAGATGCTCGGCGGCGACGCCTGGCCCTTGGTCGCTGACCACGAGACGCCCCATCCCGTCCTTCACGTCGACGACAATGTCGACGGGCGAGGGCGCGCCGTATTTGATCGCGTTCTCGATCAGGTTCTCGGCCACGCGCAGCAGCTCGTCATAATCGCCGGGCGCCACGACCTGTTCGCCCGGCGTAAACCGCAGATCGACACCCGCCTCGTCCGCCATCGTACTGAGGCTGTCGACCATCTGGCCCACGATCGAGGTTAGGTCGACTTCCTTCTCCGGGCGCATGTGCAGATTCTGCTCGATGCGCGACAGTGACAACAGATCATCGACAAGCCGCGCCATGCGACGGGCCTGATCGCTCATGATCACCAGAAATTTCTCCCGCGCCGCCCGATCCTCTCGGGCCGGACCCTGCAAGGTCTCTATGAAACCGAGGACCGAAGCCAGCGGCGTGCGCAGCTCGTGGCTGGCGTTGGCGACGAAATCGGTGCGCATGCGGTCGACGCGCCGCGCCTCGGTCACATCGTGCAGCGTGACGACGCAGGCGTTGCGCTTGCCGATGACGAGCCGTTTGAGATGGACCTCGAATTGCCGTTCGACCGGGAAGCGATCGAGCCAGACCGACGACTGCGGCTGCCCGGTCTGAAACACCCGCATGGCGGCGTCGAGAACATCGGGCGCGCGCATGGCCCGAACCAGCAGCTCCCCCTTGCGGATGTCCGGCAGAAGTCGATTCGCCGAGCCGTTGATTGCGATCAGGCGCAAATCCGGAGCGACGATGAACACGGCCTCAGGCATCGCCTCGATCAGCGAATCGACGACGTCCAGGCAGCCATCGGATTCGAGTGCGTCCATGTTTCCTCGCGCCTCACCATGCGCCTAATTCATAATCGATGTATGACGGGAAAGCGACAAAGCGGCTTGCGGCCGCTCGCGCGGTAGACAACGGAAAGCGCAAGCGCGATGCCCATGCAGAGAAGAGCGGCGGGCGGCGAAGAGAGGCAGCGCCCTCACGGCATGCCCGACGCCAGCTTGATGATCTCGCCATCGACGGCGAATTCGCCGTAGCCGCGATGATGGATCGTTTTCGGATTCCTTTGCGTCGGGTCGATCCAGGCCTTCACGACCTCGATCACGAACAGATTATATCTGTTGACGAGCCGCGTGTCGGCGACGCGGCCTTCAAGATTGGCGAAGCACTCGCCAACCAGCGGCGCGCCGACCTGTTCGGCCTGAACAGGCGTCAAGTCAAACTTCTTGAACTTGTCGGCTTGGCGGCCGGAACAATTGCCGATGCCGACGACCGTCGCGGCCAGATCGACGGACGGAATGGCGATGACGCATTCCCGCGTGCGACGCAGGGCGACAAAGCTGTGGTCGGCCGCGCTGACGACGCAGGCGACGAGCGGCGGCGTGAATTCCACCATCATGTGCCAGGACATGGCCATCACGTTGGCGCGATTTCGATGGGCCGTGGTCAGGAGAACGACAGGACCGGGTTCGAGCAGCCGATAAACCTCGCTCAAAGGCAGATTTCTCATGCTCATGACGGCGGCGGCCCCCTAATCCTCCTCCCCGTCCCGCCCGGCCTCCATCGCGCTCCGCAGAGCGTTCCAGCGGCGCAGACCTTCATTGGCGCCGAGCAGGGCCAGCGCCAGCACGAACGGGATGAGGTAATAGATGATGCGGAACAGCAGCAGAGACGCGATCATCGCCTCCTCGGTCGGCGTCGGCACAAATTTCAGCATGGTCGCCTCGAACACGCCGATCCCGCCCGGCGCGTGGCTGACAATGCCGAGGATGGCGGCGAAGACATAGGTCGCGGCGAAGGTCGGGAAATCAATCGGGGTTTGCGCCGGCAGCAGCACGAAGAGTACGCCCGCCGCTGCGCAAAGGTCAGCAACGCCGAGCGTCATTTGCCCGAGCGTGAGGAGCGCGCCCGGCAATTGCAGGCGAAATCCCTGGAAACGCACGCGCCGCTGCGCCAGCGCCACCCAGCCTACGTAGCCGGCGATGGCGACCAGCACGCCTACGCCAATCAGCGTATTCAACCGCCAATTGAGCTGGTCGATGTAGGACAAGGCGTCGGCGCGCGCGACCAGACTGACGCCAATGACGAAGGCCATGCCGAGCCAGAAGGTCAGGCCGGCGATCACGGTCAGGCTCGCAACCTTGCCGGCCGTGAGGCCGGCGCGCGAATAGATCCAGTAACGCACGGTTCCGCCCGTGATCAGCGGAAACCCAAGCGTGAAGGAGATCGCGTAGCTGGTGAACGAGCCGAGCGCGGTAAGGCGATAGGGCACATGCGCCTTGATCTGACGCAGAGCGAGCGCGTCATAGCCGGTGAGCGCCAGGTAGGAGATCCCGGCAAGCAGGGTGGCGGCGGCGATCTGCTCGGCGCTCGTAGCCGCGATCGCCGCGCGCAGCGCGCCGATGTCGAGATTGGCGAGGACGCGCGCGAGAACGAGTATCGCCAGTCCGAATATGGCGACGCTTGCGATCGCGCCGATCGACTTGCCGAGGCGCTTGCGATCCAGGAAGCGCTTGCGCGCAGCCACCAGCGCCCGGCGCTCGCGCCAGGGACGCTCGCCCGAGGCGATAGGCTCGCCGCTCGGCCGCACCTCAGGGGCGATTGCCACGTCCTCCCGTCTCATACCTTCCCTTGTGTGTCAGCCGAAGCCCGCAAAGGCGTCACGACGGGCCACTTTTGGCGCGGCACTGTGGCGATTTAGGGATTGGCGGCGCGCCGGGCAAGCCCCGCGGCCATCTGCCGCCACAAGCCCGTCAGCGGCCGAAAGACGAACCGTACGCGGTGCGCGCCGGGGTTTAGCCACACCGCGCGGAACAGGACGTCAGCCTGAAATATCTCGGCCGGAACGCCGTCAACCGTGCAGTCCCACCAAGGATGATAGGCGTCTCCAAGGAACAGCCAGCCGCCGTCCGGCGCCTCTGCAGCGATTTCGACCTGCGTGTTCCTGTAGGACAGAATTCGCGCCGTCCCCGCCCGGCGCGGCAGATTGTCGTCGCCGGCGCGCAGAAGAATGGTCGATCGATAATCCACCTTGGGCCAAACGCCCGTCGCGAGAATGGCGTCGAAATCGGCGCTCCTTGCCGAAGACGCGACGAAGACGCGCGGGAAGGCTCGCGGATTCTCGTAAATATAGGCGTCGGCCGTGCGCGCCACGAAATTCAGGTCGCCAGGTTTCAGGTTCGGGTCGATCCGGGAAATGGGCACGCCGGTCGCGATCCAGCGCAGACCCGTCAGGTCGGCGGCGATGGAGCGATAGGAGGGGAACGCCGCCGAGAATTCACGTTGCTCCGGCAGGCCGATCGTATCGCCAGCATGGGTGAACCGCTCGAACAGCGACAGGCGGAGCGGGTTATACCCGAGGTCATGGTCGAAATCGTGCACGAGCGACGCATTCGGCCAGGCAAAACCGAGCCCGGCGAGTTCGACGCGGTCACGGCGATCCGGAGCGGCGCCAGCAAGTTTTTCTCGCAGGAGCGCGATCGTCGAATTGTTCGAATTGGGCTGTAGCATCTCAAAATCAGCCGGCGGCAGCGCTGTCGACTCGTTGGGACCGGTGCCAAGCGCAAAATCAGCCGCCGAAAGCGCGCCGATCAGAACGAGCGCGAGCGCGGACGCTGAAGCGCGCCGGCGCGCGAGCCATCCAACAAGCAGCGCAGAGGCCGCAAGGAACACGGCGGCCATGAGGAGCGGTCCGCTCGCCTTGGCAAGCTGGTGCTTCCAGACTGCGACCGCGCAGCAACCGCCGAGCAGAATCGCGAGCACGGCCGCTATTCCTGCCGGTCGCCAGCGGATTTCGCCGCTGGCGAGGCGATGAACCGCATAGCCCGCAAGATAGGCGAGCAGCGCGCAGATCGGAAAGGTCGCATCAGCGGGCCGGCGCCAGAGGTCGGCGCCAGGCAAATGGTACAGAACAGCGAAGCCTGGCGTGTAACGGCCCAAGGCATACAGAATCAGAACCAGCGCCGCGGCGCTCAGGAATTTGACGTCGCGGTCGGCCCCGCGCGGAGACAGGCCGCCGGCGACCAGCGCCACGAGCGCCAGCGCGCCGATATAGACCTCGCCCATGTTGCGGGCGAGGAACAGATCGGTCACACCCCAGGCCTGCGACGGCGGCCCCCAGAACTCGGCGAGCGGTCCGTCGACGCCGAACAGGTTCGGGACGACCAGGGTGAGGAATGCGGCCGGATGCAATGAGGCTTTCACTACCTCGCTGTAGACGATCGAAGGCCTGTTTGAATCGGCCGCCAGCGCCAGAGTAAGGGCGAGCGGCGCGGCGACCACGATCAGGCCGGCTACGGCGCCAGCCCCCAGCGGGCGCATGAACCGGCGCAGGTTGAGCCGCAGGCCGGGCGCGGCCAACGTCCGGAAAATGACGAAGGCGGCGAAGATCAGCACGTAGAACCACGCGATCTGGTCGCGTCCAAGAACCATGAACCCGGCAAACAGGCCTGCCGCCGCCCCCCAGCGGGCCGAGCCTCGGTCAAGCGCGCGCGCGAGCGCAAAGAACGCAAGCGGCGACCAGGAGAGGCTCAACACCTGTCCGACGTGCTGGATGCGCCAGGCGGCCGAGCCGCCGAAGGCGAAGGCGAGCGCAGCGAGCAGCGCCCCTTCCGCGCGCCAACCGCGGTCGCGAAAGTAGAGCATCACGCCGAGCGCGCCGAGCGCCAGCGAGCCGAACAGCACGCCGTCCGCGAGCTGGAACGAGGGAACAGGCCCCAGCAAAGCCGCCAGAAAATAGGCCGGCGCGAAGATCAGGGACTGCGGGTCGGCGATCTGCGGCCACCCGTCGAACACATTTGGCGTCCAGGCGAGGCCGTCGCCTGTTGAGAGCGCGCGCGCGAGGAAGGCGAATTGCGGATAGAAATGCGCCTTGGCGTCCCAGGGCACGGTGACGCGGCCGGAGAGCCACGGCCAGCAGAGCACAAGCCAGGCGAGCGCGAAAACGACTCCGGCGACTCGATAACCGCCGCCGGCCCGCGCGCCCTCAGCTTTGGCCGGGAGCGCGCGGGGGGGCGGGTTCGGCATCGAGAGAATGTCCGGCCTTGTATCGTTTCGCGCTGAGATAGCGCAGGTTTTGCGGCGTTGCGCGGCCAAGCACACGCTCTTCGGCGACGACTTCCAGGCCGGCCGCCGCGAGCGCGTTCGACTTGGCCGGGTTGTTGGTGAGGATCTTCACGCGCTGCACGCCGAGCTGCTTGAGCATGTCGGCGGCGAAGGCAAAGCTGCGCTGGTCATGCTCGAAGCCCAGAACCTCGTCGGCGTCATAGGTGTCGAAGCCGTCCGCCTGCAGCCGGTATGCCTTGATCTTGCTCGCCAGGCCATTTCCGCGGCCCTCCTGGTCGAGATAGAGGATGACGCCGCCCTCGCCCTCCGCCATTGCGCAGGCGGTCATCCGCAACTGGTCGCCGCAATCGCATTTCAGCGAACCGAACAGATCGCCGGTGAGACAGGCCGAATGCAGCCGCACGGCCACAGGCTGCGTCAGGTCCGGCTTGCCGACGATGACGGCGGCCTGATCGCGCAAGCCCTCGCCGCCGCGGAAAATCACGAACTCGGACTGTGGCGCGCCGTCCAGCGGCACGCTCGCACGCGCGACGATGTGGAGCGCCGCATCCCGCTTTCGGGGATAGGAGGCGATCGCGTCGGCCTCCACCCGCGCCACCGGCGTATCGGCGAGCGCGCCGACCGGCAGCGGAACGACGACGAGCGCCGGCAGCAGCGCGGCCAGATGCGACAGCCGCAACGCCATCTCCTCGCCGGGGCCGAGCGGCAGCAGGGGCGCATCGAGCGCCGCCTCTTCCGCCAGCGCCAGCCGGGCCAGCCGGGCGATGTCCACATCGGGCAGAGCGAGCGCCGCGGGCGCCCGGTCGGGCGCTCCCAGCAAGTGCAGGCGCGAGCCGGACATCACCAGCCGCCCCTGCCCCGGGGCCAGTCCATCGAGCGCCGTCACGGCCGTCGAATCCAGGCCCTCGATAGGCGTGGCGAGCGCGCAGCCGCCGAAGGCCTCGACCAGTACGGGACGACCCGCCCGAAATTCCGCAATAGCGCGCTCTACGGCGAGCTGACCGCGGTCGCCGCCAAAAAGATGATCGATATTCATCCGGGTTCCAAGACAGCTTGGCCCGCGGCGCAACCGACGGGCCGATCATATGTCCATATAAGCGCTTGTTTCGCCTCTGGCGACTTTTCGTCATGTCGCCGTGTCCCGGACAGCGCGGCGGCGACCCTCCGATCGGACGGCGGATCGTCCGCAGGCGCAGTTCGATGCGACATGGCCGAACGGCAAGGCCGCTGGACACCTTGCGCCACAGCCGGAGATTTCAGCGCGGCCCCAGGAATTGACCGGCGTCGCGCCCGCCCTTATGTCAGCGAGCCATGGCCCTGCGACCCATCATCTGCATCCCCGACAACCGCCTGCGCCTCAAGTCGCAGCCGATCGAGCGCGTCGACGACGACGTGCGCCGTCTCATGGACGACATGCTGGAGACCATGTACGACGCGCCCGGAATCGGGCTTGCCGCAATCCAGATCGCCGTGCCCCGGCGCGTGGTCGTGATCGACACGTCGAAGGAGGGCGAGGACGCCCGTCCCATCAGCTTCGTCAACCCGGAGATCGTCTGGTCCTCCGAGGAGAAGAGCGTATATCAGGAAGGCTGCCTGTCGATCCCCGAATATTACGAGGACGTCGAGCGACCCGCCCGTGTACGCGCCCGATACCTCGACCGCGAGGGCCGCGAGAACGAGATAGAGGCCGACGGCCTTCTGGCGACCGCGCTCCAGCACGAAATCGACCATCTCAACGGCGTGCTGTTCATCGACCATATCTCGCGCCTGAAGCGCGAGCGGGTCTGGAAGAAATTCGTCAAGGCGGCGAAGCACAA
Organism: Pseudomonadota bacterium; assembly: GCA_021781815.1. Lineage (GTDB taxonomy): Bacteria > Pseudomonadota > Alphaproteobacteria > Rhizobiales > Beijerinckiaceae > JAJXWB01. The sequence goes on along the minus strand of JAJXWB010000017.1, from coordinate 15,774 downwards.
CGCCAACGAACCGGGACATCCGGCGCACGACAGCCGCGAATTGTGAGGCGCCGCCAATGCGCGTCGTCTTCATGGGCACGCCGGATTTTTCGGTTCCAGTTCTGACCGAGATCATTGGACAGGGGCACGAGGTCTGCGCCGTTTATTCTCGCGCGCCACAACCCGCCGGGCGCGGCATGGAGTTGCGGCCATCGCCAGTGCACCGCACGGCCGCGCAGTTCGATATTCCCGTGTTCACGCCGAAGAGCTTGCGCAATGCGGAGGCGCAGGCGGAATTCGCGGCCCTCGGCGCCGATTGCGCGGTCGTGGTGGCCTATGGGCTGATCCTGCCGAAACCGATCCTCGATGCGCCGAAACTGGGCTGCTTCAATCTGCACGCCTCGCTGCTGCCGCGCTGGCGCGGCGCGGCGCCGATCCAGCGCGCGATCATGGCGGGAGATGCGGAGACCGGCGTCATGGTCATGCAGATGGACGAGGGGCTCGATACCGGCCCGATCGGCATGGCCGAGCGCGTGACAATCGGGCCGGACATGACGGCGGGCGAACTGCACGACGCGCTGATGAAGGTCGGCGCCGATCTGATGGCGCGCGCGCTCGCAGCCGTTTCGCGGGGGTCGCTCGTTTTCCACGCACAGGCCGAAGAAGGCGTCACCTACGCCGCCAAGATCGACAAGGCGGAGGCGCGAATCGATTTCTTGAGGCCGGCGGCCGAGGTTCATAATCTCGTGCGAGGACTGTCGCCGTTTCCCGGCGCGTGGTTCGAGGCTGATCTCGGTCGCGGGCCGGAGCGGGTGAAGGTTCTCCGCACGAAGCTGGCCGGCGGCTCGGGCGCGCCGGGGACGCTGATCGGCGACGGCGTGATCGCCTGCGGCGAGGGGGCGGTGGAGTTGGTTCAGGTCCAGCGTGGCGGCAAGGCGCCGATGAGCTTCGCTGAATTTGCACGGGGCGCGCGGCTGGCGGCGGACGCCAAATTCGGCTGATGCCCCGCTACAAGCTCACCATCGAATATGACGGACGCCCCTTCGTCGGCTGGCAGCGGCAGGCCAACGGCCTTTCCGTGCAGGAAGCCGTCGAGACAGCGATTTTGCGCCTGACCGGATCGGCGGCGTCCATTCAGGCCGCTGGCCGCACCGACGCCGGCGTCCACGCCAGGGGACAGGTCGCCCATGTCGATCTCGCTCGGGACTGGCGGCCCGACAAGCTGCGCGACGCGCTGAACGCCCATCTGCGGCTGTTTCCCGTCGCCATCGTCCAGGCCGAGCAGGCGAACGAACGCTTCGAGGCGCGGTTTTCCGCAAGACAACGCCATTACCTTTACCGCATCCTCAACCGGCGCGCACCGCCCGTGCACGAGCGCGGTTTCGTCTGGCACGTCGCGCGAAAACTCGACGCATCCGCCATGCACGCGGCGGCGCAGGGGCTGATCGGCAAGCACGATTTCACGACCTTTCGCGCCGCAGAGTGCCAGGCGAACTCTCCGGTCCGAACGCTCGACGTTCTCGATGTCTCGCGCGACGGCGAGATGATCGAGATCAGGGCCTCGGCCCTGTCCTTCCTGCACCATCAGGTCCGCTCGATCGTCGGCTCGCTGGAGCATGTCGGCTCGGGCAAATGGTCGGCAGCGGAACTGAGGGCGGCGCTTGACGCGCGCGATCGCGCCCGTTGCGGGGCGGTTGCGCCCGCCGCCGGGCTATTTCTGATGCGAGTCGATTATTGACGGTTCAGATTTGAACTTCGCTGCAAGCGCCTGTTAAATACCGGCATGACAGACATTCTCCCCCCCTCCGAAGCCCGCCTCTACGCCAATCCAGCCGAATATATCGATTCCGATCATCCGGCCGTGCAAGCTTTCGCGAAAGCGCATGCGCCGGAGGGCGCGAGCGACCGGGAGAAGGCGAGCCTGCTCTACAAGGCCGTGCGCGACGGCGTCCGATACAACCCTTATGTCGACATGCGCGCGCCAGAGAGTTTCCGCGCATCCAGCGTGCTCGAAGCCGGTAATGGCTATTGCGTGGGCAAGGCCTCGCTTTACGCGGCCGCCTGCCGCGCCCAGGGTATTCCGGCGCGGGTCGGCTTCGCCGACGTGCGCAATCACCTGACGACCGAGAAGCTGCGCGAGAGCATGGGAACCGATCTCTTCACCTGGCATGGCTTCACGGAAGTGTTCGTCGACGGCGCGTGGCGCAAGGCGACTCCGACCTTCAACGCCACGCTCTGCGCCAAGGTCGGCGTCCAGCCGCTCGACTTCGACGGCCATAACGACGCGTTGCTGCATCCGTTCGACGGGGCGGGCCGCGCCTACATGCAATATGTCAACGATCACGGGACGTACCACGACGTGCCCGCCAAATTCCTGATGCGGGAGATGGCGCGCGACTACGCCAAGATGCACGCCGAGGATCTGACGGGGCGCGACATGGAAAAGGAAGCGCAGAGGGGCTGAGCACTTGAGGGTCGCCGATATCGAACACGTCCGGACGCTGCCGCTGTTCCGAAACATGGCGGCCGAGCGATTCGACCAATTGACGTCCGGCGCCCTGCTGCAGCGCTTTCCGGCGCATGTGGAGCTACTCCACGAAGGCGACCGCCCGGATTTCCTGCATGTGGTGGTTGAAGGGCTGGTCGAGCTGTATTCCGAACGGGAACACGACGAACTCGGATTTTCGCTGCTGCGACCCTATTCGACTTTCATCCTTGCAGCCGTCGCAAAGGACGCGGTCTACCTGAACTCCGCGCGCACGCTGGCGCCGTCCCGGGTGCTGATGATCCCGGCGGAAACGGTGCGAACCGCCATAGATTCGGACATCGCCTTCGCCAAGGCGATCGTGATGGAGCTCACGGTCGCCTATCGCCGTGTGCTCAAGGAGCTCAAAAACCGCCAGTTCCGTCCAACATCCGAGCGGCTCGCCAATTGGCTGCTGCGGGAAATGGAGCCGGACGGCCATCTTCGCCTGCCGTTCGACAAGCGCAAGCTTGCCGCCCATCTCGGCACAACGCCCGAAAACCTGTCGCGCACGTTTGCGACGCTCGCCTCGCATGGCGTCGACGCCCATGGGCGCGAGATCATCGTCACGGATATGGTCGCACTGAAGGAACTGGCGCGCCCCGATCCGCTGATCGACGACCCCATGACCTGAAGATACGCAGCAGACGGACGAGGCTTGCGCGCCGCCGGGCGGGCTGTATGGTGCGCGCCTTCAAATGAAACCCCGGATCGGGAGAGCGCACGTGGCCCACAGGACCGGACTGATCGACCGCCGCAGCGTGCTTGCCGGCGCCGGCGCCGCGTTCGCCTCCCCAGCCATTGTGCGCGCGCAGGAAAAGACGCTGAAGATCGCGATCCTGCTGCCGCGCTCGGGCTTCTTCGCACAGGCCGGGCAGAGCTGCCACCGCGGCGCGCTCGCGTCGGCAAAAGTCCTCGCCGACCTCGGCTACAACGTCGAACTGACGCATGTCGACACCGAATCCAACGGCGACGTGGCGCGCACGCAGGCGGAAAAGGCGATCAACGATGGCGCGGGCGCAATCGTCGGCGCGTTTGAATCGGGCCATACGCTCGCGATCGCGCAAGTCTGCGAGCAGCGCAAGGTTCCGCTGGTGATCAATGTCGCGGCCGCCCCGCAGATCACGCAGCAGGGCTATCAATATCTCGTTCGCAACTTCCCGACCGGCGGCATGCTGGTGACGAACGGGCTGAAACTCGTCAACGACGTCGCAAGGGCCGCCAATGTCGAGTTCAAGACCGCGGCGTTCCTGCATGCCAACGACACCTTCGGCACGGCGCAGCGCGCGGCGATGGACGCTATCTTCCCCAAGCTCGGCATGCCGTTCCAACTGATCGAGAGCATAGCCTACGATCCGAAGGCCCAGGATCTTTCAGTCGAAGTGACGAAGCTGCGTTCCATCAATCCGGACCTGCTGCTGATCGTCACCCGCGCCGGCGACGCCATCAAGCTGACACGCGACATGGTGCGCCAGAAGTTCGAGCCAAAGGCGATCATGTCGCCCGGCTCGCCCGGACTCTATGACGAAGAATTCTTCCAGGCGGTCGGCCCCTACGCCGATTATTTCATCTATAACCTGCCGTGGGCGAACCCAAAGGCGCAGATGACCCGGGCTCTCGAAGCGTCCTTCAAGGCGACCAGTCCGAAGAACCGTTTCGACCTCGACAGCTTCAATGCGGGCTTCACCTTCGAGGCGCTGCTCGTGGCGGCGGACGCATTCAAGCGTGCCGGAACGACCGACGGCCCAACCCTGATGAAAGCGATCAAGGCGACTAATATTGCGGACCACGTGATGATCGGCGGCCCGATCGCCTTCACTGATCGAGGCGATAACGTCAACATCGCCTCCGCCTCGGTCGAGAACCTCAAGCAGACGCCGACTGTCGTCTTTCCTGCTGATGCGGCGGCCGCGAAGCCGGTGCTGCCAATGCCGTCATGGCAGGGGCGGACGTAATCTTCGGGCGCGCCCGCATAGTACACCCGGTCGTCCCATGTCCTTTTCCCTCTATGTCGAAGTCCTGATCCAGGGCGTGCTGACCGGGCTCGTGTACGGCCTGATGGCGCTCGGCCTGTCTGTAATCTTCGGCGTCGTGCGCGTCGTGAATTTCGCGCATGGCGAATTTGCAGTGCTCGCGATGTATGCAGCCTTCATTCTGTTCGGCCTGTTCCATCTCGACCCGATCGTGGCCAGCCTGCCGATCGCCGCGGCGTTCTTCGTCGTCGGCTACATGTTGCAGCGGACGGTGGTGCAACCGTTCGTCACGCGCCCGCAGCACGAGCAGTTCATCCTGCTCGTGGGGCTGTCGATCGTGATCGTCAATGCGCTGCTGCTGACGTTCGGACCGGAATCGAAGCACACGGACCTCTCCTATTCGTTCGATTCCTATTCTCTGGGCGCCGTGCTCGTCGACAAGGCGCGGGTCTATGGCGCGGCGGCCGCGCTGGTCGTCACCACGGCGCTGTTCGCGTTCTTCCGCTATACGCTGACCGGCGCTGCGATCCGCGCGGCGGCCGATAATCTCACCGGCGCCGCCGTCGTCGGACTCGACGTGAAGCGGCTTTACGCCATCAGTTTCGGGGTGGGGCTCGCCTGTGTCGGTGCGGCCGGCTCGATCATGATGGCGCTGACCGATATGACGCCGATGCTCGGTCCATCACTGACGCTGCTCGCCTTCACCATCGTCATCGTTGGAGGCCTCGGCTCGATGGCCGGCGCGCTGTTCGGCGGCATGCTGATCGGCGTAGCGGAGGCGCTCGCCAGCGTGATCGCCTCGCCCTCGATCAAGAGCATGGTGTCGTTCAGCCTGCTCGTGCTCGTGCTGGCGTTGCGGCCGCAGGGCCTGTTTGGAAAGGCCGAGGCGTGAGCGACCTTCTGGCCGCGCTCCCTGCGCGCGGAAAAATCGCGCTCGCTCTCGTCGTCGCTGCGCTCGTCTCTGCGCCTCTCCTCGTCGACCGTTACGTCCTGTCGATCCTCCTGCTTGCTCTGTTCGGCGCCTATCTCGGGCAGGCGTGGAACATTCTGATGGGATTCTGCGGGCTGCTTTCGCTCGGGCACGCCCTCTATCTCGGGCTGGGCGCCTATGCGTCCGCAGCACTGTATGTGAAGTTCGGGATTGGCCCCTGGGCCGGCGCCTTCGCTGCGATTGCTCTCGGCGTCGCTGCGGCGGCGGCGATCGGCTGGCTCGGGTTCCGCTTCCGGATTGAGGGCGTCTATTTTTCGCTGCTCACCATCGCCTTCGCCGAATTCGCGCGCATCGGCTTCGACAATCTGCCCTGGCTCGGCGGCGCGGCCGGGTTCTTCCTACCGGTGCGCGCCGAAGAAGCCGGGCATTGGCACAATCTGCGCGGCGGTCCGATTTTCTTCTATTATCTGGCGCTGGCGATGGCGGCGGGGGCGCTCGTCCTGAGCACGACGCTGCGCGCGTCAAAGCTCGGCCACGCCTTTCTCGCGATCCGCGAGGACGCGCAGGCGGCGCGTGCGCTCGGGGTCAACGTCACGCGCGTGCGTTTCGTCGCCCTGTTCATCTCGGCCGCGATGACCGCGCTCGGCGGCGTGTTCATCGCATTCTGGACCAACAATCTGTTTCCTGCGCAGATTTTCGACATGTCGCGCTCGATCGACATCATCCTCGCGCCGATCATCGGCGGCGTCGGCACATTGTTCGGACCGATCGTCGGCGCATTTCTGCTGGTGCCGCTCGGCGAGGCGCTGACAGAGGCGTTGCGCGAGTTCGGGCTCAATGCGCCTGGAGCAAAGGCGCTGGTATACGGCTTCCTGCTGATGGGCATCATCACGGCGACGCCAAGCGGGCTGTGGCCGTGGCTCGCACGCAAGCTCGGACTGATGGAGAAGCAGCCATGAGCGGCCCGGACAATGAGCCGCTGCTGGCTGTCATCGGCGTCGTGAAGCGATTTCGCGGCCTGACGGCCGTGGACGAGGTGTCGCTTGGCGTGCGGACCGGCGAAATCTATGCGGTGATCGGCCCGAACGGAGCCGGCAAGACGACCTTGTTCAACCTGATCGCTGGCGCAGTCGCGCCGGACGAGGGGGAAATCCGTTTCGCCGGCGCGCGCATCGACGGGCAGGCGCCCGAGCAGATTTGCGCGGCCGGCATAGCGCGCACGTTTCAGATCGTGAAGCCGTTCCCGGACCTCAGCGTGATCGACAATGTCGCGATCGGCGCCATGCTGCGCGCGCGCGACATGCAAACCGCCCGCGCGCAGGCAGGCGACATCCTGCGCAAGCTGGATCTGTTCGACAAGCGCGGACAGAAGGCTGGCGGCCTGACGTTGCCCGACCGCAAAAAACTCGAGGTCGCGCGCGCGCTGGCGACGCGCCCCAAGCTGATTCTGCTGGACGAGGTGATGGCGGGCCTTCGCCCGACCGAGACCGACCGGATGGTGGCGATGCTGCGCGACATCAACCGCACGGACAATCTGACCATCGTGATGATCGAGCATGTCATGCGCGCCGTGATGGCGCTGGCGACGCGGGTCCATGTGCTGCACCACGGCGCAAGCATAGCCGAAGGCGCTCCGGCCGAGGTGACGCGCGATCCGCGCGTCGTCGAATCCTACCTCGGCATGAAGGCGGCGCACTGATGCTCGTCGTCGAGAACCTGGACCTCTGTTACGGCGACGCGCAGGCGCTGGCCGGCGTCAGCCTTGAAGTCAGGCAAGGCGCCGTTGTCGCCATCGTCGGCGCAAACGGCGCCGGCAAGACATCGCTCATCCGCGCCATCGCAGGGATACTGAAGCCGAAGAGGGGCCGCATCCTGTTTCGCGGCCAGAATATCGCCGGTCTCGAAAGTCATCGCGTCTGCAATCTCGGGATCGGCCAGGTGGCGGAGGGGCGCCAGGTGTTTCCAACTCTCACCGTGCATGAAAACCTTCTGATGGGCGCCATGATCCCCCGCGCCAAGAAGCGGCGCGCCGAGAATCTCGACCGAATGCTCGCCCTGTTCCCGCGCCTGCGCGAGCGAACCGGACAGGCGGCGGGCACTTTGAGCGGCGGCGAGCAGCAAATGCTCGCGATCGCCCGCTGCCTGATGGGCGAGCCGGAGCTGGTGATGTTCGACGAACCGTCGCTCGGCCTGTCGCCGGCGATGGCGCAGGCGGTTCTTGACACGATCGTCGATCTCAACCGGCAGGGGCTCTCCTGCCTGCTCGTCGAACAGAACGTGGCGGCGTCGCTCGAACTCGCGAGCGACGCCTACGTTCTTGAAAACGGCGCGATCACACTGTCGGGCACGGGCGCGGCGCTGCTCGCCGACGATCGCGTGCGGCAAGCCTATCTGGGGATGTGAGGCGCAGGCGGCCCCGCGAACGCCGCCGGAAGGCCGTGCGGAGGCGGCTTCGATCGGCGGAGACGATCGGCGCGGACAATGGCCGCAGGGCGCATTCGCCGCCGCGCGGCGCCATGGGTCGTCTTGGCCCATGCGAACGGATTGCGCCAGAGATCGAATACGGCCCGCCATGCGGCGATGCTGAGCAGAACATACCAGACCGGCAACAGGAACAGTCGCGGCCACAGCGCGGTCAGGCGCTGTCGCCTCATGCCGATCAGGGCGGGCCAGAGCACCGCCGCAGTTCCCGCGACGGCCAGCCAGCAGGCACAGGCGTCGACGATGAATTCCGTCACATTGGTCGGCGCGAACAAGGCTCCTGTGGCGGCGTCGCGCGCGAGAATGACAAAGAAGCATGGCCACAGCAGCGGCGACAGCACGCCGGAGACGAATGTCGTGAGAACGGTCACGAACGCGAGCGGCGGCAAATTGCGCCAGAGCGCGGCGGGATCGCGCAGATGCACGAAGGCCGTCTGCATCCACCCCTTCATCCAGCGCACGCGCTGGGCCAGAAATGGACGCACGGCGTTGGGCGCTTCCTCGTAGGTGCGCGAGGCGAACGTTTCGACACGGTAACCGTAACGCGCAAGCCTGAGGCCGAGATCGGCGTCCTCGGTCACGTTCCAGGCATCCCAGCCGCCGATCGCGCGCAGAATGTCAACGCGCAGATGATTGGACGTGCCCCCCAGCAGCATGGGCAGATCGAGCGCGGCGACGCCGGGATTGGCGGCCTCGAACAAGGCCGCATAATCGATGGCGTAGAGGCCGGCGAGCCAGTTGTCGTCGAAATTGTCGATCGCAAGTCGCGCCTGCAGGCAGGCGAGATCGGCGCCGGCGCTGGCGAATCTTGCGGCGGCGCGGCGCAACTGGTCGGGCTCGGGCTCGTCCTCGGCGTCGTATACTGCGAGCAGACTCCCGCGCGCGAACGGCAAGGCGATGTCGAGCGCGCGCGGCTTGGTGCGCGGCTCACCCGGCGGCGCGACGATGACTTCGTATTCGACGCCCGGAATCGCGGCGGCGAGCGCGGCGAAGGTTGCGGGATCGCCCAACTCGACGACGAATTTCACGTCGAGCCGCGCCCGGGGATAGTCGAGCCGTTCGAGCGCCCGCACCAGAGCGCCCGCGACAGATGCCTCGCGATAGAGGGCGACGACGATCGTGTAGGCCGGCAGGTCGTGGTCGGCGAGCGGCGGCATTTCTGGTTCCGGACAGAAGGAGGCAGCCGTCAGGACCAGCCGGGTCACGGTGGAGGCGCTGAACGCGACGGCGAGCGCCGTCCAGAGCGACAGCGCGACGGCCTGCGGCCAGACGAGCAGCGCTCCGACGAGCGCAGCCGCCGCGCCCGCCGCCAGGCGGCGCGCGTGCGACGAGGGACCGGCGAAAGCACTCAGCCGAGGATCGATCGCGCGCACCGAACGCGCGGCGTCGTCGGCGACACGGCGCGCCGTCGCCGCCCGCAAGAGGGCGCCGAACCGGCGCGGCGACGTGACCGCGTAGCCAGAGGGGTCTGGAACCGCAGCAAGCGCCGCGAGCGCGCGCCCGCGCGGGGCGACAAGCCACCGTCGCCCGCCGGCGCCGGCGGCGACCGGCGCGACGCCGACGGCCGCGGCGACCCCGTAATCCACGCCCGCGTCGAGCCTTGCGCCCTGCGTGATGAACGGCGCGCCAAGCCGCCGCGCGATGGCACGGTAAAACTGGTCCTCGCTCACCACACGCGAGGCGAGCAGCGCCGCATCCACCGACACGCCGAGCCGGCGCGCCTCCGACGCCGCGCGCGCCAGAAGGTTGGCTGGCACGCCGATCTCAGCGAGGATTTGCGTTTCCGCCGCGTAGCGACGGTCAATCGCCTCGTCCCGCGCGCCTGCGGACGGCTTTGCCGCAGGGGCGGCGCTTTCCGCCACACGATCGACGCGATAAACCATAAAAACACACGGGCGCTGAAAACCCGTCGAGACTAGATCGGGGATTGCGGTTTGGACAGAGGGAAATTTCCGCCACGTCTGGCCCTGGCGGCCTTCGCCTTGCTTGGCCTGGCCTGCGGGGCGCTGGCGCAGTCGAGCGCGTTCACGCCCTCGTTCTGGGATCCCAACAGGCGGCTCGTGCGGCCCGATACGAGCGCGATCCACCTCATCCGGTTCCTCACGGCGGATGACTACCCGCCGTTCAATTTCACGCTTCCCGACGGCACGCTGACCGGGTTCAACGTCGACCTCGCCCGCGCCGTGTGCGAGGAATTGCAGATCCCCTGCACCGTCCAGGCGCGACGTTGGGATACGCTCGTTTCCTCGCTCGACGACAACATGGGCGACGCGCTGATCGCCTCGCTCGCCGTCAATGCAAAGTCGCGCGCGCAGATGGACTTTACCGCGCCGTACTTTGTTCTACCCGGCCGGTTTGCGATCCGTACGGGCAAGCCGCCGGCCGCCGCGGCGACGCCGGAGAAGATGGGCGCGAGCAAGGTCGGCGTGGTCGCAGGCAGCGCGCACGAGGCCTGGCTCAAGGCGTTTTTTCCGATGCTCGACTTGAAGCCGTTCGATTCGGCCGACGCTGCGCACGCGGCCCTGATCAAGGGGAACGTCGATGCGCTATTCGGGGATGCGGTGTCGCTCGGCGTCTGGATGAACGGCTCGGAATCGATCGGCTGCTGCTCGTATTTCGGGGGGCCTTTCCTCGACAGCGCCTATTTCGGCGAAGGGATCGCGATCGGCGTGCGCAAGAACGACGCGGCGCTGCGCCGCGCGTTCGATTATGGACTGGCTCGTGTCGCCGAACGCGGCATCTATGCGGAACTCTATCTGAAATATTTTCCGATCGGCGCGTTCTGAGAATCGAACAGCCGCATTCGACGATCAATGGCCACGCGACGCTCCAGCGCCTCGTTACATGAACCGGCGCAGTTGCGCGGCGGCCTCGTCCGGTTTGCCCTCGACATTGAACGCGCCGGCGAAGCTGCCGGTCTTGTCCATGAGATAGACGAGCGCCGTGTGATCATAGGTATACTCGCCGTTCTGGCCGGGCGCCTTTTTCGCGTAAACACGATAGGCGCGCTCGGCCGCGTCGATCGACGGCCGGTCGCCGGACAGGCCGATGACGCGCGAATCGAAGGAAGAGACGTATTCCTTGAGCACGGCCGGCGTGTCGCGTTCCGGATCGACCGTGATGAACAGCGCCTTCACATTCGCATTCGGCCCGAGCGCGCGCAGAACCTCCGACACCTGGAACAGCGTCGTCGGGCAAACATCCGGACAATGCGTGTAGCCGAAGAAGACAAGGAACGGCGCGCCGAGAAAATCCTTGTCGGTCACGGTTCGGCCGTCCTGCGCGACGAGTCGGAAGGGGCCGCCGATCAATGGCCGGGTCGGCGTCCCCCGCATCATCAGCAGCGTGGCGAAACCGATGGCGGCGACGCTGATGGCCACCAGAAGCGCAGGTAGGAGATGTCTCGTTTTGTTCGGCATCGGCGATCCAGGCTCTCTGTTCACGGAGAGCTTTTCCATACGTCTGTGGCGGCGTCGAGGAGAATTGTGGCGGCGGCGAGGACAATCCGCGCCGGCCGTCCCGCGCCGGCTGCGCCGGCTTGGCTCCCCTCACAATAGGCTTGCCGACAGGATCGGCAGGCTGCATCCTGCAGGCGCAGACAGGATGGCCCACATGAACGCGCCCGATTTTGGAACCTGGCGGCGGATGGCGGAAGCGCCACGCGACGGCGCGCGCGTGATCGTCGCCCTGCGCGACTCCGAGCAGGGGCCTGCCGAGGTCGACGTGGCGCGCTGGGCGCGCCCGCCGCGGGCCGACTATTATTGCTGGATCGCCTCGGATTCCGACAAGGACTGCACGATCGCCTACGACGACAGTGAACTTCTTTGCTGGATGCCCCTGCCCGCTTCGTCCGCTGGCCTGCGCGCGTCTGTGCAGGCAACGTCCTTGCCGCTCATTCCGCCCGAGATGGAAATCGGAGGCTCGGGGATCTGAACCGGCGACCGCCGGGCCTCGACGCCTGCGCCGCGCGCCGGCGCGGTTCTTGATACGTCGCCGGCCTAGCGATTAGGCTTCCCGAAGTCGGGCAATCAGGAGGGTCTCATGCGGCTCAGACATTTCGCGCTCGCGGCGGCGCTGGGCGCGGCCGTCGCGAGCGGGCCGGCGCAGGCGGCGACCGTTCTCCGGGCGGTGATGCATTCGGACGTCAAAATCGTCGACCCGATCTGGACGACCGCATACATCTCACGAAATGTCGGTTACATGATCTACGACACATTGTTCGCCCTCGACGCGAACAATGTCGTTCGACCGGAGATGGTCGACACGGTCGACATCTCGCCGGACAAGCTGACCTATACGCTGAAGTTGCGCGACGGCCTCCTTTGGCACGACGGCCTGCCCGTCACCTCCGAGGACTGCATCGCCTCGATCAGGCGTTGGTCGGCCAAGGACACGCTCGGACAGAAGATCTTTTCCACTTTCGTGACGGACATGTCCGCGCCTGATGCGAACACGATCGTCATCAGGCTGAAAGAGCCGACGGGCCTGCTGCTGTTCGCGCTCGGCAAGCCATCGTCCAATGTGCCGTTCATGATGCCAAAGCGCGTCGCGGACACTGATCCGAACAAGCAGATTTCCGATTTCACCGGCTCGGGGCCATTCGTCTTCAAGAAGGACGAGTGGAAACCCGGCGACAAGACCGTCTTCGTCAAGTTCGACAAATACAAGCCCCGCCCGGAGCCAGCGTCCGGCCTGGCCGGCGGAAAGGTCGTCAATCTCGACCGCGTCGAATGGCTCGCGATCAGCGACCAGCAGCAGGCGCTGAACGCGCTCTCGGCCGGCGAGATCGACTACATCGAGCAACCGCCGCACGACCTGCTGCCCCTGGTGAAAGCCGATCCGAACCTCAGGATCGTGACTGGCGCGCGCGGCCAGTTCACCATGCGTTTCAATTCGACGCAGCCGCCCTTCACCAACCCCAAGATCAAGCAGGCGGTCTGGTACGCGCTCAACCAGGAAGACTTCCTGCGGGCCTCGATCGGAAATGCTGAATATTACAGGACCTGCAAGAGCTTCTATCCGTGCGGCACACCTCTGGCGACAGAGGCCGGCATGGACGGACTGCTCATCGGCAACGCGAGGAAATCCCAGGAGTTACTGAAAGAGGCCGGTTACGACGGGACGCCGGTCGTTCTGATGGCCTCCACCGACCTGCCCGTGCTCACGAATCTTTCGCCCGTCGCCAAGCAGGCGCTGGAGCGCGGCGGGTTCAAGGTCGACATGCAGTCCATGGACTGGCAGACGCTGGTCGCGCGGCGGGCGAAGAAGGATCCGCCGTCGGCAGGCGGCTGGAACCTCTTCAACACGGCATGGGTAACGGCGGACATCCTCAACCCGGCGATGATCGGCTTTCTGAACGCCTCCTGCGACAAGGCGCTGCCGGGCTGGCCCTGCGATCCCGAACTTGAGCGCCTGCGCGAGGCGTTCCTGCGCGCGCCTGATCTGGAGAGCCAGAAGGCGATCGCGGCGGCCGCGCAGAAACGCGGAATCGAGTATGGCACGCATGTCCCGCTCGGCGAGTACGATCAGCCTATCGCCGTGCGAAAGAACATCCAGGATGTCGTTACGGCGCCTGCGCCGGTGTTCTGGAATATCACGAAGAAGTAATCGGACCAGCCCGCGCGGCTTGCGCCAGGCGGGCATGCACCGGCGGGACCATGTTCGGCTATATCCTGCGACGCCTCCTCTCGACCGTGCCGGTGATGCTGATCGTCGCCGTTTTCGTGTTCCTGATGCTGCGGATCGGCCCTGGCGATCCTGCGGCCATCATCGCCGGCGACAACGCCAACGCCGATCAGGTCGCAATGATCCGCCAGCAACTCGGTCTCGACAAGCCGCTGCTGATCCAGTTGTTTGTCTGGCTCCGCGACATCCTCGGCGGCGATTTCGGCGAGAGTTTCTTCTTCAGAAAGAAGGTTGCCGACCTCATCGCGGATCGTATCGAACCGACTCTGGCGCTCGCCATCTGCACGACGATCATTGCAGTGATCGTCGCCTTGCCGCTCGGCGTCATCGCGGCGATGAAGCGCGGCAGCGTCATCGACCGGCTCGTCATGGGGTTTTCGGTGCTCGGATTTTCAGTGCCGGTGTTCGTCATCGGCTACGGGCTCATCTACCTGTTCGCGATCGAGCTGCCCTGGCTGCCCGTGCAAGGCTATCAGCGGATCGCCAACGGTTTCCAGCCGTTCCTGCGATCGATCGCCCTGCCTTCGCTGACGCTGTCGATCGTATATATCGCGCTGATCGCGCGCATGACGCGCACCAGCGTGCTGGAAGTGCTCGACGAGGACTACATTCGCACGGCCTATTCGCGCGGGCTCACGCCATTGCAGACGCTCATGCGTCACGCGCTGCCGAATGCGGCTGTGCCGATCGTGACGGTGATCGGCCTCGGCGTCGCGTTGCTCATCGGTGGCGTGGTCGTGACGGAATCCGTATTCGCCATTCCCGGCATCGGACGGCTGACCGTCGATGCGGCGCTCGCGCGCGACTATCCCACGATTCAGGCTGTCATTCTGCTGTTCTCGTTCGTCTATGTGATGATCAATCTCGTCATCGACATTTCCTACCTGCTGCTCGACCCGAGGATCCGCTATTGAGCGGCGGCGCCGGGGCCACGACGAGGCGACGCGGGCCGACATTGCTGCGGGAAGCGGCGATCGTCATTCCCGCCCTCGTCCTCGCGCTGCTCGTCCTGATCGCGATCGCCGCGCCCTGGCTCGGCACAATCGACCCGACCCTGCTCGACCCGACCCTGCGCAACAAGCCGCCAGGCTATGTCGGCGCCATCGTGCGTCCGGATGGAGCCTCCGGGCCATTCACCTTTCACATGGGCACCGACAGTCTCGGACGCGACATATACAGCCGCGTCATCTATGGGACGCGCGTCTCGTTGACGATCGGCGCATTCGTGGCGTTCCTGTCGACTGCGCTTGGCCTGACAATCGGCATGGTGGCCGGCTATGTGCGCTGGTCGGATGGGCTGATCATGCGCGGCATGGACGGGCTGATGGCGATCCCGCCGATCCTGCTCGCTATCGCTGTCGTCTCGCTGTCGCACGCAGGGGTCGCTGCTGTCGTGATCGCCATCGCGATCCCCGAGACGCCGCGCGTGGTGCGACTCGTTCGCGCCATCGTGCTGACCATCCGCGAGGAGCCCTATGTCGAGGCGGCTGTCGCCGCCGCCACGCCGACGCCGCTGCTTCTCTTCCGTCACGTGCTTCCCAACTGCGTCGCGCCGCTGATCGTGCAGGCGACCTTCGTCTGCGCCTCAGCGATCCTTGTCGAATCCATTCTGTCGTTCCTCGGGGTCGGCATTCCGCCGGAGGTTCCAAGCTGGGGCAACATCATGTCCGCCGGACGCCAGTATTTCAGGCTGTTCCCGCACAACATCCTCTACCCCGGCCTGTTCATCGCGATCACGGTGCTGTGCGTGAACATCCTCGGCGACGCCATGCGCGACCGCCTCGATCCAAAGCTTCGCAAGAGGGTGTGATGGGAGACGTACTCGTCGTCGATCGTCTCACCGTCGCACTGCCCGAGGGGTCGGATCGTCCGCACGCCGTCGAGGACGTCTCGTTTGCCGTCGGCGCTGGCGAGATCGTCTGCATCGTCGGCGAATCCGGCTCGGGCAAATCCATATCGGCCTTCACGGTGATGGGCTTGCTGCCACGAGAAGTTGCGCCTGTCGCAGGCTCCATCCAGCTCGAGGGCGAGCAATTGATGGGAACGCCGGAGGCGCGCTATCGCGAATTGCGCGGCTCGCGCATGGCGATGATCTTCCAGGAGCCGATGACCGCGCTCAATCCTGTCAGGACGATCGGCGACCAGATCGAGGAAGCGATGAAGGTCCACACGCGGATGAGCGCGGCCGAACGGCGGGCGCG
>JAJXWB010000058.1 GCA_021781815.1 Pseudomonadota bacterium | reverse complement strand
TTTTACGCGGCGCGTCGTCCTGCGAGGAATTGTTTGCAACCGCAGCCGCGATGGGCGTCGAAGCGCTCGCAATCGTCGACCGCAACAGCCTCGCCGGCGTCGTGCGCGCGCATGAGGCGGCGAAGACGACCGGCGTGCGCCTCGTCGTCGGCTGCCGGCTCGATCTTACCGACGGCATGTCGGTCCTCGCCTATCCGACGGACAAGCCGGCCTATGCGCGGCTGTGCCGTCTTCTCTCGCTCGGCAAGAAACGCGCCGGAAAAGCCAAATGCCGCCTCGAATGGTCCGATCTCGCGGCCTATAGCGAGGGCCTGATCGTTGCGCTGATCCCCGACAACGCCGACGAAACCTGCGGCATGCGCCTCCATCGCCTGCGTGAAATATTCGGCGACCGCGCCTATGTGGCGCTCACCCTGCGCCGGCGACCGAACGATCAGCTTCGGCTTTGGGAACTCTCCAATATGGCGGCGGCGGCGCGGGTCGCGGCGATCGTCACCAACGACGTGCTGTTTCATGCGCCGGAGCGGCAGATCCTGCAGGATGTCGTCACCGCGATCCGACACAACGTCACGATTGACGAACTCGGCCACAGGCGCGAGCGCTTCGCCGACCGCTATCTCAAGGCGCCCGAGGAAATGCACCGGCTGTTCGGCCTCTATCCCGAGGCTCTGGCGCGCACGGTCGAAATCGTCGAGCGCTGCAGATTTTCGTTGGACGAACTCGCCTATCAATATCCGGAGGAAAAGCTCTATCCTGACCTGACGCCACAACAGGCGCTCGAAAAGCTGACCTGGGCAGGCGCGGCGGAGCGTTATCCGGAAGGTCTGCCCGAAAAGGTCCGGCGCAATCTCGGGCACGAGCTGCGGCTGATCGCCAGGCTCGACTATGCGCCGTACTTCCTCACTGTGAATTCGATCGTGCGCTTTGCCCGTTCGAAGGGCATTCTGTGCCAGGGCAGAGGCTCGGCCGCCAATTCCGCCGTCTGTTTCGTGCTCGGCGTCACGTCGATCGACCCCGACCGCAACGATCTCCTGTTCGAGCGCTTCGTTTCCGAGGAACGGCGGGAGCCGCCGGACATCGACGTCGATTTCGAGCACGAGCGGCGCGAGGAGGTCATTCAGTGGATCTACGAGACCTATGGGCGCGACCGGGCCGCGCTCTGCGCGACGGTGATCCGCTATCGCGCCAAGGGCGCCATCCGCGATGTCGGCAAGGCGCTCGGCCTGCCGGAGGATTTGACGAAGACGCTGTCGTCGCAGGTCTGGGGCTGGTCGGAAGACATAGAGCAGAAGCACGCCGAAGGGCTGAACCTGAATATGGGCGATCGCCGGTTGCGTCTGGCGCTGGAGCTCGCCCATCAGCTCGTCGGCGTCCCACGCCATCTGTCCCAGCATCCCGGCGGCTTCGTGCTGACGCGCAACCGCCTCGACGAGCTGGTCCCGATCGAGCGGGCCGCCATGGCGGATCGTCAGGTGATCGAGTGGGACAAGGACGACGTCGACGCCCTGAAGATGATGAAGGTCGACGTGCTGGCGCTCGGCATGCTGTCATGCATGCGCCGCGCCTTCGATCTGCTCGCCGAGCACAAGGGCGTCCAGCTCGATCTGGCGACAATCCCGGCCGAAGACCCCCGCACCTATGCGATGATCCGCAAGGCCGACACGCTCGGAACGTTTCAGATCGAAAGTCGCGCGCAGATGGCCATGCTGCCGCGCATCAAGCCGCGGACGTTCTACGATCTCGTCATCGAGGTCGCGATCGTCCGGCCAGGCCCGATCCAGGGCGACATGGTGCATCCCTATCTGCGCCGGCGGGAGGGCAAGGAGGACGTGGTCTATCCCAAGCCCGAACTCGAGGCGGTGCTCGGCAAGACGCTCGGCGTGCCCTTGTTCCAGGAGCAGGCGATGCGCGTGGCGATCGAATGCGCGGGTTTCACGCCCGGCGAGGCCGATCAATTGCGGCGCGCCATGGCGACGTTCAAACATACCGGCGGGGTCAGCAAGTTCGGCGACAAGCTGATTGGCGGCATGGTCGCCAACGGCTACGAGCGCGAATTCGCCGAGCGCACCTTCCGCCAGCTCGAAGGGTTCGGCTCGTACGGCTTTCCCGAAAGCCATGCGGCATCCTTCGCGCTGATCGCCTACGCCTCGTCCTGGATCAAATGCTGGCATCCCGATGTCTTCTGCTGTGCGCTGCTCAACGCGCAGCCCATGGGTTTTTACGCGCCGGCGCAGATCGTGCGCGACGCGCAACTGCACGGCGTCGAAATACGTCCGGTCTGCGTCAACGCCAGCCGATGGGATTGCACGCTCGAGCCGAGCGATTCCGACGACAGCCGGCTCGCGGTCCGGCTCGGCCTGCGCATGATCAACGGCCTCGGCAATGTCGCAGCTGCGCGCCTCGTATCATGCCGCGCGGATCGGCCGTTCGCATCGGTCGACGATCTCTGGCGCCGCGCCGCCGTCCCTACCGCCGCCCTCGTGCATCTCGCAGAGGCCGACGCTTTCCGGCCCTCGCTCGGACTCGCGCGGCGCGAAGCGCTCTGGGCGATCAAGGCGCTGCGAGACGAGCCGCTGCCGCTGTTCGCTGCGGCTGCGGCCCACGAGACGGCGGTCACTCCCGAACAGGTCGAGCCGGCGGTTCCCCTCCGGTCGATGACCGCAGGCAGCGAGGTCGTGGAGGACTACAGCCACGTCGGACTAACCCTGCGCCGCCATCCGGTTTCCTTCCTGCGCGCGGACCTGGCGCGCCGCGGCGTCCTGACCTGCGCCGACGCCGTCGCTGCGCGCGACGGGCGCTGGGTCGACGCCGCGGGTCTTGTCCTCGTGCGCCAGCGGCCGGGCTCCGCGAAGGGCGTCATGTTCATCACGATCGAAGACGAGACGGCTTTCGCCAATCTCGTGATCTGGACGAAAGTCTTCGAGCAGCATCGACGCATTGTGCTCGGCGCCGGCATGATCGGCGTGCGGGGAAGGATTCAACGGGAGGGCGAGGTCGTGCATATCGTCGCCCATCATCTCACTGATCTGTCGGCAGAGCTCGCCAGCGTCGGCTCGCGTGAAGCCGCTTTTCCATTGCCGCACGGGCGCTGCGACGAATTCCATCACGGATCGCCGACGCCGGATCCACGTGGGGCGCCGAAGGGTCCGCGAGCGCGCAATATCGTGGACCCATACGCTCATATCGACGAAATCCGCGTGAGGACGCGGGAGTTCCACTAGCTAGACGTTTCTGTCCGGCCGCGGGAATGCACGCTACATCGGCCTGTCCTCGGACAGGCCGGGTTCTAATTCCGCGGGGACAAATCTCGAATCCTTGACGATCAGGTGGCGCGCGCAATCATTCAGCCGACCTAAATTGCAGCTGGCGTCGCAGATCAAGGAACGAAACGACGCTCCTGGAATCGGCTTTTTGAGCGTCAACAAAAGCGACGCCGCGCAGATCGCCCTCTTGCCAGACCGTGCGAGCGAGTCTGGCGGAGCCGAAGCGATCAACTCGAAGTTCAAATGCACTCGGCGTCGCTGCTGCGACCCGGATCGATGCGCCGCCGATTGACACGCTGCGCACCAAGCATTCCGCAGTCTGCGCGCAATCCATCGGGATGACATGTCCCCCCAAAAGGACGCGGCGACGAGCTTCCCTTCTTTGGTCGCGAGCGGTGAGCATTTCGAATGTCTAAAGTCCTACTTCTTTGACCAGCAGCATAGCATTTTACGCGCGAGGAAAAGCCAAATTGCGAATATATCGTAAGTGAAGACGGTTAATCGCCGATTGGTTGATTCACTCGATCGCGCTGGAGCGATCCGGTCTTCTGGCGTCTATCCGTCCCGGTCCGCTGCGTCGCTTCGCCGGTCGGTTTCTGGAGCGTCAAAGCGCCATTCCGTTCGGCGGCCGCAACGCCGAACGACGGGTTGCGCGCAGGGCGCGTCTTGTCGCGCAGCAGCCCTCGTCGTCCACCTCCATGCGCCGCTTCCGCCTGCGCCAGTCGCAGATTTTTTACTTGCCGGTGCGCCGCATGATCTCGTCCATGCTGCGCTCTCGGCGCCGAGCAGGGCGATTTCCGCCGGTCCGACGCGCTTCCGGGCGGCGTTGCGATCGTCGACGGGCGCCTGCGATCGCCTGCGGCCAGGCCGCGCCAGATCAATGGAAATTCCGCGGCGCATGCGTAAGACTCACACGCGCCGCGCACCGCGGGAATCCCCTCCGGGATTCAAGTGTCAAGGTCGAACGACTAGGAAGGAAGAGTTCATATGCGCATCACCTGGAGCATCGCGCTCGCCACGCTCTTGTTCGCCGGGCCGGCGCTAGCCCAAAAGAAATACGATCCGGGCG
>JAJXWB010000057.1 GCA_021781815.1 Pseudomonadota bacterium | reverse complement strand
GCGTGGAGGATCTGATTCGCGGTCTCGTCATCGATTCCGGCAATGACGCGGCGATCGCGATCGCGGAGGGGATAGCCGGCACGGAAGAAGCGTTCGGCCAGTTGATGACGCGCCGGGCGCGCGAACTTGGCCTGAACCATCTCACATTCACGAATCCGTGGGGCCGCAGCGACCCCATGCAGAAAACGAACGTGCGCGAGATGGCGCTGCTCGCCGACCATGTGATCAAAACCTATCCCGATCTCTATAAATATTTTGGCGAAAAAGAGTTCACCTGGAACAAGATCACCCAGTTGAACCGCAATCCGCTGCTCGGCATGGGCATAGGCGCGGACGGGTTGAAGACCGGCAATATCGACGAAGGCGGCTTCGCCATCGTCGGCTCGGCGCTCGACGACGGCCAGCGGCTGATCGTCGCGCTCAATGGTTGCAAGACGGCGAGCGAGCGCGCCGAGGACGCGCGCAAGCTTCTCCTGTGGGGCTTCCGGTCGTTCGACGCCAAGACGCTGTTTCTGGCCGGCGAGGCGGTCGGTTCAGTGAAGGTCTACGGCGGCGCGCAGGGCGACGTGCCGGTGGCCGCCGGCCAGACCGTCAAGATTTTCCTGCCGCGCGGAGCGACGGACAAGGTATCCGGCAAGATCGTCTACGATGGACCGATCATCCCGCCGGTGGCGAAAGGAACAGTTCTCGCCCGTCTCAAGGTGATGCGCGGGCAGGCGGTGGCCCTCGACATTCCGCTGAGAGCGACCGAGGATGTTGCGGTTGGCTCGCTGCCGCGTCGCGCGCTCGACGCCTCGCTCGAATTCGCCGGGCAGATGGTGCGCAAATACGTCCTCAGAAAATGAACCCGCTCGCAGCGGACGAGCGGCGCGGCCGTTTCATCACGCTCGAGGGCGGGGAAGGCGCGGGCAAGTCCACGCAGGCGCGCCGTCTCGTCGCGCATCTGGCGAGGGCGGGCGTGCCGGCCCTGGCGACGCGCGAGCCCGGCGGCTCGCCGCTGGCCGAGGCGATCCGCGCCGTGCTGCTGTCGGGGCGCGCCGCACAGTTTGGCGCGGCGGGCGAAGCCATATTGTTCGGCGCCGCGCGCCTCGACCACATCGACCGGCTGATCGCGCCGGCGCTTGCCGCCGGAACATGGGTGGTCTGCGACCGGTTCGCTGACTCGACGCGCGCCTATCAGGGCGCCGGCGGCAAGGCGCCCGCCGCACTGATCGACGAACTGGAGAACATCGTGGTCGGCGAGACCCGGCCCGATCTCACGATCCTGATGGACCTGCCGCCAGAAATCGGTCTGGCGCGCGCGCGAAGGCGCGCGGACGGCGCTGCGGGCGATCGTTTTGAGAGCGAAGACCTCGGCTTTCACAGGGCTCTGCGTCGGGCCTTTCTGGACATTGCCGCCGCGGAGTCGGAGCGCGTGAAAATCGTCGACGCGACTGCCTCCGAGGACGAGATTGCGGCAAATGTCTGGGCGCTCGTGCGACGGAAATTTCCTGGCGTGATGGAGGCGGACGGGAAATGAGCGAGAAAAAGCGCGCCGCTTCGCCCGAAAGCGACGTTCTGCCCGGCGCGCCTGCGCCGCGCACGACCAAGACTCTGTTCGGGCATGCGCCGGCGGAGCGTGAATTTCTGGAGGCGTTCCGCTCCGGCCGTCTGCCGCACGCCTGGATTCTGGGCGGCCGGCGGGGGATCGGCAAGGCGACGCTCGCCTGGCGCGTCGCGCGTTTTCTGACCGCCAACCCCGAGCCCTCGACTCAAGCCGTGCGGCAGGCCACGGATCTCTCGGTCGCCCCCGAGACAAAGGCGTCGCATCTCATCGATTCGCTGTCGGCCCCGGACATTTTCCTGCTGCGCCGCGAATGGAATCCGCTGGCGAAACCTCCGAAGCATTTCACCGAAATCCGCGTCGATGACGCGCGTCGCGCGCTCAACATGTTCCATCACAATGCAGCGAGCGGCGGCTGGCGCATCTGCATCGTCGACTCTGCGGACGAGCTAAATCGCGCGTCCGCCAACGCCCTGCTGAAGATGATCGAGGAGCCGCCGGCGCGGGCGCTGTTCCTGATCGTCGCGCATCAACCGGGACGCCTGTTGCCGACCATACGCTCGCGCTGCCGCAAACTGATGCTCCAGCCGCCTGGGCCCGCCGATGTCGTGCGCGCGGTGCGCGCCCTTGACGAGAACTGGGCGAAGCACAAGCCGGCCGATATCGAAAAGGCCGCGCATCGGGCAGGCGGATCGGTGCGCGAGACCCTGCGCATCCTGGCGCGACAAGGCGGGGCCGTGACAAGGCAGGTCGACGATTTCCTCGACAATCTGCCCACGATCGACTGGAGCGGCGTGCAGAACATCATCGACGCTCTGTCGAAGCCGCAGAACGCCAACGAATTCGACGCTTTCATCGAGACCGTGTTCGCGTGGCTCGATTCGCGGGTGAAGGCGGCGGCGGGGCAGGGGCCGCGCCGGCTGGCGCCGTTCGCGGAAGCATGGGACCGCATCAATGACGCCACCCGCGCCGCCGACATCTACAACCTCGACAAGCGCGGGTTGCTTCTGGAGATCGCGGAGGAGCTTGCCGCGGCGACGAAGCAGTAGGTCCGGCGCCCGGATCGGCGTCGGCCGCCTTTCCCCTGACGCCAAACCCCTGTAAATCAGCGCCTATGCCATTACGCCCACAATTCATGATCTCGACCGCGATTCCCTACGCCAACGGGGCGCCGCACATCGGCCACGCCTACGAGCGGATCGCGACCGACGCGATCGCGCGCTACAAGCGCCTCGACGGCCATGACGTGTTCTTCATCACAGGCATGGATGAATACGGGCTCAAGGTGCAGCAGACCGCCCAGCGCGACGGCGTGTCGCCGCAGCAGTTCGTCGATGGGGTCGCTGCGGAATTTTCGAAGCTGGGCGATCTCCTGAACGCGCCGACTGACGATTTCGTGCGCACCACCCAGCCGCGTCATACAGCCGCCGTGCAGGAAATCTGGCGGCGGATGCAAGCGAACGGCGACATCTATCTGTCGAAATACACCGGCTGGTATTCGGTCCGCGACGAGGCCTATTTCGACGAAAGCGAGCTTTCCACCAACGCCGAGGGCAAGAAATTCGCGCCGACAGGCAGCCCCGTCGAATGGATGGAGGAGGAGAACTACCTCTTCAAGCTTTCATCCTACGGCGAAAGGCTGCTCGCCCATTACGAGGCCAATCCGGACTTCATCACGCCCGAGGCCTACCGCAACGAGATCGTCTCCTTCGTGAGACGCGGGCTCGACGATCTGTCGATCTCCCGCACGAATTTCAACTGGGGCGTGCCGGTGCCCGGCGACCCGAAGCACGTGATGTACGTGTGGGTCGATGCGCTGACGAATTACATCACCGCGACCGGCTTTCCCGATCCGCAGGCGCCTCGCGCGAAATTCTGGCCATGCGACGCGCATGTGATCGGCAAGGACATCACGCGCTTCCACGCGATCTACTGGCCGGCGTTCCTGATGTCGGCCAACCTGCCGCTGCCGAAGCAGATCGTCGTCCACGGCTTCCTGTTCAACAAGGGCGAAAAGATGTCGAAGTCCGTCGGTAACGTCATCGGCCCGGCCGATCTCGTCCGCGACTACGGCCTCGACCAGATGCGCTACTTCTTCCTGCGCGAGGCGCCGTTCGGACAGGACGGCTCATACTCGCACGAGGCGATCGTCAACCGAACCAACGCCGATCTGGCCAACGATCTCGGCAATCTCGCGCAGCGTTCGTTGTCGATGATATCGAAAAGCTGCGCGGGCAGGGCGCCTGAGTGGGGCGATCTGACGGAGGCGGACAGGACGATCCTCGACCAGGCCTACGCGCTGGGCGACAAAACGCGCGAGGCGATGCAGACCTTCGCCATCCACGCGGCGCTGGCCGAAATCTGGAAGGTCGTCGCCGACGCCAACCGCTATTTCGCCAGCGAAGAACCGTGGATCAAACGCAAGACCGATGTTTCGCGCATGGCGACAGTGCTGGGGGTGACGGCGGAAGTTCTACGCGTCGTCGCGATCTTCGCCCAGCCGGCAATGCCGGGCGCCATGGGCAAGCTACTCGATCTGCTGGCGCAATCCGCCGACGCCCGCGATTTCGCGCACGCGACGGCTGCGAACAGACTTGCTGGCGGAACTGACCTGCCGCCGCCCGCGCCGATCTTCCCGCGCTATGTGGAGCCGGAGGCGGCGGGCTGACTTCCGGGGCGGCGGCATTTATGCAGTGACTGCCGCAGCGCTGTACGGCAAGACGGCCGGCCGTCCCGCCGATCTGAAATTCGGAGACTTTTCGCCCATGCGTGCGCAGGAGCCCACCATGTCCCGCTGCTGCTCAAAGACGAGGATTTCGTCAGAACCGACATTGTGCGTCAGCGCCTTTTCGCCGGTAGCGGCCCCATGCTGATCGACACCCACTGCCACCT
>JAJXWB010000016.1 GCA_021781815.1 Pseudomonadota bacterium | reverse complement strand
CTAGAGAGTTGGTGAGAAAGATCATAAGGCGCTTGTCGGCCTCCGGCTTCGCGCCGAGGCTGTCAAGCAGGAGATAGAGTTGCAGTTGCGCGACCGCGAAGGGCGCAGTGAGGATCTCGAAACCGATCACCCGCTCATGAAAAGCGCGGGCAAGCTCCAAGCCGATAGCGGCTTCGTCGCCGTCCGCCTTGGCCTCTTCGGCAATACAGCGTGCGACTTCCAGCAAGTAGGCACCGGTCCCGCAACAGGGATCGAGAACAACGACTTCCGGGTCGGCGAGGCCGCGCGGGCGCTTGAGTTCTTTTTTCAGGATGTGGTGAACGCGGCGCACCTGATAGCGCACGATTTCTGGCGGCGTATACCAGACGCCGAGGTCTTCGCGGAGCTTGGGGTCGAATGCCTCCAGAAAGGGCTCATAGAAATAGGTGATTGCCGCCGCCGAGGTCTGTTCGTCGATGGTCGGGAAGGTCATCCGCGCGCGAAAGAGAGGACGATCGACGCGGTTCAGCGTGGCGATGGCGCGGGCGATATGGCCTTCAAGCCCGAGCGCCTTCAACCTCTTGGGATGACGAATGTCGTGTAGCAGCGCGTCGAGGAATGGGATCGGAAGATTGGCATGGGCGTCGTCAATCTCGAAGCGTGCCTCGGCTGCGGCGGCCTTGTCCCACAGCACCCAGGCGGCGAAGAGCGAATAGAATGCTGTCTGGACGAGGGAGGAGCGGAAGAACCGATCGCCCTTCTCATCGTCGATGTTGAAGGAAAGGCCGAGCGCCTGACGGTAGTCGTCGAGGAGTGGCTTTACTGCTTTCAGGTCTTCGGGTAGCTGGTCCTTCGCGTCCCGGGCCTGTCGCGCCAGCACCTTTGCCAGATCGGCCGGGTTGGCGAGCGGGGCGTAATCGGTGACGGAGCGCTCGACGATTTCGAGTAAGTCGGCGATGGCGGCACCATCGACCTTGGCTCGCGGCCCCGCCCCGTTGACGGCGCCCCAAAGGTCGACAATCTTGATGAGATCGCGTTTCTCTGGCGGAACGGCACCGCTTTTCGGGCGGTCATAACCCGGAACGCAGGCGAGCAGCCCAAAGCCGCGAACATTGGACAGAAGGACAACGCCCGTCTGCGCGAGATAGCGGCCGATCTGGTCGTTCTGTTCTGTCGAAACCGCGAGGTCTTCGAGCGTAACATTGGCCCGCTTCACCTCGCCATAAACGCCGACGAACATCTTGTCGTCGCCCAGAACGAAGTCCGGCATGTCTCGGGCCTTGCCTTTGGCCTCGGACGTGTTGACGCGAATCTCGAAGGGAAGGAGCCGATCCTTGAGAACGGCCCCGACTAGGTTCTTGATCGCAGGATAGAAGGTGTTCTCGGTCGAGGACGGTTGAGAGTCGAGACGCCGCGTCTCCGACACGTAGTCAATCAGCGCGGGAACGATCATCTGCATGAACTGGGCTCGAATCAGTCGGGCGGTGAAATGGGAGTCCGACGAACAAGAGCACACGGGGCTTGGGTCTGGAAGTAGAGGTGGACAGCACGCTGCTTCGCAATGGCGCAAGGCGGAACGCACGATCGAGCAAGAATTGACCTGCGCTCGGCGCCCCCCTGTCGCTTCGGCGGCGACTGCGCTCGTATTCGGCTACCTCGTGGCCTCGATTGAGGATTGAGCGGAAGCCAACAATGTCAGAGTCGATCCCGGAAGTATGCACTCAGGTCAGCAACGGCATGGAATATTTCGTCCGGCCCGGATTGCTTCAGCTCAGCTATTTCCGTCAGCTCCAGGCGGCTCCCAAAGCCACGACGCCCGTTCCTCGCGAGGCTTCAGAATCCTGTGCCGATCGCCCACGGATCACTCGTCGTAACTCCCTGAAAAACTCGGCGAGGCACAGGTGGGCATAAGGCCGAGATGCAACTCACCGGCGGCCATACTCTTAACACTTAATGACCGACCGGAAATCGACGCGGCGCGAAATCCGTTCGCTTGCTTCCCCCCCCCCTGCTTCCCCGGCTCTCGCCTCGGTCGCCAGCATATTCAGTAAGTGCTTGATTTAGATGGTGGGCGCGACAGGGATTGAACCTGTGACCCCTACGATGTCAACGTAGTGCTCTCCCGCTGAGCTACGCGCCCTTCGCCGAGGAGGCCGTTCTGGCCATCGACTGAAAGCGGGCTGGGTATAATCGGTCGTCTTCGCCCGCGCAAGCGGCTAAAGCCGATTGGCGAGAAACGTCGTCACGCCGCCAGCAGACGCTGAACTTCGGTGACAAGATCGCGCAGGTGGAACGGCTTCGACAGGATTTTCGCCTGCTTGGGCGCATGGTTGTCGGGATTCAGGGCGACCGCCGCGAATCCGGTGATGAACATCACCTTGATATCCGGGTCCAGTTCGGTCGCGCGGCGGGCGAGTTCGATGCCGTCCATCTCGGGCATCACAATGTCGGTCAACAGCAGTTCGAATGGCTCTTCGCGCAGCCGATTATAGGCCGACAGGCCGTTGTCGAAAGAAATGACCTCGTAGCCGGCGTTCTGGAGCGCCTTGACCAGAAAGCGACGCATATCATTGTCGTCTTCGGCCAGCAGGATCTTGAGCGGGTTGGCGACGGTTTCGGTCATCTCGTCCTCATTCGAATGGCCTCCATCAAGCCCGGATTGTGTAAAAATCGAGTGAAGCCCGAGGAATAAAAGAGCAGCAAGCCCTTAATTGCGCGCGCTTTCCTTGCTGGCGTGGACAGGTCGGGATCAGGCTGGCACATTACCATAGGGCGGTGCGGACAAGAAGGAACCGGATTTGAGCGGCTTCGAGATTTTCGCGGAAACCGGGGAGACCCCTCCTGCCGAGCCAGAACTGGCGACGCCCGTCGAAATCGTCGAGCCGGCCGCGCTCCGGTCCGCCCTCGTGCTGTCCTCGCCGCACTCCGGCCGCATCTACCCCGCGAGCTTTCTGGCGGCGTCCCGCCTCGATGCGGCCATGCTCCGGCGGTCGGAGGATTGCTTCGTCGACGAATTGTTCAGCGGAGCCGTCCTCTTCGGCGCGCCGCTGGTGCGTGCGAGGTTTCCGCGCGCCTTCCTCGACGTCAATCGCGAACCGTTCGAACTCGATCCGCGCATGTTCGAGGGGCGGCTTCCGGCGCACGCCAACACAAGGTCGCTGCGCGTGGCGGCGGGGCTCGGCACCATCGCCCGTCTCGTCTCCGAATCGCGGGAGATCTATGCCCGTCGCATACCGGTCGAGGACGGTCTGCATCGAATCGAGGCGATCTATCGACCCTACCATGCGGCGCTGCGGCGCCTGACCCAGCGCGCGCAGAAGCGGTTCGGGCTGTCCGCGCTCGTCGATTGCCACTCCATGCCGTCAATCGTCGCGGGCACGAACGGCGCCGAAAAAATCAAGGCCGACTTCGTGCTGGGCGACCGCTACGGCACGAGCTGCGACCCTGCGCTCACGGCGGCGGCGGAGGGCGAACTGCGGCGGCTCGGCTATTCGGTCCAGCGCAACAAGCCCTACGCTGGCGGTTTCATCACCGAGCATTACGGCAATCCGGCCTCGCAGGCGCACGCCCTGCAGATCGAGATCAATCGCGGCGTCTACATGGACGAGACGAAGTTCGAGAAATCCGCGCGGTTCGAATCGCTTTTGCGAGATCTGACAGGCGTGACGCGCGCGATTTCCGACGCCGCGAATCATCTGGCCGGCTGGCGGGCGGCGGCGGAATAAACTCTTGTAGAGAGTTGAAAGAAAAAGGGCCGCCCGCGAAGACAGACGGCCCAAGTCTTGGGAGGAAACGCCCAAAGAGGGCATAAGTCTTTATCCTCCTGCTGAGCGCCAAACACAAGCATTACCGCCGGTTTCGTGCTGCGGCAGGGCGACGCAGGCTGCCGCGATCGGGGCTTCCTCCGGTCTGCGACGTTCCGTCCAGACCCAAGGGCAGCCTTTCTGTCGGCGACAGGCTCGCAGCGCATTCCGGACATGGTACAGGGCGGAAGCTGCAATCATGCGGCCGCATTTCTGAAACGGCCGGTAGCAGGGACAGATCGGATGAACGCTGTTGATTTCGAGACTTTTGTCGCGCGGCTCGCCGATGTTTCCGGCGCGGCGGCGCTGCCGTTTTTCCGCAGTTCGATCGGCGCACAGAACAAGGCGGCCACTGGCGCATTCGATCCGGTCACAGAGGCGGACCGCGCGGCGGAAGCGGCCATGCGCCGGCTGATCGAGACGCAGTTTCCCTCACATGGGATCGTCGGCGAGGAGTTTGGCGCGACGCGCGCCGACGCGGCCTATGTCTGGGTGCTCGATCCGATCGACGGGACCAAGAGCTTCATCTCCGGCCTGCCGATGTGGGGCACGCTGATCGGTCTCAAGCATATGGGCAGGCCATGCTACGGAATGATGCACCAGCCGTTCACGCGCGAGCGGTTTTTTGGCGACGGGGCAGCAAGCCACTGGACCGGGCCGGCGCATCGCGGCGACGGGCAGGAACGCCGCAGGCTTCGGACGCGCCCCTGTGGCGAGATCGGCGAGGCGACGGTCATGACGACCTCGCCGCTGCTGTTTGGACCGGGCAGGCGGGCCGCCTGGGAGCGCGTTGAGGCGGCCGCGCGTTTGCCGCGTTACGGCGGCGACTGCTACGCTTATTGCGCGCTCGCCGCCGGCCATGTCGATCTCGTGATCGAGGATGGCCTTAACGCCTACGACATCGTCGCGCTGATTCCGATCGTGGAGGGCGCGGGCGGCGTCGTCACGACATGGGACGGCGGCGACGCCGCGCAGGGCGGCTCGATCATCGCGGCGGGCGACCGGCGCGCGCATGAGGCGGCGATGAAACTGCTTGCGGGCTGAACGTCGGGGAGGAGGATTCGATGACACCAGAACAGACTCTCGCGCGCCTTGGCCTGTCGCTGCCCGCGCCGAGCATCCCTGGCGGCAATTACGTTCCGTTCAAGCGCGTCGGTGACATGATGTACCTGTCCGGCGTCGGGCCGCAGCGTCCGGACGGCGGGTTCATGACCGGAGTGGTCGGCGCCGATTTGTCGATCGAGGAGGGCTACAACGCGGCACGCCTCTGCGGCCTTGTTCTCCTCGCCAACATGCGCGCCGCCGTCGGATCGCTCGATCGTGTGGCGCAGATCGTGAAAGTGTTCGGCATGGTGCGCTGCGCGGCGGATTTCGGAAAGCAGCCGGAAACGATCAACGGCTGCACCGATTTGTTCGTGGATATCTTCGGCGAGGCGGGACGCCCGGCGCGTTCAGCCGTCGGCATGATCGCGCTGCCGCGCGGGATCGCCGTCGAAATCGAGGCGATCGCGCAGGTCGCGCCGTAGCGCGACCGATCTTCGACCTGCGAAGGGGCTGTCGTTCAGTCTCTGGACTTGAGCCCCTTGAGCTTGCCGAACACGCTCTCGACGTCGATCTCTTCGTCCTCGGGACGCGGCGCAGCAGGCTTCGGCGCGCCGAACACGTCTTCCGTCGAGCGGGGCTCGCGCGCCGTCGTGACTTCCGCCGGGAGCAGGGTCTGGCTCGGTTCCTCGGGACGATGCGGGGCGTCCTTGGCGGAGCGGTTGACCTCGAAATCGAGGTCGATCTGGCTGCAGAGACCGAGCGTCACGGGGTCCATCGGTTGCAGCGCGGCTGAATTCCAGTGGGTGCGTTCGCGGATCGCCTGCAACGTCGTCTTGGTCGTGCCGACGAGGCGCATGATCTGCGCGTCCTTCAGTTCCGGATGATTTCGCACCAGCCAGAGGATTGCGTTCGGCCGGTCCTGACGGCGCGACAGCGGCGTGTAGCGCGGGCCGCGGCGCTTGACCTCGGGCAGCACCACCTTGGACTGGGCAAGCTTGAGCTGATAGCTCGAATCTTTCTCCGCACGCGCGATTTCGTCGCGGGTCAACTGCCCCGAGGTGACAGGATCGGCGCCGCGGATGCCGGCTCCGACCTCGCCGTCGGCGATCCCCTTCACCTCAAGCGGGTGAAGCTTGCAGAAGCTCGCGATCTGATCGAACGTCAGCGAGGTGTTTTCGACCAGCCAGATGGCCGTCGCCTTCGGCATGAGCGGGGCGTTGCTCATTCAAGTCCTCCAAAAATCGAATCCGAGTGCCAGGGTCCGCCGGCCCGGGGGCCCGGCCGAGGCTGTCAACCTCGATAAAACTGCAATGACGGGATGGCTGCTATATAATCGCGCGCCGGCGCAAACGCAATCGCAAGCGCTGCAAGGGAATTGGACAGGAGACGAGATGGCGATCGACGACGATGTGTTCATAGTCCCGAAGAAGAAGCCGGCGCACGAGATCGGCCAGCCGCTCGATACTCTGTCGGTCAGCGAACTGGCTGAACGGATCGACCTGTTGCGCGAGGAGATTGCGCGCCTGGAGGCGGCGAAGGCCGCCAAGGCGGCCTCCGCGGCGGCGGCGGCGGCTTTCTTCAAGTCCTGACTGTCGCAAAATCGGACAGGGCGGCCGGGCGGCGCCATTATCGGGTGGATATTTCGGCGCTGCGTTAACCAGACGTTAATCTTATCGGAGGCTTAATAAAGTTGTTCCGGTTTCGGAATTTGGAGTGGCCCCGTCCACTCTGTGACGCCTCCCTGTTGAACTTACTCAGAGCCGCCTTCGAGCGGCTCTTTTTTATGGCTGTGGCCCCGCCGCTCCGGCCGGCGCATGGCGCGCGTCATCCTCCGGTCAATTAACCCTAATAAAATCTGAAGAGGACAAGGCCCGGTTCCGGCGAGTATATTGCTGGAAGTCGGATCGAAGGCCGCGTGCGTTTGCGATGGCCCGTTTCGAAACGATGTGGGTGAGCGTAATGCGTGGCATCAATGCGTCGGGCGACAATATGCAGCCCGTTTCCTTCGTCGAGCGTCTCGCCGGATCGGACGCCTTCCGGTCGCTGTTCAGGGAAGGCATGAATCTGGTCGAGGAGGCAGCCGCCTATCTCGACGGACCCGGCCGGCTTGAGGCCAAGGCGCTGCCGCGCATGGAGGCGCTTGCCTATGCGTCGGAAAGCATGCGACTCACCACCCGGCTGATGCAACTTGCATCCTGGCTGTTGCTGCAACGTGCGGTCAACGAGGGCGAGATGTCTCCGGCGCAGGCCTCAAGCGAAAAGCACAAGGTCAAGCTGTCGACGCAGGAAATTGCGACTGCTCCGGACACGTTCCATCGCCTGCCGGCGAATCTGCGCGATCTCGTCGCCCATTCCGTGCGACTTCAGGCGCGCATCATCCATCTCGACCAGTTGCTCTACGCACGGGCGGAGGCGGCGCTGCCGGAGCCCTCGTCGAGCCCGGTCGCCGAGCAGATCGAGCGTCTGCGTATCGCTTTCGCGTCGTAAAGCAGTTCGTCCAGACCAAACAAATAGCCCCGGTCAGATGGCCGGGGCTTTTTTTGTCTTGGCTGACAGGTGCTTACTTCTTGAGCCCCAGATTGCCGAAGCGCGAGTTGAAGCGCGACAGGCGACCGCCGCGGTCGAGCAACTGCTGCGATCCGCCGGTCCAGGCTGGATGGGTCTTGGGATCAATGTCGAGATTGAGCGTGTCGCCGTCCTTACCGAGCGTCGAACGTGTCACGAATTCCGTGCCGTCGGTCATCACGACCTTGATCAGATGGTAGTCGGGATGAATGTCGTTCTTCATGGCTAACCTCGTCGCCTTGCTTCGTCGGGCTGCGCCCGGCGAGCGGGGCCGCCGGGCAGCCCTCGAATTTCGCGCCGTTGAAACGGAAGGCGCTCGTGTAACGCAAGCCGGCGCGGCTTGCAATAGGCTACTGTCCGGCACGGGCGGACTTTGGCCGGAACTGCAGCTATAATCGCCGGAACATTTGACGGCGACGGAACGAGATGAACGAATTCTTGCGCAAATCGATGCTTGCGGCCGCCATAGCGCTGGCGGCGCCAGTGGGCGCGGGGAGTGCGATCGCGCAGGAAACCGCGAATTCCGCGGCCTTCTGGCTGCAGGAGCACGCGCGGTCCGAACAGCATCTGAGGCCGGCGCAGCATCAGCCGATGCGCGTGCGCCGTCTCGTGCCGAACCGGAAGCTGGCGCGCCCGACGATCTGGCATGCGCCCGACGGCGCCGCGCCGTCCGTGCCGGGAATGGCGCCTCCAGCGGGGGGCGTTACGCCTCCGGCGGATACAGCAACGTCTCCGGCGGCGCCAGCACCGCCGACCGAGGCGACGGCGACGCCGGGCGCCGAACCGACTTCGCCTCAACCCGCCGCCGCGCCGCAAAACGCCGATACGGTCGCTGCGCCGCCGATCGTGTCCGCGCCGGCGGCGTCGATTTCGATCGCCGTCGTCGGCGACAATGTAGGTTACTGGCTCGCGCAGGGGCTGGCCGACGCCGCGGCCGAAACGCCGGCTGAGGGCGGCGCGCGCATGGTCGTGGTCCGCAAGACAAGGGACAGTTCCGGCCTCGTTCGCGACGATTTCTACGACTGGCAGAAGAACCTGCGCGAAATATTGACGGGATCGGAGAAATTCGACGCGGTCGCCCTCATGATCGGGTCCAACGACTTGCAGGAACTGCGCGATTCGACCGGCCGCTACGAGCCGTTGACGCCGCGCTGGCGCACGCTTTACGCCGCCCGCGTCGACGCATTCATCGCGCAATTCAAGGAGCGCAACGTTCCGTTCTTCTGGGTCGGGCTGCCGATCATGCGGTCGGAGCATTATGCGAGCGAAATCGGCGAACTGAACGAGATCTACCGCACTCATACGGAGGCGGCTGGCGGAAAATTCGTCGACGTGTGGGACGGCTTTGCCGACGAAGGCGGCCGATACAGCGTGTTCGGTCCCAACGTGAACGGCCAGATCGTCAAACTGCGGACAGGCGACGGCATCCACTTCACCAGGGCCGGCGCGCGCAAGCTCGCCTATTTCACCGAGCAGGCGATGCGCCCGTTGCTGGAGATCCGGAAGCCGCAACCGGAAGCGGCTATCGCCGCGCTGGCGCCGGCGTCTGTCGGCCCTGCGCCCGGAGCGACAGTCCCTCCGTCGCTGGCTCCCCCCGCTGCGGCCCCGCATTCCGCCCTGCCGGCGCCGCCGCCCAAGCCGCTGGCCGGTCCTATCCTGCCTTTGACTGCGCCCCCGATCACGCCCGGCGCAGGTCTTGCCGGATCGGCCGACGCCGGGCGGCGATCGGAAGAGGCGCGGGCGACGATTGCGCCGGACCTTGCCTTTGGACGCGAGACTCCTGCGCCTGCTGGCCGCGCCGACGATTTCGTATGGCCGCCGCGCTGAGGCGTTACGCCCGGAGCCTTTCGGGCCTATGGCCGGCGAAATGCCACATCTTCCTGCGGCGTCTTTCCTGCTGCGTCCGGAGGTCGCCTCATGGGAAACCACGCTCCGGTCTCCGCCGGCGTCGCCAGCGCGCCGTGCCGAGCGAAACAGACCAGCACGTGGCGCGTCGGGGCGCCGGGCGCTCCTACCGCGGCAGGTCGGTGCGGCCCATCAGCGCCAGATCGATCGCATGCGCGGCCTGACGACCCTCGCGGATCGCCCACACAACCAGTGATTGGCCGCGCCGCATGTCGCCGCAGGCGAATACCCTGGACTGCGAGGAGGCATAGGCGGTGGTATTGGCCAGCACATTGCCGCGCGCGTCGAAGGCGACGCCGAGTTCGTGCAGCATGCCTTCATGCACAGGCGAGACGAAGCCCATGGCGAGCAGCACCAGATCGGCGCGAAGGTCGAATTCCGAGCCCGGAACCGCCTGCATCTTGCCATCGACGCGCATGCATTTCAGCTTTCTGACGACGCCGTTTTCGCCCTCGAAGGCGTTCGTCATGACGGCGAAGTCGCGCTCGGCGCCTTCCTCGTGCGATGAGGACGTGCGAAGCTTCAACGGCCAGTCCGGCCAGGTCAGCAATTTGTTCTCTCTGGCCGGCGGCTGCGGCATGATTTCGAGCTGCGTCACTGACAGCGCGCCCTGGCGCACCGAGGTGCCAATGCAGTCCGACCCGGTATCGCCGCCGCCAATGACCACGACATGCTTGCCGGAGGCCAGGATCGGCGCGTTCGCGCCAATCTGTTCCTTGCCGACGCGGCGGTTCTGCTGCGGCAGGAATTCCATCGCGAAATGCACGCCGCCCAGTTCGCGGCCGGGGATCGGCAGGTCGCGCGATTTTTCCGCGCCGCCGGCGAGCAGCACCGCATCATATTCGTCGACCAGCTTCCTGGCGGGCACGTCGACGCCGACATGCGAATTGTAATGGAATACGACGCCTTCGGCTTCCATCTGCTTGACGCGGCGATCGATGAGTTTCTTTTCCAGCTTGAAGTCGGGGATGCCGTAGCGCAGAAGTCCGCCCGCCCTGGCTGCTTTTTCGTAGACATGGACGTCGTGGCCGGCGCGTGCGAGTTGCTGGGCGGCGGCAAGGCCGGCCGGGCCAGAGCCGACGATGGCCACGCGCCTGCCGGTCTTCACTGTCGCGGCTTCCGGTTCAAGCCAGCCGTTTTCCCATCCGCGATCGACGATCGCGCATTCGATCGTCTTGATGGTTACGGGGCTGTCCTGAAGATTCAGGGTGCAGGACGCCTCGCACGGCGCAGGACAGACGCGTCCGGTGAATTCCGGAAAATTGTTGGTCGAATGCAGGTTGAGGCAGGCCTGCTCCCAGTCGCCGCGATAGACCAGATCGTTCCAGTCGGGGATCTGATTGTTCACAGGACAGCCGTTGTGACAGTAGGGGACGCCACAGTTCATGCAGCGCGCGGCCTGGTCGCGCGTCGCCTCTTCCGACAGCGGAATGACGAACTCGTTGTAATGGCGGACGCGGTCGGCCGCCGACTTGTACTTGCGGTCCTGCCGATCGATCTCGAGAAAGCCGGTCACCTTGCCCATGGTCTTATCCGTGTCTGGCGCCGCCTGCGGCGGTCGAACGTTCATTGGAGTGTTCGTCTGAAATGTTCAAATCGCGCTCGCACTGCGCGATCCATTTCCGGATCGCCGGCCGATGCGAGAGACGAAAGCCGCCTTCGTGCGCGAGCCGCGTATAGGCGAGAAGCGATATGTCGGCGACGGTGAGTTTATCGCCGACGAGATAGGCGCGGCCGGACAGCGCCCGCTCCAGAATGTCGAGCGCCTTTTCGCCGCCCTCGACTGTCTTCACGTCGAGTTCGGAAACCTTCTTGCGCAGGTAGACCATCTGGAAGCGCGCGACCGCCACATACGGCTCGTGGCTGTACTGCTCCCAGAACATCCACTCGTCGATTTTCGCGCGCAAGAACGGATCCTGCGGCAGCAGTTCGGTGTCTCGCGCGAGATAGACGATGATCGCGTTCGACTGCGCGAGAAACCGGCCGTCGTCGAATTCCACGAGCGGAACCTCTCCAAAGGGGTTCTTCGCCAGAAAGGATTTCGTGCGGGTCCCCCCCGCGGCGAGATCGACCGGAATCCATTCGTACGGCAGACCGAGATGGTCCGCCGTATATCTCACCTTCAGACAATTGCCCGACCCGAGATCGCCATAGACGCGCATTGTCGCTACTCGGCCGCTTCCCGCATCGCCGCGTTCAGCTCCTGCAGCGCGCGGCGATACTCGATCGGCATGACCTTGCGGAACTTGCCCTTGCAGCTCGCCCAGTTGTCCAGAATCTCCTTCGCGCGGGAGGATCCCGTGGCGCGGAGGTGGTTCGAAATCAACTGATGCAGTCGTTCGGCGTCGAAGCGCGTCATGTCGCTCATCACGTCAACCTTGCCGGCCGTCGTGAGGTCGCCGCCCTGGTGGTAGGCTTCCTCCATCAAGTCTTCTTCTTCGGCCACAGGTTCGAGGTCGACCATCGACATGTTGCAGCGCTTGTCGAACGAATTGTCCTCGTCGAGCACATAGGCGATCCCGCCGGACATCCCCGCCGCGAAGTTGCGGCCGGTCGGCCCGAGGACGACGACGATGCCGCCGGTCATATATTCGCAGCCGTGATCGCCTACGCCCTCGACGACCGCGATCGCGCCCGAATTGCGCACGCCGAAACGCTCGCCGGCGACGCCGCGGAAGTAACACTCGCCGGCGATCGCGCCATAGAGCACTGTGTTGCCGACGACGATCGACTTGTCGGGCTCGATTTTCGTCGCCTCCCGAGCCGGATAGACGATGATGCGGCCGCCTGACAGTCCCTTGCCGACGTAATCGTTGGCTTCGCCTTCGAGTTCGAGCGTCACGCCGCGCGCCAGCCAGGCGCCGAAGCTCTGACCGGCCGTGCCCCTGGCGAGAATGTGGATCGTGTCGTCCGGCAGGCCTGCGTGCCCATGCGCCCGCGCCACCTCGCCCGACAGCATTGCACCGGTCGTGCGGTCGACGTTGCGGATGGTCGTTTCGATCCGTACGGGGCGACCCGTGTCGATCGCCGCGCGCACCTGCGCGATCAGCTTGTTGTCGAGCGCCTTTTCAAGGCCGTGGTCCTGGCGTTCGGTGTTGTGGATGGCGACGCCTGCGCGCGCCGCGGGCTTGTTGAAAAGCTTCGAGAAATCGAGGCCTTTCGCCTTCCAGTGTTCGACCGCCTTCTTCCTGTCGAGCATCTGGATCTGCCCGATCATTTCGTCGAAGCGGCGATAGCCCATTTGCGCCATCAACTCGCGCACTTCCTCGGCGACGAAGAAGAAATAGTTGATCACATGCTCGGGCTGGCCGACGAAGCGCTTGCGCAACACAGGATCCTGTGTCGCCACGCCGACCGGGCAGGTGTTGAGGTGGCACTTGCGCATCATCACGCACCCGGCCGCAATCAGCGGCGCTGTGGCGAAACCGAATTCGTCGGCGCCAAGCAGCGCGCCGACGACGACGTCGCGGCCGGTGCGCAGGCCGCCGTCGACCTGCACGGCGATTCTGGAGCGCAAACGGTTCAGAACCAGAGTCTGGTGCGTTTCGGCGAGACCAATCTCCCACGGCGAACCCGCGTGCTTGATCGAGGTCAGCGGGGAGGCGCCTGTGCCGCCCTCGAATCCCGAGATCGTCACGTGATCGGCGCGCGCCTTGGAGACGCCGGCTGCAACCGTGCCGACGCCGATTTCCGAGACGAGCTTGACGGACACGTCGGCTTTCGGGTTGACGTTCTTCAGATCGTAGATGAGCTGCGCCAGATCCTCGATCGAATAGATGTCGTGATGCGGCGGCGGCGAGATGAGGCCGACGCCCTGCGTGGAATGGCGCACCTTGGCGATAACGGCGTCGACCTTGTGGCCGGGCAATTGTCCGCCTTCGCCGGGCTTTGCGCCCTGCGCCATCTTGATCTGCATCATGTCGGAATTGACGAGATATTCCGTCGTCACGCCGAACCGGCCGGATGCGACCTGCTTGATCGCCGAGCGCATCGAATCGCCGTTCGCCAGCGGCTTGAAGCGATCGGATTCCTCGCCGCCCTCGCCCGTGTTCGACTTGCCGCCGATGCGGTTCATCGCGATCGCGAGCGTGGTGTGCGCCTCTCGCGAGATCGAGCCGTAAGACATTGCGCCCGTAGCGAAACGCTTGACGATGTCGGCGACCGGCTCGACTTCGGCGAGCGGAACGGGCGCGCGTCCGTCCTCCGCTGCGTCCTTTATGCGGAACAGACCGCGAATCGTCAGAAGCCGCTCATCCTGCTCGTTGAGCAGCCTGGCGAAGGCGCGGTACTTGTCCTGCGCATTGCCGCGGACTGCGTGCTGCAGCAGGCCGACCGTCTGGGCCGTCCAGTTGTGCGCCTCGCCTCGCAAGCGCAGCGCATATTCGCCGCCGACGTCGAGCGATGTGCGATAGATCGGCGCGTCGCCGAAGGCCTGGCTGTGACGCATGACCGTCTCGGCCGCGACCTCGTCAAGGCCGACCCCTTCGATCTTCGTCGCCGTGCCAGCGAAAAATTCGTCGACGAAGGCGCTCGACAGGCCGATGGCGTCGAAAATCTGCGCGCCGCAATAGGATTGATAGGTCGAGATGCCCATCTTCGACATGACCTTGAGCAGGCCCTTGTCGATCGACTTTATGAATCGCTTAACAGCCTCGTGACCGTCGACCTCATCGGGGAACTCTCCGGCCATCGCCGCCAGAGTCTCGAAGGCGAGGTAAGGGTTGATCGCTTCCGCGCCATAGCCGGCCAGACACGCGAAGTGATGGACCTCGCGCGCCTCGCCCGTCTCGACCACGAGGCCGACCGACGTGCGCAGGCCCTTGCGGATGAGATGATGGTGCACGCTCGCGGTGGCGAGCAGCGCTGGGATCGGGATGCGATCCGGGCCGACCTGGCGGTCGGACAGGATGATGATGTTATGGCCGCCGGCGACCGCCTGCTCGGCGCGCTCGTTGAGGCGCGTCAGCATGTCCCGCATGCCCTCGGCGCCGCGATCCACCGCATAGGTGATGTCGAGCGTCTTGGTGTCGAACGTGTCCTCGTAATGCCCGATCGACCGGATCTTCTCCAGGTCGGCGTTGGTCAGGATCGGCTGGCGCACTTCGAGGCGCTTGCGTCTGGCCGAACCCTCGTGATCGAGAATGTTCGGGCGCGGGCCGATGAAGCTCACGAGGCTCATGACGAGCTCCTCGCGGATCGGATCGATCGGCGGGTTGGTCACCTGCGCGAAGTTCTGCTTGAAATAGGTGTAGAGGAGCTTGGACCTGTCGGACATCGCCGAGATCGGCGTGTCGGTGCCCATCGAGCCGATCGCCTCCTGACCCGTGACCGCCATCGGCGCCATCAGGATCGCCGTGTCCTCCTGCGAGTAGCCAAAGGCCTGCTGGCGATCGAGCAGCGACACATCCGTGCGCGGCGACCGCGGCTCCATCGGCTTCAGGTCCTCCAGCACGATCTGGGTGCGCTCGACCCAGGCCTTGTATGGATGCGCGGCTGCGAGCGTCGCCTTCATCTCGTCGTCGGAAATGATGCGGCCCTGCTGCAGGTCGACCAGCAGCATCTTGCCCGGCTGAAGGCGCCACTTGGCGATGATCTTTTCTTCGGGAATCGGCAGCACGCCCATTTCCGACGCAAGGACGACGAGACCGTCGTCGGTGACGAGATAGCGCGCCGGGCGCAGGCCGTTGCGGTCGAGCGTGGCGCCGATCTGGCGGCCGTCGGTGAAGGCGACCGCCGCCGGACCGTCCCACGGCTCCATCATGGCGGCGTGATACTCGTAGAAGGAACGTCGTCCTTCATCCATCAGCGGATTGCCGGCCCAGGCTTCCGGGATCAGCATCATCATGGCGTGGGCGAGCGAATAGCCGCCCTGCACGAGGAATTCGAGCGCGTTGTCGAAACAGGCCGTGTCGGACTGGCCCTCATAGGAAATGGGCCAGAGCTTCGTGATGTCGTTGCCGAACAGCTTTGATTCGACCGAGGCCTGACGCGCCGCCATCCAGTTGACGTTGCCGCGCAGCGTGTTGATCTCGCCATTGTGCGCGACCATGCGATAGGGGTGGGCGAGCCGCCAGGACGGAAAGGTGTTGGTGGCGAAGCGCTGGTGGACGAGCGCCAGCGCACTGTCGAAACGCTTGTCCTGCAGATCGAGAAAATAACCGCCGAGCTGGCCGACGAGCACCATGCCCTTGTAGACGATGGTCCTGCAGGACATCGACACGGGGTAGAACTCGGCCATGACCCTGTTCCCGATCGCATAGGCGGCGTTCGAGATCGCCTTGCGCGCGATGTAGAGGCGGCGTTCAAAATCATCTTCGTCGCTCACGCCGGGGCCGCGGCCGACGAACACCTGACGGTGCGCAGGCTCGACCTCCCGCACGGCATCGCCGAGGTCGGAGGGATCAACGGGCGTTTCACGCCAGCCGATCAGCGTCAGCCCCTCTTCTTCCAGCGCGCGCGCGACAATCGCGCGCAGGTTCTCGCGCATGGCGGCGTCCGTCGGCATGAAGAACTGGCCGACGCCGTAATGGCCGGGATCGGGCAGGGTGAAGC
The DNA here is from genome assembly GCA_021781815.1 of Pseudomonadota bacterium. Lineage (GTDB taxonomy): Bacteria > Pseudomonadota > Alphaproteobacteria > Rhizobiales > Beijerinckiaceae > JAJXWB01. The sequence continues at coordinate 66,279 of JAJXWB010000016.1, read as the reverse complement.
CAAGCTTGGCGCATTCCTCCGCGAAGAAGCGGTGCGGGATCTGCACGAGAATGCCGCAGCCGTCGCCGAGCTTCGGGTCAGCGCCGACCGCACCGCGATGATCGAGGTTGAGCAAAATCTGCAAGCCCATATCGACGATGTCGTGGCTCTTGCGGTTGTGCATGTCGGCGACGAAGCCGACGCCGCAGGAATCGTGCTCGAAGCGCGGATCGTACAGACCCTGCGGGCCGGGGAGGCGCGGGTCGCGTGCGCTGATTGTGGTCATGTCGAAATTCCTGATCGTGCGAGCTGTGGAAGCGGAAATGACGTTCTTGTTCCGGCGGGCCTCGTCCGCCGGTTTTCGGTCATTTCCGTGCAACCCCGTCTCGCTCATCGCTTACTCCAGAACGCCGCGTTCTCTCGCACGCCCGCGCGCTTCCGTCACGCCTGTCCTTACGGTCCAGCAGGCGATGATCGGAATTTTGCGGGCGCCAAATGGTCAGCATGACTGTCCTAATGGCGGCGCGCGACATTGCCAGATTTGGTGCGTCCGCACAAGCGCGCGTGGCTCGACAGCTCCCGAAAATTGCGCTCTTGCAGCACGCTCCGCAAGGTCACAAAAGCAGTGGGCGGCAAAAAGCAAGATTCGGTCCGGACAACTCCTCCGCGCCGCGGTCTGGCCAAGAGGCGCTCATGAGCATGGATTTCGCCAGCGACAATGCGACCGGCGCGCGCCCGGACATTCTCCGCGCGATCATGGCCGCGAACGACGGGGCTGCTCCGGCCTACGGGGCCGACGAATGGACGCAGCGGGCCGAACAGGCGCTTGCGGCGATCTTCGAGAGGGAAGTCGCCGCCTTTCTGCTGGCGACGGGAACGGCAGCGAATGCGCTGGCGCTCGCTGCCCTGGTCGAGCCCTGGGGCGCGGCGCTCTGCCACGAATTCGCGCATGTCGCCGTCGACGAATGCGGCGCGCCCGAATTTTTCGCTGCCGGAGCGAAGCTCGCGGGGGTCGCCGGCGCGGCGGGAAAGATCACGCCGCAGGGGCTGCGGGACGCGCTGGACGTCATGCCGCGCGGCGTTGTGAAGCAGGTTCAGCCCATGGCTCTGTCGCTGGCGCAGGCGACCGAATGCGGGACCGTCTATTCGCTCGACGAACTCGCGGCGTTGGCGAAGATGGCGCATGATGCGGGGCTTGGCGTCCACATGGACGGCGCGCGATTCGCCAATGCGCTGGTCACGCTCGGGTGCTCGCCGGCGGACATGAGCTGGCGGGCGGGAGTCGATGTCCTGTCGTTCGGCGCGACCAAGAACGGGGCGCTTGCCTGCGAGGCGGTCGTGTTTTTCGACCGGAGGCGCGCAGAGAATTTCGCCTATCGCCGCAAGCGCGGCGGCCACACTCTATCGAAAGGGCGTCTGCTCGGCGCGCAGATGGAGGCCTATCTGGAGGGCGGGCGCTGGCTGGAGACTGCGGCCGAGGCCAACGCGATGGGCGCGCGGCTCGAGGCGGGGCTGCGGGCGCTGCCGGGCGTGCGCCTGCCCTGGTCGCGTCAGGCCAACCAGGTCTTCGCCATCCTGCCGCGCGCGGCGCACGAGGCGCTGGGGAGGGCCGGCGCCCGCTATCATGTCTGGATGCCGCGCGCGCTTCAGACCGGCGAGCGACCGGCGGCGGATGAAATTTTCGTGCGTCTGGTCGCCTCGTTTGAGACGAGCGCCGAGAGCGTGGACCGGTTCGTCGCTGTCGCCGGCGGTGCATGAGTCCTGGGCGCAGCCGCCAAATCGCGCGCATGCGGCCAACATCTTTCCGCATTTCATGCGGAATTTGTATGGTCCGCGCGTGGCGCAGAGGAGTTTCCATGGTCAAGCCGCTTGTTTCCGCACGGTTCGCCACGCCCGCGATTCTCGCCGTCGTCGCCGCGCTCGGCGCGCCGGGGTCTGCATCTGCGCAATTTTACCGCGCGTGGGGCTGGGGCGGATGGGGGCCGCCACCGGCCCGCGTCTACGCGCCGCCGCCGATGTCTTACGAAGAAGATGCAGTCATTTCGCCGCGCGTCGTAGCGAACCTGTTGCGCGCGCGCGGCTACAGGCTTGTGGCGACCCCGCGCTATGCCGGCGACCGGGTGGTCGCGCTGGGCGAAAATTCGGCAGGCGCCCGCATGCGTTTCATCATCGACGCCTATGACGGCGCGCTGATCCGCATGGCTCGCGTGGACGGTCGCCAACCCGGCTTCGTTCCCGGCAGGCCCCGGGGCGATGTCGCGCTCGGGGCGCCAGACGACTATGGAGAGCCGAATCTTGCGCCGCACAGGCCGATGTCGAAGCCAAAGTCGACAACCGCAGCCCGGACGCCGGCCGAGGCGCCGCGCCTGACGCCGGCCAAACCTGCGCCGAGCCAGGCGAGCAGGGCGCCGGTCGCGCCGGGAACGGCGGCTGCGCCTGCGACCATCGTCCCTGCGCCGCAGACGCCGCTGACGCCAGATGCGCAACCTTCGGCGCTGGCGAAGCCAGCCGGGGACATCGGCCCGCGCGTCGAGCCTGTCGCCCGCGCGCCGGACGTCGCCGCCGCCGCTCCGGCGCCGGCCGTGCAGGACCAGGCGCCAGCCGCCGCGCCGGCGCCAGACCTGACGAAATAAGCGCATGAAAAAGGGCGCCCGAAAGGGCGCCCCGTGATTTCCTGATCGGTCGATCAGGCCGCCTTGGCTTCGACGACCTTCGGCGCGCCGCCGCCGATCGCGATCTGGCGCGGCTTCTGCGCTTCCGGAATCTCGCGAACGAGTTCTACGTGCAGCAGGCCGTGCTCGAGCCGCGCGCCAATCACCTGAACATGATCGGCGAGCTGGAACCGGCGCTCGAATGCGCGGGCGGCGATACCTTGATACAGAGTTTCGGTCTGCGGCGGTTCGGCGCTCGTCTCTTTCGCGCCGCGGATCGTCAGCGTGTTTTCACGCGCCTCGATGGTCAGGTCTTTCTCGCTGAAACCCGCTACAGCGACCGAGATGCGATAGGCGTTTTCGCCTGTGCGCTCGATGTTGTAAGGCGGATAGGATGTCGGCTCGGCGCCGGCGGCCTGGTCGAGCAGCGAAAACAGCCGATCGAATCCAATCGTGGACCGATAAAGCGGAGCGAGGTCAAAAGTACGCATGGCAGGTCCTCCATTGAGCGACATGCGGCGCTTCAGCCGAGATGGCCGGCCCTAAAGCGCCGGGTGAAACGGCGCGCCCATCCTTGGCGCGCGCCTCCCCCAATGTGGGCGCGCGTTTTTGGCCCGCAAGAGGGGCGTCCCAAATTTGCGCGGCCTGGCGCCAGGAGCGCGATAGGGACAGCCGCCAGCGACATCGCCATTCGACCGGCCGGGCTTGATGGTCCGGTCAAGTCCTGTCATTCCAGACCGCCGCCGGCGGTTTGGATTCCCGTGTTCGCGGGGACGCCTGGTCCGGCCTTCAGACGAGGCGCTCTTGGAGCTCATCGGCACGCCCGACAACCCCGTTCCCGACGGCGCGCTGGTTTCGGCGGTCGGCGCTGAGGACGGCGTGCTGCTGCGCATCGTGCGCTGGTCGCCCGGTCCATCGACCAACGGCACGGTATGCGTGTTCACCGGGCGCGGCGAATTCATCGAGAAATATTTCGAGACGATCCGCGAACTGGTCGCCCGCAACTTTTCCGTCATCGCAATGGACTGGCGGGGGCAGGGCCTGTCGGCGCGCGAGTTGCCGGATCCAGCCAAGGGACATATCGACGATTTCTCGATGTTCGAGCGCGACCTCGACGCGCTCTACAAGCAGGTTCTGCAATTCCTGTGTCCGCGCCCCTGGTTCGCGCTCGCCCATTCGATGGGCGGGGCGGTTCTGCTGTCGCAGGCGCGGGCGGGCAATTCGCCGTTCGACCGCATCGTGCTGACTGCGCCGATGATCGACATCGCCGGCCCGCTCCAGCGACCGCTCGCGCGGGCCATCATCGAAGTCGCGGACATTGCGGGTTTCGGGGCGGCCTTCGCGCCTGGCGGAGGCCGCGCGTCGGGCATGTCGCGCCCGTTCGAGGGCAACGACCTGACCTCCGATCCGGTTCGCTACGCGCGCAATGCGGCGATCGTCGCCGCTGCGCCGCAACTGGCCGTCGGCGGCCCGACGATCGGCTGGGTCAATGCCGCCCTGCGGATCACGCGCCGGCTGGCTGACCCGGAATTCCCGCGCCGCACGACGACGCCGGTCCTGATCCTGGCCGGCGCGGAGGACCATGTCGTCTCCACGACGGCGATCGAGCGGTTCGCCAACAGTCTGAGGGCCGGCCGCATGATCCGGCTCGCCGGCGCGCGCCACGAAATCCTGCAGGAGCGCGACGCGATCCGCGAGCAGTTCTGGGCGGCGTTCGACGCCTTCATTCCGGGCGGGCGCGGGGAAGCCGCCGCTCTCGAACGCAAGGGCGCCGAAGCGTCCGCGCGCCATCGCCCGTGGTGGCGGCGCATATTCGCGCCGCGCCGCATCGCCGTCTGAACTCGTCAACCCGCAGAGTCATCATGATCGATCCCGCCTCCCTCGTCCGCAAAGAGCTTCGCGTCGTCCTGCTGGAGGGCATCAACGACAGCGCCGTCGAGTTGTTCCGCAGTTCGGGGTTTGAAAACGTCGAGCGCCTGCCGAAGGCGCTCGACGGCGACGATCTGCGCCGGGCTATCGCCGACGCGCACATCGTGGGCATACGTTCGCGCACCAAACTGACCGGGGAGGCGCTCGCCAGGGCCGCCAATCTCATCACTGTCGGCTGCTTCAGTGTCGGAACCAACCAGGTGGATCTGGGCGCGGCGCGCAAGCTCGGCGTTCCCGTGTTCAACGCGCCGTTCTCGAACACGCGCTCGGTCGCCGAACTCGTCATCGGCGAAATCGTGATGCTTCTGCGCGGAATTTTCCCGCGTTCGAACAGCGCGCACGCCGGCGGATGGGACAAATCAGCCGAAGGCAGTTTCGAGGTGCGCGGCAAGACGCTCGGTATTGTCGGTTACGGGAATATAGGCAGTCAGCTCGCCGGACTCGCAGAGGCGATGGGCATGCGCGTGGTGTTCTTCGATCTGACCGACAAGCTGCGCCGCGGCAATGTGGAGCCCACCGAAACGCTCGAAGAACTGCTGGCGGTTTCGGACGTGGTCTCGCTGCATGTTCCTGAGACCGGGTTGACGCGGAACATGATGGGCGAGGCCGAAATCCGCGCCATGAAGAAGGGCGCCTATCTCATCAACGATGCGCGCGGCACGGTGGTCGATATCGACGCGCTGGCGCGCGCCCTGCGCGAGGGCCATCTGCGTGGCGCGGCGATCGACGTGTTTCCGGTCGAGCCGGGGTCGAACAAGGAGAAGTTCGTGTCTCCGCTACAGGGGCTGCCGAATGTGATCCTGACGCCCCATGTCGGCGGTTCGACCGAGGAGGCGCAGGAGCGAATCGGCGCGGAGGTGGCGCGCAAGCTCGTCGACTATGCGGAGACGGGCGCGACCTTCGGGGCGGTCGGTTTTCCGCAAGTGCAACTGCCGCCGCATGTCGGCGGCACGCGCTTCGTGCATATCCACCGCAACACGCCTGGCGTGCTCCAGCACATCAACCAGATATTCGCCGGCCGCAATCTCAACATCGCCGCGCAATATCTGCAGACCGACGCCGATATCGGCTATGTCGTGGTCGACGCAGACGGCGCAAGCGGCGAACGCGAAAAGGTGTTCGCCGAACTCGGCAGGATCGAGGGCACGATCCGGACGCGGCTGCTCTAGGCGCGGTCTACTCGAAATCCGGCCGCGTCACAAAGCCCTGGCCCGCTCGCGCAGCACGTATTTCTGGATCTTGCCGGTCGATGTCTTCGGCAGTTCCGTGAACACGATATGGCGCGGGCATTTGAAGCGCGCGAGCAGGCCGCGGCACCATTCGACCAGTTCCTCCTCGGTCGCCGTCGCATCGCTCTTCAACTCGACAAAGGCGCAGGGCGTCTCGCCCCATTTGTCGTCCGGCCGGGCGACGACGGCGGCCTGCGCAACCGCGGGATGCTTGAACAGGGCGTCTTCGACCTCGATCGAGGAAATATTCTCTCCTCCGGAGATGATGATGTCCTTCGAGCGGTCCTTCAGTTGCACGTAGCCGTCTGGATATTTCACGCCGAGGTCGCCCGAATGGAACCAGCCGCCGGCGAAAGCCGCCTGCGTCGAGCGATCGTTCTTGAGATAGCCCTTCATCACGGTGTTGCCGCGGAACATGACCTCGCCGAGCGTCTTGCCGTCGGCGGGGATGCTTTCCATCGTTTCCGGGTCGCGCACGTCCAGCGCCTCAAGCGCCAGATAGCGCACGCCCTGACGCGCCTTCAGCGCGGCCTGCTCGGCCGCGGGCAGGTTGTCCCAGTCGGAATTCCACTCGTTGACGACGGACGGCCCGTAGACTTCGGTCAGGCCATAGACATGGGTGACGTTGAACCCCGCCTCCTTCATCGCGGCAAGCACGGCTTCGGGCGGCGGCGCTGCGGCGGTGAAGAACTCGACCGCGCGCGCCAGCGGCTTCCGCTCCGCCGGGGTCGCCGCGAGCAGAGCGGACATCACGATCGGCGCGCCGCACATGTGCGTGACGCCATGCTCGGCCATGAGGCTGAAGATCAATCCGGCGCGCACCTGTCGCAGACAGACGTGCGTGCCGGCGACGGCGCTGATCGTCCAGGGAAAGCACCATCCGTTGCAATGGAACATCGGCAACGTCCAGAGATAGACGGGATGGCGGCCGAGCGAGCCAGCCAGAACATTGCCGAGGCCGAGCAGATAGGCGCCGCGATGGTGGTAGACGACGCCTTTCGGATCGCCCGTCGTGCCAGACGTGTAGTTGAGCGAAATCGCGTCCCACTCGTCATCCGGCATCGACCAGGCGTAGGCGGGATCGCCGGCAGCGATGAAGTCCTCGTAATCCATTTCGCCCAAACGCTCGCCGGGGCCCTTGAATTCCGGGTCGTCGTAGTCGATCAGGAGCGGCTTCGCCTTCGCGAGTTTCAGGGCCTCGGCGACCACCGGCGAGAATTCGCGATCGACGATCAGCGCCTTCGTCTCGGCGTGATCGAGCGTGAAGGCGATGATCGCGGCGTCGAGGCGTGTGTTCAGCGTGTTGAGAACCGCCTTGCACATGGGAATCCCATAATGGCATTCGACCATGCCGGGCGTATTGGCCATCATGACGGAGACAGTGTCGCCCTTGCCGATCCCGCGCTGCGCCAGAGCGGAGGCAAGCTGGCGCGACCTGGCGTACAGGTCGCGATAGGGCCGACGCAGGGGGCCATGCACGACCGCGAGACGGTCCGGAAACACCGACGCCGCGCGTTCCAGGAATTGCAGCGGGGTCAACGGCTGGTAGTTCGCGGGATTGCGGCCGAGGCCGGCGTCGTAAGGCGACTGCGCCATCTTGAAAGCCCCCTTGCCTTCAGGCTTGCTGCGAGTGATCCGAACCTGCATAGCGCGAATGTGAGCAGGCGCAAACCAAGGCCAAGGTCGAACAAGCCGCTGGGGCGTCGTTAAAGTTTGCCATCGCGAGAGCGATTGTGCATCCTCGCCGAAAGGCAGAAAATGGAGGGAATAATGAGATTCAGTCTATTGTACGCGGTCGCGCTCGGCGCGATGTTCGCCGCCGCCCCGGCGCTGGCGCAGGACAAGAACGTCCGGATCGGCGTGCTGAACGACATGTCGAGCCTGTACGCCGATATCGGCGGGCCGAATTCGGTCGTCGCCGCCAAGATGGCGGTCGAGGATTCCGGCCTTGAGGCAAAGGGCTGGAAAATCGAGATTCTGTCGGCGGATCATCAGAACAAGCCGGATGTCGGCGTCAACATCGCCCGCCAGTGGTTCGATGTGGACAAGGTCGACATGATCACCGATACGCCGAATTCCGGCGTGATGCTTGCCGTCTCCAATGTCGTGAAGGAGAAGAACGGCGTTATGATCAATTCCGGCGGGGGCTCGGCGGATCTGACAGGCAAGGCCTGCACGCCGAATGCGATCTCGGAAACCTACGATACCTACATGCTCGCCAACGGCACCGGCAAGGCGCTGACCAAGGCTGGCGGCGATACCTGGTTTTTCCTGACTGCGGACTATGCCTTCGGCGCTGCGCTCGAGCGCGACACGACCGCAGCCATCGTCGCCAATGGCGGGAAGGTCGTGGGCGACGTCAAGCACCCGATCAACACGCCGGACTTCTCGTCGTTCCTGCTGCAGGCGCAAGCGTCGAAGGCGAAGGTCATCGGACTGGCCAATGCGGGCGGCGACACAGACAATGCAATCAAGCAGGCTGCCGAGTTCGGCATCGTCCAGGGCGGCCAGAAGCTCGCCGCGCTGCTGTTCTTCATCAACGACGCGCATTCGCTCGGCCTCAAGACGGCGCAAGGCCTGACCTTCACCGCGTCTTACTATTGGGACATGAACGACGATACGCGCGCCTTCGCGAAACGGTTCGCGGAAAGGGCGGTCAAGCATCCAATGCCGTCCATGACCCAGGCGGGGGTCTATGCAGGCGTGTTGCACTATCTCCAGATACTGGAGGCGATGGGCGGCAATCCGCATGACGGCGCAAAGGTCGTCGCGCAGATGAAGGCGTCGCCGTGGGTCGACAAGCTGTTCGGCGACGCGCCGCTGCGCGCCGACGGCCGCCGCATGGTCAAGGCCTATCTGTTCGAGGTGAAGAAGCCCTCGGAATCGAAGGGCGAATGGGATCTCTACAAGAAGGTCGCGGATATTTCCGCGGAGGACGCGGCGCGTCCCCTTTCGCAGAGCGAATGTCCGCTTGTGAAGAAATAGGCCGGCGCGGGGTCGTCAGGAATTGGGCCGCGCCTGCGTCAGGGCGTGGCCCATGAATTCACGCCGCGCAGCGCGCGCATCGCTTTTCCTGTCAGATCCAGCCGAGGCCTCTGGCGCCGTCGAAGATCAGCTTCAACCCGAGCGCAAGCGTCAGTCCGTAGACTATTTTATAGAACACGATCGTCTGAACCCGACGCACCAGCCAGACCCCGGCGAGCGTCGAGACGATGGCGATCGGAAACAGCGTCGCCGACAGCGCGAAATTGGCGAACGAGACCTGCCCGAGCGCAAAAAATGCAGCGAGCTTGATGAGATTGACCGCGGCGAAGACCATCGTCTGAACGCCGGCGTAGGTCTGCGGCTTGAGGCGCAGCGGCAACACATAGGCCTGGAAGGGCGGCGCGCCGGCGTTGGCGATGAACGATGTGAAGCCGCAGCACGCCCCCCAGAACAGACCGGAGGCGATTTTCGGCGGCGCCTGTGGCGCATCGCCTCGCACGGCGCGCCTGAACCAGGAATATAGCACGAAGCCCGCCGCGATCGCGCCGACGAACAGCAGCACGGCCGCATCCGACACACGCGCGGCGAAGGCCGTCGCCAGCGCGATGCCGATCACGCCGCCGGCGAGCAGGATGGCGACGACGCGTCTGTCGAAATCGCCGCGATAGGCCCATACGCTGACCATGTCTTGCACGATGAGGATCGGCAGCATGATCGCCGCCGCCCGGATCGGCGGCGCGACCAGAGTCAGCAGAGGCAGCGAGATGAGGCTGAGGCCGGCGAACCCACCCTTCGACAAGCCGACCAGGATCACCGCCGGCGCCGCGGCGGCGTAGAAAATCCAACCCTCTGTCATCAATCCGCGTTCTCCTGCGACGGCGGCCGTCAGCCTATAGCCTAAGAGCTAAGCAGATCGCCATTGCATTCGCCATTTGCCGAAGCCATGAATCGCTGCAAGGTCTGGCGGGCGGAGTCTGAGGGCGCGGGCGCGCGCCAGGCGACGTCGCCACAATTGCGCGGAGGAGACGATGACCAGCCGTTACGCCGAAGTCTATGGACAGTGGCGCAAGGATCCGCAGGCTTTCTGGGCGGACGCCGCCCGCGAAATCGACTGGATCAAGCCACCGAGGATCGTGTTCGATCCGAATGCCGGCGTGTACGGCCGCTGGTTTCCCGACGCCACTTGCAACACCTGCTACAATGCGCTCGATCGCCATGTGAAGAACGGCCGCGCCGGCCAGCGCGCGCTCGTCTACGACTCGCCCGTCACCAATTCGCAGCGCACCTACACTTATGGCGAAACGCTCGACGAAGTCGCGACGCTCGCCGCCGTGCTGCAAGATCTTGGCGTGACGAAGGGCGATCGCGTCATCGTCTACATGCCGATGATCGCCGAAGCCGTCTTCGCCATGCTCGCCTGCGCGCGCATCGGCGCGATCCATTCCGTCGTGTTCGGCGGGTTCGCCGCGAAGGAGCTGGCCACCCGCATTGACGACGCCAAGCCGAAGGCGATCATGGCCGCATCCTGCGGCATCGAGCCTGGCCGTGTCGTTCATTACAAGCCGTTGCTCGATCAGGCGATCGATCTGTCGAGTTCGAAGCCCTCGGCGGTGATGATGCTGCAGCGTCCGCAATCGGTGGCCTCGATGGTCGCGGGCCGCGACCACGACTGGGCCAACGCCGTCGACAGGGCGAAGGCCGCAGGCAGGACGGCCGATTGCGTCGAACTCGCCGCGACCGATCCGCTCTACATCCTCTACACATCCGGCACGACCGGCGTCCCCAAGGGCGTCGTGCGCGACAACGGCGGCCATATGGTCGCGTTGAAATGGACGATGAAGAACCTCTACGGCATCGAGCCCGGCGAGGCGTTCTGGGCTGCGTCCGACGTGGGCTGGGTCGTCGGCCATTCCTACATCGTCTATGCGCCGCTGCTGCATGGCGCGACGACGATCGTCTATGAGGGCAAGCCGATCGGCACCCCCGACGCCGGCGCCTTCTGGCGCATGATCTCCGAGCACAGGATCGCCGCGCTGTTCACAGCGCCGACCGCGTTTCGCGCGATCAAGAAGGAAGACCCGAAGGCCGAGCATGTCGCGCGCTACGACCTCTCGTGCATGCGGACGCTTTTCCTCGCCGGCGAACGCGCCGATCCAGACACGATCCAGTGGGCCGAGGACATTCTGAAAAAGCCGGTGCTCGATCACTGGTGGCAGACGGAGACAGGCTGGTGCATCGCCGGCAATCCGGTCGGCCTTGGTCAATTGCCGGTGAAATACGGCTCGCCGACCGTGGCCATGCCCGGCTACGACGTGCAGATCGTCGATGAAGGCGCCAGGCCCGTTGCGACCGGCCAGATGGGTTCGATCGTCGTGAAGATGCCGCTGCCCCCCGGCGCCCTGCCAACGCTCTGGCAGAACGACACGCGCATGCGCGAAAGCTATCTCGACGAGTTCCCCGGCTTCTATAAGACGGCGGACGCCGGATTCATCGACGAGGACGGCTATCTCTATATCATGGGGCGCACCGACGACATCATCAACGTCGCTGGCCACAGGCTCTCGACCGGCGGCATGGAGGAAGTCCTGTCCGGCCATCCCGATGTGGCGGAATGTGCGGTCATCGGCATAAAGGATGCACTCAAGGGCGAACAGCCCTGCGGCTTCGTCGTACTGAAGGCAGGCGTCACGAAACCGCATGAAATGATCGAGAAAGAGATCGTGGCCCTCGTGCGTGAAAAAATCGGACCGGTCGCGGCCTTCAAGATCGCGATCTGCATCGATCGCCTGCCCAAGACGCGTTCAGGGAAAATCTTGCGAGCGACCATGAAGAAGATCGCCGACCACGACCAATGGGCGATGCCCGCTACCATCGACGATCCGGCGATTCTCGACGAGATCGCCGCGGCGCTGGAAAATCACGGCGTGTGAGCTTGCGCTGCGCCGCGGATTGCTGACCGCGCGGCGCGGGTGGACGAACATGGCGCGCCAAAGTTTGCGCAACAAAAATCCCCGGCCGCGAGCGACGCGGACCGGGGATTTTGATTTCGCCGGCGGCCGGAGCCGGTTCCGCGGATCAGTGGACAGTATCCTCCTGTCCGTCCGATTTCAGCTTCGTGATCTCGTCCTTAAGTCGCAGCTTTTTCTTCTTCAGCTCGTGCAAATGCGCCTCATTCGTGGCGGGGCGAAGAGATTCCTTCTCGATTTCGCTCTCGAGCGATTTGTGACGGCGCTCAAGTTCGGCGAGATGGGCTTGCAACGACATGCGGCTCCTCCTTGATAGGTCGCATACGACGAAATCATGACATACGCGAAGAGGCGCGCAAGCGATTTGTGCGGCGGACGTCAATCAAATTTAATGGGGACTGAATGCTGCGGCGCGGCGTCGCAGCAAAGGTAAACGAAGCGCTTGCCGCGATGCGCGGTCAGGGCGATAATTCATCGTCGTCGCTGACAGGCGATGTGCGAAACGTTATCTGCATCCCGATACACGTCGGGCGAGGTTCGCCCGCACCATTTTGCCGGATCTCATGCCCCCGAAAATTTCAGACGAGGAACGCGATGCGCTCGAAGCAGAACTCGAACGCCTGCGCCAGGAGCATCGCGATCTCGACGCCGCCATCGACGCGCTGGCCGCCGTCGGTCCCGGCGACCAGCTTCAGGTTCAGCGCCTGAAAAAGCGAAAACTGGCGCTACGCGACCGGCTGTCCTTTGTCGAGGATCAGTTGACGCCGGATATTATTGCGTAGGCTTGCGATCCGCCCAGCGCCGCCGCGCGCGCTTGCCACCGCCCGCGCCTTCGTTTATCCGCCCATTTTCGTCGCCAGCCGCGAGGCGCCAGTGCAGCAGACGCCTGACAGTCCCCAGAAGCCCGTCGCCATCATCATGGGCAGCCAGTCCGACTGGGCGACGATGCGGCACGCCGCTGAAACCCTGGCCGCGCTCGGCGTCGGTTTCGATGCGCGCATCGTCTCGGCCCACCGGACGCCCGACCGGCTCGTCGCTTTCGCCAGAAACGCGAGGGCGGCGGGGTTCAAGGTCGTCATCGCCGGCGCCGGCGGCGCCGCGCATCTGCCGGGAATGACGGCGTCCATGACGCCGCTGCCGGTGTTTGGCGTGCCGGTCGAGTCCAAGGCGCTGTCGGGGCAGGATTCCCTGCTCTCGATCGTTCAGATGCCCGCGGGCGTTCCCGTGGGCGCGCTCGCCATAGGCAAGGCCGGCGCAGTCAACGCCGCGCTGCTTGCCGTCGCCGTGCTGGCGCTGAACGATTCAAAGCTTGCCGGCCGCCTGGACGCCTGGCGCGCGAAACAGACTGACGCCGTTGCAGAACGGCCATCCGATGACGCTTGAAGCCGCGCTGAAGCCGGGCGACACGATCGGCGTGCTCGGCGGCGGCCAACTCGGCCGCATGATCGCCATGGCTGCGGCGCGGCTCGGCCTGAAGACGCACGTGTTCTCGCATCATCCGGGCGAGCCGGCCTGCCAGGTCTCGGCCGCGGCAACCGTCGCCGAATGGACCGACGAGGCGGCGCTCGCCCGCTTCGCCGAGGCCGTGGACGTCGTCACCTACGAATTCGAGAACGTGCCCGCAGCGACCGCGGCGTTTCTGGCCGCGAGAAAACCGGTGCGGCCGGGACCGCTGGCGCTCGAAAAGACGCAGGACAGGCTTGTTGAGAAAGATTTCCTGCGCGGCCTCGGCATTCCCACGGCGCCCTATGCGGCTATCGACAACGCGGGCGCGCTCGCCCGGCACATAGGCCAGCTCGGCCGCCCGGCGATCCTCAAGACCCGGCGCTTTGGCTACGACGGCAAGGGCCAGTTCGCACTGCGCGAAGGCTCGGACGTCGGCGCGGCGTTTCGCGCGCTTGGCGGCGCGCCCTGCATCCTGGAGGGCTTCGTCGCCTTCGAGCGGGAAGTCTCGGTCATCGGCGCGCGCGGGCTCGACGGCGCCTTCGCTGCGTTCGACGTCTGCGAGAACGAGCACGAGAATCACATCCTCTCGCTCACCCGCGCGCCCGCGCACATGGCGCCAGAGACGGCGGCCGAGGCGATGGAGATCACGCACAAAATCCTCGACGCGCTGGACTATGTCGGCGTGATCGCGGTCGAGATGTTTCTGGTCGCGGAAACCGACCCCGCTGGCGTCCGCCGCGAGCGGGTGGTGGTCAACGAGATTGCCCCGCGCGTCCACAATTCCGGCCACTGGACGACCGACGGCGCGGAAACCTCGCAATTCGAACAGCATGTTCGCGCGATCGCGGGCTGGCCGCTGGGGTCGCCGAAACGGCGCGGCCGGATCGAGATGCGCAATCTGATCGGCGATCAGGTCGAGCAGTGGCGCGCGCTGCTGACGGAACCGGGCGCATGCCTGCACCTCTACGGCAAGGCGGAGAGCCGCCCCGGCCGGAAAATGGGGCATGTGACACGGGTTTATCCTTAAGGCCCGGGGTGGCGGCGTCGAGACGCTTCAATCCGCTTTCGGCGAGGCCCTGGTTGCGGCGTTGCGCAGGCGGAGCTTTTGCAGAATCGGCGTCGAGACCGCCGCCTCCTTCAGCGCGCCGGCGAGACTTTCCGCGTCGTCCAGCCGTGCGCTGACTTCGCCCAGTTGATACAGCAGGTCGCCAAGCGACAAATATTGTCGCGCAATGGTCGCAGCGAGGGCGCGACGGGCGGGATCGGCGTCGCACATCTGCTCGTTCAGCAACAGATCGAGCCGGGAATCGGCGGTGGAGACGAGATCGTCCAATTCGCTCTGGCGCTGTTTGAGAGCGCTGATCTTATGCGCGAGATCAAGCATCGATCGCCCAGGCCAAAGGCCGTTTGCGCCGCGCAGCTTCGGCGCGGCTATTCCTCGCCAGACATATCCGTTCGGCGGCTGTTTGGAAACAGACTCCATTGGGCGCAGGCGCCATGCGGCCCTACCGGAATCTCTTACGGTGAAGCGATGGACAAAACTCCGGGATTCTGTTAATCGCCAGCCCTTCACCGCTGCGCCCTTGCGGGCGCGGGCGGTTGCGTGTTTCCAGAATTCTGGCTGTTGAGGCCCATACAGGAGGTCCGGTGCAAGTTCTCGTTCGCGACAACAATGTCGATCAGGCGCTGAAGGCGCTCAAAAAGAAGATGCAACGCGAAGGCATCTTTCGCGAAATGAAGCTTCGCGGCCATTACGAGAAGCCGTCCGAAAAACGCGCCCGCGAAAAGGCCGAGGCCGTTCGCCGCGCGCGCAAGCTCGCGCGCAAGAAGATGCAGCGTGAGGGCTTGCTCCCGTCAAAGCCGAAGCCGATGTTCGGCGCGCCGCGCTGATCCGGATCCGCCCGTGGCCCGGTCGACCGACCGGGGCCTGTGTCTTTTGAGACGCTGTTAAGGGATTGTTGACCGTTTCCTCCGAGTTTGCGCCCGACTGTCCCTGATCTCGCCCCATTTGGCTGGCGAAAGGGCATCGCTGCCGGAACGGTCAACGCTCGAAGGGGTCGCAATGTCGTCGTGTGCTGACAACCGTCAGACCATAGGCCTTTCAGCGTTGGGTGGCTTCCCGCTTGGTCGGGGTATTTTCGCGCTGTCGCTGTTTGGCCTTGCGGCGGCGCTCGGGGGCTGCGATACGGTCGGCTTCGGACGCGGTGGCGTCGATGCCCGCGCCCCCCAATATGCCGAAGTGAAGCCGGACGACCCGGCTGCGGCCAAATCCAATATCGACTCGCTGACCGACGTCATCCAGCGCAATCCCCAGAGTTCCGAAGCCTACCTGACGCGCGGCAACGCCTATGCCCGCAATGGCCGTATTGCTGACGCGATCGCGGACTTCAGCCAGACGATCAAGCTCGATCCAAACAACGCGCCGGCCTATACCAATCGCGCGCTGGCGGAACGCCAGATCGGGCGTAACGATGCCGCGCTTGCGGATTTCAACCGCGCCATCGAGGCAAACCCGCGTCATGCCTCCGCCTATGTCGGCCGCGCCAATCTTCTGCGCGCGCAAGGCAATCTGGACCAGGCGCTGTCGGACCTGGATCAGGCGATCCGCCTCAACCCGGAGAACGCGCAGGCCTTTCATGCGCGGGGCCTGATTTACCAGCGCGAGGGCAATCACCAGCGCGCAGTCACCGATTTCGACAACGCCATCGACCGCGACCCCTTCGCGGCGGCGCCCTATCAGGCGCGCGGCGAGAGCCTGATCGCGCTCGGTAAGTACAATCTGGCGATCGAGGACTTCAACGCATCGCTCAATGTGGACAATCGCAATGCCGATGGCTGGGCGGGCCTCGGACTCGCCTATGAAAAGAGCGGCAACCGCATGAAGGCCGCCGAGTCCTATCAGCGCGCGCTGGTGATCGATCCGAACAACAGGATCGCCCGCGACGGCGCGAGCCGGGTCAGGGTCTAGTCGTTCGCCTACTTCGCCACGGCGGCGATAAACGCCTTCGCCTGCTTCATGATCTCCGGCCGCGCCAGCACGACGTGGTCGGCTCCGGGAACGACGACAAAGGTCTTTGGCTCGCTTGCGGCGGCCAACACTTCCTGCGCGGATGAAATGGGGATCACGTGGTCGTCGTCGCCGGCGACCGCGAAGATCGGCACATGGACGCGCCGGACCCAGTCGATGGCCGGAAACGGATCGCGCGTCACCAGGCGCACGGGATACATCCAGTAGCGCGACGCGCCGACGCCGACGATCGAGGAATAGGGCGAATCGAGCACGAGACCGGCGACCTGTCGCTGGCCGGCGAGCCAGATCGCCAAACCCGTGCCGAGTGATTCGCCGATGGGCACGATGTCCTTCGGGTCGGCGCCGGAGGCGATGGCGTAGTCGTAGGCCGCCAGCGCATCGCGCTGCAACCCGGACTGGGACGGTGCGCCTGTCGAGCCGCCATAGCCACGCCACTCGATCGCCAGCAGGCCCGCGCCATCGTCCGTCAGCGTCCGCAGCCGCGCCGCCCGGCCCTTCAGCGTGCCGGCGTTGCCGTGCAGGTAGATCAGGAAGGGCTTGCCTGTCTCGGGGGGAATGAACCAGCCGACGAGAGATTCGCCATCGTCGGTCTCCACCCGCACTTCGCGCGCCCAGGGCAGGCCGGCGTCGGCGGGCGCGACATTGGTCGTCGACCGCGGGAAGACGATCTGGCGCTGGATGATGCTGAGCCAGGCGAGAGGCGCGAGATAGACCGCAAGCGCAAGGAGCGCGAGCGCCAGCGCGATGCGGCCGCCGCGCGCCCAACCGGCGCGCCGGACAGGCTGCGGTTGCGCCGCCGTCTCGTCGCCGTCTGCGATCTTCGCCGTGTCCGCCGCCATGCTGTCCGTTCGCGAATTCGTGGTCGTCAATATGGAGCAAAGGCGCCCGCTGTCCACGCGCGGAAACGAAAAGGGCGGCTCACGCCGCCCGGAGTTTCGTTTGAAGGTCGCCGTTCTAGTGCGAGAGCGACTTGAGAATGGCTTCCGTCACCTTCTTGGCATCGCCGAACAGCATCATCGTGTTGTCGCGGAAGAACAATTCGTTCTCGACGCCGGCATAGCCCGAGCCCATGCCGCGCTTGATGAACAGAACGGTCTTGGCCTTTTCGACGTCGAGGATGGGCATGCCGTAGATCGGCGATTTCGGATCGGTCTTGGCCGCGGGGTTGGTCACGTCATTGGCGCCGATGACGAAAGCCACATCCGCCTGTCCAAATTCGGAGTTGATGTCCTCGAGTTCGAACACCTCGTCATAGGGCACGTTGGCTTCGGCCAGCAGCACGTTCATATGGCCGGGCATGCGGCCGGCGACCGGATGGATAGCGTATTTGACGTCGACGCCTTCCTTCTTCAGCACGTCGGCCATTTCGCGCAGCGCGTGCTGCGCCTGCGCGACAGCCATGCCGTAGCCCGGCACGATGATGACCTTGGACGCATTCTGCATGATGTAGGCGGCGTCCTCCGCCGAGCCCTGCTTGACCGGGCGCGTCTCGACCACGCCCGCGCCCGCCGCCGCCGTCTCGCCGCCGAAGCCGCCGAGAATGACGGAGAAGAACGAGCGGTTCATCGCCTTGCACATGATGTAGGACAGGATCGCGCCCGACGAGCCGACCAGCGCGCCGGTGATGATCAGCGCGAGATTGCCGAGCGTGAAGCCGATGCCTGCGGCCGCCCAGCCCGAATAGGAGTTGAGCATCGACACGACGACGGGCATGTCGGCGCCGCCAATCGGGATGATGAGCGTGACGCCGATCACGAGCGCAATGGCCACCATCACGAAGAACAGGAAATGGCTCGCCGTTCCCATGAAGATGGCGATCAGCACGACCAGCGCCGCAGCCAGAGCGATGTTGATGAGATGGCGCTGCGGAAGCAGGATCGGCGCGCCGGACATGCGGCCGTCGAGCTTGGCGAAGGCGATGACCGAACCCGTGAAGGTGATGGCGCCGATCGCTGCGCCAAGCGACATTTCGACGAGGCTTGCGCTATGGATGTGCTCGACCGTGCCGATGCCGAAGGCCTGCGGGGCATAGAGCGCGCCGGCGGCGACCAGCACCGCGGCGAGACCTACGAGCGAATGGAAGAAAGCCACGAGCTGCGGCATCTTCGTCATTTCGATGCGGCGGGCGAGCACGGCGCCGAAACCGCCGCCGATCGCCATGCCGACGATCACGAGCAGCCAGGCAGAGATGCCGGCGGGGATCTGGTAGGCGAGCGTTGTCAGAATGGCGATCGCCATGCCGATCATGCCGTAACGGTTTCCCTGACGCGAGGTCGAGGGAGACGACAGTCCGCGCAGGGCGAGGATGAAGAGAACGCCCGAGACGAGATACAGGACGGCTGCGAGATTGGCGTTCATCGCGTCAGCCCTTCTTCTTGTACATGGAGAGCATGCGTTCGGTGACGAGGAAGCCGCCGAATATGTTCACCGAAGCGAGGATGAGCGCGATGAAGCCGAAAGCGCGCGCCCAGAGCGGGCCGTCGTCGCCGACGGTCGAGGCGTCGACGCCGACCGAGAGCAGGGCGCCGACCACGATGACCGAGGAAATTGCGTTGGTGACCGACATCAGCGGTGTGTGCAGCGCCGGCGTCACTGACCACACGACATAATAGCCGACGAACACAGCCAGGGCGAAAATTGCGAGGCGGAAGACGAAGGGATCGATCGCCCCGCCGGACGCGGCGTGTCCCGCCGCGCCCGCGAGCGCCGCGACCTGATCGGCATAGCTGTGCGCCGCGTCTGCCGCCTGCCGCGCGGCCTCCGCCGCAGCCTGCGCCTTGTCCAGAAGTTGTTGGGAAGTATCAGCCATGGATCGCGCCTCTCTTGTGCGCTGGAAACATCAGGCGGGACATGCGGCTCACGCCGCCGCCGCGCCGCCGAAGTTCGGATGGACGATTGCGCCGTCCTTCGTGAGGTTGGTCGCCTTGACCAGTTCGTCGTCCCACTTGATCGCGAGCGATTTCGTCTCCTTGTCGATCATCGTCTCGACGAAGGCGAACAGGTTCTTGGCGTAGAGCTGGGACGCGGTGGCCGCGAGGCGTCCGGCGATGTTGAGCGCGCCGCAGATCTTCACGCCGTTTTCCGTCACGACGGTTTCGCCGGGCCGTGTCAGTTCGCAATTGCCGCCACGCTCGGCGGCAAGATCGATGATGACCGAGCCCGGCCGCATCGATTTGACCATATCGGCCGAGATCAGCTTCGGCGCCGGACGTCCGGGGATCAGGGCCGTCGTGATGACGATGTCCTGCTTGGCGATGTGGGTGGCGGTCAGCGCAGCCTGCTTGGCCTGATAGTCCTTGCTCATTTCCTTGGCGTAGCCGCCTGCGGTCTGGGCCTGCTTGAACTCGTCGTCCTCGACGGCGAGGAATTTCGCGCCGAGCGATTCGACCTGTTCCTTGGTGGCCGGGCGCACGTCGGTCGCGGTCACGATTCCGCCGAGACGGCGCGCCGTGGCGATCGCCTGCAGGCCGGCGACGCCGACGCCCATGATGAACATTTTCGCCGCGGGCACGGTGCCGGCCGCAGTCATCATCATCGGCAGGGCGCGGCCGTATTCGGCGGCGCCGTCGATGACGGCGCGATAGCCCGCGAGGTTGGCCTGCGACGACAGCACGTCCATCACCTGCGCGCGCGTGATGCGCGGCATCAGCTCCATCGCAAAGGTCGACGCGCCGGACTTGGCGAGATCGCCGAGCTCGGCCTCGTGGCCATAGGGATCCATGATGGCGATGATCGCTGCGCCCGGCCTTGCGCCCGCAATTTCGGCTGGCGTCGGGCGGCGGACGCGCAACACGACGTCGGCGTCGGCCACGGTCGCGGCTGCATCGGCCGCCAGACTCGCGCCGGCGGCCTCATAATCGGCGTCGAGTACGCCAGACTTGAAGCCGGCGCCCTTCTGGACGACGATCTCGGCTCCGAGAGCCTTGAATTTTTTCACCGTTTCGGGCGTCGCGGCGACGCGCGGCTCGGCGGAATCGGTTTCACTGGGTACGGCGATGCGCATCGGGAACTCCGGTTCGCCCAAGCCGATGCGACCGCGGCCGAAGACCGCGGCATTTCGGCGCGGCGGGATGCGTCAGAGGGTCAGGACGGCCAGCAGGACAACGCAGGCGGCACAGAAGACCGCGCCCCATTTGAAGAGCGTAACGAACATTGCGTAAGTGCGGTCATGTTCGGCGTAGTCCATGTCCGGATGGCCGCTCGCGGCAACGTCGTTCGCCATGCTCCCCTCGCGTTTCTCTGGTCCAGTGCGGTCTGTCTTAGCCGAGGCGGCAGTGCGCTGCAACCGGGCCAAAGGAGCAATTGCGGGGGATCAAGCAGCCGTCGCGCGCCGCCACGGCGGGTGATCAGATCAGGCCAGCCCGGGCCAGCGCCGCCTGCTGGCTCCGTTCGAGCGCGCTGAGGTGGAAGTCGCCGAGCGCCTCGCTGAACATCTGATGATAGTTCAACTCGGCGCCCAAATGCAGGAACACTGCGCCGAGGCCGACGGCGGCGCGGTCCATGAACACGAATTCGCGCGGCACCTTGATCGGCCCCTTCTGCTTGAGCGCCTGATGCACCTGGAAGGCCTCGCGCCGGCCATAACGGCCAGGCTCGACGCCGTCGGCGATCGTTCGTACGCGGTCTTCCAGCAGCGGCCCGTAAATGAAGCGCGCCCAGATGTTGAGAATGTCGATCACGTCCCTCTTGAGGCCCTTGAACCCCCAGGTCTCGTAGGCGTGGACGATGCGCTTCTCATCGCCGCGCCGCAGGCCCTCGTAAAGGTCGACGACGCCGCCGACGAATTTGGGCGGGAAGATGCGGATGCAGCCGTAGTCGAGCAGGTTGATGCCCTCGCCCGGATTCGTATCGCTCCCGAACACGCTGTAATTGCCGAGATGCGGGTCGCCGTGGATGACGCCGAAGCGCGAGAACGGCAACCACCAGGCCTTGAACATGGCGGTCCCGATGCGGTCGCGCACCGCCTGCGGCGCGGTTTTGAAATCGAGGATTTTCCGGCCTTCGAGCCAGTCCATCGTCAGCAGGCGTTCGGTCGACAGTTCGGCGTGGACGCCCGGCGTGCGCACCATCGGCTCGCCCCTGAGCATGTCCGAATAGAGGGCGGCATGTTTGGCCTCGCGCACGTAGTCCAGCTCCTCGCGCACGCGCGCGCCGATTTCCTTGGCCGCCTCGCGCGTGTCGACGATCGGCTCGAACCGGCGGTGGATGGCGAAGAGGATGTCGAGCTGCTTGAGGTCGGCTTCGACCGCCGATTTCATGTCGGGATATTGCAGCTTGCAGGCCAGCAGCCGGCCCTCGTGGCTGACGGCCTTGTGCACCTGGCCGAGCGAGGCGGCGGCCGCCGGCTTGAGATCGAACGACCTGAACCGCTTCTCCCAGCCCGGCCCCAGTTCGGCCTGCATGCGGCGCTTGACGAAGGCCGCGCCCATCGGCGGCGCGCTCGACTGCAGCTTCGACAATTCGTCGGCATATTCGGGCGGCAGCAGGTCGGGGATGGTCGCCATGAGCTGGGCGACCTTCATCAGCGGCCCCTTGAGGCCGCCGAGCGCCTGCGTCAGCAGGGCCGCGTTCGAGGCGTCACGCGCGGTGGTCCGCCCGCCGGTCAGTTTTTGCGTGGCGATGCGGGCCGCGACCCCGCCGACATTGGCGCCGACCCGGGCGTAGCGGGCGGCGCGGGCGGAAAAGCGGTTGGCTTCGGTGTCTTTCATGGAATCCTTCGTCACTGTCCTAATTAGGGGTTCAGCTTCGGTTTTTCATCCTCCTTGTCGGCGGCGGCGCCTGTGTTATTATAACATTCGTTATAACGGAGCCGCGGCATGAACGCCTCGTCCAAGCCTGATTTCAGCGCGCTGAAGGTCACGCAGATCGGCAATTCGCTCGGCGTTGTGCTGCCGCGCGAAGTTCTGGCGGAGCTGAACGTCGAGAAGGGCGACAAGCTCTATCTGACGAAATCGCCCGACGGCTATCGCGTCACCAAGACCGATCCGGATTTCGAGCGCCGCATGAAGCTGGCGCGCGAGATCATGAAGAAGCGCCACAACGTGCTGCGCGAACTGGCGAAGTGATGGATGTCATCCCCGACGCCTGCAAGGCAGGCGATCGGGGATCCAGCGGCCGATGACGCAGACTTGGGAACTGGATTCCCGCTTTCGCGGGAATGACAGGTCGGATTTTAATCGAAAGCCTTTGCGATGCCGGATTTCCGATTTCTCGATCGCGCGATCATCCTCGCCATCCACGAGGAGCAACTGGCCCAGCACGGCGGCGGTGTCGGATTGCGCGATGAGGGCCTGCTGGAGTCGGCGCTCGCGCGGCCGGTGAATATGGCGGCCTGCAATCCGGACGCCGATGTCGCGATGCTGGCGGCGGCGACCGCCTTCGGCCTCGCCAAGAACCATCCGTTCATCGACGGCAACAAGCGCACGGCCTATGTCGCGATGGAATTGTTCCTGATGGACAATGGATTTTCGCTGACCGCGAGCGACGAGGAGGCGCTGATGGCGATGTTGCGGCTGGCGTCGAGCGAGATGGGGGAGGAGGCGTTTGCGGAATGGGTGAGAATGAATGCCGAACCCGGTCAATCGTGATGCGGTTCGGACATCGGATAGGTCGGGTCGGTGAGGCATTTTTCCACCCAGGCAGAGTCCGAACCGCTCACGTTGACGTCCGGATCGACCAGCGCTGTGTTCGGCCGGCGCCCGAAGATCTGGAATTGCGGGAAGTCTGAGTCTGCCGAATTTGGACGAAGTTTCCAGCCGTACCTGGGGGCCCGTCCCTTGTCGGGGGGGAGGTCCGGGCATTCGTCGTCCGTAGATTTTTCAGCGTATTTGCCAGAGCTGCAGGTGGCGACCACTCCCGCCTTGCCGCCGACGATTCTTCCGACGGTGCGATATTCGGTCCATTGTCCGAAGGCCGTTATGCTGACCGTCTGGCGACAAATCCGGTCGTCGTTCTGGAATGTCACGTCGCCAAAACAGTAGGCGGTCGTTTCTCGGGTATCGCTGAAAAAACAATCTATCTTGCTGCCCGCATATGGGCCGCCGGAAAATCTGCTCGCAAAACTCAAGGCGTCGGCGATGCGCCCGGTGAATGGCCGGTATTTCCCTGTCAACTCTTTCAGGCGCTGATCGATCCCCGGCGACAGGTCTTCAGACGAAAACTCCTGATTCTTGAACTTGTCCTCGCGCGTCTTGAGCCAGCGCTTCTGGCTGAAGACGAGGAGATCGTGAACGCGCGCGTCGGTCGTCTGCTTCAGCAGCTTGAAATATGCGTCGCCGAGCGCCGCGTCCTTCGCCTTCAACTCGTCGTCTTCGCAAATCGCCGTCTCGACAGGGGTCGACGCACGCTTGCAGTCGATGGCGAAGGCTGGCGATCGGGCGAACACGAGCACGATGGACAAGGCCAGAATCTGAATCGTCTTCATAGAAATTCAATTCGAGTAAGTCGGACAATTCATCAACAGTAGCGAAATTCGGTGGCAGGCGCACGCGTCGACCATGGCGCTCACGCCGCCAACGCGTCAATAACCGCCTTCGGATTGCGCTTCAGCACCAACAGGAGTGTGCGCGCGGCGCCGCTGGGGGTGCGTGTCCCTTCCTCCCATTTTCGCAAGGTGCCGACGCCCGCGCCAAGGATGGCGGCGAATTGCTTGCGGGTGAGACCCGCCGCGGTCCGGATGGCTTCGATCTCCTTGCCATCGGGAGCACTATGTACGCGCAGACCCACGACATCGTCGCCGTGCGCGTGGTCGGCGGCTTCTTCTAGGCTCTTCACCAGCTTCCGGAAAAGATTGGCGTCCATGAGATTGCTCACAAATTCACCGTGATTCGATCGACCAGTCGTTTCAGCACGGCGCGTTGTTCAGAGGAAAAATCATCGCGTTCGTTCTTCGCGTAGGCCAGCAGGAGATAGACGGGAATCCTGGCGCTATGGAAATAGTAGATCACCCGCCCGCCGCCCCGTTTGCCGCGTCCGCCGAGCGGAATGCGAACTTTTCGCAAGCCCCCCGTGCCGGGAATGAGATCGCCGACGTCTGGCGTTACCGCCAGCAGATCGATGATCGCGACACGCTCTCCCTCCGACAGCAGCTTTTCCGCCAAAGCCAGATAAGTCGCCGTTTCGGCCACCGTATGTAGCCTTGCCTTCATCTATAAAGTGTCCCAATGGGGCATTTTTGTCAAGCAGTCACGCGGTCTCCATCCCCTCCAGCTCGACGATCAGTTCCTCGATCATCCCCAGCCCGATGTTCCAGAACGCGGGATCGGTCGCGTCCAGTCCGAACGGCGCCAGCAGTTCCGAATGGTGTTTTGCGCCGCCGGCTTTCAGCATGTCGAAATAGCGATCGACGAAACCCTTCTCGGCCTTGCGATAGACGCCGTACAAGGAATTCACGAGGCAATCGCCGAAGGCGTACGCGTAGACGTAGAAGGGCGAGTGGATGAAGTGCGGGACATAGGCCCAGAAGGTCTCGTAGCCCGGTTGCAGGACGATCGCGGGCCCCAGGCTCTCGCTCTGCACGCCCATCCAGATCTGGCACAATTGGTCGGCGGTCAGTTCGCCGTCCCTGCGGGCGATGTGGACCTCGCGCTCGAACGTGTAGAAGGCGATCTGGCGCACGACGGTGTTGATCATGTCCTCGACTTTCGAGGCGATCAGCGCGCGGCGCTGCTCCTTCTCGGTCGTCCTGGCCAGCAGTGCGCGAAAGGTCAGCATTTCTCCGAACACGCTCGCCGTCTCCGCCAGCGTCAGCGGCGTCGGCGCCATCAGCGCGCCCTGGCGCGCGGCCAGCACCTGATGCACGCCGTGGCCGAGTTCGTGGGCGAGCGTCATCACGTCGCGCGGCTTGCCCTGGTAGTTGAGCAGCACGTAGGGGTGCGCGGACGGCACGGTCGGATGCGCGAAGGCGCCGGGCGCCTTGCCTGGCCGGACCGGCGCGTCGATCCAGCGATCGTCGAAGAAGCGTCTGGCGATGTCGGCCATCTCGGCTGAGAAGCCGCCATAGGCCGACAGCACCGTGTCTCGGGCGTCGTTCCACGTGTAGATGCGCTGCGCCACCTGCGGCAGCGGCGCGTTGCGGTCCCAATGGTTCAAGGTCTCGCGGCTGAACCATTTGGCCTTCAGCCTGTAGTAGCGATGCGAGAGACGCGGGTAGGCGGCGCGCACGGCGGCGACCAGCGCCTCCACAACCTCGCGTTCGACGCGGTTGGCGAGATGGCGGGAATCCGCGACATCGCCGAAATGCCGCCAGCGGTCCGAGATTTCCTTGTCCTTGGCGAGCGTGTTGGTGACCAGCGCGAACGTGCGCAGGTTTTCGCGCAAAGTCGCGGCTATCGCGTCGGACGCCTTGTGGCGGGTGTCTTCGCTCTGGTCCTGCATCATCGAGAGGACCGGTTCGAGCGACATTTCCCTGTCGTCGACCTTGAAACGCAATGCGGCGATCGTCTCGTCGAACAGCCGGTTCCAGGCGCTGTGGCCCGTCACCGACTTTTCATGGAACAATTGTTCGAGCTTGTCGTCGAGTTCGTGCGGCTTTTCCTTGCGGATGTCTTCGAGCCACGGCTTCCAGTGCGCGAGCGGCCCGGACGCCACGGCCTTTTGCAGCGCGGCGTCGTCGATGCGATTGAGTTCGAGCTGGAAGAACAGCAGGTCGGTCGAATAGGTCGTGATCTTTTCCTGCGCGTCGCCGTAGAATTTGGCGCAGGCGGGATCGGTCGTGTTTCCGGCATAGACGAGCCCGGCGTAGGACATGATGCGCCCGAGCAGATCCTGCAGGTCCTCGTAGGCCCTGACCGCTTCGGCGAGCTTTTTTCCGGCCTGCGCCCCCCTGGCGATCTGCGCGAGCTTGCCGCGCCATTTTTCAGCGAAACTGCGGCATTCCGCCTCGGCGCGGGCGAGGTCGGCGGCGAATTGTGGCGAATCGAGCCCGCTGTAAAGGTCAGCGAGATTCCATTCCGGCAGCGCGCCGAGGTCGGGGGATTTCGCCTTTTTCGCGGGCGCGGCGGTTTTCAGGGTCATATGCACCGTCGAGAATCATTTGGATCGGGCTTGCAGCCTCCATATTTGCGAGCTTCGCCGTCCGATCAAGGCCGCGCGCGTCGGGCCTGGGTCCAATATTGACGATTTCTCTAGTCCCCTGTCCGAAAATGGGAAATTAGCGATCGCGCATTAATTGGGCATTTACCCTATTCGCCGAGCATCGCTCCGCTAGAGGCGACCTGGCCCGCCACTCGAGGACTTGATGATTTCGACGATCCTAATCGCAGACGACGATCCGGTGCAGCGCCGATTGCTGGAAGCCATGGTGCGACGAGCCGGCTATGGGGCCGAAACCGTCGACAGCGGCGAGACGGCGCTGGCGCGGCTGGAGCGCGTCGAGGGGCCGGCGATCGACCTCCTCATCCTTGATCTTGTCATGCCCGATCTCGACGGCATGGGCGTGCTGACGAAGATGCGCGAGCGGCGGATCGCCGTTCCGGTCATTGTGCAGACCGCGCATGGCTCGATCGAAGCCGTGATCTCGGCGATGCGCGCCGGCGCTTACGATTTCGTGGTGAAGCCGGTCGGCGCCGAGCGCCTGCAATTCTCGATCAAGAACGCGCTGCGCGCCGATGCGCTGGAAGAGGAAATCCGTCGCATCAACCGGCGGGCCGCAGGCACGCTGACCTTTCGCGATCTGGTGTCCTCCCGCGAGGAAATGGCGCGCGTCATCCGGCTCGGCGAGCGGGCGGCCAAATCGACGATCCCCGTGCTGCTTGAAGGCGAATCGGGCGTCGGCAAGGAACTGGTCGCGCGTGCGATCCAGGGCGGGTCGGACCGCAAGGGCAAGCCGTTCGTGACCGTCAATTGTGGCGCCCTGCCGGAAAATCTGGTCGAATCCATTCTGTTCGGCCACGAGAAGGGCGCTTTCACTGGCGCGACCGAAAAGCATGCAGGCAAGTTTCAGGAGGCGCATGGCGGCACCTTGTTCCTCGACGAGATCGGCGAACTTCCGTTCGAAGCGCAGGTGAAGCTCCTTCGCGCGCTCCAGGAGGGAGAGATCGATCCAATCGGGGCGAAGAGGCCGTCGCGCGTCGATATCCGCCTCATCTCCGCGACCAACCAGAACCTGATCGAACTGGTGAAGGCGGGCAAATTCCGGGAGGATCTTTATTACCGGCTGAACGTCTTCCCGATCTTCATTCCGCCGCTGCGCGCGCGAAAGGGCGACATAGGCGATCTCGCCCGCCGGTTCTGCGCGCGGTTTGCTGCGGAGGAAGGCAAGAAGATTCGCGGCCTGACGGCGGAGGCGCTCGCGCTGCTGGCCGCCTACGACTGGCCGGGCAACGTGCGCCAGCTCGAAAACGCCCTGTTTCGCGCGGTCGTTCTTGCAGACGGCGACGAACTGACGGTCGCGGAATTCCCGCAGATCGCCGCGCAGGTCGAGGGCTTCGACGTGCGCGTGCCGAGCGCGCCGGCGCTCAGCGCGCAGACGACCCGCGTCGAGCGCGAGATCGTGCGCGTCGAAGTGCGCGACCCCAATACGCGCAAGATGCTCGACGAGCATGGCGATGTGCGCAAGCTCGATGACCTCGAGGCGGAAGCGATCCGCTTTGCGCTCGCCCATTATCGCGGACAGATGTCGGAAATGGCGCGTCGGCTCGGCATCGGCCGTTCGACACTCTACCGGAAAATGAAGGAGTACGGCTTCGATGAAGCCGCCGACGACAAGATGGTCGGCGCAGATTCCCACGCCGCCTGAGCGCCTATGAGGCGGCGGGGTCTTCAGTCCGGTCGCCGGACAGGCTCGCCAGCGCCACTGCCACGACGCCGATCAGGAAGACGCCATCAAAGGTTCCTGCGCCGCCGATTGAGGCGACCGGGGCGCCGAGGCCAGCGATCTTGTCGAGGTTGAAAATGTCCGCGCCGAGCAGCGTGCCCAGGCTGCCGCCGACATAGGCGAGCGGGGCGGCGTCGCCGCGCGCGAGCACAAGTGCGACGATGGCCGCGGCAAGCGAGGGGACGAACACAGGTTCGGCGATTCCGAGGCCCGGCACAGCCGCCGAGAGCGAGTAACAGACGACGGCGACGGCCATGGTCGCGAGAAGACCGCGCATCCACATGCCATTGACGGTCAGCAGATAGAGCGATGTCAGCGTCGGAATCAGCGCGCCGCCGACATTGACCGCCAGCATCGTGCCCGGCCATCGTTCGACCAGCGGAACGACATACTGCATGCCGAAGTAGTCGACTTCGCGCGCGACCAGTTCGTGATGGCCCGGCAATTCGGTCAACGGAATGTTGAAGTAGCTTCCCGCGAGCGAGCCGACCAGAAGCAGCAGGGCGGCGCCCGAACTCATGCCGAGCCGCATGTACGCGAAACGGAACAGGCCGAACTGGACGAGCAGAAAAACGACGGCCAGGATCGACGCCAGGATCGAGAACGAGACGCCCGAAAGCGGCAGATAGTGAAGCTGTCCGGACCCCATTTCGATCAGGCCAATCCGATGTGAGCCGGTTCCCGCTGAATCAAGTGGGAGGGCGCGCGAGAAAGCGAGCCTTGCCAAGATTTAATCCGACGGCCTGTTGCGCACAACGCCGCCGGGCGGCCATAGGGTGGACGCACAGGGCGTCAGGCCCGACGGGGATGACCACACATGAGCGAATACGACCGCTGGCAAAGCCGTTACGACGTGCAGCACTTTGTTTTCGGCGAAAGTCCGAATGCGTTTCTCGAATCGCAACGCGCTCTGCTGCCGGCGAGGGGCCGGGCGCTCGCTGTCGCCGACGGCGAGGGGCGCAATGGCGTCTGGCTCGCCGAGCAGGGGCTGGCGGTCACATCGATCGATTTCGCGCCGGCGGGGCAGGCGAAGGCGCGCGCGCTCGCCGAACGCCGCGGCGTGCGCCTCGATTTCGTGATCGGCGACGTCCATACGTGGGACTATCCGGAGAGCGCCTACGATGTGGTGGTCGAAATCTTCACGCAATTCTCAAGTCCGGCGCAACGTCCGCTCAAATGGGCCGGGATGAAGAAGGCGCTGAAACCGGGCGGTCTGCTGCTGATCGAGGGCTATACGCCCCGACAGCTCGACTATGGCAGCGGCGGCCCGAAGGCTGTCGAAAATCTTTACACGCGCGAGATGCTTGAGACGGCCTTCCACGATCTCGCGAAATTCGAGATTCGGGAACGCGACGCGCACATGTCGGAAGGCGGCGGACATTCCGGCATGTCCGCCGTGATCGATCTCGTCGGCTGGAAATAGAATCGGGCGGCTCAGGCCGCCTCGATCGCCTCCTCGTCGCAAACGATTTTCGCCGCTTCCGCGCTCTCGCGAGCGACGTCCACCTTCAGGTGCTTCACGGACGCGCTCGCCTTTCCGCCCTCGGCGAAATGATCGAAAAAGATGCGCATGACCGCGCTCACGCCGACCGGCGTCAACTCGCGCAGGCTGTCCGAATAAAGTTTTGCGGCGTTGGGACCAAAGGTCACGACGTCGTAGGACGGGAAATAGGCGATGTTTTCGCGCGCGGCGGAGACCTCGTCGGCGGCGACGCGAAGAATCGACTTCGACGCGGAGTTTGAGACGAGGACGTGGCGCGGAACCTGTGTCGCGATGATCGGCACCGGCGATACCGAGGTGATGATCCGCGACTTTGGATTGATCGCGCGCAGCTTGTCGACGAAGGCAAGAAAATCGCCTGCGACGTCGGCGACACGCGAATTCCAGAATTCGTATTTGTCCGGATCCCATTCGCCGCCGGCGACGCCTGGCGCCAATTGCAGCACCGCGCCGTCCGACTTGTGGCGCCAGCATTCCGTCAGGCCGAAGGTGAACAGGAAGACATCGAGCGTCTCGAACATCAGCCGCACGGCGGCGAGGTGCTCCTCGCGACTCGCGCGCATGTCCTCAACCGAGTCGAAGCCGTTCGGCTCGATGCGCGGACGGAAGGGATCGACGATCTTGCCGTCCGGTCGGGTCCAGTAGTCGAGTTCGGGCTTGAACGTCCCGAACGCCCGATCAAAGAGCTGGAGCAGTTGCCGGGTCGTGTAGAGATTGCCATAGCGGCAGGAGTAGACGCCGTAGCCCCGCGCCTCCGCTTCGGCCGCGCTCATGCCTGCCGGCGGCGTCTCAGCCTGGTAATAGTGGAACCCGCTCTGCTGCAGGCGTCTGGCAAGGTGCTGGGCGAAACAGGAGCCGCCGGTCGCGACCTTGTCGGTCAGGGAAATGCGGAACGGAAGATCGATGATCGGATCGATGGCGAAGGGCGGCAAGCCAGCTACGGCCTTGCGCCAGAAGCGATGGTCGGGTAGGTCGCTGTACGGATTGGAGGACACGAGCAGACTCCTTCGCCCGTATCCGGGCCGTCGCCCGCACAATAGGCGCCGGGCTCCCCGTTGTCACCCGGCGTCCTGAGCGTCGCCGCAGTTCGGATTGCGCGCAGAGAATGTTTTCACAGGTCGATCGCCAGCTTTTCGCCAGGTGGCGCGCCAGGACGTTCGGGGCGGTCAAGCCTGGGCCTCGCGTCGCAATCGTCGGAAATTGCCAGAGCTTTGGTTTTTCCTACGGGATGAAACTGTTCAATCCGGCGCTGCAGATCGACCGTTACGCGCTGGTTAGCCGCTGCCGCGCTGATCTCAAGCGACTGACGACCGCCCTTTCAGATTACGATGTCGTCTTCAGCCAGGATTTCGGGACCGGACTGCTGCGCGACGACGCCGATTCGGAGGCCCTGCGCGCGGCGCTGCCAAACATCATTCGCCTGCCGTTCGTCAATTTCGCAGGCTTCCATCCGGACACGGTCTATCTCTTCGATCCGACGCGGGCGGGCAAACTCATCATGGGCGCCACAGGCGTCTATCATTCGGGGATATCGCTGTTCGGCTATCTCCGCGGCATGTCGGTCGACCAGACCGAGGCCATGTTCAATCGCGACGTGTTCGACTATCTCGGTTATCTTGGCGTCTGGGACAGCGCCGCCGACGAGTTCCTGCGGGCGACCGCCGCAGCCGGCATGGATCTGCAGGGCGATCTGGCGCGTTGGGCGCGCCGCGGAAATTTCATGTATACGCCCAACCATCCCAAGCCGCAGATCATGTTCGACATTGCGCGCAAGGCAATGAAGGCGGCGGGCCTCGTCGCGCACGATATCGAGGTCGACGACTACCTCGTCGACGATCTCGTGCGCGGCTTCATCCTGCCGGTCTATCCGCCGCTCGCCGACTACTACGGGATCAAGGGCTCGACCCTGTTCAAGAAGGAACATTACCGCCTCAGCTTCAAGCCAGGCGAGTTTTTGACGTTGCGCGACCATATTTCCGAATGTTTCGCGGTCTACGCCAGACACCAGCGCCCGCAACTCGCCAATCCGCGCGTCGACGCCTGGCTCGCCGACGAGGAGACGGTGCGCGGGCTGAGCGTCCTGTCCGCCGAGGCGATGAAACGCAAGGCGCTGGCGCGTTGATCGCCGGCGCGCAAGCGCCTTCTGCTCGCGCCGCCTTGCCAGTTCGGCCCCGACTCTATACCCCTCCGGCTCCATGCTTTCCGACATCGACCGCCAATTGCTGCATGTCTGGCGCCGCCGCTTCCTGAAGAAGGACAAGGGCGCGCCGCGCATCGCCGTCGTCGGCAACTGCCAGAGCTTTGGCGTCGCCTATGGCATGAAGCTGCTCATTCCGGCCGCGCAGGTCGATCGCTTCACCATCGTGCGACAGGGTGTCGCAGACCTGAAATTTCTCGCGCGCACGCTGTCGAACTACGATCATGTGTTCTCGCTCGAATTTCAGAGGGGATTTCTGCGCGGCGGCGGCTGGGATGAATTACGCGCGATCATGCCCTCGGTTGCGCCGATCCCCAGCGTCGTATTCGCCGGCTTCCATCCCGACACGATCTACATTCTCGATCCGACACGCGGCGGCAGGCCGATCGATGGCCCCACGGGGCCCTATCATTCTGCGATTGCGCTGTTCGCCTTCCTGCGCGGCATGAGCGTCGAGCAGGCCGAGGCGCTCTTCTGCGCCGATCTGTTCGGCGCGTTGGGCTACTTCGACGTTTGGGACGATTCCGCCCGCGAATTCCTCGATCTGGCCGCGGCTTCGAATCTCGATCTGTCTGCCGAGCTCGTGCGCTGGAGCCGGGCGGGCGCCTTCATGTATTCGATGAACCATCCGAAGGCGTTCGTCCTGTTCGACGTCGCGCGCGCGCTGCTGAAACGGGCCGGACTGCCCGCGGCGCAGGTCGAATTCAGTGATTTTGCGGTCGACGACATTGTGCGCGGCGCGGTCTACCCGGTCTATCCGGAGCTTGCCGAGCGATACGGGCATCGCGGCGCCTATCTCTTCAAGCGCGCCAATTACGAACTTTCGCGCAGCGTCGGGGAATTTCTGGGCCTTCGCGCCTATATCGAGGCCTGTTTCGCGGTCTACGCGAAGTGCGGGCGCGCGCAATTGTTGACGTCGCGCATCGAGAACTGGCTTGCTGATCCGGAGGTCGTCCGCCTGTTCGATTACCATGCCGCCGACGGACTGGCGCGGCGATACGCGAAACGATGAGTCACCAGCCGATCCTGACGCCGCCCTTGCCGGTGTAGACTGGCGTCTTCGACAGGAATTCGCCTTCAAAGGTCGCAAACAGCGCCGCCGTGCGCGTGACCTGCAGTTCGGCTCCGGTCCGGATTTCCAGCGCGTCCCGCGCCGGCCGCGCGCCGATGGCGACGAAGCTCGCCATCGGCAGCGAGACCAGACTTGCCGTTTGCGAAAGGCTCGCCGACCATTCATGCCGCCAGGCGATGCTGATCCAGGGCGTCAGCACCGAGCCGCCCATCTCGATGCGGGACTCGGTCTTGACGCCAATGAAGGTCGGGACCGAACTGACGCCCTGGCTGCCATAGGACAGACCGAACAGGCCGGGGCCGCCGGCGAACGTCACGCTCGATTCGACGAACGGCCGCGTATGGATGTGCGCGATCTCCACCGCCGTGAACGGTGTGATCGCCATGGACTCGACGCCGATCTTGCGACCGATTTCGATCCTCGTCCGAACTTCTTCGCTCGCGAAATTCGATGAATCGATTTCGCCGGAGGCGTTGCCGATCGGGGCGACAGCCCGTTTGGCAGTATTGGCGTAGCCGCCATAGGCGATGCTCGCGTCGCCGTAGAATCCGCCGACCCTGAACCCCGTGTAGGCGCCGACGTGCAGGCCGTTGGCGGTTCCCGTCACACCGGTCGCCGAGGCGGAGAAGGCGCTGGACGAATAGCCGGCCGCCACGCCCAGCAACATGCTCTGGCCGAGTTGGTAATCGATGCCCATCGCGCCGCCGACCGTGGTCGTCGCCTGGTTCGACGAACCGGCGTTCTGGTCCCCTTGCAGGTTCTGCTGACCGCCGAAGCCGGACGCCCAGACCCGCCAGGTCCGCTGCGCGGGCGGCGGCGGCGGCGCATAGCGCTGGCGCGACACCGGCCATTTCTCGCCGGGCGCGCGCTGCGGCGCGTAGGCGAAGGGTTCGCTCAACGTGATGCTGTTCACGTCGCGCGCGTCCGAGCGCCACAGCGTTTCCTGATCCTGAAGCGCAGATGTGAAGAGATGGCCTGCGAGCAAGGCGGCATTGGCGGCGCCGGTGACGACGCCGTCGCCGGACATTTGCGCCAGCGCGGCCGGAACGGCGCCGGTTGGCGCGGCGTTGAGAGCGGTGAGCATCTGCGCGCCCGGGCCGCTGGCGAGGACGCCCGAACCGAGATAGACGGCGTTGGCGACCGCGAGCTGATTGCGGCTGAGCGCGAGCGGCCTGAAGTCGCGATTGAGGATCGTGAGATAGATGTCGTTGGCGTCGCTGGTGAGATAGCCCGCATACGACGACAGGCCGGAAGCGACTGCGGAAAAATTGCCGGTCACGCCGCCGGCCGAGTTGATGAGCGTGTAGACGGTTCCCTTCGTGTAGGCGCCGGTTGCGCCGGAGAGATTGAGAAGACCGCCGGCGATCGTGGTCTGCCCGGCGACCACGATCGAATCGCTGCCGCCTGCCGGCGCAACCCGCATGTTGAGCGTTGAACCGGCGCCGAAGGTCGCGTTGCCGGTGATTGTCAGTACGCCCGGCGCGCCGCCGGCCGGTCCCATGGTCAGCACGCCATTGTTGTTGAGATAGCCCAGCGACGAGCCGGCCGCGTTGCTCCAGGTTCCGTTGTTGTTCAGCGTGACGATCGTGCCTGCCGCGCTCGCTATGGCGCCGGCGATCACGCCCGTGTTCTGCACGAGCGCGGCGCCGCTGCGCACGTTGATCGCCGCGCCGGAGGACTGGATCGTCCCGGAATTGTTCAGGGCGAGCGAGCCGGAATTGACGTCGACGGACACGCCGGCTGCGCCGCCGACGCCGGAAATCGTTCCGTTGGCGTTGACGGTCGCGGCGCCCGATTGCGTGGAGACGGCGAGGCCGGCGGTTCCACCGGACACAAACACGCCGGCGTCCATGTCGATCTGGATTGCGCCCGAAGCCGTCGAGGCGCCGACGCCGACCGCATGCGTTCCGGAGACATTGCCGTGCGTGGCGATCGTCACCGCGCCGAGGCCGGTCGCCTGCATCATCACGCCGTTGTTGGCGGCCGTGACGCCGCCGGGGCCGATCTGCGCGCTCGCCTGGCCGTCGACGGTGGTCGCGCTGACGCCGTCGCCGAGCGCGGCGGCGACTGCGCTCCCCGTCGTAATCGCGATCGCGCCGGCGCCTGCCGTTTGCGCGGCGACGCCGCTGGCGGCGCTGACTGCGCCGAGCGTCGTGATCGTGACGTTTCCGCTGGCCGAGCGGCCCAGGGCGCCGTAGGCCGCTCCGCTCGCTGCGCCGGTTAGCGCGCCTGCGGCGTAGACCGAGACATTGCCAGCGCCGCCGGCGATGGCGGACACGGCCGACCCCATGCTGGAGGCGACGGCGGCGCCCGCGTTGATGGCGATCGGGCCGGCGCCGGAGGTTTGCGCCGATATGCCGTAGACGCCGCCGGAGATCGCTGCGGTCGAGGCGATGTTGACGGCGCCGTCCACAGCCGTCGCGCTGACGCCGGGGCCGGCCGAAACCGTGATCTTGCCGCCCAGCGTCAGATTGACGGCGCCGGCGTTGTCTGCCGACGCGATGACGCCACCGGACGAGGCCGTCAGAACTGCGCCCGACCCGGTGACGATGTTCACATTGTGGCCGACGCCGCTGGCGCCTGCGACGATGGCGGCGCCTGCCCTGGCTGTGATCGGGCCGTTGATTCCCGAGCCGGACGGCGTGATCACGCCAACGTTGCCGTTCGAGGTCACAAGCGTCAGCGCGTCGCCGCTGGCGGCCGCTATCGACGAGGCGGCGTCCATCGAGAAATTCGCGTCGCCGCCGCCTGTGAAGCCGAGCTTGACCTGTCCCGAGGCGGTGGAGCCGACCATTGCGACGGAGGCTGTGTTCGTCAGCAGCGTCGTTCCGATCGCGCCCGTGCATACGTAGTCGCGCGGGCCGGCGGTCCCCGGCGAGCAGCCGGCCCAAGCGTCGCCGCCCGCCGAAACCGCAAGCGCTGCGACGAAAAGGCCCACTGCGCGCTTGCGCCGCAAGCCGGCCGCGCGCGCGGATGCACGCTGGTCGGGCAGGGCGGAAGGACGGGCGGCGCTCATGCCGTATTGTTAGGATCGAGATTCTAAAGGCAGGTAATCATTCGTAATTAATGAAACTTTTCTGCATTGGCCGTCAGACGGCCGCGCGTTGCGGACCTGCGCGGGGAACTCGCGTGCGAACCAGAAAAGCCGGACTTTCGACAGATTGTCGCCCTGAGCTTGTCAGCAGCCCTCGCAAGCGGCTAGTTTTCGCCACGATCTGACGTTACCGCAGACCGGTCCGGAACCGGACGCGCCCAAGGTCGCTCTTACGGCGCGTTAACTGTTCTCGGCAAGATTGCGTTGACCATGCGCCCCACGGTACGAGGCGCCGAACGACGGAAGTCAGCTTGCCGATATCGGGTCGATCAGCTCGAAGTCTCGCTTGCGTTTCAGCTCCCTTTCGGGCGCTGGCCGCGGCGGCGATACTGTCCGTCGGGCTGTCCAGCGGCACGGAGACCGCGGTCGCCAACGGCGATACGCGCACCATTTATCTGTACCATGCGCACACCAAGGAATCGATTGCGGCGACCTATCTGGTCGACGGTCGCTACGACCCAGAGGTGCTCAAGCAACTCAACTGGTTCCTGCGGGACTGGCGACGCGACGAGCCTACCACGATGGATCCGCGGCTGTTCGACGTCGTGTGGAGCGTCTATCGGGCCGCAGGCGCCGGGGCGAATCCGGTCGTCGTCATGTCCGCCTACAGGTCGCCCGAGACCAATGCGATGCTGCGCCATCGCTCGCGCGCCGTCGCGAGGCATTCGCAACATATGCTGGGCAAGGCGATGGATACGTCCATGCCCGGAATGTCTATGGAGCAGATCCGCGAGATCGGCATGAAGATGCAGCGTGGC
The DNA here is from genome assembly GCA_021781815.1 of Pseudomonadota bacterium. Lineage (GTDB taxonomy): Bacteria > Pseudomonadota > Alphaproteobacteria > Rhizobiales > Beijerinckiaceae > JAJXWB01. The sequence goes on along the minus strand of JAJXWB010000016.1, from coordinate 29,626 downwards.
GGCGTCGGCTATTACCCGACAGCCGGCACGCCGTTCGTGCATCTCGACGTGGGATCGGTCCGGTCCTGGCCGCGCATGAACTACGACCAGCTCGTGCGCCTGTTCCCGGACGGCAAGACCGTGCATCTGCCCTCGAACGGCCAGCCGCTCGCCCGCTACGAGGAGGCGCGCGCCGAACTCGAAGCCGGCGGCGACGTTTACGTGCCGCCCTCATCGAAATCGAAGAGTTTCTTCGCGTTTCTGTTCGGCGGCGGCGACGATGACGACGACAGCGCGAACTCGGCTCCGGCCTCGCGCGGGAGAACGCAAGTCGCGACGTCGCCGTCGCGCGGCCGGACGCAGGTCGCAGCTTATGCGCCGCCCGATAGGGCGATCAACGACGACGGCGGCAGCCGTACCTTCTTTGCGGAGGAGGCCAACCGGCGCGCAGCAGGCAATCTGCCGCGTGGCGACACTTTTCTTGCGCCCGCGCCGGTCGAGCCGGCCGCCCAGCCGGCGCCCGTCGCGCAGCCGGAAAAGACCCAGGTCGCCGCGCTCGATCCGGCCGCGCTCAGTATTGGCAAGCCGCAGCCGGTGGACGCCGCCGCCGACGAAGAGGCGAGCGCGGCCGTCGCCCCCCTTCCGCCGCGCCGGCCCGACGATCTGCCTGCTTTCGCGCTCGTCCCGTCGCCGCCGACGCGCCCGGCGGAATTCACCGCGCTTGCCTACAATCAACCGAATGCGACAATGATGGGCGGGCGCGATCCCATCGCCGACCTGATCTCCGCGCATCGCCGAGGCGCCGACCGAACCGGCTCGCCCACGCGGCCGAGTGGCGCAATCGGGCTGCGGGCCGCCACTTTCGTTCCCCTGCCGCCGCCGCGCTCCGAAATCGTGCCGGCTCGCCTCGATCGTTCGAACTTTCATGCCATGACCGGAGCGCAGCCGGCTGCGCGCATGACGACGCAGACCGTGCTTGGCCCGGCGATCATCGCGCCGCGCAGCGCCGCGCGCGCCAGGCTGTCGGCGCTCAAGCCCGAACCTCAGCCGGCCGACAGCCGGTTCGGCGCCAGAGCGAGCGATCTGCCGACGTCGAAATTCGTGAACCAGCAACAGCGCCCGCGCGCCGCGCTGACGAATGTTCCGCCGGCCGAATAGCGTCGTGATTTGGGCTGCGGCCGCCTTCCCGTCGCCTCAACGATAAAGCTTGATTCAGCCAGAGGCCATTCAAGCGCAGGCAAGCGCCGCCGCAGGCCCTGCCGCTCGACCAATCTGCGATCGTCTGCTGCGCTCCAGCTACCGCGCCATTGGCGCCGGTTGCAGGACGACGTCGCGGTCAGCCGGCCATTTCATTCGCCACGCCAGACGTATGTCCTTCTGCTCGCCGGCCGCGAGATCGAAGGTCCATGCCATGATTCCGCGCCTGTCGCCGACCTGCCTGTCGGTTGGCGGCGTCGACTGCGCCAGCAGGTCCACCGTGATCGCGGTGTTGTCGGAGAAGGGAATGCGATCGATGACGGTCGCCTTGACCGGGAAGCCATGCAGGTTTTTGACCGTCGTCTTGAATTCGCGCGCGTCGGTTTTGGTCTGGTTGTACCAGGTCGGTTCATTTTCCCTTTTCTTCACCGGGACGCGCGTCACCTTCACACGGTCGTCGGCGCCAAAGCCAAGGTCGAAGCCATCCCCGGCGGCCACGGTCCGCAGCCGACCCTGGCCGACGAAGGCGCCGTCGCGCTGCACGACGACCGGGCCAGCCAGCAAGGGCGCATCGTCTTCGTTCACCAGATGCGCGCCCAGATAGGCGGTTGGATCGAGGGCCGGCGCCGCTGTGACGAATAGGGTCGGCTCGTAACGGCGCGTCGTCAGTCTGAACGTCCGGGTCGCGCCGTCGGCAGCGATGCTGACGCGGCCCGGCGCGACGAAATTCGCCTGGTAGTCTGTCGCATCCAGCGGCGCGAACTGCTCGGCCGCCGGGACGGGCTGCGCCATGACGGCGGCGTCGTTGGGCGCCGCCGCTTCCATCCGCGCCGCTTTCGACGCCTGGCGGGGCGCACTCGCCGCGAGCGGGACCGGCGGCTCAAGGAAGGCCAGCCGTTCCGGTTGCACGTCGGGCGCCGTCGCGCCACGAAGGGCGCGCGTGGTCGAAAGCAAGAGCGTCACGTCGCTCCAGTCTTCGCCGGTGGTCTGCATGACCTGCGCGCGGCGCGTGAGATCGAGACCGGGCTTGCGGCCGGCGACGCCTGTGTCGAGCCTTGCGTCGTAGGCTGGCCGCCATGACGCGCCGGTCACGCGATAGGAGACGCTGAGCGTCGCCCTGGTCGCATCGGCCGCGTCGAGCGGAATCGTGATGTCGCGTTGCGGCGGCCGCGTCGCAGGACGAGGGCGGGTCGTCTCCAGTCCCTTGATCTCGTCGTCAATTTCCCGCGCGCGGGAGCGGGCCGCGCGCAACTCGTCGCCGACCTTGGCGAGCGCGTTGCCGATAGTGTCGAAGGCCTCGTTCCATTGGGCGATGTCGAGGGGCTTGTCGTCGCCCAGCTTTTCGGGGGAGGCGCGACCGTAGCCGAGGATCATGGCCTGCTTGCCGGTCAGCGCGTCGATCGTGACCTGCCAGCCCTCGCGGTCCGAGCGCAGCGACTTCAGTTTCGCCTCAGCGCCGCTGTCGGGCCTGATGTCGGCGGGCGCGAGGCGCGCCTCGACTGCGCCAATCGAAATGGCGGTCCCGGCGCCGCCTGCGACGCGCAGCGAGTCGGGGTCCAGCGGGAATGGCAGGCCGCGCAGAATGACATTGCTTGCGCCCGCGGGAACGTCGATGTCCAGCGTCCGCGTGACGAGCGCCGCGTCCGGATAGACGGTGACGGCGTCGATGTGCGAGCGCGCCTCGATATCGGCGGATCGCGCCGTTCCGGCGAACAAGGGCGCGACGGCGGCGACCGCCAGGGAAAATTTGCGCATGCGTGCTCCAGTCCAGCCAGTTCTACGCCATGTACGGCACGCAATGCGGAATTTTCACGGCAAAGCTGCGCTCCACGCAACGCCACTTCCAATCAGGGTTTACGGGCGCCTCCGCCTCGCGCATTGTGCCGGCGGAGACTCCACTGGAAACTTTTGGATTTGCCGATGAAATTTCTACGCTGGGCCTATGGCGAGGCCTGGCTCGTCCTGGTCGTCACCACAATGCTGTGGGGGGGAAATGGCGTCGCCTCGAGGCTCGCCGTCGGCCGGGTGACGCCGATGTCGCTCGTCTTCATCCGCTGGCTCGCGGTGTGCGCGCTGCTGGCGATCGCGCTGCGCAAGCCGATCGCCGAAAATCTGGACGAGATCCGCAAGCATCGCTGGCGCATCGCCCTTATGTCCGGTTTCGGGTTCACCGGGTTCACCGTGCTGTTCTACGCCTCCGCCTATTACACGACTGCGGTCAACATCACCCTTTTGCAGGCGTCGATCCCGCCGATGGTGCTTGGCGGCGCTGTCGTGTTTCGGGGCCTGCATCCAACGCCCATGCAATTCGTCGGCATGATCGTTACGCTTGGCGGCGTGGCGCTGGTGGCGACGCACGGCGAACCGCAACGCATCCTGGAGACCCAGTTCAATTTCGGCGACATACTCGTGCTGATCGCCTGTGTTTTCTATGCCGGTTACACGCTGGCGCTGCGCGATCGTCCGCCGCTTCCGCCGCTGGTCTTTTTCGCCGCGCTCGCCTTCGCTGCGCTCGTCACGTCGTTTCCGTTCATGCTGGCGGAGGTCGCGACCGGGCGTTTCCACTGGCCGACAGCGCAAGGCTGGCTCGTGCTCGTCTTCGTCGCGCTTGGTCCCTCGCTTGCGTCCCAGCTTCTCTACATGCGCGGCGTCGAACTGATCGGGCCGAGCCGGGCGGGGCTGTTCTCCAATCTGGTGCCGATCTTCGGCGCGATGTTCGCGGTGCTGCTGCTCGGCGAGGCGTTCCATGTCTATCACGCCCTGGCGCTCGCGCTGACCCTCGCCGGCATATGGCTCGCTGAGGCGCGCGCGGGCTGATTCTCTCCCGGCCGCCTTGTTTGCGGCGCATTTGTTATAATATAACATTTCATTGTTTCCCGGAGACAGGTCGAATTCATGCCCAGGATCCACGCCGAGACCCATTTGCACGTCCATGCCCACACGCATGGGCGCGCGGCGGTCGCGACGTCGGCGCGGCCAACTCTGCTGCGGCTCTCGGCCTGGGAGCGCTTGGCGGGCGCTGCGGCGCTCTCTGTCCTGATCTGGATCGGCGTGTGGTGGGCGCTGCATTGACCGACGCGCTGATCCTTTCCGACCTGACGCTCGGCTACGACGGGCATCCGGCCGTGCATCACCTCTCCGGACGCTTCCCCGCCGGTTCGCTCACCGCTGTCTGCGGTCCGAATGGCGCGGGCAAATCGACGCTGATCAAGGGGCTGGCGGGCGCGCTTTTGCCGCTTGGCGGAGCAATCGACCGCGGTGGACTGCGAGCGGGCGACATCGGCTATCTGCCCCAGGCAGCCGAGATCGATCGCTCATTTCCGATCGATGTGTTCGATTTCGTCTCGTTGGGGCGCATTCGCCGCGCCGGCCTGTTTGGCCGCATCGGCGCTGCCGACGCGCTGGCGGCGCAGGCGGCCATCGTCGCCGTCGGCCTGGAAGGGTTCGAGCATCGGCAGATCGGCGCCCTGTCCGGCGGCCAGACGCAGCGCGTCCTTTTTGCGCGATTGATGGCGCAGGACGCCTCTGTGATCCTGCTGGACGAGCCTTTCGTCGCTGTTGACGAGCGCACCATGGCCGACCTGCTGGCGCTGATCGGCAAATGGCATGCCGAGCGGCGCACCATCGTCGCGGTGCTGCATGATTTCAGCCTGGTGCGCGCGCACTTCCCCGACACGCTGCTGCTTGCTCGCGAATGCGTGGCGTGGGGGCCGACAGCCGATGCGCTGTCGCCGGGCAATCTCGCGGTTGCACGGGTGATGAGCGAAGCCTTCGACGAAGACGCGCGCGACTGCGAACGGGCAGCGTAGACACGCATGTATGACCTTCTGATCGCTCCGTTCGTGGATTTCGAATTCATGCGGCGCGCGCTCGTCGGGTCTCTGGCGCTGGCGCTCGCCGGCGCCCCGCTCGGCGTATTTCTCGTCCTGCGCCGCATGGCCCTCTCGGGCGACGCCATGGCGCACGCGATTTTGCCTGGCGCTGCGCTCGGCTATCTCGTCGCGGGGCTGTCGCTGCCGGCGATGACGCTCGGCGGGCTCGCTGCCGGTTTCACCGTGGCGCTGGCGTCGGGTCTGGTCGCGCGGGCGACCATCCTGCGCGAGGATGCGTCGCTGGCGGGGCTCTATCTCGTGTCGCTCGCGCTCGGCGTGACGCTCGTGTCGCTGCGCGGCTCGAATATTGACCTGCTGCACGTCCTGTTCGGCAATGTTCTGGCGCTCGATGAGGGAACCCTGAAGTTGCTGGCGGCGATTTCGACGCTGACGTTGCTTGGCTTCGCGCTGCTCTATCGGCCGCTGGTAATGGAAACGCTCGATCCGGCCTTCACGAGCGCGACCACCGGCGCGGGCGCGGCGACGCAGCTCGCCTTTCTCGCGCTGCTCGTGCTCAATCTCGTCGCCGGCTTCCAGGCGCTCGGCACGCTGATGTCTGTTGGCCTGATGATGCTGCCGGCGACCGCCGCGCGCCTGTGGACGCAGCGGCTTGGCGCGACGATCGCGCTGGCGGCGCTGTTCGGAATTATCTCGGCCTACGCCGGCCTCATCGGATCCTATGCGCTTGGCCTGCCGTCCGGGCCCTCGATCGTGCTGGCGGCGGGCTGCGTCTATTTCGTCTCGCTGATTTTCGGCGCGACCGGCGGCATGCTGCGCAGCCGGCCGAAACGCCGTCATCTGGAAGCCTGAGCCATGCTCACGCGCCGTGAGGTTCTCGCTGCATCCGGGGCGTTCGGCCTGATCGGCCCGTCGGCGTTAGCTCAATCCGCAAGCCTCCCTGTCGTCGCGACCTTCACGATCCTCGCCGATTTCGCCCGTCAGGTCGGCGGCGATCGCGTGGATGTTGTTTCGATCGTCGGGCCAAATGGCGATGTTCATGTCTACGATCCCTCGCCGGCGGACAGCCGCAAGATCGCCGCCGCGAGGCTTGTGATCGAGAACGGGATGTTTCTCGAAGGCTGGATCAGCCGCCTGGCCAGGGCGTCCGGGACCACGGCGCAGATCGTGATCGCCAGCGCCGGCGTGACGCCGCGCACGGACACGGGCAATACCGAATTGGCCGTGCGCAAGGGGATCGACCCGCACGCCTGGCAGAGCGTGCCGAATGCAAAGGTCTACGTCGCCAACATCCGCGACGGTCTGATCGCCGTCGACCCCGCCGGCGAGGCGGGCTATCGGTCGCGCGCGAACGCCTATCTGGCGAAGCTCGACGCGCTCGACGCACAGGTGCGGGCCGCCGTCGCCCGGATTCCGGCGGCGAACCGTCGCATCGTCACGACGCATGACGCCTTCGGCTATTTCGGGCTGACCTATGGCCTGGCTTTTGTCGCGCCGGCGGGCGTTGCGACCGAAGCGGAGGTTTCCGCGCGCGATGTGGCGAAGATCATCGGGCAGATCCGGCGCGACAAATTTCCGGCCGTTTTTCTGGAGAACGTCTCCGATCGACGTCTCATGGATCAGATCGCCAGGGAAACCGGAGCGAAGATCGGAGGAATCCTCTATTCGGACGCCCTGTCGCCACCCGACGGCCCCGCGGGGACTTACATCGACATGGTCAGTCACAATATAAGGGAGCTGACCAAGGCGCTCGCGCCCTAGCTGCGCGTCCCCAACGGAGTTCCAGATGTCCGAGAAAATTCCCGTCACTGTGCTCACCGGCTATCTCGGCGCCGGCAAGACGACATTGCTGAACCGCATCCTCTCCGAGCCGCACGGCAAGCGATATGCCGTGATCGTCAATGAATTCGGCGAGATCGGCATCGACAATGAACTCGTCGTCGGTGCGGACGAGGAAGTGTTCGAGATGAACAATGGCTGCATCTGCTGCACCGTGCGCGGCGATCTGATCCGCATTCTCGAAGGCCTGATGCGGCGCAAGGGCAAGTTCGACGCAATCATCGTCGAGACCACGGGGCTGGCCGATCCGGCGCCCGTCGCGCAGACCTTCTTCGTCGATCAGGACGTGCAGGACGCGGCGAAGCTCGATGCGGTCGTCACCGTCGCCGATGCGAAGTGGCTGTCGGCGCGCCTCAAGGACGCGCCAGAAGCAAAGAATCAGATAGCGTTCGCCGACGTGATCATCCTCAACAAGACTGATCTCGTGTCGCCCGAGGAATTGCGCGAGGTGGAAGCGCGTATCCGCGGCATCAATCCTTATGCTGCGCTGCATCGCTCGGTGAAGGCCGACGTGCCGCTCGATGCCGTGCTCGGCAAGAACGCCTTCGATCTCGACCGCATTCTGGAAATCGAGCCGGCCTTCCTCGAGGCGGAAGATCACGATCATCATCATGATCACGATTGTGGTCCCGACTGCGGCCACGACCACCATCATCACGACCACCATCATCACGACCACCATCATCACGATCACGGTCACGGCCACGGCCACGGCGGCATCAAGGTCTATCACGACGAGCAGATGCAATCGCTGGCGCTGACGATCGAGGGCGATGTCGATCCCAACAAGTTCATGCCCTGGGTCAACGAACTCGTGCAGCGCGAGGGGCCGAACATCCTGCGCTCCAAGGGCATATTGTCGTTCAGGGGCGAGCCGAAGCGTTTCGTCTTTCAGGGCGTGCACATGATTCTGGACGGCGATCTGCAACGCGACTGGAAGCCCGACGAAAAGCGCAACAGCCGCATCGTCTTCATCGGGCGCGACCTGAAGGAAGACGAGATCCGCGACGGGTTCATGAAGTGTGCGGCGTAGGCGCAAGCGCCCGACGGCATTCCTGAAAAGGGGACGGCGCCGGGAAATGTTCCGGCGTGCGCGGATCGCGGCCATCCGCATCACGAACGTCCCCTCGCCGCGCCAGCGCAATACCGCTAAAAGGCCCCATGTCCGAAACCGCCTCCCTTTCCCAGCACGTCACGTCCATCGCGGCCGGCGAACAGGTCGTCGCGACCTGTTTTCTCGGCCGCACGCCCGTTTTTGCGCTCGCCGACGGGACCATCCTGTTCGCCGGCATCGGTGAGGAGACGCGCATCGCAGCGCATCCCGACGCGGCCATTCTCGTCGCCGCGAGCGATGGCAAGCGTCTCGTCACCGGCGGCGACGACGGCCGCGTGGTTGCGACCGATTCAGGCGGCGTGACGACAGCGCTGGCGGCCGAGAAAGGCAAGTGGATCGACGCGCTGGCGCTGCGCGCCGACGGCGCGCTCGCCTGGTCGGCCGGAAAGACGGTTTTCGCGCGCGACACGAAGGGGGAAACAAAGAAGCTCGACGCGCCGTCCAGCGTGCGCGGCCTCGCTTTTCTGCCCAAGGGCTACCGCCTCGCCATCGCGCATTACAACGGCGCTTCGCTCTGGTTTCCCAACGCTGCCGCCAAGCCGGAGTTTCTGGAATGGAAGGGCGCGCATCTGGACATCACGGCCTCGCCCGACGGCAAGTTTCTCGTGACGTCGATGCAGGAGAACATGCTGCACGGCTGGCGCCTGTCGGACGGAAAGCATATGCGAATGTCCGGCTACCCTGCCAAGACGCGCTCGTTCTCGTGGTCGCACGACGGGAACTGGCTGGCGACTTCGGGCGCCGACGCCTGCGTTGTCTGGCCGTTCGAGACCAAGGACGGCCCAATGGGCCGCGGCCCGCGCGAATGCGGCGTGCGCTCGCGACGCGTGTCGTGCGTCGCCTTCCATCCGCTCCAGCTTGTGCTTGCGATTGGCTATGAGGACGGATGGCTGCTGCTCGTGCGCCTGAAGGACGGCGCCGAAATCTTCGTGCGCGGCGAACGCGAGGCGAATGACGCCGTGACGGCGCTGCAATGGGATGGGCAGGGCACACGTCTCGCCTTCGGCACGCGGGAGGGCGCGGCGGGCATTCTCGATCTGCCGGCGTAAGGCCGCCGCGGCGCGATCGGGCTCAGAGCGAGGCGCGCCAGGGCGAAGGCGCGATGCGATATCCCGTCCCTTGCTTCTCGATATGGCCGGTCGCGGGGAAGGGAAAGTGGAAGCCCTGAACCTGCATCCTTTCCGCGACGGCCATGTCGAACATTCTGCGGCGGATCGTCTCCGCCATGGCCGGATCCATGTCGTACACGATGCGCCAGTCCGGATGGGCGAGGAACAGTTCCGGCCGGTTGGTGAGATCGCAAGTCACGAGCATGGCGTCCGCGCCCGAGGCGACCGTCAGCGAGACGTGGCCGGGCGTATGCCCGTAGGTCGCGATCGATGCGACGCCCGGCGCGACATCCTTGCCTGGTTCAAATTGCGCGATCTGACGCGCCAGGGCGCCGAAAACCCGCCGCACATTGGCGAAGGTTCCCTTCGTCATGTCGGAGGCGGCCCGGCTCATCTCGCCGTCGTCCATCCAGAACTTCCATTCGGTCGTCGGCACGAGAATTTCGGCGTTGGCGAAGGCCGGCCTGCCGTCGGCGGTCAGCAGGCCGTTGATATGATCGGCATGGAAATGCGAGATGACCACGGCGTCTATGGCGGCGCGGTCGACGCCCGCCGCGGTCAGATTGGCGTGGAACTGCCCGGTCGCGCCCTTGCTCTTTTCCATCATGCCCGGCCCGTAGCCGGTGTCGATCACGATCAGTTTCGAGCCGGTGTTGACCACGAGCGGCGTGAAAACGATCGTGATCTGATCCCTGGGCAGATAGGCGGCCTCGAGCGCCTTGTTGACCTCCTCGCGCGCGACATTGGCGACGAATGTGTCGGAGAGCGGGAAGGTGACGGCGCCGTCCGTGACGGCGGTTATCTCAAAAGTCCCCAGCCTGTAGCGATAGAAGCCCGCATTCTGCTTGCCGGCCTGCGGGGCGAAGGCGTCCGCCGGCGCGCCCGGCAGGCCGGCGAACGCGAGCGCCGCCGATGCTCCGGCCAACAGATCCCGTCTCGTGGCGTTCATGGGGCGCCTCCGTCGTGCTGCGGTCATTCTGCCGCCTTGAGCGACGTGGCGGCAAGGGGCTAGATGGGCCGCGACACACGACGGACAAGCCCTTGATGACGCCCGAAAGGCTCAGCAGCATCGCTTTCTGGGCGCGCGATCTCAGCGCCGACGAAGTCGCGCGCGCGTGCAGGGGGCTGGTCGAGAAGACGTGGCCGGCCGGCGCCTACGTGGCGCACCGCGGCGACAGGTTCGACTCGTGGACAGGAGTCGTCTCGGGCCTGATGAAAATCGGCTCGGTGTCGAGTAGCGGCAAGGCGATCGCCTTCGCCGGCATGCCGGCCGGCATGTGGTTCGGCGAAGGCTCGGTGCTCAAGGGTGAGATGCGGATGTACGACCTCGTGGCGCTGCGCGAGACGCGGCTGGCGCTGATGAATCGCGCGACGTTCATGTGGCTGTTCGAGAACAGCGTCGGTTTCAATCGCTTTCTTGTGCGCCAGTTCAATGAACGCCTCGGCCAGTTCATCGCGCTGGTCGAACACGACCGCATGTTCGACGGCGTCGCCCGCATCGCGCGCGGGGTCGCCTGGCTGTTCAACCCAGTACTCAATCCGAACGTCGGGCCGTGCCTCGGCATCAGTCAGGAAGAACTGGGCCAGCTTGCCGGCGTGTCGCGGCAGGTCGCCAATCGCGCGCTGCAAATTCTGGAGGCGGAAGGTCTGCTGCGCTTGTCGCCGGCCGGATTGACGCCGCTCGATCTCGGCGCCCTCAACGGCTATGGCGAGTAGCCGACGGTTTCATGTCGTCTAGACCAAAGTAGGGGGCGCAGTTCGTAAAGGAAACCGCAAACATACCTGACAAATCGCCCTTGCGCAGTCAAGCCCGGCCTTGCGCCGGCGGGCTGGCGCTGCAATGGATGGCGCGCCGATCCGCCACAAGAGCGGGCGGCGAAACGATACGAGCGCCGAACAGCGCCGACGGGGAGAACCAAGGGGTGACCGACAGCCCGCAGGCATCGGGCCGCGATGCGGTCGAGGATACCTTTCCAAAGTTGCTGCGCCTGCACGCGCAGGCGCGCGGCGACCGGCCGGCGTTCCGCCACAAGGATCGCGGTATCTGGAAGACGTGGAACTGGCGCGAGGTCTACGCGCAGGTGCGCGCGCTCGCGCACGGGCTGAAGACGCTTGGAGTCGGCGAAGGCGATAAAGTCGCCATCGTGGGCGCCAACAGGCCGATGCTCTACTGGACGTTGACGGCGACGCAGATGCTGCGCGCCGTGCCCGTGCCCGTTTACGCTGACGCTGTGGCGGACGAAATGGCGTTCGTGATCGAGAACGCCGACGTGAAGATCGCGGTCGCGCAGGACCAGGAGCAGGTCGACAAGCTGCTCTCCATCGCCGATCGGCTCAAGTTTCTGTCACATATCCTCTACGATGAGGAGCGCGGCTTGCGCGATTATGCCGAGACCAATCTCGTGGCGCTTTCGGATCTGGCAGCCGCCGGCCGCGCCGCACTCGGCGCCGAGGCTTCGCTCGAGCGCGCGCTCGACGTCGTGATCGACTCCGGCCGCGCCGACGACGCCTCGATCATGCTTTACACGTCCGGCACCACAGGGCGCTCGAAGGGCGTCGTGCTCTCGGCCGGACGATCGACGCAGGCCGCGCGCGACACGGTGGCGTTCGATCATCTGACCGACCGGGACGAGCAACTCGGCTATTTGCCGCTGGCCTGGGTCGGCGATCATTACATGAATTACGCGCAGGCGTTCGTTGCCGGCTCATGCATCGCATGTCCGGAGAACGCGGACACGGTGAGCCAGGATCTGCGCGAGATCGGCCCCACCTTCTATTTTGCGCCGCCGCGCGTGTTTGAAGCACAGCTTACGCGCATCATGATCCGCATGGAGGATGCGGGCGCGCTCAAGCGGAAGATGTTCGATCATTTCATCGCCGTCGCGCGCAAATGGGGAGAACGGATTCTCAATCGCCAGCGCGTGCCGCTGCCAGCGCGGCTGCACTACATGCTCGGCGAGATGCTCGTTTACGGACCGCTGAAGAACGCGCTTGGCTTTTCCCGGATTCGGGTCGCCTATACGGCAGGCGAGGCGATCGGGGGCGAATTGTTCTCGTTCTATCGCTCGATCGGCCTCAACCTGAAGCAGCTCTATGGCCAGACCGAAGCCTTCCTCTACGTGACGGCGCATCCCGACGGCGCCATTCGCGCAGACACAGTCGGCGCGCCGGCGCCCCATGTCGAGATCCGGATCGCCGATGACGGCGAAGTGCAGTTCAAGTCGCCCGGCCAGTTCGTTTGCTATTACAAGGATCCTGAAAAAACGGCGGAGGCGCTGACGCCGGATGGATTCGTCAAGACAGGCGACGCCGGATTCTTCGATGACGATGGGCAGTTGCGGATTCTCGATCGGGCCAAGGACGTGGGCAAACTCGTCGATGGCACGATCTTCGCGCCAAAATACATCGAGAACAAATTGAAGTTCTTTTCCAATATCAAGGAGGCCGTAGCGTTCGGCGACAGGCGCGACTTTGTCACAGTCATGATCAACATCGACCTGACGGCGGTCGGAAATTGGGCCGAGCGCAACGGCATTTCCTACGCCTCCTACCAGGAAATCGCCGGCAATCCGCGGGTGTACGACCTGATCGCCGGGCACGTCGAAGAAGTGAACAGGTCGCTGGCGGCCGAACCGCGCATGGCTGGCGCGCAGATCAGACGTTTCCTCATCCTGCCGAAGGAACTCGATGCGGATGACGGCGAGCTGACGCGCACGCAGAAAGTGCGGCGCGGTTTCATCGCCGAGCGTTACGCGCCGCTGGTCAAGGGCCTGTATGACGGTTCGGAGATCGCGGACATTTCGACCGAGGTGACGTTCGAGGACGGCCGCAAGGGCGTGATTTCCGGCCGGGTGAAGATCGTGGATATCGGGCAGAGTCCGGCGCTGCGCGCAGGGAGCCGCGCGGCATGAGCGGCGGCGAAATCCTGCTCGACGTCGAACACGTCTCGCTCGCATTCGGCGGCGTGCGCGCGATCAACGACGTGTCGTTCAACATCGCCAGAGGCGAAATCCGCGCGATCATCGGGCCGAACGGCGCCGGCAAGACGTCGATGCTGAACGTCATCAACGGCTTTTATCATCCCCAACACGGCCGCATCTCGTTCCACGGCAAGACGCGCGCGCGCATGAAGCCGTATGAGGCGGCGAGCCAGGGCATCGCCCGCACGTTCCAGAATGTCGCGCTGTTCAAGGGCATGACCACGCTTGACAACATTTTGACGGGCCGGTCGTTGAAGATGCGTCGCAACCTCTTCTGGCAAATGCTGCGGCACGGGCCGGCGCTGGCGGAAGAGATCGAGCATCGCAAATTTTGCGAGGAGATCATCGATTTTCTTGAAATCGAGCATATTCGCAAGGCGCCTGTTGGAACCTTGCCCTACGGTTTGCAGAAGCGCGTCGAACTCGGGCGGGCGCTGGCGATGGAGCCGACGCTGCTGCTGCTCGACGAGCCGATGGCCGGCATGAATCTGGAAGAAAAGCAGGACATGAGCCGTTTCATCGTCGACGTGAACCAGCATTTCGGAACGACGATTGCGCTGATCGAGCACGATATCGGCGTGGTCATGGATCTGTCCGACCGGATCGTCGTGCTGGAATACGGCCACAAGATCGCCGACGGCACGCCGGACGAGGTGAAGAGCGACCAGAAGGTCATCGACGCCTATCTGGGAGTGGCGCACTGATGCACATCCTGTATCTGATCTTCGTCGATCCCTTCGTCCAGATGGCCGGCGCGCCGGACCTTCTTGTGCAGACGCTGTGGGAGGGCCTCGTCGGTGGCGTGCTCTATGCGCTGATCGCGCTCGGCTTCGTGCTGATCTTCAAGGCGTCCGGCGTGTTCAATTTCGCTCAGGGCATCATGATGGTGTTTGCGGCGCTGACCCTGGTCGGCCTTTACGAGAAGGGCGTTCCCGCGTGGCTCGCGCTCATTCTTGCGATCGGAATCATGTATCTGCTCGCGCTCGCTGTCGAGCGCGTCGTCCTGCGCCCGCTCGTCAACCAGCCCGACATCATGCTGTTCATGGCGACCTTCGGACTGACCTATCTTCTGATCGGCCTCGGCGAATTCGTGTTCGGCGGTAATCCGAAGGAAATGCCGGTGGCGGCGCTCGGCCTGCCGAAAGGCTCGCTCGACTTCAAGATTCTCGGCGGCCTCGTTTCGCTGCAGAAGATCGACATAGCCGCCGCGGTGATCGCCTCGGCCATGGTCGCGGGCCTGGCGCTGTTTTTCCAGCATACGCGCATAGGCCGCGCGCTGCGCGCCGTGGCGGATGACCATCAGGCGGCGCTCTCGGTCGGCATATCGCTCAACCAGATCTGGGTGATCGTCTGGTTCACCGCCGGCATCGTGGCGCTGGCGACCGGCATCATGTGGGGCGCGCGGTCGGATGTGTCGTTCGCGCTGCAGGTGATCTCGCTCAAGGCGCTGCCGGTGCTCATCCTCGGGGGCTTCACGTCCGTGCCCGGCGCCATCGTCGGCGGTCTCATCATCGGCATCGGCGAGAAGCTCGGCGAATTCTACTGGGGGCCGTTGGTCGGCGGCGGCATCGAGAGCTGGCTTGCCTATGTGCTCGCGCTTGCCTTCCTGCTGTTCAAGCCCGAAGGCCTGTTCGGCGAGAAGATCATCGAACGCATCTGATCGGAGCGACACGTGTTCTACCGCGAAGTCGGTCAATTCAAGACGAGCTACGCCGCCGATCAGGCGATTTTCCCGATCCGGCAGGACCGCATCGGGCTGGCGCTGATCCTGCTCGTCGCTTTCGTCGCCATTCCGCTGCTTGGCGGCGAATTCCTGATCGCATCCGTCATGATTCCATTCCTGATCCTGGCGCTGGCGGCGATCGGCCTCAACATACTGATCGGCTACACGGGCCTGATTTCGCTCGGCACGGCGGCGTTCATGGGGGTTGGCGCCTACGCCTGCTACAAGCTGTCGACGCTGTTTCCGCAGGTGAACATTCTCGTCTGGATCCTGACGTCCGGATTCATCGCCTGCGCGGTCGGCGTCGTCTTCGGGCTGCCGAGCCTGCGCATCAAGGGCTTCTATCTTGCGATCGCAACGCTCGCCGCGCAGTTCTTCCTGCAATGGTGCTTCGGGCGCGTCGGTTGGCTATACAATTACAACCCATCCGGCGCGATCGAGGTTCCGGGGCACAGTCTGTTCGGCGTCGCCGTCACCGGACCGAGCGCGACGCCCGTCACGCGCTATTACGTCGTGCTCTGCATTGTCGTCGCCATGACCTGGATCGCCTCCAATCTCGTGCATGGCCGCATTGGCCGGAACTGGATGGCCGTGCGCGACATGGACATCGCCGCGCAACTCATGGGCATCCGCCTGCTGCCGGCAAAGCTTCTGGCCTTCGCGGTCTCATCGTTCTACGCAGGAGTCGCCGGCGCGCTGATGGTGTTCATCTGGCTCGGCGCCGCCGAGCCGGAGGCATTCAACATCAACCTGTCCTTTCTGCTGCTGTTCATGGTCATCATCGGCGGCCTCGGCAGCCTGCTCGGGTCGTTCTTCGGCGCCGCGCTCATCCACATTCTGCCGATCATCGTGCGCGCAGCGCCCAATGCGCTCGGGCTCTCGGTGGGATCGGCCACGGTCGAGCACCTGACGTATGTCATCACCGGCGCGCTGATCATCTTCTTTCTGATCGTCGAACCGCACGGGCTCGCGCGCCTGTGGCAAATCGGCAAGCAGAAACTGCGCGCCTGGCCGTTTCCGTACTAGACTGCAACCATCTCATCAGTGGGAGGACACAATGAGAACATTGAATAAGGCCGCTCTGGCCCTGATCGCGACGACGGCGCTGACCGCGTCGGCGTTGCCCGCCGCGGCGGAGGATTCAATCTTCGTGCCGCTGTTTACCTATCGCACCGGCCCGTTTGCCGGATCTGGCATTTCGATCGCCGACGGCATGCACGACTATCTGTCGATGCTCAACGAACGCGACGGTGGCATCGGCGGCGTCAAGATCGCGGTCGAGGAATGCGAGACCGGATACGACACCAAGAAGGGTCTCGAATGTTATGAGGCCGTGAAGCCGAAACATCCGGTCATGGTCAATCCGTGGTCGACGGGTATCACACTATCGCTGATCCCCAAGGCGTCCGTCGACAAGACGCCGATCCTGTCCATGGCCTATGGCCTGTCGGCTTCCGCCATGGGCGACATCTTCCCGTGGGTCTTCAATCCGCCGGACACGTACTGGGACGGCATGTCGATGATCCTGAAGTACATCGCCGCGCAGGAAGGCGGCGGCATGGAGAAGCTGAAGGGCAAGAAGATCGGCTACATCTATCTTGACGCCGGCTTCGGCAAGGAGCCGTTGCCGTTCCTGGAGCAATTGCAGAAGGATTACGGGTTCGAGACGAAGCTCTATCCCGTGGCGCCTGCCGAAATGCAGAACCAGGCGGCGCAATGGCTCAACGTGCGGCGCGACAGGCCGGATTATATGGTCATGTATGGCTGGGGGGCGTTGCAGCCGACCGCGATCAAGGAAGCGGTCAAGATCAATTATCCGATGGAGAAATTCCTGTCGATCTGGTGGCCGAGCGAAGAGGACGCCAAGGGGGCTGGCGAGGGCGCGACCGGCTTCAAGACGCTGAACTGGCATGCGGCGACGGCGAATTTCCCGGTCATCGCCGACATCCAGAAGCATGTCGCGGACAAGGGCAAGAGCCAGGCGCCGAAAGCCGAGATAGGCACGGTGCTCTACAATCGCGGCGTCTACAATTCGATGCTGATCGCCGAGGCGATCCGCACCGCGCAAAAGATCACGGGCAAGAAGGTCGTCGACGGCGAGGACGTGCGTCGCGGACTGGAGGGCCTGAACGTCGATGCTGCGCGCCTCAAGGAACTCGGCATGGACGGCTTCGCGGGGCCGATCAAACTGACCTGCGCCGATCACAATGGCCATCGCCCGACCTTCATCCAGCGTTTCGACGGGACGAAATACGTGAAGGTTTCCGACTGGATCGAGCCACTGAACGACAAGGTCGAGCCGCTGCTGCAGGCGGATGCGAAGGCCTATGCGGAAAAGAACCCGTCGTGGCCGAAGCGCACGGAAGCCTGCGACTCGAAGCCGTAAGCCGCTCCTGCCGCCCTTCCCGATCGCCGCTTTCAGTCGGCGATCGGGATTCTCTCGAACGCATCGACGTTGTTGCAGATTTTCCGGGCGAGCCCATGGTTCGCCGAGTTCGATGACGGAAACCGAAATGACGCAGCCCTCGACCTCTCCCGCCGCCCCGCAGCCAGCGCCAGACGTTGCGCTGACCGCCAACAATATCGAGGTCATCTACAATCGCGTCGTGCTCGTCCTCAAGGGCGTGTCGCTGACCGTGCCGCGGGGCGGCGTCGTCGCCCTGCTCGGGGCCAACGGTGCAGGCAAGACGACGACGCTCAAGGCCATTTCCAACCTCATTCGCGCCGAGCGCGGAGAGGTCACGAAAGGCTCGATCGAATTTCTCGGCGAGCGCGTCGACGGTTTGCGGCCGGACGATCTGGTGCGCCGTGGCTGCATCCAGGTGATGGAGGGCAGGCATTGCTTCGGTCATCTCACCATCGAGGAAAACCTGCTGACCGGCGCCTTCACCCGTCGCGACGGGCGGCGCGCCATCGCCGCCGCGCTCGACGAGGTCTATGCCTTTTTTCCGCGTCTGAAGCAGCGGCGGACATCGCTCGCCGGCTATACGTCGGGCGGCGAACAGCAAATGTGCGCCATCGGCCGCGCCATGATGTCGAAGCCGAAGATGGTCCTGCTCGACGAGCCGTCGATGGGGCTTGCGCCGCAGGTGGTCGAGGAGATTTTCGAAATCGTCCGCGAACTGAATACGAAAGGCGGCGTTTCGTTCCTTCTGGCCGAGCAGAACACCAATATCGCACTGCGATATGCCAGCTATGGCTATATTCTCGAGAGTGGCCGCATCGTGCTCGACGGCGAAGCTTCGGCGCTGCGAGAAAATCAGGACGTGAAGGAATTCTATCTTGGCGTGTCGGGCGCCGATCGAAAAAGCTTTCGCGACGCAAAACACTACAAGAGGCGCAAGCGTTGGCTTGGTTGATCTGGGTGCGTTGACGCCAAGTTTCGATCCGTGCAAAACGGAAGAATGGAGCAGGGCTGGGCTGCGACGTACGCGCGTCATGCCGCTTTTGCCCCGGGCAGGCGGCGCGAGTGAGTTTCAATGTCAGAGTATTTTGATCGCTACGAGACGCGTCCGGCCAAGGCGCGCGAAAGCGCATTCTTCCGCGACATGCGCGCGATCCTCAAGATTTCGCGCGCGCGCGCGCCGGCGCTGCGCCGGCAACTGAAGTCGGTCGATATCGATGCGATTTCGCGACGCGCGGATCTCGCGCAGATTTCAGTCGTCCGGAAGAGCGATCTCAAGGAGATGCAGAGCGAGACACCGCCATTCGGCGGTCTGGCGGCCGTGCGCGCAATGCACCTCAAGCGGATTCTGGTTTCGCCCGGTCCGATCTTCGAACCGGAAGGGTATGGCAAGGACTGGTGGGGAGCGGCGCGCGCCCTCTTCGCCGCCGGCGTCCGCAAGGGCGACATTCTGCTGAACTCCTTTTCGTATCACCTCACGCCCGGCGGGCACATCATGGAGAGCGGCGCGCACGCGCTGAATTGCGCCGTCATTCCCGCTGGCGTCGGCAATACCGAGCAGCAGGTCGAAGCAATCCATTTTCTCAGACCGACGGCTTATGCCGGCACGCCCGATTTCCTGAAGATCCTGCTCGACAAGGCGCGCGAAGCGAACCTCGACGCGTCGTCGATCCGATGCGCGCTTGTCTCGGGCGCCGCCTTGCCTGCGAGCCTGCGCGCCGAACTGGAGTCGGCCGGAGTCGCCGTGCGGCAGGCGTATGCGACCGCCGATCTCGGCGTGATCGCCTATGAATCCGTTCCGAACGAGGGGCTGATCGTCAACGAGGGCTACATTCTCGAAATCGTGAAACCCGGCACGGGCGAACCCGTCGCCGACGGCGAGGTCGGCGAGGTTGTCGTCACGCGGCTGAACTCGGATTATCCGCTGCTCCGGTTCGCGACAGGCGATCTTTCCGCGGTCCTGCCCGGCCCATCGTCGTGCGGCCGAACCAACATGCGTATCCGCGGCTGGCTTGGCCGCGCCGATCAGACCACCAAGATCAAGGGCATGTTTGTCCATCCCTCGCAGGTCGCCGAGATCGCCAAGCGGCACCCGGAGCTTGGCCGTGTCCGCCTGATCGTCCAACGCGAGAAGGAGCAGGACGTCATGGTGCTGCGCGCCGAAGGCAAGCGCGGCTGCCACGCCGATCCGATCGCCGAGACGCTGCAATCCGTCACCAAGCTGCGCGGCAAGGTCGAGATCGTCGATGCCGGAAGCCTGCCGAACGACGGCAAGATGATCGCCGACGAACGCCCGGCGGGATGAGCGTCAAAGCTCCGAACGTCCTATCGATCGCGGGCTCGGATCCCAGCGGCGGGGCTGGAATTCAAGCCGACCTCAAGACCTTTTCCGCGCTCGGCTGCTACGGCATGGCGGCGGTCACGGCGCTGACCGCGCAGAATACGCGCGGCGTGCGCGGCCTGCATGTCGCGCCGGCGGAATTCGTGGGCGCCGAAATCGACGCGATCTTCGAGGACATAGCGGTCGATGCGGTCAAGATCGGCATGCTCGCATCGCCGGCGATCGTCGAGCTGGTCGCGGCGCGCCTGACACATTGGGGCGCACGCGACATCGTGGTCGACCCGGTGCTCGTCGCCTCTTCCGGGGACAGCCTTGGGGCGGACGGTCTTGCGGAAGCCATAGCCAACCGACTTCTGCCCATGGCGAGGCTCGTCACGCCGAACCTGCCGGAAATCGCGCGCCTCACGGGCCGGCCGGAGCCGCGCGACGCGCTGGACATGCGGCGCGCCGGCGAGGCCCTGCTGGCGCGAGGCGCGAAGGCCGTTCTGGTGAAGGGCGGCCATCTCGAAGCTTCGGAGGCGCTCGATCTGCTGGTGACGCCGGCATACGTCGAAACATTCCGCGCCCCGCGCGTCGCCACGCGCAACACGCACGGCACCGGCTGCACGCTGGCCGCGGCCATAGCAGCGTTTCTTGCGCACGGACGCACGCTGACAGACGCCGTCGGCGCGGCCAAGGCTTATCTCGGCGCAGCGTTGCAGGACGCCGACCGGCTCTCGGTGGGGGCCGGCCATGGCCCCGTCCATCATTTCCACTCGCTCTGGCGCGACTGACCGGACGGCGCGGTACGGTGGCGCCCGGCCGCTTCCGCCACTATGTTCGCGCGATGAACGAGACAGCGACAACATGCCGTCCTGCCGGCCATCCGCGACTGGCGTCGCGCGCGACGGGCGTACTGCTCGTCAATCTGGGCACGCCCGAGGGAACCGACTATTGGTCGATGCGTCGCTACCTAAAGGAGTTCTTGTCGGATCGGCGCGTGATCGAAACGTCGCGACTGATCTGGTGGCTGGTGCTCAACCTCATCATCTTGTCGACGCGGCCGGCCAGGAAGGGGCGGGACTACGCCTCGATCTGGAACAGAGCGCGCGACGAAGGGCCGTTGAAGACCATTACGCGCTCGCAGTCCGAGCAGCTCGCCGCGCGCCTCAAGCTGGCGCTTGAAAAGTCCGGCGAACGCGTCGTCGTCGACTGGGCGATGCGATACGGATTGCCCTCGATCGAGGCGCGCGTGCTGGCTCTGCAGGAGCAGGGCTGCGACCGCATTCTCGTCGTCCCTCTCTATCCGCAATATTCGGCGGCGACGACGGCCACTGTCGGCGACAAGACGTTCGAGGCCTTGGCGAAGATGCGGTGGCAGCCTGCGTTGCGGGTGGCGCCGCCATGGCATGACGATCCTGCCTACATTGACGCGCTCGCACGGTCGATTGAACAGGGATTGAGCAAACTGGATTTCGCGCCGGACGTCATTCTCGCCTCTTTCCACGGCGTGCCGAAGGACTATCACGAGAAGGGCGATCCCTATTACTGCCATTGCGCCAAGACGACGCGCCTGCTGCGCGACAGACTCGGCATGGACGAGCAGAAATTGCGCATGACCTTCCAGTCGCGTTTCGGACCGGCCGAATGGTTGCGGCCCTACACCGACGAATCCGTGAAGACGCTCGCGCAGGGCGGGGTGAAGAAGATCGCGATCGTGACGCCGGGCTTCGTCGCCGACTGCCTGGAAACCATCGAGGAGATCGGCGTCGAGAATCGTCATTTGTTTCTCGACAGCGGCGGCGAGAAGTTCGGGCGGATCGACTGTCTCAACGACAGCGGCGGCGGTATCGATGTGATCGAGGCCGTGGTGCGGCGCGAGTTGAAAGGCTGGGTCGATCTGTGAGCGCGGATTTCTCAATCGTCATCACGACCGTCGACAGCGAGGCGAAGGCGAACGAGATCGCGCATCGCGTCGTGGAGAAGGGACTTGCCGCTTGCGTGCAGACATGCGCGATCCGCAGCGTCTATCGCTGGCAGGGCAGGCTGGAGGAGGCGAACGAATTTCGTCTGGACATGAAGATGCGGACGCTAGATTACGCTGCGCTTGAAGCGGCGATCCGGGCTATTCATCCCTATGATACGCCCGAGATCGTGCGAATCGATATCGCCGAGGGATATCAGCCCTATCTGGACTGGCTTGCAGCGGCGGGGAAGTGAACCGAACGCTTTCCTGCGACGAATGAATCGAACCGGCCATCGACAGTCGAAGCGCCACCTAACCGATCTTCATATTGTGCAGCCGGCGCTCCCAGTTCAACGCCTGTTCGATGATCTCGTCGAGATTGTCGTGCAGCGGAACCCAGCCGAGCGTCTCCCTGATCCGCGCGTTGGATGCAACGATGGCGGCAGGGTCGCCGGGGCGGCGGTGTGACAGGGCGACCGGAAAATCGACGCCCGAAATCTTTTTCACGACGTCGATTACTTCGAGGACCGAGAAGCCTTTCTCATAGCCGCAATTGCAGGTGACACTGGCGCCGCCTGCGCGCAGATGCCGCAGCGCGTCGAGATGAGCGCGCGCAAGATCGGTGACGTGGATATAGTCGCGCAGGCACGAACCGTCCGGCGTCGGGTAGTCCGTACCGAATACTTCCATGCCGGGGCGCATGCCGAGGGCCGACTGGACGGCCACCTTGATGAGGTGCGTGGCGTTCGGGGTCGACTGGCCTGTGCGTCCCTGCGGATCGGCGCCGGCGACATTGAAATATCGCAGGACGACGTAGCTTAGCGGCAAGGCCCTGGCGACGTCCTCCAGCATCCACTCGACCATCAGCTTTGAACGGCCATAGGGCGAAATCGGCTTCAGGCGGTCGTCCTCGGTCACTGGATTGTGCTCGGGATCGCCGTAGACGGCGGCCGTCGACGAAAAGATGAAATGCTTCACGCCTGCGTCGACCGCGCATTCGAGCAGCGTGCGCGCCTTCGCGGTATTGTTGAGATAATAGCCGAGCGGGTCGGCTACCGATTCCGGCACGACGATTTTGGCGGCGAAATGGATGATGGCCTCGATGTCGTGGCGCGTCAGCATTTCGGTCACGAGATCCTCGTCGCCGAAATCGCCGACGACCAGTGTCGCCTTGTCAGGGACGGCCCAGCGAAAGCCCGTCGACAGATTGTCGAGCACAACCACCTGCTCGCCCGCGTCGAGCAGTTCCCACGCCATATGGCTGCCAATGTAGCCGGCGCCGCCAGTCACAAGAATGGTCATCAATTCCGTCCGCGCGATTGTTGCTGGCGATAATTTAGCGCCGGCGCATTGCCAATCCATGAAGCGCCGGTGATCGTCGTTCGTTGACGAGGGGCGCGGATTTTCGTCGTTGGGGCTTCCTTAAGCGTTTCTGCCTACACTTGGAAAAGGGCCGCATTCTGATCGTGAATGCGGCCCTCATCGCATCCCGAGTGGACCAACCATGACAAAACGCATCCGCAAGGCAGTCTTTCCCGTCGCCGGTCTGGGCACCCGTTTCCTGCCCGCGACCAAATCCATTCCGAAGGAAATGCTGACGGTCGTCGACCGGCCGGTGCTCCAGCACGTCGTGGACGAGGCGAGGGAGGCCGGCATCGAGCATTTCGTCTTCGTCACCGGGCGCGGCAAGGCGGTGATCGAAGACCATTTCGACATGTCCTACGAACTCGAGGATACGCTGCTCAAGCGCGGCAAGAAGAAGGAATACGATGCGCTGATGGCCGATCTGCCGGCCGCCGGCGCCACCAGTTTCACCCGTCAGCAGGCGCCGCTCGGCCTTGGCCACGCGGTGTGGTGCGCTCGCGACATCATTGGCGACGAACCGTTCGCCGTGCTGCTGCCTGACATGGTGACGATGGCGTCGGGCAAGCTCAGGTCGCGGTGCCTCGCCCAATGCGTCGAGGCCTACAATCAATATGGCGGCAACGTCATTGCGGTGGAGCAGGTAGCGCCGGAGGAGACGCATCAGTACGGCGTCGTCTCGATCGGCAAGGACGAGGGCCACACGTTCGAGATCACCGGCATGGTCGAGAAGCCGGCGAAGGGCACGGCGCCGTCCACCTCGATCATCTCCGGCCGCTATATCCTCGGCCCGGAAATCTTCGGAATCCTGGAGAAGGTCGAGAAGGGCGCCGGCGGCGAAATCCAGTTGACCGACGGAATGAAGGAACTGGCCAAGGCCCAGGCCTTCCACGGCGTGCGCTTCGACGGGAAAACCTACGATACCGGCTCCAAGCTCGGCTTCCTGATGGCCAACGCGGCTTACGCGCTCGCCAATCCGGATCTGGCGGAGACCTTTCGCGCCGAGATGAAGACGCTGCTGGGGTGATCCGAACCGCGGGCCTCCAGGCCCGCGGCCTCGGACTCGCGTTGCCTTGACCTGAATCGCCCAAATTGGGGCGCCGAGACATACTGCGGCGCAGCGAACGGTATTGCGGCAGGGAATATCCTGTTCCTGAATTTCCAGCCTCAGCGCTGCAATCTCAACCCCAGCAGAAACACGTTCGCAGTATAATCCGCGCCCGGCAAGGTCGTCTTCAGCCGCTCGAAGGAATAGCTCGCCTTGATCGAGACGGTGCGGGTCAGAGCGTATTCCGCCTTCACCGTCGCGGTCAGCAGGCGCTCGTTCAGGCCGGTCGCGGTATAGGACGTGTCCGAAGCGAGGTTGGTCCCCTGATAGGACGTCATCTGGTAGGAGGCGGTCCCTGTCAGCGTCACGTTGCGCAGGAGCGCGTGCGAGATTTCGCCGGTGATGCGATGCGTAATTGTGCCGGACGCATTGGCGATCACGGTCTCGCTGGCCGTTGTCGAACCGCGCAACGTCACCTTGGTCAGCGGTGAGGCGGTCCAGATCAGCGAGGCGTCGACAGTCGGCCCGTGCAGCTTCACGAGGCGGGGATCCTGGTAGTCGCGCTGAATATAGCCGCCCGAGGCTTCGCCGGTCAGCGTGCGCGTGAATTCAAAGCTCGTGCCGGCCCGCGCGGCAAAGCCGTTTGAATTGCGCTGGAAACCATAGGCGTCAAATGCGCTGTCGTAGTCGCGCCGGTCGACGGTCGCCTCGACGAAGGGTTTGAAGCCGGGCGTGATCTCGTAGGAAATGCGAGGTCTCAGGCCGATCGTCGTGTAATTGTCGAGCGATAATTGCAGGACCGAACCATCGGAGAAGGTGGCGTCGCCGGTCTGCGTGCGCTCCAGTGTGCCGCGCAGCGACACTTCGAGCCTGTCGAACCGGTGCGTCATGCCGGCATAGCCGCCGGCCGACCAGGTGACCGGCGCATTGGTCGATATTGCGTTGTTCGTGCCGACCTGAAGTTCCGGCGACATCGGCAGCAGCGTCGTGATCGAAAACGACGCGCCGGTGTCGATCGAGGTGTCGCGCGTCACGTCGACGCGGCTGTCGATCTTGCCGAGCCCGTCGGGCCGGTTTGCGCCGGTTACGCGCGGGAAATCCGAGTAGCCCAGATGCATCTCGCCGGAGACCAGGTGCTGCGACCAGTCGGACTGGACCGCGGTCCCAATCTCGCCGCGCAATACGGGCGAGGATTTCTGAGGCGCGTATTCGCGATACGGGTTGCTGTCGTCGCCGCCATAGCCTTCGACGTATGGGGTGAATCGCAGCGAGCCGACTCTGATTCCGACCGGATCGAACGGTTTCGGATCCTCGGGCTTCGCCGTCCGGGCGGGGATCGTCGGAACCACGGCGATCCCGGTCGGCGGCTGTGGCGGCGGTTGCGAGGGGTCGGTCGCCACGGAATCGCGCAGTTTCGCGCGCCGCCGCAATTCATAGGAGGTCTTGTAAGGCTCCAGCGGGGGCAATGGATGCCGCGCCTTTTTGGCCGGCGGATTTGGCAGCGGCCGCTTTCCGGGCTTGCGCGGCTTGCCGTAATTGATCGATGCGTCAGGCGCCGCTTCGCCCGCGCCCGCGGCGTAGCTGGCGGGCGGCGGGGGCGGCGAGACGAGACCGGCGCCGGACGCGGTCAGGCCGCCGTCGCCGAGACCTCCCTCGCCAGCGCCAGCCAGACCGGACGGGCCGCGGCGCAACCCGTCCAGGCCGGTCGCCGTCTGGCCAAATGCGGGTGAAAAGACCGGGAATACAAGTGCGAACGCGATTGCGCCGGTCGCTGCCGCTGGCGCGAATTCCATCCACCTGCCTGTCGGTCGCAGCGCCAATTCACCCTCGCGCGAGCCCCGTTCCGCAGGCGCCCGTTGCGAAAACTAGGCTTTCATGGTTAACGCGCCCTTAAATCCGTGAGGCCGTAACCCGGCGTTAACCCTGACCGATGCTTAACTTGGGGCGGGAAAGTCACGTGCGGCCGATTGCGCGTGAGCCAAACAATTGACCGATTCCCCGGGCAGAGCATCGCTGAAGCCCCGCCCGCCTGAACCGTCGAAGGATAGACGATGAACCCTGCCGATCTGGCCGCGCCGATCGCCGAAGTTTCGATCTGGAGCATGTTCCTGCACGCCTCCATCGTCGTGCAGGCCGTAATGATAGGTCTGCTCGGGGCCTCGGTCTGGTGCTGGACGATCATCGTCGACAAGACGCTGCTGTTCCGCCGCACGCGCAAGGCGATGGAACAGTTCGAGGAGACTTTCTGGTCGGGCCGCTCGCTGGAGGAGCTCTATACCGCCCTGAGCGAGCGGCCGACGACCGGCATGGCCTCGCTGTTCGTCGCGGCCATGCGCGAGTGGAAGCGTTCATTTCAGACTGCGCACGCCTCGTTTGTCGGCCTGCAGGCGCGCATCGAGAAGGTGCTGGACGTCTCGATCGCGCGCGAGGTCGAGAAGCTCGAATCCAATCTGCTGGTGCTGGCGACCGTCGCCTCGGCCGGACCGTTCGTGGGTCTGTTCGGCACGGTGTGGGGCATCATGACGTCGTTCCGCTCAATCGCGGCCTCCAAGAACACGTCGCTCGCCGTCGTCGCGCCGGGCATAGCGGAGGCGCTGTTCGCCACCGCTATCGGCCTGTTCGCGGCTATTCCGGCGCTCATCGCCTACAACAAGATGCAGGGCGACGTCGCCAAGGCGCAGGCGCGCCTCGAAAGCTACGCGGATGAATTCTCCGCCATCCTGTCGCGCCAGATCGACCAGCACGCCAGCGACCGCGCGGCGTAGGGAGCAGTCACGATGGGCATGTCGATGGCCGCAGGCCGCAAGGGCGGACGCAGACGCCGGGGCGTTCCGCGCTACGGCGCCATGGCTGATATCAACATGACGCCATTCATCGACGTCATGCTCGTGCTTCTCATCATCTTCATGGTGGCTGCGCCGCTGCTGGCGACCGGCGTCGCCGTCGACCTGCCGCAGACCAAATCCGCGCCTCTCAACATCGAGCAGAAGCCTGTGTCGATCTCGATTGACGAGAAGGGGCAAATCTACCTGATGGACCAGCCGGTCGCGCTGGAAAATCTGGTCGACAAACTGAAGGAGGCGGCCAAGGCCGGCGCCGACGAGCGCGTTTACGTGCGCGGGTCGAAAGCGGTGAATTATGGGCGCGTCGCCGAGGTCATGTCGCTGGTGACCGGAGCTGGCTTCAAGAAGGTCGCGCTCGTCACCGAACCGGAGCGGAAGTGAGGCGCCTTGCGCATCTCCCGGAGTGAGCCAGGCCTGATCGTCTCCGCTGCAGCGCATGCAACGCTGCTGGCCGCGACGCTTGTCGCCTTCTCGGGACCGGCGCAGTTCGATCCGGCGATGGAGAACATTCCGGTCGAAATGATCTCGGATCAGGCTTTCAGCCAGATTTCCAAGGGCGAAAAGACCGCAAAGGAAGTCAAGCCGCTGCAAAAGGCCGACAAGGTTGCGGACGTTGCAGAGCACAAGCCGACGCCGCCGCTGAACGAGGCCAGAAAAGATGTGCCGCTCCCGCCGCCGCCATTGAAACGACTGCCCGACCCCGGCGAAGATGACGAGCCGAAGAAGCCGGAGCCGCAGAAGATGGCGGCGCTGCCGCCGCCGCGCCCTGCGGACGAGACCAAGCCCGCGCCGATGCCGCCCGAGCGCCCTCAGCCCGCCAAGGCCGAGGCGAAAGACCAGCCGAAGGACGAACCAGCCGACGCCGAGCCGATCGCGCCGAAGCCGCCTGTCCGACCAAAGCTCGAAACCAAGACGGAAACCAAGCCCGCGCCGCCGCCGCCAAAGCCCTCGGAAAAGCCCCGTCTGCATCCCGACGATATCGCCAGATTGCTCGCTCGCGCCAAGACCGACGACAAACCCTCCTTGCGCCCGAAGTCGGGCGAGGAGACCGACCAGCCGCGCAACAAATTCGATTCGAACGCGATCTCGCGTCTGCTCGATCATGACAAGCCGCAGGCGACCGGCTCGACCGGACGCGAACTCGTCCGCACGGCCTCGCTCGGAACCGCCACCGGAACGGCGTCCAAAATGTCGCCGAACGCGATGGACGCGCTGAACAGCCTGATGATGGAGCAGTATATGCGGTGCTGGCACTATTTCGGCACTGGAGCAGTGCACAAATACGTGCCTGAGGTGAAGGTGGTGTTCCGGCAGGACGGCTCGCTCGCCGCCGATCCGGTGCTCGTCAATCCGACCTCGGACCCCGCATTCCAGAGCCTCGCCTCGGCCGCCATCGGCGCTGCGCGCGAGTGCAATCCGCTTCGCATTCCCGTGCAATTTGCTCCTTACTTTGAACAATGGAAGTCGCGCACCATCGCCTTTGACCCAGAGGAAATGCGCTGATTTCGGACCCGACCCCGCCCGACCCCAGGATAGCAAACATGTCCGTCCGACTTACCCGCCGCACCCTTCTGGTCGGCGCCGCCGCAGCAACGATCACGCCCGCGCTTGCGCAAAACGACGTCATCACCGTGCGCCCCGGCGGCGTATTCCGGCCGGTGCGCATCGCTGTGGCGCCCTTCGCCGGCGATCCGGATGCAGCGCGCCTGTTCACGTCGGTCATCTCGAACAATTTCAAGCGTTCGGTTTTTCTGCAACCGGTCGATCCAGCTAGTTTTCCCGAGCCGGCGCTCAATCCGGATCAGGCGCCGCAGATGGAGGCCTGGAAGGCCGTCAACGCGCAATACGTGCTCACCGGGCGCGCTCAGCGGGCAGGGGACGGTCGCCAGCGCGCCGAATTCCGGCTGTGGGACGTGCAGAGCGGCCAGCAGGCCGCGGGCCAGCAATACGCGACCGATCCGAAGGTGTCGCGCCGTGTGGCGCACATCATGTCGGACCAGGTATTCTCGCGCATCACCGGCGAGAAGGGCTTCTTCGACACGCGCGTCGTCTTCGTCGACGAAACCGGGCCGGCCGAGAAACGGCGCAAGCGCCTCGCCGTGATGGAC
Source organism: Pseudomonadota bacterium (assembly GCA_021781815.1). Lineage (GTDB taxonomy): Bacteria > Pseudomonadota > Alphaproteobacteria > Rhizobiales > Beijerinckiaceae > JAJXWB01. The sequence goes on along the minus strand of JAJXWB010000016.1, from coordinate 804 downwards.
CAGGACGGCGCCGACGTGAACTATCTCACGCGCGGCGACGATCTCGCTGTCACGCCGCGGTTCTCGCCTTCGTCGCAGGACGTGGCCTACATGTCGTTCAGCGGCGACGAGCCGCGCGTCATGCTGCTGAACCTGGATACGCGACAGCGCGAGGCGGTCGGCAATTTCCCGGGCATGACGTTTGCGCCGCGCTTTTCGCCCGATGGACAGAAGATCATCATGTCTCTGTCCAATGGCTCGACCTCGACGCTCTATACGATGGATCTGCGCTCGCGCGCGACGACGCGGCTCACCGATTCCAATGCGATCGACACATCGCCGTCGTACTCGCCGGACGGGGCGCAGATCGTATTCGAATCCGATCGCGGCGGCACACAGCAGATTTACGTCATGAGCGCCAGCGGCGGCGGCGCGCGGCGCATCTCGTTCGGCGAGGGCCGTTATTCCACGCCGGTCTGGTCGCCGAAGGGGGATTACATTGCGTTCACGCGCCAGTCGAAGAATGGCTTCGGCATCGGCGTTTTCAAACCGGACGGATCGGGCGAGCGGATCCTGACCGAGGGTTTCCACAACGAGGGGCCGACCTGGGCGCCTAACGGGCTGTTCCTGATGTTCTTCCGCGATCCCGGCGGTGGCGCCGGCGCGAAGGTCTACATGACCGACGTTTACGGCCGTCAGGAATTCGTCGTGCCGACCCCGTCGTACGCGAGCGATCCGGCGTGGAGCCCGTTGCTGAACTGAAGCGAAAGCCCGGTCGCGCGCGTGTCGTTCGATTCGTATTTCCGTCCGCAAAATCATGCTAGC
>JAJXWB010000042.1 GCA_021781815.1 Pseudomonadota bacterium | reverse complement strand
GACGGTCTGGCCGCGCCGGCGCAGAATGGCGGATCCGTCGACAAACGAAATCGTTCCAAGGCGCGCCGCGTCGGCCTTGGCCGCCTCGGGCGTGGCGGGCCGGGCGCCGGCGGCGCGCGCGGCGGCGCCGGCGGCTGTCATCGGACGGCCGTCGATATCGACCGTCAGACGGGGAGAGACGATCTCTGCACGGTCGAGCTCAAGTCTGCCGGCGAGCAGCGGCAGCCAACGAACCTGGCCCGCAAGCCGGTCCGCCTCGATGACGAGAGCGCCGCGCGGATCGACGAACGTCACCCGATCGAGGCTGATGCTGGGGTGGGGAAGGAGAGAGAAGGTCGACGGGCCGCTGGCGAATACGTAGAGACCGGAGGACGAGCGCAATTGCGCGGCGATTTCCTCGCGCAGCGCTCCGCGCGAGACGGTCCAGGGCGCGATCGCCGCGCCGAGGCCGAGCGCCAGCAGCCCGAGCGCGCCGATCCGCAGCGTCCGCTCGCGTGGCGATGCGACCCACACGAAGCGGCGCCACAGGCTAGGGACGCCGGGAGCGTCGCCGGCGGCGGCGGCCGGGGTCGGTCGGGTGCGGGATCGCGTACGGAACATTGTCGCCCGGGAATTCGCCGACGGAGGCGCGGCGTGGAAGCCATCGACGACAAGCACGGCGAAATCGTGGCCTTGCGCGGCTGGCGGCGCAGTTTCAGCGCCGCCGTGTCCGCAGCGTCAAGCGGCTTTCGCCAGCGCATCCTCGAAATGAGCCTCGGTATTGGCGCGCACCTCGTCGAGCGTGACGCCGGGCGCGAGTTCGATCAGCTTCATGTCGCCGAGTCCGTGCTTGTCGATCGAGAAGACGCCGAGGTCGGTGACGACCATGTCGACCACGCGTGCGCCGGTGAGCGGCAGGTTGCAGCGACGCAGCAGCTTCTTCTCGATCGAGCCGTCTTTCGCCCTGGCGACGTGGTCCATGACGATCACGACGCGCTTGACGCCGGCGACGAGATCCATCGCGCCGCCCATGCCCTTCACCATCTTGCCGGGGATCATCCAGTTGGCGAGATCGCCGTTCTCGGCGACCTGCATCGCGCCGAGGATGGACAGGTCGATATGGCCGCCGCGGATCATGGCGAAGGAATCTGCGGACGAGAAATAGCTGGTCGTCGGCAGCTCGGTGATCGTCTGCTTGCCGGCGTTGATGAGATCGGGGTCCTCGTCGCCCTCGTAGGGGAAGGGGCCCATGCCGAGCATGCCGTTCTCGCTCTGGAGCGACACCTTCATGCCGCTGGGGATGTAGTTCGATACCAGCGTGGGGATGCCGATACCGAGGTTGACGTAGAAACCGTCTCGCAATTCCTGGGCGGCGCGGGCGGCCATCTGGTCTCTGGTCCAAGCCATGGTTGTTCTCCTCAGGCCGCTTCGCGCTTGCGCACGGTGCGCTGTTCGATGTGCTTTTTCGAGCCGGGGACATGGATGATCCGCTGCACGAACACGCCGGGCGTGATGATGGAATCGGGTTCGAGCTGGCCGGGCTCGACCAGATGCTCGACCTCGGCGATCGTGACCTTGCCGGCGGTCGCCATCATCGGATTGAAATTGCGCGCGGTCTTCCGGTAGATCAGATTGCCTTCCGTATCGCCCTTCCAGGCGTGGACGAGCGAAATGTCGGCGACGAGGCCGCGCTCCATGACATAGTCCTCGCCATCGAAATTGCGCACTTCCTTGCCCTCGGCGATCAGCGTTCCGACGCCGGTCCTGGTGAAGAAGGCGGGGATGCCGGCGCCGCCGGCGCGGATGCGCTCGGCCAGCGTGCCCTGCGGATTGAATTCGAGTTCGAGTTCGCCGGCCAGATATTGCTGGGCGAAAATCTTGTTCTCGCCGACGTAGGACGAAATCATCTTGCTGATCTGGCGTGTTTCAAGCAGCAGGCCGAGGCCCACGCCGTCGACGCCGGCGTTGTTGGAGACGACCGTGAGGTTCTTCGCGCCGGATTCCTTCAGCGCCTCGATCAGCGTTTCGGGAATTCCGCAGAGGCCGAAGCCGCCGCACATGACGGTCATGCCGTCCTTCACCAGAGCCGCAAGCGCGCTCCTGGCGTCCGAATAGACCTTCTGCATTCCTTCGTCCTCGCTTGGCCGCAGAGCGGCCGGCCCTTCCTTCCCGCGCCGGCGCAAGCGACAGGAAAGACGTTCAAAACAGGGGGGTGAATTTCGATGAATTGCTGCGCCGCGTCAACGCGCTCGCGGCGTATTCCTCCATTTCGTCGCCATGGCCCGGCGGACGGGGTCAGCGCCGCGCGAAGGCAAGCCCGGCGGCCCCGGCGGCCAGCAGCCAGGAGGCGATCGTCAGCGAACCGCCGACCGGGGCGGCGAGAGGAAACAGGCGGTCGCCGAGAAAGTGGCGCGCGGCGAGATCGCTGGCGAACAGCAGGATTCCTCCGGCCATCAACCCGGCGGCCCAGACGAAGACGCCAGCCGCCGGCGATCCGCGCCCCAGGCCGAGCAGGGCGAGGATCGCGGCGGCGTGGACCATCAGCATCTGCGACAGCGTCGCGAGCCGCGGGTCGGCCGAGGCATGGGCGGCCGCTGCGCCCGCGGCGACGCCGGCGGCGCCGAACAGGCCGGCGAGAATGGCGAGGATGTAGGTCATGGTCCGTCTTGGTTGGCGTTGGTCAGGGTGCCACGGCCGCGCAGCCTTGGCCAGACCGGCTCATTCAGCCGGCGTTGGGCCGGTCGGCCGGGCGGTGAACAGGGACCGCGCTCGGTTCGCCAGCGCCCTGTGCCAGTTGGGCAGCATGAACGTGCGCTCCACCGTCGCATAAAAGACGAGGCCCACAGCGACGATCGCGGCATATTGAATGGCCATGAGCGCGACGATGCCGGGCAGACCGAGATCCGGCGCAAATTTCGCCGCCGCCATCGACAGGACCTGCGTCGTCTGCATGTGGACGAGATAGATCGAATAGCATGCGCCGCCGATCAGGCTGATCCAGGGACGGGTACAGAACCAGTGAAAGCTGGATTGCGGCGCCCAGGCTCCCATGAACATGGCGGCGAGTGAAACATAGACGGCCGCGCGCAGGATCATGCCTTCTCCGATAATGTCGCCGGCGTTGGGGATGATCAGATAAACGAGGAGGCCGCCCCAGCCGATCGAGTCGGCGACCGCGCGGGGCAGGCCAGCCGCTTTGGCCATGATCCATCCCTGCGCGTCGCAAAGCAGGATGCCCAACCAGAAAAACGAAAAAAAGCGCAGTATTCCCTTGTCGATGAATACCGGGCCGATCGTCGCCGGCAAGGTCAGGGATACGAACGCGCCAGCAGCGAGCGCCACGAGGCCCAAGGCGATGCGCAGGCCGTCGTTCCTGAGACGGAACCAGAACCAAAAAAGCAGTGGCGCGATCAGGTAGAATTGCACCTCGACCTCAAGCGACCAGCCCGGCGGGAACAGGCGCGGGTAAGCGCCCCAAATCAACCCGTGCAAGTAGAAAATGCTACCGAGCAAGCTGAGATTCAGAGAGTGCGGCTGCGCGTCGAAGTGGTTTGCGCCTTCCGGGACGTAGGCCGTGAGCGTCAGCGCCGCCCATGTGCAGACCAGAAGCACGACATAAGGCGGCTCGATGCGCAGGATGCGGCGCCAGTAGTAGGCTTTCAGAAATTCAGCGCTCAATGGCGATCGCCGCGATTTTCGCGCCTGCGTGGCGATAATGAAGCCGGAGATCGTGAAGAACAGGAATACGCCGAGCCCGGCGCGCTGCAGCAACTCGCCGACCGCGCCGCCGACCATGGCTTCGCGAGCCGCAGGAAAAAAGCGGACTGCGCGTTCGGCGACATGGCCGATGACGACAATGGCGATGGCGAAGAAACGCAGCCCGTCTATTTCCGGTCGATACCCGCCGCCGGACATGCGGCGACGGAAGCGATCTGGCGCGTCGGCGAGCATCGACGACAAATGAGCTAACGCGGACATGAGTTTCTCCGGGCGACGTTCACGCCGCATCGCGACAGATTGCACAGAGACGGTTAGTGGGGCGCTAATGCGATCAACGCGTGTCGTCGGCGCAGCGGTTGTTGATTTGTTAACCATGCGTCCGTTCAATGAGGTTCGTGGTCGCATCGGCGCGGCCGCAGACATCGACGGCGCGATCAGGAAAACAGATGAGCTTGGCGGTCATCACCGCGCGTCGATCACAGCCGGTCGCCGAACGACTCATGCGCGCCACGCTTGGGCTGATGCTCGCTCTCTCATGCGTGTCGTTCATCGAGCCGTCGCCCTATGAAGTCTTTTTCTTCCTGTTGATTCCGATTGCCCTCGTGAACGGCGTCTCCGTCACCCGCACCACGATGACGCTTTTTTTTCTGCTCTTCACGATTGTAGTGGCGCAGTTTTTTTCTCTTATTCCCTATATAGAATATCGTGTCGTCGGCGACGGCCTTACGCCGTCGCTTTATACGATTTATACTGTCTACCTCTATTCGAGCGCGATTCTGTTCGCGCTGATTTTCTCGCACGAGTCCGAGGAGCGCCTGCGGGTGGCGCTGAGAGCCTATGCGTTCGCCTGCGTGTTTGCTGGCGGCTGGGGGATTTTATCTTTTATTGATTTCATGGGAATTGGTCAGCGCGAACCGATTGACGGGCGTATCGCCGGGCCGTTCAAGGATCCGAATGTGCTTGGATCCTTTTGCATCATGGGTGTGCTTTATCTCGTTCAATCCATGCTGATTGAACGACGTTTTACCCTCTTCAAACTCATCGGCGTCGGAATCGCTTTCATCGGCGGCACGTTTTTCTCGATGTCGCGCGGTTCGATGGGCGCAATGACTTTCGGTCTTGTCTTCCTGCTCACAACTACGTGGTTCACATCCGCGCAATTGGTGCGGCGACGAATCGTCTTCGGTCTTTGCCTCGCGCTTCTGCTCGGCGCGCTCGGTGGCGCAATTGTGGCGACCAGCAGCGACATGGTTCAGAACATCAACCAGCGCGCACAACTCACTCAGGAGTACGACGGGGGAGAGACCGGACGTTTCGGCAACCAGAAGCGATCCATTCCCATGCTGATCCAGCGGCCATTCGGCTTTGGACCGTTCCGCTTTCCCGTCTATTTTCAGTTGCAACCGCACAATTCCTACATCGGCGCTTTTGCCGATGCTGGATGGGCGGGCGGGTTGGCGTTCCTGATCCTCATTGTAAGCACAAGTTTCATCGGCGTGAGGCTCGCGGTAACGCAATCTCCATTCCTGCGTCACGCGCAAGTTGTGACGCCAGCCGCGCTCGGATTTTTCCTTCAGGCGCTGCAAATCGACATCGACCATTGGCGCTTCGTGTTTCTGATGATCGGGGCGATTTGGGGCATGGAATCGGCGCGACGGTCGTTGGCGCCAGCCCCAACCGGGCAACCGACCTATTGCGCCGACGTGATCGCTACGCGCTGACGAACCAAAATTCGCTCGCCCGCAGGAACACATCCGACGTTCTTGATGCGATCGTAGAAGAGCCAGGCGGAATCACCCGTGTCGTCGAAGTTTCGTCCGTGCGCGTCAGCGTCGATAATTGCCGGATAGGATGTGATCCAGCCGTCCTTGTTGGTTTCGTCTGGTCCGCAGGGTTGATGCGTGATCGGGGTCGCAGCCAGAATCGCGGCTTGCGACCAGTGCAGCAGATCGTGCGAGGTTGCGTAATAGAGCCCTTCGGTCGCGAATTTTCCTTCGACGCGCGGAGCTTCCCAGATCGCGATGAATGTCCCGGAGGCGCGATGACGAACGATCGAGCCAACGGGGTAGCCGAATGGTTCGATTGTCGCGCAGGACGCTTGCATGGGTTCTCGTCCAGCCGCATATGGATTATGCCAGCGCACCGTGAACTCATGCCCATCCCAGCCGCGCCAGCTCGCCGAGTCCAGCGGGTCGCGTGTCCGGATCAAGCATTCGCCGGCGCCCTGGCCTAACCAGCCGGTCGTCGACACGAAGGCGTAGACGTACCCTTCAAAGCCGATCATGTTTGAGGGATTGAAAAATCCGCGGTGGCGGCCCTGGCCGATGTCCTGCTGGAAAGGCGCCGCGGCGATGACGAGCGGCTTCGAGGCCACGAAATTCGCGCCGCCGTCGGTCGAGCGGAACGACAGGATCGTATTCCACCAGCATTCGAGGCCGTCCTTGAACAGACAGCGGCCGGGATAAACGTCGGCATGATATTCGTCGTGGACAAGCGCCGCGACGCGCTGGCCGTCGGGCGTCCAGGTCGATGTGATGTAGCGGCGCCCATCGTATTTCGCCGGATCGGGATCCTCGTGCGACTCCAGCGCGACATGGCAGTCGATCTTGAGATGGAGGAGGTCGGGGCCGCGCAGCGCGCGCGCCTGGAACTGGAGCGCGAACATGGCGACGCCGCCGTCGGCCGTGCGCCAGGCGCGTGGGTTCACATCCGGTAGATCGACCGGCGCGCAGCGGTCGTCCATGCCGAACACCTTTTCGGCGCGACCCTCCAGCGCCAGATGCAGGGCAGGAGCTTCCTGCGCCCGCACGCTGGCCGAGCCCAGCATCAACGCGAGGCCGACGAGGCTCGCTTGACGCGCCTCAATAAGCATTTTCCGCCTTGATGAGCGCGAACGGAGTCATGGCGAGGATGTAAATGTCGAACAGCAGCGACCAGTTCTCGATATAGAACAGGTCGCATTCGACGCGCTTCTGGATCTTCTCGGGCGTGTCCGTTTCGCCGCGCCAACCATTGATCTGCGCCCAGCCGGTGATCCCCGGCCGCACGCGATGACGCGCGAAATAGCCGTCCACCACCTGTTCGTAGGGATGTTCGGCGGCCTTGGCCTGAATGGCGTGCGGACGCGGGCCCACGAGCGACAGGTCGCCCCTGAACACGACGTTGAAAAGCTGCGGCAGCTCGTCGAGCGAGGCCTTGCGGAGAAAGCGGCCGACGCGCGTCACGCGCGGATCGTCGCGCGTCACCTGTTTGGCGACATTATAGTCGAGTTGATCGACATACATCGACCGGAACTTGAAGATCTCGATTTCCTCGTTGTTGAAGCCGTGCCGCTTCTGGCGAAAGAGGACAGGCCCCTTCGAGTCGAGCTTCACCGCGATCGCGATCGCCAGCATGACCGGCGACAGCAGGAGCAGGCAGATCGCGCCGACGATCTTGTCGAACGCCGTTTTGAGCAGAACGTCCCAGTCGGCGATCGGCTTGTCGAATACGTCGAGCACCGGCACCGTGCCGATCCAGGAATAGGAGCGCGGACGAAAGCGCAGCTTGTTCGTGTGCGCGGCGAGCCGGATGTCGATCGGCAGCACCCACAGCTTGCTCAGCATCTGCAGGATGCGCGTCTCGGCGGTGATCGGCAGCGTGAAGATGATGAGGTCGACGCGCGTGCGTCGGGCGAATTCGACGAGATCGTCGACAGCGCCGAGTTTCGGAAAACCTGCGACGACGTCCGGCGACCTGTCGTCGGTTCGATCGTCGAATACGCCGCAGATGCGGATGTCCGTATGCTTCTGCGCGGCCAGATCGAGCAACACCTGTTCGGCCGCTGTTCCGCCGCCGACGATCACCGTGCGCCGGTCGAGCGAGCCCGACGCCATCATGCGCCGCACGATCAGCGACAGCGCGAGCCGCTCGCACATGAGCGCCGCGAAGCCGGTCACGAACCAGGACAGCAGCCAGACGCGCGAAAACAGGAGATCGTGCTTGAGGAAGAATATTCCGGCAAGCGCGACCAGAAAGGCGAATGACCAGGCGCCGGCCATGCGAATGCTGTGGAACAGGGGCGCGCGGAATGCGGCGATCGTGTTGAGGCCCAGCGCCTGCAACGCCAGAATTGCGACCAGAGAGACAGCGAAAATCGTGAGGCCGTATTCGACGGACAGCGGCATCGCGACATAAAGGCGATGCACGATCAGGCCGGTTCCGACAAGCAGCGCGAACTCGCCGAGACGGACGAGCCCACGCAGGACGATGGTCGAATAGGCGCGGCGCGGCGACAGTCCCGCGAGCGATTCGGCAAGCGCCTCGCGCCGGAAACTCTCCTGCGCGAGGCGCGGGTCCAGAACGGGAGGTATGTGAGCGCGACTGGTTGGCGCGCCTGTCGAACGGGGCGGGATCGCTCCGGCGCTCCGTGGGGATGAATTGCGCATGTGGCTCATTCCGCTGGCCGTCCCGCTGGCGCCGGGGGACAAGCTGGCGCCGTCGCAGGCCGGCGCGCAAGCGCCGCCCGGTAACCCGACAATACGCCCTCGACCATATTGTCGAGCGTGAATTTGTCGCGGACGTAGGTCGCCAGCTGCTGCGCGTCGACGAGATTGCACGCACGGGGCTGCGTCAGCATGCCGGCGACGCTACCCGCCAGCGCCTCGATATCGTCGCAGGGAATCAGCCGGTCGGCGAACGGGCCGAAGATTTCGGGAATGCCGCCGACATTGGTGGCGACCATCGGCACGGCGGCGCCGGCGGCTTCGAGCACCACGTAAGGCAGCGATTCCGCCCGGCTCGGCACCACCAGAATCTTGCCGAGTTCGAACGCCTTGCGCGCCGGAAGGACGCCGGCGAAGCGGATCGAGTCGGAATAGCCGACCATGTCGGCGTGCTGTTGCAGGAACTCGCGACCCGGGCCGCTGCCGACAAGGACCAGCGTCGGCTTGCGGCCGATGCGCGCTTCGATCAGCGGCAGCGAGTCGATGAGCGTGTCGATGCCCTTGGCCGAGCGCAGTTCGCCGATATAGAACAGATCAGCGGCGTCGGACGCGGGCTCGACGGGAATGAACTCCGCATCGCTGACGCCGTTGACGATCACGCGCCGCAGGGCGCGCGTCTCGCCGATCGCCTCCGTATAGCGCCGGCCGATATAGGCGCTCTCGAACAGGAGGAGATCCGTGGCGCGCGCAAGCAGACGTTCTATCGCCATGTAAGCAGCGTGGGCGACGCTGCCGGGGCGGTAGTTGAACGACCCGCCATGTGGCGTATAGGCGCGCGCCGGCCCGCCGCCGAAGCTCCAGAAGCCTGGCAGACGCGCATAGGCGGCGCCCTTGGCGCCATGTCCGTGGACGATATCGGGCCTGACGCTCGACAGATGGCGCGCGATGCGAACAGCGGCCGTGATGTCGGTCGGATGCGGCAGGCGATGCATGGGGACACGCATCACGCCAAGCGCAAGATCAGGCGCCAGCGATTCGAGAATCGCGACGGCGCGTTCGCCGCCCGTCGTCGAATCGACGACCAGGCCAACCTTGTGGCCACGCGCGATCTGCTCGCGGGTCAGGTCGATCACGTGCCGGAACAGTCCGCCGAGCGGCGCGCGCAGCACATGGACGATCTTGAGAGGAGGGTCTTGTAAGCCTGCCATCTGGAGCCTGGTCCCGGGTTGTGATCCTGCCGGCGCCAGTCAATCCCAAATGTTCAAAAGAACCGTTCACGAATCTGAATGGTGTCGCCGGGCTGCACCGGTTGATTCATGGCGACTTCCCCAACGGTCTGCCGGCCGTCGATCACGCGGGTGAGCCATGCGGAGGATTGCGAGGCGCGCGGCGAGAAACCGCCGGCGATCGCTACGGCGGTCTGTACCGTCATGCCGTTGACGTATGGATATTGGCCGGCGGTCGTGACCTCGCCAAGAATGAAGAAGGGCCGGTAGGCCTCGACCTCGCAGGAGACACGCGGCTCTCGCAGATAGCCGCCGCGCAGGCGCTCCTCGATCACATGCTGGATGGCAGCCGTCGACATGCCATTGACCTGCACGAGTCCGATCAGCGGCATGGAAATATGGCCGGTCGCATCGACAGAATAGGAGTTGGACAGGGAATCCTGACCGAAAACGATGATCCGCAGGCGATCTCCGGAACCAACTGCATAGGGTTGGTCGGCTATCGCCGTCATGTCGACGGGATAGGGACGGGTGGCGCACCCGGATGCGAAGGCCATCAGGATCACGCCCAGGACCGCTGCCATACGCCGCATCTTGTCACCGCTTCATGTCGCCATGCGCCCCGATCGAGGACGCGGGTTCGTTTTATGCCGGCATGGTTAACAAACGCTGACTCGATGCGGTTAACGCGCTCTCAACCATAATCGAATTACATGCAGCTAGGGCAGCCGGAGTTGAGCATGCGCGTCGAGTCGTCCGAATATCAGGCCATGGGCAGTCCGGAGCCGGAGATCGATCTCGGGGGGATTGGCCGCGTCATTTCCGCCAATCGCAAATGGGTGATCGTGCCCACGCTGTTGGCGCTCGCTGCCAGCACGATCTTCGTCAATGTCGTCAAGCCGCGCTACACGGCGGAGACTCGCGTCCTGCTCGAATTGCAGGACAGCTTCATGCCGCGCGACAAGGCGATGGACTCGAGCGTCGCGGCCACGCTGCAGCTCGATCCGGAAGCTGTCGGCAGCCAGTTGCAGCTCATCACGTCGCGCGATGTCGCGCGCCGCGCGATCAAGGAAATCGGCCTTCTCGGCAATCCAGAATTCGATCCGCTCGCCGGCGGCATGGGCGCTGTGTCGCGCGTCCTGGTTCTGCTCGGACTGAAGCGGGATCCGACGCAATTGTCGCCGGAAGATCGCGTGCTGGAGAATTATTTCGACAAGCTCACGGTCTACTCGCCGACGAAGACGCGCGTGCTGAATATAGAATTTCAGGCGCACGACCCCGATCTGGCGGCCAGGGCGGCCAACACGATCGCCGACATCTATATCGACTTTCAGCAGGACGCGAAGCGCGATGTGGCGCGCGCGGCCGCCGGCTCGCTCGCGATCCTCGTCGCCGATCTCAAGACCCGCGCAGCCGCGGCCGACGCCAAGGCTGAGGCGTTCCGGGCGGAATCCGGGCTGCTGACGGGTGCGAACAATACGACTCTCAACACACAGCAACTCGGCGAGGTGAACACGGAACTGTCGCGGGCGCGCACCTCGCAGGCTGACGCGCAGGCCAAGGCGAAGCTCATCCGCGAGATGCTGAAGGCTGGCCGCGTCGCGGAAATTCCCGACGTCGCCAATAACGACCTGATCCGCCGCATCTCCGAGCAGCGCGTGAATCTCAAGGCGCAACTCGCACTCGAATCGCGCACGCTGCTGCCGGGCCATCCGCGCATCAAGGAATTGAACGCGCAACTCGCCGACCTTGACGAGCAATTGCGCTTGTCCGGCGACAAGACGGCGCGCATGCTGGAAAACGAAGCCCGGATCGCCGGCGCGCGCGTTGAAAATCTACAGGCGGCCCTCGACGACCAGAAGAAGGTGGTCGGCTCGTCCGGCGTCGACGAAGTGAAGATGCGCGAACTTGATCGCGCTGCGCGCCAGATCAAGGACGATCTGGATGCGACCACTACGAAATATCAGGAAGCCCTGGCGCGCGAGAGTTCGAAATCGACGCCTGCGGATGCTCGCATCGTTTCGCGGGCGGTCGCGCCACAGATTCCCGCCTTTCCGAAAAAGCTGCCGATCATCGGATTCTCGACGCTGGCCGCGCTCGTGTTCTCGCTTGCCGCTATCATCGGACGCCAGCTCCTGGCGGACAAGCAGGGTCGCCAGCCAGCGTCGGCGCCCGCGACGGCGCCAGTTGTCGCGGACAGCGCTGTCGTCGACGAGTCCGAGGCCTTGCCGGCGGCGCTCGCGGCGCAGCCGGTTCGTCGCGCGGCGGATGATCCTCGCGTGCTGACGCACGCGTTCGACTATGCCCGACGGCTTGTCGCCCGCGGCGCCGGAGGCTTGGCGCTGGTCGTTTGCGACGACGCGGACGACGACGGATTCTCCCTTGCGCTCGGACGCACGCTGTCGCGCGAGGGACGCGCCATTCTGGTTGTGCTGGACAGCGCCGCGCGCCTGCCTGTTGCGTCCGAAGCGGGGCTCTCCGACCTGTTGGTCGGCGCCGCGTCGTTCCACGATGCGATCCAGCGCGATCCGGCTTCGCGTCTGCACATGCTCGGCGCCGGGAGCGCCGCGCGCCTGGATCCAAGCGCATTGTGGTCGACACTCGAGGCCTTGACCGACGCCTATGACTTCGTGGCGCTCGCCGCCTCGCGCAATCTCGATGTAGACGAGGCGGTTGCTATCTCGCATCTCGCAACCACGGCGGCGGTGATTGGCCGCGATCCGGTTTCTGCGGCGAATCTTGCCGCGGCGCTCGAAGAAAGCGGCCTGCCGGTTCCGACCATCCTCGCCGGGGACATGCACGAAAGCGAAGCCGAGCAAGACGCCGCGTAGGACCGCGCGGTCATGCCGCCGGTCGTAACCGTCGGTGCGGGCGCGCGCCGCCGATATGAACGCGCCTGCCGATCGGCCCGGCGCGGCCGGGACAGGCCCGGCAATGACGAACACCCGGACTTGCGGCATCGAATCGGGTTGTTCGCGTAACTGCCTCGCAGAGAATCCGTTTTGCGATCAGACGGGGCCGGCGCGCATCTGCTCGACGAAGGAAAGCGCCCAGGGCGTCCGTTTGACCCAGCATTTGGCGGCGAGGCGCGCGAGTTCAATGGTCGCGCCGACGCGGCCGAGCGGGGTGACGGGAATGACGGCGTCGGCGAGATCGATCGTTTCGTCCGTGATCGCCGATTTATAACGCGACTCGCCGATCCCGAGATCGAACCGGTCGAAGCCGCGCGAGGAAAGGTCGCGGATGATGTGGCGCAGCAGCAGTTCCGCCGGGCTCGACCGCGCGAATTCCGGCTCCGGGTTGAACGAGTTTATGAGCCCATGCCAACCTCTCGCGCGCGGCAGGCCGCCATATGTCGCGATGATCCGGTCGCCGACGCTGAGCGCATAGAAATCGAGCGCGGCGTCGCCGCCTCCATGGCCGGTTGCCAGCGCGTCGAGGAATCCGCGCACGGCGACGCCGGCGAAACCGGGATCCTTGCGCTTCTGCGCAAAGCGCAACGTCTTCTGCGCGACGAAGGCCGACAGGATGGTGCGGGCGCGGTCGGGATCCTGCGCGCGTTCGAATTTCACGGGGCCGAGGGTCGCCAGTTTGGCGGCCTTGCTCTTGAGCTTCTTGCGCGTTGCGGCGGAGTCGATGCGCTTGAGAAACGCCTCGGCGTCGGGTCCGATCGTGGCGCCGTAGGCCGCGCTGGGACTCGGGCGTGGATTGAACGCGGCGAGCGGGTTCGACGCGCCGGCCCAGATGCGCGGCTGGTTCAACAGCAGGAAGAGATCGGGCTTCGCTTCGGATTCCGCAGCCGCAGCGAGCAGAGCGCGCGCATCGGCAGCATTCAGCGAGAAGCCCGGCCGGAGCAACGGCAGGTTGAGGTTTGAATGCTTGCCGCCGGCAAACCGCGCCATGCGGAACGGGCCGCGCGACTCCGTCACGAGCGGCAGCAGGACAGCTGGCCGCCCCTGCAGGTCATAGCCGACGATGATCAGCGGACGCGCGCAGATCGTCGGCGCGACGAACTCGAACCAGGGCAGGACGAAGCCGCGCGTCTGATATGCGCTGCCGGTCGAGAAGCTCTCGATGTCGCGCCAGGCCCGCAGGACCGGCCAAATCGAGACATGCGCCTCGACGCGCGACAGCCCGCCTGCGCGCTCGTCAGGCTCTGCATCGGTCATCCGGGCGTGAGAGGCGGTAGAGGTCATGCAAAATCGCTTTCGCAGCCGTCATAGCAACAAATGGTCAAGGAGAACTTGCGATGCTTGCCCTCGCCGGTCTCCGCAGGCGAGGGGGCGCGGCCCGGCGTAAGGCGATGCGGCGTCTCGAAGGATACGAGCCGAAGTGGAGGATGTATGGGGTTTCGGGGCGGCGCCATCGATCTTGGATTCAGGGTGTTCGGCGCCACGGGCCTGCACCGCCTGGCTGCGCGCTTCACGCAGGGACTCGGCGCCATCCTGATGTTTCACCGGGTGCGCGCCGCCGGCGCAAGCGCATTCGCGCCCAATCGCGGTCTGGAGATAACGCCCGAGTTTCTCGACGCCCTGCTTGGCCGATTGCGCGCACGGTCGTTCGATATCGTCGATCTGGACGGCGCGATAGCGCGCATCCGCGGCGTGACGTCGGCGCCGCGCCCGTTCGTCGCGCTGACTTTCGACGATGGCTATCGCGATACGGCCGACGTCGCGCTGCCGATCCTTGAACGCCACGGAGCGCCCTTCACAGTCTATGTCACGACCGGCTTCGCCGAGCGTTCCGCGCGCCTGTGGTGGGTCGAGATGGAGGAAGCGATCGCCACGCTGGATCGCGTGAGGCTCGTGGCGGGGGGACGGGCGTTCGATCTGCCGGCCGCGACGCCGGCCGAGAAGCAGGCGGCTTTCGACGCCCTCTACTGGCCGCTGCGCGCAGGAGACGAAGCCGAGCTGCTTCGAGCTTCCGGCGAATTGGCGGCCATGGCGGAGATCGACGGCGCGGATCTCGTCGATGAACTGTGTCTGAACTGGACCGGGCTGCGAAAGCTTGCCCGGCATCCGCTGGCGACGATCGGCGCGCATACGTTGACTCATCCGATGCTGGCGAAGCACAGCGAAGAATTTGCACGTCTCGAGATGAACGAAAGCAAGGCGATCATCGAGCGCGAGATCGGCCGCCCGGTTCTGCACCTCGCCTATCCCGTCGGCGATCCGGGTTCAGCCGGTTCGCGCGAATTCGCGCTGGCGAAAGAGGCGGGATACCTCAGCGCGGTGACGACACGGCCGGGCATGGTGTTCCCGCAGCACGCCGGCCACCTGACCGCATTGCCGCGCCTTTCGGTCAACGGCGCCCATCAGACTCTCGCCGCGCTCGATATCCTGCTCTCCGGAGCGCCGTTCATGGTCTGGAACCGCGGGCGAAAGCTGTCGGTGGCCTAATGTTTTTCACGCGGTCCGGCCATCCACGCGATCAACGGCATCAATGGCAGAACCCAGGCGAGGCCAAGCACCGCGTACCACAGAGCTTGCACGGGGCCTGAGGCGTCCTGCACGAAGTGCGCCTGCGCGAGCGCCATGGCGACGAGCGCGTAGATGAACACGAAGGTGACGATCACCAGGGCGCCAATCAATTTGCGAATGCGAAGGGGCACGACAGGTCTCCGGGGATGGCCGGTGGACGCGGCCGCGCCCGAGGCTTATCAGTCCGCGCGCCGGCGATTTCAACCGCGAAGCAGGATCGTATGACCGACTGGATCAATTTTCCCGCCGCGACCGACGCCGTTCCGGGGAATGTCGCCGATTCGGACCGGCGCGGGTTGATCGGCTGGCTTTGGTTTACGGCTGCGCTCGTGTTCCTGATGGTCGTGATCGGCGGCGCGACGCGGCTCACGGAATCCGGCCTGTCGATCACGGAGTGGAAGCCGGTGACGGGCGTCATCCCGCCACTGAACGAGGCGGACTGGGCGACCGCCTTCGAGAAATACAAGCAGATCCCGCAGTTCCGCGAACTGTTTCCGGACATGGATCTGGCGCGCTTTCAAGTGATCTACGCCTGGGAATGGAGCCACAGGCTGCTCGGCCGACTGATCGGCCTCGTCTTCGCCCTCGGATTTCTCGTGTTCTGGGCGCGCGGCGCGCTGACGGGCCGGCTGAAGGCGCAGCTCGCGGGCGTGCTGGCGCTCGGCGCCATCCAGGGCGCCGTCGGCTGGTGGATGGTCTCGTCCGGCCTCGACAAGCGCGTTGAGGTCGCGCAGGAGCGGCTGGCGATCCACCTGCTGCTGGCGAGCGTGACCTTCGCGGCGCTGGTCTGGATCGCCACCGGGCTACGCGAGACGAAGCGGCGCGAGAACGTTGGACTCTTCTCGAAAATCCTCGGCGTCTATCTCGTCTTCGTGGTGCTGAAACAGATTTTCCTCGGCGGACTGGTCGCGGGGTTGCGCGCCGGCATGACCTACAACACCTGGCCGCTGATGGACGGCAGGTTCCTGCCGCCGTGGGAGCACCTGTTCAATTTGTCGCCGTGGTGGATCAATTTCTTCGACAACGTCACGACCGTGCAGCTTCAGCACCGGCTCGCCGCCTATTTCCTGCTGCTGGTCGCGCTGATAAACGCGGTCGCGGCGCGTTCGCCTGGCGCGTCGAGGCGGGGCTGGGCGCTGGTTCTGCTTGTCTGCATACAGGCGGCCCTTGGCATTTCGACATTGCTGCTGGCCGTGCCGCTCTGGGCCGCGTTGCTGCATCAGGCGTTCGCCATGATCGTCCTGACGATGGCGGTCGTGAACGCGCGGGCGGCCGTCAATCGGCCGATCGGTTGATTCTGTTCGCACAAGGCGGCCGCCGCCGGCCCTTCCGCGGCGTTCGCCGCGCCTCGGCGACGACGAAAACACACGCGGGTTGAATCGTTTGCGGCCGCAAGTTGCGAAACTGATTCAGTGTCGCGGACGCTCTCCGCGCCGGGGAGAGTGAGCCGCGGCTCAGCGGTCAACTCGCCGCCAGCGCCTGATCGAGATCGGCGATGATGTCGGCTGCATCCTCGATGCCGACCGACACGCGCACAACGTCCGGTCCCGCGCCTGCCGCGACCTTCTGCGCGTCGTTGAGTTGCCGGTGCGTGGTGGACGCCGGGTGGATCACCAGCGAGCGGGTGTCGCCGACGTTGGCGAGATGCGAGAACAGCTTGAGGTTCTTCACAAGCGCGACGCCGGAATCGTAGCCGCCCTTCAGGCCGAAGGTGAACACCGCGCCGGCCCCTTTCGGGCAGTACTGCCTTGCGAGATTGTGATAGCGGTCGCCGGGCAGGCCGGGATAGCTCACCCATTTCACGGCCGGATGGTCCGACAGATGCCGCGCCACGACAAGCGCGTTGTCGGAATGCTTCTGCATCCGAAGCGGCAGCGTCTCGATGCCGGTGAGGATCATGAACGCGTTGAACGGCGACAGGGCCGGGCCGAGATCGCGCAGCGACAGCACGCGCGTGGCGATGGCGAAAGCGAAATTGCCGAACGTTTCGCCCAGGACCATGCCGCCATATTCGGGGCGCGGCTCCGACAGCATCGGATAGCGCTTGTCGGCGAGCCAGTCGAACGACCCGCCGTCGACGATCAGGCCGCCGATCGAATTGCCGTGGCCGCCCAGGAATTTGGTGGCGGAATGGACGACGATGTCGGCGCCGTGCTCGAACGGCTTCATGAGATAGGGCGAAGCTAGCGTGTTATCGACGATCAACGGAACGCGCGCGCGCTTGGCGATCTTCGAGATCGCGGCGATGTCGCAGATCACGCCGCCTGGATTGGCGATCGATTCAATGAAGATCGCCTTCGTGCGCGGCGTGATCGCCGCCTCGAACGAGGAGAGGTCGTCGGGATCCGCCCATTTCGGCGTCCAGCCGAAATTCTTGTATGAGTGGCTGAACTGGTTGATCGAGCCTCCATAGAGCTTTGTCGAGGCGACAAATTCGTCTCCGGGCTGCAACAGCGCGTGAAACGTCAGAAATTCCGCGGCATGGCCTGAGGCGACGGCGAGCGCGGCCGTGCCGCCTTCGAGCGCGGCGACGCGTTCTTCCAGCACCGCGTTGGTCGGGTTGGTGATGCGCGTATAGATGTTGCCGAACGCCTGCAATCCAAACAGCGAGGCGGCGTGATCAACGTCGTCGAAGACGAAAGATGTCGTCTGGTAGATCGGAGTCGCGCGCGCGCCGGTGGCAGGATCGGGCTTGGCGCCGGCGTGGACGGCGAGGGTGGAGAAACCGGGGGCGGGCGCTTCTGTCATGATTCGGGTCCGTTCTTTATTAAGGCCGCAATGTTCGTTATAACGAACAAGCTCGACGCCGGCAAGCCTCGCATGCGGCGGGCAAAAGGCAAGGCAGCGTCATCAGTTCTTTTGTGCCGCTCGCCAGGCCCGGACCACGGCGAGCGCGTTTCGGATATGCTCGTCCGCACCCGGATCGGTCACGTTCGACAGGATTTTTCCGTCCGGAGCGATGACGAAAGACGTGCGTCTGGCGACTGGCGACGAGTCCGAGGCGACGTCGTAGGCCTTGATGACCCTGCGATCGGGGTCTGCGGCGACGGGAAACTTGTCGCGGCACTCCATCGAGGAAAATTCGCGCTGGGTCTCGATCGTGTCGGCCGAGACGCCGACGACGCTTGCGCCGAGACGCGAGAATTCGTCAGCCGCTTCGGCGAATTCGTGCGCCTCTTCGGTGCAGACTTTCGTGAACGATTTTGGATAGAAATAGAGGACGACCGGGCCTTTCTTCAGCGCATTGGCGAGCGAAAACGGGAAATCCCGGCCCGCGAGCGCGGCTTGGGCGGTAAAGTCGGGCGCAGGGGCGCCCGTCGCGAGCGCGGCGTGCGCGGCGACTGCAGCGAGCGCGGCGATGGCTGGGATAGCAACCGGAAACAGGCGCATGGCGATTTCCCTTGCGAAGACGACAAGACCAAGGTAGCGCAGGATCGAGCGTCGCCCAGCCCCGCCGGGGCCGCGGGCCTAACCGTTTCTTAACCCGCAAACCCGAATGCTGGTTCGGGTTTCCCAAGCGCAGGGGCTTCGCACATGCGTCCAACAGGAATCGTTGTTTTGTCTGTCAGCGCGCTGGCGGTGATGCTCGCGGGTTGCGCGAGCACGCAGCCGGCTTCGCCGCAGGTCGGCGTCATGCCGGGGCGGGGCAAGTCCTACGCCGCGTTCCAGCGCGACGACAATTATTGCCAGGGCGCCGCGCAGCAGTCGATCGGTTACCAGAGCCCGGGCGAGGCCGCCAACAATCAGGCGGTCGGCGGCGCGGTCGTCGGCACGGCGGTCGGCGCGCTCGCTGGCGCGGCGATCGGCGCGGCGGCGGGCAACGCAGGCGCTGGGGCAGCGATTGGCGCGGGCTCCGGCCTCGTTGGCGGCTCGATCGTCGGCAGCGCCAACGCCCGCGACGCCGGCGGCGCGCTGCAGGGACGCTACGACACGGTCTATGCGCAATGCATGAGCGCCAGGGGCAATCGCGTCATGTCGCCCGACGCGCCGCCTCCCAGCTACGTTATGGGCGGGCCGGCGCCCGTCTATGTCTATCCCCGCCCGTATTATTGGGGTCCGGGCGTGGATTACGGCCCCGGCCCCTACTATCGTCGCGGCTGGTGGTGAGACCGGGCGTCATTCGCCAGTCATGTGCTTCTGGACTAGAATATCGCGGCGCCCGCCCGCGTGAATTGTGTGCGCGAAAACATTGGTGAACTCATGGGTATTCTGGACGGACTTCTCGGCTCCGTGATGGGGCAGTTCGAGGCGAACGTGCTGCCGGGTTTGCTGCAGACAGCGCTGGCGCAGACCAATCTCGGCTCGCTGCAGGGAATGCTCGACAAGCTGCGTGCGGCGGGGCTGGGCGCGCAAGTCGATTCCTGGCTCGGACGCGGTCCCAATCAGCCGATCACCGCCGAACAGCTCGAAACCGCGCTCGGCCCGACGATCGTCGACAAGATTTCCGGCACGCTGAACATGCCGCCGGACGACATCTTCGGTTTTCTGGCCAAGCATCTGCCGACGCTGATCGACGCGCTGAGCCCGAACGGGACGTTGCAGCAGGCTCCGCCGAACGCATGAGGGCCGCCTTCTCGCGTCTGGCAGGCCTTGGTCGAGCGAGATGTTGACCTTCACTGCCCGGCCGCTTTCGATTACGCGCGGGACTGCAATGAAGATTCCGCCCTCGGCGAGGGCGTCGGCCATGTCCGGGTCGCGGCGCAGGTCTCCGATCCCGCGCAGCTCTGGCGCGGCGCCTTCAGCCGCCGCTCATGGACCCACTCGCTCAGGGCGTCGATGGCGTTAGCGCCGGCCCCGTTCTCATCCTTCCCCATGGCGACGCAGCCGGGGCAGTCGGGGAACGAGACACCGAACGCGCCGGGCTGCCATCGAGAACTGCGAAATATAGCAGACCATGCGGCCCCTCCCTGGTCTGTCTGCGCCGGCTCGCCAGCCGGCGGCTTTGGCGATCTTCCAGGCGAAGCCCGGAGTCAGCGTCTTGTGACGCAGGACCATGATCTTCACG
The DNA here is from genome assembly GCA_021781815.1 of Pseudomonadota bacterium. GTDB lineage: Bacteria > Pseudomonadota > Alphaproteobacteria > Rhizobiales > Beijerinckiaceae > JAJXWB01. Next base: position 2,110 of record JAJXWB010000042.1, on the reverse strand, counting down.
CCCGGCCGCCCCGGATGTGCGAACTTGTCGTGCTTCGCGCCGCCAACAACCGCCGTATTTCTGGGGATTTGGCGGAAGGGGTGGGATTCGAACCCACGGTGAGCTTGCACCCACGGCGGTTTTCAAGACCGCTGCCTTAAACCACTCGGCCACCCTTCCGACGGCGCCTTTATGCACTGGCGGCTGCTCTCCGAAAAGCCCGTAAGCCCGCTCATATCCCGAAAACGTCCGCGCCACCGTCTGTAGATGCGTTCCGGCGTCGTCTGCGGCGGAGGCGGCCGGGAAAAAGCGCGCGGCGGTGTTTTCCGGAAGCTGCGACATTTCCGTCACAATCTAAAAATCAAGTAATTTTAATTGGATATCTCATAATTCTCATGTATTGCTTCATCTTAACATCGCGGCTTGCCGCCCTTGCCGCATTTCCGTCTCATTCCGCGGGCGTGGTCTGCGCCGGTAAGGAATTGTCGCGACGATGGCGCGCCTCGACCATGGCTCGGTTTGCGTTTAATGGTCGCTTAAGAGAATTGGATAAACTTGTGCGCGCCTGATTGATGGCGCGGCAAAGCTCGGGGCTGCGGCGTGACGGACATCCGGCGATCGTATCTGTTCCTGCGTACCGTGTGCCGTTCAATGCGTCCTGTTCCTGATTCCCGCGCCGCCCGTTCGGCCCTGAAAGCGGCGACCGCTGCAGCCATAGTCGTCGCGCTTGCGGGCTGCGCGCAGCGTCCGCAGGGGGCCGCCGTCAGCGGCGGGATCGACCCTCGCTATGGCGTTGCGCCTTCGCCGCGCGTCGTCGCGGATGGGGAGCCGGTGCCGAAGGGTGGGGGGCAATATCTCGTCGGCAAGCCCTACGTCATCGCCGGCAAGACCTATTACCCGTCCGAACGTCGCGCCGCGCAGGTCGGCACCGCGTCCTGGTACGGCTCCGATTTTCACGGCCGCAAGACGGCCAACGGCGAAGTGTTCGACCGTGTCTCCATCTCGGCGGCGCATCCGACCATGCCGTTGCCGAGCTACGCCCGCGTCACCAATCTTCGCAACTCCGCCTCGATCATCGTTCGCGTTAACGACCGCGGCCCCTATCACGGCGGGCGCGTGATGGACGTTTCGCAGCGCGTCGCAGAGGCGCTGGATTTCAAACGCTACGGCACGGCCCACGTGCGCGTCGAATATCTGGGGCGCGCGCCGATGGCGGGCTCCGACGACAACAAGCTTCTGGCCTCGCTGCGGACGGATGGTTCGCCGGCGACGTTGAACGGCCAGCCGGTCATGGTCGCCGACCGCGAACCGGAACCGCCGCGTCGCGCCGCTGCGCCGCACGGCGATCAGGTCGCATCGCGCGACGTCGACGACGCCGAGGCGGAAACGCCGGTCGCGCCGCTCGCCGCTGCGCCGCTGCCGCCGCCGCGGCCGTTCGATCTCGGCACGATTCCCGGCGCTGGCGTCCCGATCGCCGCGCAACGTTCGGGCAAAGCGGGCGGCGCCACATCGACCCCCGCGGCGTCCGGTCCCTCGGCCGCGCTCCACGACAAGAGCCGCCTCGCGCAGCGCTGAACCTGCCGGCGCCTTTTGCATCCGCTGACTTCCCTATAGATTGCGCACCCGCGCCGACTTTGGGGGGAGTCGTGGAACAGAGCCTGGCCTTGTCGATTCTGAAATTCCTGTCATTGCCCGCTTCGGTCACGCTGCTGTGCGGGCTGTGGGCAGGCGTCGCCGCGGCGCAGCCGACCGTCGCGGCGGGCTGCGCGCAAGCGGCGCTGATGGATGCGGAAAGCCACGCCTTCCTGTTCGAGAAAGATCCGGATGCGCCGGCCTCGCCTGCTTCCACCGCCAAGATCATGACGGCGGAAATCCTGTTCGGCCTTATCAAGGAAGGAAAGATCACGCTCGATCAGACCTTCGACATTTCCGAGCACGCATGGCGGACGGGCGGCGCGCCGTCGCGCGGCTCAAGCATGTTCGCCTCCCTCAACTCGCAGGTGCGCGTGGAGGATCTGATTCGCGGTCTCGTCATCGATTCCGGCAATGACGCGGCGATCGCGATCGCGGAGGGGATAGCCGGCACGGAAGAAGCGTTCGGCCAGTTGATGACGCGCCGGGCGCGCGAACT
>JAJXWB010000015.1 GCA_021781815.1 Pseudomonadota bacterium | reverse complement strand
CCCGATCGCGAACCAGACGAACCGCCTCGACCTTAAACTCACGACTGAATACTCGCCTCGCCATAACCCACCTCCAGCTTCATGAAACACCTTTTCTCGGTGTCCACGAAACCGGCAGCAGGCCAGAGTGAGCCCTCGGAGAACCAGTGGTTCGAACAGTTTGGGCGGCTTCATGTCGTTCTCACAGTTGTATCGATTGTGGTCGTCACTCCTGAATGTCAGGCGACCGACTTTGCGGCCCCGAGGTAAGCGGCGCGGATGGCTGGATCACGCAGGAGTTCCTCACCCGTTCCTGACGTAGTGATCCGCCCGGTTTCGATGACATAACCGCGATGAGCGATCTTCAACGCCAAGTTGGCCATTTGCTCCACAATCAGGATTGCGATGTGCTTGTCGTGGAGCTCTCGAACGATCCGGAACACATCTTTCACGATGAGCGGGGCAAGACCCAGAGATGGTTCGTCGAGGAGGAGGAGTTTCGGTTTGGCCATCAATGCTCGCGCGATGGCGAGCATTTGCTGCTCGCCTCCAGATAGGGTCATCGCCAACTGATCGGCGCGCTCGCGCAGGCGCGGGAACATTTCGAACTGTTCGTCGAGTTCGCGTTCGAGCTCGCTCTTGGCGAGACGCCGCGCGTACGCGCCGAGCACGAGGTTGTCGCGAACTGATTGGTCTGGGAATACCTGGCGACCCTCAGGGCTCAGCGCGATGCCCATCTGGACACGCTTATGGGCGCTGAGTTGCGAGATGTCGGAGCCGTTGAAGCAGATCTCGCCCCCGCTGGGATCGATGAGTCCCGCAATTCCTTTCAACAACGAACTTTTTCCGGCGCCATTGGCGCCAATTATCGCGACGACTTCGTTGCTATCGACAACGATCGAGGCCGCATCGACGGCCCGGATCGGCCCGTAGTTGATGCTGAGATTGCGCAGTTCGAGCAGCGCCATGTCAGACCTCTTCATCCGTACCAAGATATGCAGCGACAACCGCTGGATCGATCTGAATGACAGCAGGCGTACCTGCGGCTATTTTTTCTCCGTAATTCAAAACCGTGATCTGGTCGGAAATCTTCATGACGAGATCCATGTGGTGTTCGACAAGAAGGAGCGATATTCCTTCGTCGCGAATCCGCACCAGGAGGTCGCCGAGTTCTTCTGTTTCACTCGGGTTGAGGCCGGCGGCGGGCTCATCGAGGAGCAATAACGCCGGTTCCGTCGCCAGAGCGCGAGCCAGCTCTACTCGCCTTTGCAAGCCATAGGCGAGGCTGCCGGCCGGAGAGTGCACGTACTCCTGCAAGCCGACGAAAGCCAGGATGCTTTGGACTTTCGCTAGAGCGCGGCGCTCTTCCGATCGCGAATGAGGCGTTGATCCTAGAGCCGCCCAGAAGCCGCTGTGAATGCGGCGGTGTTGACCCAAGAGCACGTTCTCGAGGACAGACAAATCCTTGAACAAGCGAAGATTTTGAAAAGTGCGCGCCACGCCTTGGCCGCAAATCGCATCGACCGACATATTGGCGAGCGAGCGACCGCGAAACTCGATCGAGCCTGTATCCGGTTGAACGACTCCGGAAAGAATGTTGATCAACGTACTTTTCCCAGCTCCATTAGGACCTATCAACGCGTGGATGTCGCCAGAACGGACAGTCAGAGTAACGTTTCGGGCTGGAGTCACGCCGCCATAGGACTTGTTGATGTTCGTCGCGGCGAGCAATGGACTTCCCGTCGCATCCTTCTGGGCGTCGTCGCGCTTCGGCAGAGCTGCTGTCGACTGCGGCGGCTCCAGCGCTTCCCTCATTGGCAAGAGACGATTTGCCGCTTGGCTGATGACGTGCATGAGCCCCTTCGGCATCGCGTACAACGCAAACAAGAGGAGCGCGCCATTTACGAAATTCTCGATCCATGTCCAGCGTGCGAGGACTGCGCCGAGAATTACCAGGAAAATCGAGCCGACGAGCGGCCCATAGATTGTTCCGGCGCCGCCGAACAGGACGACGAGGAGGATGAAGACCGACAGGTTGAACGAGATGAAGTCCGAATTGATATACTGGTTCTGCTGAGCGACGAGCGCTCCCGCGACGCCGCACGTGATTGCGGCGATCACGAAGGCGAGAACCTTGTACCGGTAGACGCTCACGCCGACACTGCCTGCCGCAAGTTCGTCGGCCTGCAGCGAGATGAAGGCCCGCCCAAATCGCCCGATCAGCAGGTTCCTCAGCAACAGGTGAGCAAGCGCGCTGAGCAGGACGCCAAACACGACCCATTGGAACATCGTGAACGGCTTCCCATTCAGGGTCAGCGGCTGGATTGCATATATACCGGTGGCGCCGCCGAAGGGTTCGGTGATTTCGCTGACGACCTTTTCGACAACGACGCCGAAGGCGAGCGTCACCACCGCTAGACTGGGGCCTCGCACGCGCAGGGCGGGCAGCGCGATCGCGACGCCGAAGGCCGCAGAGACAACAGCGGCGAGCGCCAGAGCGGTCCAAGGACCGTATCCCAGACGTGTCGTCACCAACGCCGCGGTATATGCGCCCGCGGCGAACAGGCCTGCTTGGCCCAGTGATTTTTGCCCCGCATATCCGAGCAGCGCATTCATTCCCGCCGCGCAGAGATAATACGTGCAGATGCTGAAGATGATCCGGAGATAGAATTCGTTGCTGATGCTCGCAGCGAAGGAGCATGCGGCAACGACGAAGAGAACGACGAAGGCGAGGTGACGCATGTCCGTCACACCTTCTCTACCAACCGCGCGCCGAACAGTCCGTTCGGTTTTACGGCGAGCACGATGATGATCAGGACGAACACGGCGATTTCGCGCCACTGGGCCTGCCATAGGCCGACGTAGGACTCGATCACGCCCAGCGCAAAGCCGCCAAAGATGCAGCCCCGCGCATTGCTCAAACCGCCGATGATTGCTCCGGCGAACGCCTTGAGCGCAAATCCAAGTCCCATGAACAAGGAGGCGGTCGACACGGGCGCGATCAGGACGCCGGCTATTCCGGCGAGCGCGCTGGACGCCGCATAGGCGCCGATCATCATCGCCTGGACGTTGATGCCCATGAGGCTGGCGGTTTGCGGCGAATGCGCGACCGCCCGCATCGCCTTACCGACGCGCGATTTCCGCATCAGGAGGTCATAGGCGATCATGATCACGACGGCGGCGGAGAGGTCGAGCAGTTCCTGTGGCCGCACCCCGGCGCCGAGCACGCGGATGACATTGTCGCCCAAAGGCGCAGGAAGATTGGCCGGCGCCGGCCCCCAAACGAGAAGACCAACATTCTGCAAGAGAATTCCGAACCCGATCGTGCTCATGACCCAGGACATGCCCGGCTTGCCGGTGAACGGACGTACCGCTGCTACGAAAATGACGATTCCGATCAACCCGGAAAGAACGCCAGCGACGGTCAGGACGATTGGATAGTTGAGCCCGCCCGATGCGCTGAGCGGGATGGCGCTCAAGCTCGTCGCGCCCGACATGAAAAGGAGGACGGTTATGCCAACGAACGCGCCGAAGCTGACGAATTCGCCTTGCGAAAAATTCAATGTGTTCGTCGTCGTAAATGTGATGCTGAAGCTCAACGCGATCAGCGCGTAAATTCCGCCGACGGCAAGCCCACTCAGCATTGCCTGGATATACGGAGCGAGCACACTGGCCTCCCGACCACAGTTCTTATTGCGTCCGGCGGCGAGCCGCCGGGCGCAATTAATTAGTTTTAGCGTAGGTCAGATTTTGAAGTCGGCGGCAGTCAGCTTCTTGATTATGTCGTCGCTGTAGCTGCGCAACTTTCCAGCCTGCCAGTGAGCCCACTTGAAGTCGGCGGTGGTCAGAGCTTCATGTTGGGTCGCAGAGAACGGAGCCTTGTAAGTCTTGGCGTAGCCGTCGTACGTACCTTTCAGATTTTCCAGAGCGTCGTGGACTTTCTGGCCATCGTCGCTGCCGGCCTGCTTGACCGCCTCGGCATAAAGCATCATCGCATCGTAGCCATGAACCACGAACGGGAACGCCGGAGTCGACGGCAGCTTGGCAGAGACGCGGGCAAACAGCTTCTGTTGCTTCGGCGTCAGATCGTCGGTCAACGTCCTCATGAAGATCGGAAGCTCTGCGAGCTTTTCGCCGGCCGCATCGAAAAAGCTCTTGTTGTCCGCGGCCCAAGAGGACAGCACCAACGGAAAATAGTTGATCTTCTCCATGCTTCGCAGGAGTTGCCCAGTCGGTGTTCCCTGCGCCCAAACAACGATCGTATCGACGCCAGCCTCCTTCATCTTGTTGAGCTGTGACGTCATGTCCGTATCTGCTACGCCAAATCGCTCGACTGCCACGGGCTTGATGCCCTGCAAGTCGCCAATTTCCTGAATGTCCTTCAGGCCGCCTTGTCCATAGCCGGTTGTCTCGGCCATGTAGCCGATTTTCTTCGATTTGGGATTATTCTTGGCGTAAACCATTAGACCCGCGACTTGCGAGCGATCGACCATAGACACGCGAAACATATAGTTGTCGCCGCCGCCTGGACCGGGTTTCGTAATGTCGGTGCCGGACCCGACCATGCCAATGCTCGGAACGTGTTTCTGGTTGGGTATATGCTTCCATGCGAGAGCATTGCCTGAGTTGGTTGGTCCGAAGACGACAGTCACCTTCTCGTTGTCGATCAGGTCGCTCATATTCTGAATCGACTTCGGCGGTTGAGACAGATCGTCACGGGTAACAAGAATGACTTTGCGGCCGAGCAATCCACCGACCGCGTTGATGTCGTCGATCGCAGCTTGAATGCCGAGTACACCCGCTTGTCCGCTGAGCGCGGATGGAGATGCGGACAGGTCGCCGTTAAAGCCGACCTTGATGTCTTCGGCAAATGCGACGCTTGTCGACAACGCCAACGCAGCGATCGTCGCCATTATGGTTCTGCCGGTTCTCATCTGCGTGTCCTCTCCCTAGCTCGACCGTGAGCCGCCGTGCTGGATGTTCCAGTCTGGCCGGACGGGCGAGCTCCGCCCGCAGGCGCATATCGCCCTCGGCCGCCGTATACAAACAAATGTTTGTATTTCTGGCAAGGGGGTATTATCATGACGTCAAATGAGAGACGCTGCGGAGCCGAAATGACCCATCAGCTCAACGATTTTGACGAGGATCAGATCGTTTTCAGGGATGCCCTTGAAAGGATCGTCCGGGAGACGTCGCCGCTCGCCAAGGTCCAGAAACTCGACAATGAAAAGGGTTTCGACGTTGCCTTGTATCGGGCCCTGGCAGAATTCGGAGCGACCGGATTGGGCGTCTCGGAGGAGGAAGGCGGCGCCGGACTCACCTCGGTCGAGCAGGTCATCACGCTGGAAGTCCTGGGCAGGCTCGCGACCTCGATGGCCGTCTTCTTTGTGATCCAGTTCATGACGACGCGCTTGCTCAGCCATTACGGGTCGGATGCTCAAAAGAAGAAATGGCTGGAACCCCTCGCCAAGGGCGAGATCAAGGCGTCGTTCTGCCTGACTGAAGCTGGTGGCGGGACTGACATTCTGTCGTCCATGCGCACCAAAGCCACGCGGACTGACGACGGTTGGCTGATCTCCGGCTCGAAAATGTGGATTAGCGGCGCGTCGACGTCGGACTTGCTGATCGTTCTGGCGCGCACTGCGCCGAATCATAGCCGCGGCGTGACCATGTTCCTCGTCCCGCGAGCGACGCCGGGCGTCAGTGCGACCGAGCTGCGCACCATGGCGATCAACGGATACGACACAAACGAGGTCGGGTTTGACGATGTCCGCGTGCCCGCAGACGCCGTCCTCGGAACCGTAGACAACGGTTTCATGCAGGTTCTTTCGTCTCTCAATCACGAGCGGCTGAATGCCGCCGCGGTCGCGATTGGCATCGGTCAAGGGGCGTTTGAAGCCGCCGTCGAATACGCCCGCGAACGAAAGGCGTTCGGCAAGCCTATCGGTCAATTTCAGGCGCTTCAGCAAAGGCTCGTGGAAATCGGCGTAAACCTCCAGGCGGCTTCGCTCCTGACGTTCAATGCCGCAAGGCGCGACGCGCTCGGAGAAGCGATCGATATCGCGAGTTCTATGGCGAAATTCTCCGCATCAAAGGCGGCCTTGGCGGCGACGGACGTCGGCATGGAAGTCATGGGCGGCGCCGGGTTCGACATGGACCTGCCGATGCAGCGGTATTTCCGCGATGCGCGACTCTATGTGTTCGCTCCGCTGACGAACGACATGATCCTGAACGTTCTGGGCGAGCGATGGCTCGAACTGCCGCGTTCCTTCTGAGGGCAATCCGATGGCAAAGAAGATTCTGATCGCCAATCGTGGTGAAATCGCCTGCCGCATTATCCGATCGGCGAAATCGCTCGGATACGGGACTGTGGCGGTTCACTCAGAAGCCGATCGCGGCGCCCTGCACACGAGACTGGCGGACGAACAAGTCGAGATCGGCCCGGCGCGTCCGGCCGATAGCTATTTGAAAGCCGATCGCATTATCGCGGCCGCCCAGAGCTGCGGAGCGGAAGCTATCCATCCCGGCTACGGGTTTCTAGCGGAAAATGCTGGGTTTGCCGAAACCTGCGAAGCGGCCGGAATCCGGTTCATCGGCCCTGCGGCATCCAGCATTCGCGACATGGGCGACAAGCATCGCGCGCGTACGATTGCTCTGGCGGCGGGAGTTCCTGTGGCGCCCGGTTCCGACAAGGTCAAAGGGGACGAAATCGATAAGATCCAGACGGCTGCGCAACAGATCGGCTTTCCCCTTCTGCTGAAAGCCGCAGCCGGAGGCGGCGGGATCGGATTGCGGCCCGTGGAAGCGGCCGCCGATCTCTTGAGCTCTGTCGAAGCGACCTCCCGCATGGCGGAGCGAGCATTCGGCGACGGGGCTGTTTACCTCGAGCGACTGATACGGGTCGCGCGCCACATCGAGGTGCAGGTGTTCGGATTTGGCGATGGCGACGCCGTGCACCTCTATGATCGCGAATGCTCGCTCCAGCGCCGCTATCAAAAGATTCTGGAAGAAGCCAGAGCTCCCCAAGTCAACGAGCGTTCGCGCGCGGAAATGGCTCGTACCGCAGTGGCCCTTGCGAACGCCTCGAACTACCGGGGCGCGGGGACCGTCGAGTTTCTGTATGACGATGAGACCGGCGACTACTACTTCATGGAAATGAACACGCGGCTTCAGGTGGAGCATCCGGTTACCGAAATGACCACCGGCTTGGACATCGTCGCGCTGCAAATCCGACAGGCTTTCGGCGACAGCCTCAAGGCCGAGCTGTCGCAGGACAAGGTCAAGAGCCGCGGGCATGCGATCGAAGTGCGCATCTGCGCAGAAGACCCTGCACGTCAATTCATTCCTTCGCCGGGAACGATCAAGGAACTGGTACTCCCTGTTGTTCAGGGGGTCCGCTTCGATACGGGCTTCGAGAGCGGCGACAAGATCACGCCCTTCTACGACAGCCTCGTCATGAAATTGATCGCGGCAGGCGACGACCGCGCCGCCGCCCTTGAACGCCTGCGCGCAGCGCTAGCCGGGATGAAAATCGAAGGGCTCACGACCAACATTCCCTTCCTGCGCAAGCTTCTCGATAACGATGACGTGATCTTGGGTCGAGTCCACACGAAGTTCGTGGAACACAACATCAAGTCCCTGATGGCTGCCTAGGGCGCAACACTGATGTCCGATCTTCCGAAGCGCGTCGACATTCACGAAGAAGGCCCCCGCGAAGGGATTCAGATTTCTTCGCGCGCGCTGGCCACAGAGGACAAGGTTCGCTTCATTGAGGCGCTCGCCGAAACGGGCGTCGCGGAAGTCAATTGCGTGTCGTTCGTGAACCCGAAGCGGGTGCCGAACATGGCCGACGCCGAGGCTGTCGCCGCGCAACTGTCGAAGCAGGACGGAGTGCGGTATTCGGGCCTCTGGCTAAACAGGGGCGGGTTTGAGCGCGCGCTGCGAAGCGGGCTCGATCTTGCCGGCCTCATCCTCTTGTCGGCATCGGAGGCCTTCTCCATCGCAAATACGGGGAAAGGGACGGAGGACACGATCGCCGAGCAGCGCGCAATGCTCGCGCGATACAGCGAAGCTTCCATTCCCGTGGAATGGGCAAGCATCATGACGGCGTTCGGTTGCAACTTCGGGGGAGATGTGCCGGTTTCGTCCGTCGTTTCGATGGCGGCTAAGGCGGTCGATCTTGCGGCCGAACAAGGCATCGTCCTACGCGGCATCCGCCTTGCCGACACCGTAGGATGGGCGACGCCGGCCTCGATCGAGAAAGTCGTCTCGGCGGTGCGGGAGCGGTGGCCGTCTCTGCGTGTCGGCCTTCACCTGCATGACACACGAGGCTGCGGAGTTGCGAACGCATACGCGGGCCTGCGATTCGGTGTCGATCAGTTCGATTCCTCGTGCGCCGGCCTGGGAGGCTGTCCGTTCGCCGGCCACAAGGGCGCCGCTGGCAATGTCTGCACCGAGGATCTCGTCTTCATGTGCGAGGAGATGGGGGTCTCAACAGGCGTAAATCTCGATCGAATGATCGAGTGTGCGCAGATGGCAGAGGAGATTTTTGGAGCGCCGCTTCCCGGCAAGGTCATGCATGCGGGAACGCTCGCCCGGTTTCGTAAGGCGGGATCGTAGGCGACGCGCCCGCACTTGACGGGAATGGAAAGGACGCGTTTAATACAAACGGCCGTTTGTTTATTGTGAGAGGGCGTTCCCATCAAAGAGACGCCAAGCACCGGAGGAAGCTGTGACCGCGGAGAGCAAGGAAATCGTTGTCACGATAGCGAATGCGATCGCGACGGTAACGATTTCCAATCCAAAGAAGCGTAATCCGATCGGCACGCCCCAGGCGCAGGCGATCGTGGATGCGCTCGAAGCGCTCGATCGCAACTCGGCAGTCCGGGCAATCATCCTGACGGGTGCAGGCGAAGCGTTCTCTGCTGGCGGCGATCTCGACGAGTTCCTAGCTACCATCGATTCTGGCGCGACGTCGCTCTGGGATACGGGCGAGCCGTGGCAGCGCCTCTTCAGCATCGTTCCGACTCTTTCCAAGCCCGTCATCGCACGGGTTACGGGCCCCGCCATGGCCGGCGGCTGCGGGCTCGTGGCGTCCTGCGACTTCGCTTACGCTGCCGATACCGCGCTATTTGCCACTCCGGAAATCAAAATTGGCCTGTTCGCTCTGCTGATCCTGCCGATGTTGATACGTCGCATCGGCGAACGGAACGCGCTGGAACTTGTTCTGACCGGAGACTCAATCGACGCGCACGAGGCGCGGCGCATGGGGCTTATCAACGCGGTGTATCCGCGTGACGAACTCGATGCTGCAGTTGATGCGCTCGCCGCCAAGCTCGTCAAGATCCGTCCCGCGACGATGGCAAGATCGAAACACGCATTTCGAACGATCGCTGCAGCCGGCTTCTCCGAAGGAATGGAGATAGCCCGCGGCATTCGGGGAGCCTTCATGGGTTCGAACGAACTCAAGGAAGGCATCAGCCGCTTTTTCAAGAAAGGATGAACTGCATGAGCTACGACAGCCTCGTCGAAGACTTGCGACAGCGCAACGAGAAAGCCCGTCAAGGCGGCTCGGCGCGCGCGAAGGAGAAGCACGTCGCTCAGAACAAGTTCCTCGTTCGTGACCGTCTCGAGCGCTTTTTCGACGACGGCCAGTACACCGAGGATGGACTTCTCGCCGGCATGTCGCGAGACATGCCGGGCGACGCGGTGATCACCTGCGTCGGCAAGGTCGACGGCCGCGAGGTCGCCGTCATTGCAAACGACATGACGGTCAAGGCCGGCACTTGGGGCTACACGACCTTCCGCAAGATCGTGCGCATGCAGGAGATGGCCGTCGCGAACAAGCTGCCGATCGTATATTTCATGGACAGCGCCGGCGCCCGCATCGACGAGCAGCGCGAATGCTACCTCGGTCGCGTCGCATGGGGAAACATCTTCCACACGCAGGTGCAGATTTCCGGTATCGTTCCCCAGATCTGCCTGATGTTCGGCCCATCGCCGGCTGGCTCCGCCTATGTCCCGGCGCTGAGCGACGTCACCTTCATGGTCGACAAGAATGCAACCGCCTATCTCGGCTCTCCGCGCCTGGCGGAAATGGCGATCGGCGAGAAAGTCACAGAAGAGCAGATGGGCGGCGCCCGCATGCACTGCGTGGCGAGCGGCCTGGGCGACCTGCTCGCGCAGACCGAGCTCGAGGTCATGGAAAAGGGCAAGAAGTATCTCCGCTTCTTCCCCGGAGCGTGGGATCTGCCGGTTCCGCTTGTGGATGCTCGTCCCCCGGCCGAGTCTCGCCGGATCGAGGATATCGTTCCGCACGACCAGAATCGTCCCTATGACGTGCACGAACTGATCAATGCTATTGTCGACCAGGACTCGTTCCTCGAGATCAAGGCGCTCTTCGCCAAGGAAATGGTGACGGGTCTCGCGCATCTCGGCGGCCGCCCCGTCGGCATCGTCGCCAACAACTCGATGGTGAAGGGCGGCGTCCTCTTCAACGACAGCGCCGACAAGGGTGCCCGGTTCATCTGGCTCTGCAATGCCTACGGCATTCCTCTATTGTTCTTGCAGGACATCAGCGGCTACATGATCGGCAGCGCCGTCGAAAAGGCGGGTATCATCCGTCACGGCGCAAAGCTGCTGACCGCGGTTTGCGAAGCGAAGGTGCCACGCATTTCGCTGATGGTCCGCAAAGGCTATGGCGGCGGCTATCTCGCCATGTCCGGGGCGCCGACCCAGCCCGACGCGCAACTGGCTCTGCCGTCCGCAAAGCCTGCCTTGATGGGGCCGGAAGCCGCGATCAATGCGATCTACTACAACGAAATTCACAGACTGCAGGGCGATGAACGAACTGCTTTCATCAAGGAGAAGCAGGCCGAATACGCGAAGGACATCGACGTCTATGAGCCGGCCGACAAGTTCTCCTTCGAGGCGGTCGTCGAACCCTCACTGCTGCGCGACGATCTGATCCGGCGTTTCGCCATCTACAGCCGTCGAGAAATCCCAATGTTCAAGCGCCGCAATGGCGTCTATCCGGGCTGAAAGGAGAATACGAATGCCCCATGTAAGCGCACCCATGGCCGGAACCGTTTGGAAGGTTCTGGTGTCCCCGGGGGACGCCCTCGATTTCGGCCAGACGATCATGATCTTCGAATCCATGAAGATGGAGATTCCGATCGAGTCGGACGGCTCCGGGACGGTCAAGGCCATCAGAGTGAGCGAAGGCCAGACTGTCGACCAAGGCGATCCGCTGATCGATTTCGAGTAGCAAGGAACGGTTCCGATGTTCGTGCATGCGGTCATGATGCGCCTGTCCGATGAAATTGACGCTGACTTTCACAGGAAGGTCGAAGGCTACGTTCAGCGCATCCGGACAGAACTGCCGTATGTACGTGGCTATTACTACGGCCCCAACGTCGCAAGCCGATCCAACGGACTGACCTGGGCGGTGATCGGTACATTCGACACGTCGGCGGACCATGACAGGTATCAGGTCTCCGACGTCCATCAGGAAATGAAGGGCTTCATGAGCCCCTTCATCTCCGAGATCCTAGCCTGTGACATGGAGTGCAGATGATGGGTGCTCTGCAAGCCAATTTCGCTTGGCGACCTACCGCGGAATTCAAGGCTGACGCCAACTGGACGAAGTTTCTGGCGCAGGTCGGTCTTCCGAACTACGAGGCTCTGGAAGCGAGAGCGGCTTCGGATTCCGGCTGGTTCTGGGGCGAGGTCATCCGCTACCTCGACGTTCGCTGGCGGTCCGAATTTCATACGCTCCTCGATCTGTCGAAGGGGACGCCGTGGCCGCAATGGTGCGTTGGCGGGCATCTCAACCTCGTCGAGACGTGCCTCGATTATGACAAGAACCCGGACAAATGCGCGATCGTGTGGGAGGGCGAGGACGGGGAAATCCGTCGCTGGACCTACGGTCAGTTGCGCGACGAATCCTGTCGGCTCGCCAACGGCCTGAAGAAACTCGGAATCGCGCAGGGCGACCGCGTCGGCATCTACATGCCGCTTCTGCCAGAAGCAGCCGCTGCCTTCATGGCGATCGCCCGCATCGGGGCCGTCGCCTTGCCGCTGTTTTCCGGATTTGGCCCGGAAGCGATCGCATCGCGGATGAACGATGCAGAAGCGAAGGGCTTGATAACGGTCGACGGCATGTACAGGCGCGGCCAGAAGGTCGACCTCATGAAAACCGTCGACCAGGCGGCCCGCTTGATTCCTTCGCTCGCCCATGTCCTCGTCGTACGCAGGTTCGGCGTTTCCGAACTTGCGCCGGGGCGTGACATCTATTGGGACGATCTCGTGGCCGGTCTCGGCGATCGATGCGAAGCTGTCTCGCTCGAAGCCGAAGCTCCGCTGATGATCGTCTACACGTCGGGCACGACGGGGCGACCAAAAGGGACGGTCCACACGCACATCGGCTTCCTGACGAAGACCGGGCTCGATTTCTCGCTCGGGTTCGACCTCAAGCAGTCGGATACCATGCTCTGGCCGACCGACATGGGCTGGCTGGTCGGGCCGATCCAGATCACGGCGGCGAGCCTCGCAAACGCGACGCTCCTGTTGATGGAGGGCACGCCGGATTTCCCGCAGACAGATCGATTGTTCCGGCTCGTCGCGGACGAGAAGGTGTCGTTCCTCGGTCTGGGACCGACGGCCGCACGCCTGATGAAACGTTACGGGACTGAACCGCTCGGGAAGCTCGACCTCTCGTCGGTGCGCGTCGTCGCGTCGACGGGCGAGCCCTGGGACCTCGAGACCTGGAACTGGGTTTTCGAGAACGTCTGCGACCGGCGCGCGCCGTTGATGAACTATTCCGGCGGTACGGAAGTCGGCGGACTGCTGTCCACGAACGTGCTCTACCCGATCAAGCCCGGCGGCTTTCACGGACCGATGCTCGGAACCGGCGTCGACGTCGTCGACCCCGAGGGACGCTCTCTTCCCGCCGGCGCCGTCGGCGAACTCGTCATGCGCACGCCGACGATGGGGATGACCAAGGGCCTGTGGCGCGACCCTCAGCGCTACATCGAAAGCTACTGGTCCCGCTTCCCGGACGTCTGGGTTCACGGCGATTGGGTTTCGAAGGACGAGGACGGCGTCTGGTACGTTCACGGCCGGTCCGACGACACGATCAAGCTCGCCGGCAAGAGAACTGGTCCGGCTGAAATCGAATCCGCCTTGATGGGGACGCGCCTCGTGGAGGAAGCTGCGGCCGTCGGCATTCCGGATTCCTTGAAGGGAGAGGCCGTCGTCATCGCCGCGGTACTTTCGCCAGCAGCGCAAGCAGATCCGCATGCCGCGGCGACATTGTCGAAGGCCATCGTCGATTCCGTCGGTGCGCCGTTTAAGCCGAAGCACCTGGTATTTGTCAGCAGCCTGCCGAAGACGCGAAATTCGAAGATCATGCGACGCGTCGTTCGAGCCGTGCTGGTCGGCGAGGATCCAGGAGACCTCTCGACTCTGGTCAACCCCGAAGCGGTCGAAGAGCTGAAACTCAAAGTGGAGGCGCAGCAGTCGCCTGCTGGCAAGTCGAGGATTGACTGATGAGCAAATTGGATCAGGTCGCGCTGATCACGGGCGCGACGTCGGGAATTGGCGCCGCTGCTGCTCGGCGGCTTGTCGCGGAGGGTTACAAGGTGGTGGCCACCGGACGACGCGAAAACCGCCTGAAGAGCCTTGCAGCAGAGTGCGGCGCCGCGTGCTTGCCGGTGATGCTCGACGTGACCGACGCCGCCGCCGTGCAGCAAGCCGTCGCCGACTTGCCGGACGACTTCAAGGCGATCACCGTGCTGATCAACAACGCAGGCGTTTCGCTCGGCAACGCGCCTGTTCATCAGGCCAAGCTCGCGGATTGGATGAGCACTGTCGCGACGAACATCCACGGCATGCTCTATGTCACCCATGCGATCCTGCCGGGGATGGTCGAGCGGGATTTCGGGGACATCATCAACATCGGGTCGATCGGCGCGACGCATCCCTATCCGCGTAACGCCGTGTACGGCGGCACGAAGGCTTTCACACGTCAGTTCACGATGAGCCTGCGTGCAGACCTTCTCGGCGCGAATATACGAGCCGCCTGCATCGAGCCAGGCATCATCGAGACCGAGTTCGCTTATGTGCGCATGGGAGAGGCCGCGCGCGCGTTCTACGATCGACCGAACCTGCTCAAGGCGGAAGACATCGCCGAACTCATCCACGTACAGCTTTCGTTGCCGCGGCGCGTGAATATTGACGCGATGGAGGTGATGCCGCTGGTGCAGTCCTACGGCTATCCGACGCTCGCCAAGGTCAAATAGCTCTACCGCAATGCCGAGGGGCTCGGATCGCTACGCCTTTAATGATGCCCCGAGCGATCCGAACACTAGTTCGCTGTGATACTCGACGAGTTGCGCGATGCTGAGGCGGCCGTTGGGTCGGTACCAGTTGCAAACGCCCGTCAGCATGGCGATCGTCGCATATGAGGCGATTGTCTCATCGCTGACTTTGAAGATTCCCTGGGCCTTGCCGTCGCGGATGATCTTGCAAAGTTCCTTTTCGTACTCCGCTCGCAGCGCCACAACCTTGGCGCGGTGGCGCGGCGTCAGGCTGCGCAGCTCCATGTTGCCGATAAAGACCTCATCCTTGCGGCGGGTATGGAACTCGATGTGAAGCGCGATGAACTCGCGCAAACGCTCGCGCGGATCCTCGAGGCCGCTCAGCCGGTCATTCAGCTCCGCGAGAAGGTCGTTCATGATGTCGGTCAGCAACTGGTACAGGAAAGTTTGCTTGTTGCTGATGTAGTTGTACAGCGAGCCGGCTTGGATGCCGACTTCAGACGCTAGCGAGCGAAGTGAAACCGCTTCAAATCCATGCTTGGAGATGAGCTTTATCCCGGCCTCCCGAAGGGCCTTCTCTGTCATTTCGCCGTTCGAACCTACGGTCCGCATCCAACAGGTTCTCCTGCCTGGGTCTACCTTCAGCAAATGTGATGCTGACTGAAGAAGTCGGATAATTACCAGCCGTTACACCGTCAAAAAGCCGCCGTCCACCGGCAACATCACGCCCGTGATGTAACTCGCATGGGGCGACGCGAGGAATACGGCCGCTCCGGCCAGTTCTTCCGGCTGACCGACGCGCCCCATGGGCACGTGACGCAAGAATCCCTCTAGTTTGGAGGTATCCGATCGGGTGACCTCGCTCATTGCGGTTGCAATGATACCGGGCGCGATGCCGTTGACCCGAACCCCATGAGGGGCGAGTTCCGCGGCCAACGCCTTCGTCAATTGCAGAACTGCGCCCTTCGACACGCTGTAGGCGGCGGTATTCGGCGGGGCGATGAAAGACTGAATCGATCCGATATTGATGATGCAACCACGCGTCTGCCGAAGTTGAGGGAGAAAAGCCGACGTGACATTGAATGGGCCGTTCACGTTGACAGACATGGTCCGGTCCCAATGGCCTGCGCTTTCCGCATCGGAGAGCGCGCCGCGGAACAGGATTCCGGCGTTGTTAACGAGAACATCCAGGGGTCCGGCGTCCTTCGCGATCTTGTCCGCCAAAGCAAGACAGGCGGCCCTGTCCGATACGTCCAGGGCGAAGCCCGCGGACTGGCCGCCCGCCGCCTTGATTTCGGCGGCGGTCGCTTCGGCGGTGGTCGCATTCAGATCGGCGATCATGACCCGAGCGCCGGCTTGCGCCATCGCGAGCGCGATTGCCTTGCCGTTGCCTTGCCCAGCGCCTGTGACGAGGGCAATCCGTCCCTTGAGAACCTCACCGAACATGGAACCTCTCCTCAATATACGGTCGTTCGTTTGTTTATGTTATCCCCTCTGCGCCTGTTAGGCTAGGGGAGACTTGCGCAGCTGATCTTGCGCGCCGGCTTCGTCCGTATTATACAAACGTCCGTTTGTTTCGTGAAGAGCGACGGGAGGAAACGATGACCGAGCGGATGACCGTCGGCAACCATGTCTTGCACAACGCGCGCCGCTTCCCGGGGAAAACCGCTCTGATCGATCCGGATGCGAGGATCACGTACGCCGACCTGAACAGCAGAGCGAACCGCGTCGCCAACGCCCTGTCGAACAAGGGTGTCGGCCACGGCGACAAGATTGCGATCCTCAGCCAGTCGTGCATCGACTGGATCGTGATCTATGTCGGGATCGTCAAGCTGGGCGCAGTGGCGGTCCCTCTGAACTACCGGCTGAACGGCGCAGATATTAGCACGACGATCGAGGACTCGAACAGCCGCTTGCTATTCGTCTCGAAGGTCCTCGAGGATGGCTTTGGTGCCGACCTGCCGCCGATAGAGAAGGTCGTGATCGATCGTTTGGACGCTTTCATCGATGGCGCGGCGGTGACCGAGCCTCAGGCCAAAGTCGTCGCCGATGACGTCAACGTCATCCTTTACACTGGGGGTACGACAGGTCGCGCCAAGGGCGTAATGCTCACACACGCGAACCTGTTCTGGAATTCGATCGACGAAATTATCGACACCGGCATGCATGAGGGGGACAACACCCTTCTCGCAACGCCGCTGCATCATTCGGCCGCGTTGAACTGTTGGCTCTTGCCGCATCTCTATCTCGGAGCGACGGCGACGCTGCTGCCGAAATTCACACCCGAGGCGATGCTGCAGACGATCGAGCGCGAGCGCGTGACGAATGCCTTCACGCCTCCGTCCATGGCGCGCGACATCTTCACGCATCCGACGGCGACGAAGACGGACCTCTCGACGTTTCGCCGCTGGTACATCGGCGGCGGCATCCTGCCCCGCCAGGACCGGGATACGATCCACAACCTGATCCCCGGCGTCCGCATCTACTATCAATACGGACTGACCGAAGCCGGACCGATCGCGACGGTCCTCAAGGAGGAAGACTACGAGAAAGCGCCCAATTCGATCGGCCGGGCGTTCATCAATTTCGAAATCCGCATCCAGGACTCCGATGGAAAGTCCCTGGCGGCAGGGGAAGTCGGCGAGATCGCGCTTCGCGGCCCCACCATAATGAAGGGCTATTACAACCGCCCCGATGCGACGGCCGACGTTCTCGCCGCGGACGGGTGGCTGAAGACTGGCGATCTCGGATCGATGGACCAGAACGGCTTTGTCTCGTTCCACGACCGCTCGAAGGACATGATCAAGACGGGCGGCATCAACGTCTATTCGCAGGAGGTCGAGCAGGTCCTGTCGAAGCACCCGGCGATCCGCGAGGTCGGAATTATCGGGCTTCCCAGCAAGGAATGGGACGAGGAAGTCACTGCCATCGTCGTCGTTCACGACGGCGCCGAGGTGATCGCACAGGACATCATATCATTCGGGCGCGAGCGCCTCAGCGGCTTCCAGACGCCGAAGCGCGTGATCTTTCTTCCTTATGAAGAAATGCCGATCAACTACAGCGGCAAGATCCTCAAGAAGGATTTGCGCAAGACAATTCTGGATCGCCTGGCGCAGGAGAATACAAAATGAGCATTCGCTTCGAGACAATTGGTCGCGCCGGCGTCCTCACCATAGACCGGCAGAAAGCCAAGAATTCGATCGACCTCGAAGCGGATCAGGCCTTTCGCGCCCTGTGGCCGAAGATCAATGCGATGCAAGACATCGATGCGGTCATTCTCACCGGTGCGGGCGAGGAATCCTTTTGTGCGGGCGCCGACCTTGTCACCTTCCTTCCTGTCCTCAGGGGGCGATCGATGAACGAAACGGATGACGGCGATTTTTGCGGCATGACACGCCAATGGCCGACGACAAAACCGCTGATCGCGGCGATCAATGGCTATGCGCTCGCCGGGGGGCTCGAACTGGCGCTTGCATGCGATATCCGGATTGCTGCTGAGCATGCGACATTCGGCATTCCTGAGGTTCGATGGGGCGTCCTGGCCGGCGCAGGCGGCGTGACCAAACTGTGCCGCACCGTGCCTCAGTCGCTGGCGATGGAAATGATTACGACGGGCCGCGCGATCGACGCACAGCGCGCTCTTCAGGCGGGTCTCGTTTCGAGCGTAGTGCCCAAGGCCGACCTGATGGCGACCGCGTTGAAGCTCGCTGAGACGATATCGGCCAACAGCCCCGTCGCCGTCCGCGCATCGATCCACGTAGCCCGTCACACTGCCGGGATGGAGTTAGGCGCAGCCCTAGCGACCGAGCGCATGGCCATGCGTCGTGTTCTGCTGAGCAACGATTTTCAGGAGGGCATTTCTGCTTTCGCCGAGAAACGCAAGCCGCAGTTCAAGGGCAATTGAGCGTGGACCCCGTCCTTTCGGACTTCCAGCAATGGATCGACGCGACCCCATTCCAGCAGGTCCTGGGAATTGAAGCAGTATCGCTGGACCGAAGCGTCGGTCATACGAAGATGCGACTGCCGTATAACGCACAATTCGCGCGTCGCTATGCGGCGCACGAGTTCCACGGCGGCGTTATCGCGACACTGATCGACATCTCCGGCGCTTCGGCGCTGTTTGCTGCGCGAGGGTATGCTGGTCCAACGATCGATATGCGTATCGACTACCTTCGGCTCGGCTCAGGAGGCCATCTCGTTGCCGACGCAAAGCTCGTCAAAGATGGCCGATCGCTCGCGCTGGCTGACGTTTCAATCTCGGATGACCGTGGTCAGCCTGTTGCGGTCGGTCGAGTTGCTCTCAGCACGTTGAAAATGCACGTAGCCGGCGAAAGTACGCTTCCGCAGAACCAGTAACGATGACTGTCGCGCCGATTCCAAAGGAAGCGGTCAAGCTGCGAAGGTCCGGTTTCCGGCCGGGCATGTATGTCGGAAACTGTTTAGATGGGATGGATGCCAGCCAAAACGCAGGCCAGAAGCGATAACGCGGTCGATCTCCTCGATCGCGATCTCCGGCTTGCTCCTCGCGGCCTGCCTGTCCTCTGGAATGCGTGCTTGCGCCATGCGCTCTGGATCGCTTGTCCAGCTTTCGGGCAGGAAGAGCCGCAGCCGCACCGTCACCGGAACCTCGCGCGACGCCAAGGTGAGCGAGACTAGCGACTGGCAGTTGGCGGTCTTTCCGAGCGAAGAAGCGTACTGCGGCGCGACGCCGACCGAATGCGATCCCTTCGTCGGCAGGGCCGTATCGTCGACGATCAACCACGCATCGGCGCCGCCCACCATCCTGTCGGCTTCGGCGAGCAAGGCCTTCTCGAGCGGCCCGGCGTCCCACACGCCACTGGCAATGAAGTGGTGAAGTTGGTCGTAGCCGACCTCGCCGTCGCGCGCCGCCATGGGTTGCACGCTCTTGCGATCGCCCGCGCCGATCAGCCCCGCGATGTAGACCGGGCACATCCGCGACCGCGTCTTGTGACGAAGGGCTATGAGAAAAGGCGCCAGCCACCGCTCAAGATCAGACTTCCAGCTCTCGCTCATGGTCGGCCCTCCGAAACGCCGACACCCTTATGAATCACGCAATTTGCTTCTCGGGAACCCCAAAACGGCACATCTCCCGACAATATGCCAAAGTAGTGTTAGATTTCCGTTCGCAGCAGCGGCTTAATCACCTTGCCGTTGGCGTTGCGCGGCAAGGGCTCGGTGCGAATCACCACGGTTTCCGGCACCTTATAATCGGACAGGCGTTGCGCGCAGTAAGCGCGCACCGTCGCATCGTCGACCTCCGCCGCGGCCTCGACGACGACGATCGCATGCACCCGTTCGCCAAGCACAGGATCTGGTTTGCCGACAACGGCGCATTCAATCACGCCCTCTACCCCGCTGATTATATTCTCGACCTCGGCGCTGAAAATCTTGAAGCCGCCGCGATTGACCATGTCTTTCTTGCGATCGAGAATTCGAGCAAAGCCGTTGGAATCAATCGAACCGATATCGCCCGATCTCCAGAAGCCGTCGGCAAATTCGCTGACGTTGGCGTCAGGCCTGCGCCAGTAGCCCGGCGTGACCATGGGGCCGGCGATCAGGAACTCGCCGGGCGTTCCCGGCGCGACGTCGCGCCCCGCGCCATCGACGACGCGAATGCGACCGCAGGGAACGACCTTGCCGATCGAGTCGACATTGTCGCGCCAGTCTTGCAGCGGCATGATGGTGGCCGGGGATGTTGTCTCTGTCGCGCCATAGGCGTTGAGCAATTGGAGATGCGGCAGTTTCGCCGCCAGCATTTCGATCGTCGCGACCGGCATGGGCGCGCCGCCGAAACAGCCGATACGCCACGCCGTCAAATCGAATGATGCCAGATCGGGACGCATGGCGCAGAGCGTATAGATGGTCGGCACGAGAATCGAGTAGGTGATCTTCTCGCGAGCGGCGAGCGCCAGAAAATCCGGCGCCTTGAACGCCTGTCGCATGAGGACGACGCAGCCGCCGGCGATCATGACGGAGAGAGCGACTCCGACGAGGCCGGTCACATGCGACAGCGGCACCGCGACGAGCGCGCGGTCGCGCTCCGACAGTTCGCACGCGCGCGAAAAGGCGAGAGAGGAATGGATGAGCCCGAGATGCGTGAGTTGCGCACCTTTCGGCTGTCCCGTCGTTCCGGAAGTGTAGAGAATGACGGCGACGTCCTCCTCGTGCGCCGTCGGCGCGGGGCAGGCTTCGCTGCCTTCCGTGAGGAGATCGGCGAACGGGCGAGCGCTCGGCGCTTCGCCGCGAATGACGAAGCGATGGACGAGATCGGGCAGCAGATCGGACGCTGGCACGAATTCCGCGAGATCGGGTTCTAGAATCAGAACCTTTGCGCCAGAATTTTTGAGGAGGAACTCGAGTTCCGAATGCCGCTGTCGCGTGCCGATCGGGACAATGATGGCGCCAAGTCGGATGCAGGCGAAGAACACCACGAGAAATTCCCAGCAATTGCCGAGGTAGACGGCGACGCGGTCGCCGGGCGCGACGCCGAGGCTCGTCAGGCGCGCCCCGACCGTCGCGGACAGCTTGTCGACGTCCAGATAGGTCAGGGTTCGGTCTTCGACGATCGCCGGTCGATAGGGAAAGCGCGCGACGAGATCGTGAAACATCGCGTTGAGCGAAGCAGGCCGGTCGGCATAGCAAAGCATGCTCCGGCCATCGAAATGCGCTTCCGGGCGCAGATCCGCGGGAATTCGATCTACGACGACATCGGCGTTCGACGACATGCTGTTGAACAGTCCTGTGCGAATTTCAGGGAACTTGGACGCGCTCTACACCGATGGAGCAAGCTTTTCCAGAAGCGTTTTGCCGCCGATCAGAATGTCGTCGCTGATGGCGCGGCGCGCACGATCCGGATCGTGTTTCCGCAATGCCTCTATTACCTTCAGGTGGCCATGCTTCTGGCCGCCGAACGGGCGCGTCTGGCCATCGTAGAGATAGGAAAGCGTCGGGCCGAATTGAATCCAGAGGTTCTCGACGATCCGGAACAAGGCTGGCGAGTGGGCAAGCCGGCAAACGCCGAAATGGAAATTTTCATTCTCGGCTAGAGCTGCCGGGAAATCGCGATCGGCTTCTGTCTTCACATAGCGATTATGCGTAGCGAGCAGTTCGTCGACTTCAGCTTTGGTCGCGCGCAGGGCGGCGCGCGCGGCGGCTTCTCCCTCGAGCAGCATGCGCAGGTCCCGGATTTCGACGCATTGGTCGACCGAGAGCGTGGGGACGCAGACGGTGCCGCGCTCATCGAGCACGAGCGCATTTTCCGAGACGAGCCGGAGTAGCGACTCTCGCACGGGGGTGACGGATATGCCTAGCTGGTCGGCGACCTGACGAAAAATCAGTTTCTGGCCGGGCTTCAGCCCGCTGCGCATCAACGAATTGCGGATTGCGACATAAGCCTGCTGGCTAACGCTCTCTTTCGTGATCTGGTGTCCGATTGCCGCGAGGCCTGCGTCGTCCTCGGGCGTCGGCGCATCGGCAAACCGCGTTGACATGACAGAAGCCCCGTGCATATCCTTGTTATAACAAATACGATGCAACAAACAATAGAAATTCGGACCCTTCCCTTCCGCGGACGAGTGCGCCTTTGATCCGCTGATCTTCGGGTTACGAAACGGCCCATGACGCAAGTCGCGTCGGACGGCGCCATACGCATACAGGGAGCGAGCGTGTCGAGCGAGGCAGCAGCAGCAGCTAGTCAGCCGCGATCCGGCTACAAGCCGAGCCAGGCGGAAATCGTGCTTGGCGTGACGCTCGTATTGTTCGTGATCATGAGCGTCGCGCTTCCCGGCTTCATTACGCTCGGCAATCTGTTCACTCTGGCGCGCAACATCTCGATCCTTGGTATTCTCGCGCTCGGGATGGCGGTCGTCGTCATCGGGCGAGGCATCGACCTTTCGCAGATCGCGACGCTGGGATGCTCCGCCGCCATCGCGATGACGATGATCAACGCCGGCTGGCCCGTGCCTGTCGCGCTGGGCTTCGGAATGCTGCTGTCGATCCTGATGGGACTGGCGAACGGCTATCTTGTCTCGGTCGTCGAAATACCGCCGCTTTTCACGACGCTCGCATCCGGCCTGCTTATCGTCGGCGTGACGCGCGCGCTCGTCGTTCCTGCTTACCAGGTGTTCCTGGAGCCGGGCCACACCAATATTCTGGCGTTGGGAGGGACGATCGCCGGAGGGTTGCCGGCGCCAGTCATCGCCTTCGCGATCTGTGCGCTGCTGCTTCACCTGTTCTTGTCGCGCACCGTGATCGGCCGGTTCATCTACGCGCATGGCGACAATGCGCTTGCGGCGCGGCTGTCCGGCATCGCGACGCGGCCGCTGACGATGATCGAATATGCGTTGTGTTCGGCCATCGGCTATGTCGGCGGAATCATCATGGTTGGCTCGACATCGCTGATGCATCTGCAAATCGTCGATTCGACGCTGATCTTCGACGTCATCCTCGTGGTCGTGCTTGGCGGCGTCAGCTTGGTCGGCGGTCGCGGCAACGTGCTCAGCGTGATCGCGGGTACGCTTCTGATCGGCCTGCTTCTCAACGCCATGACGATCATGAATCTCGATATTCAGACACAGGACATGATCAAGGGGTTGGTGCTTCTGCTCGCGATCACGATCGACAGCATCATTCATCCGCGCGACGAGGAAACTGCGAAACAGGGCGACTGAGTCTTGAGAAAGCGGCGGCCGCGCACCGGCCGGATAAACGGGAGGACATGACAATGTCGAACAACACGAACAGCATTCTGTCATTCATGCGCGCCGGCGTCGCCGGCGTCGCTCTCACGATCGCTGCGAGCGCGTTCGCGCCTGCGCAAGCGGCGGATCCGCGCGCTGATCTGTACGCGAAATTCGAGAAGGCTGTGAAGGGAAAGACGGTCGCCTGGGTGCCGGTCTGGGTCGGCGTGCTCGAAGGCGAGTGGACGCGCGTCATGAAGGCGCATTTCGATGACTACGGAATCAAGATGGTGATGCGCGATCCGAACCTGAAATCGGACGTGCAGTTGCAGGCTGTCAGCACGCTGATCAACGAGAAGCCGGACATTCTGATTGTCCAGAACCCGACGACCACATTGCTGGCGCGCGAACTCAAGCGCGCCATGGAGTCCGGCATCAAGGTCATTCAGGTCAACATGGCCTCCAACCAGTTGACCGACGCCTATGTCGGCGCCGACGTGCCGAAGCTCGGCCGATCGATCGCGAATGAGGTGATCAAGGCCTGCGGCGGCGGCAAGGGTTCTGGCAAGATCGCGATTCTGCAGGGCGAGGCGACGGCGGCCTATTCGTTTGACATGACCAAGGCGGCCATGGAAGTCTTCAGCAAGGATCCGTCCATCAAAGTCGTGTCCTCGCAGCCCACGAACTGGGACGCCAACAAGGCGGCCGAAGTCACCACCAACGTTCTGCAGCAGAACCCCGATCTGTGCGGCATCATGAGCGTGTGGGGTCCGCAAACGGCCGGCGCAGCGCAGGTCGTCAAAAACGCGGGCAAGCAGGGCCAGGTCAAGATTTTCGTCGCCAGCGACGGCCAGCCGGCCGATTGCGACATGCTGGAGCAGGGCCTGTTTTACAAGAACCTGTCCTATCGCGCGGATACCCAGGGCGAGGCGATCGTCAACGCCGTGTTGACCCTGCTCCAGGATCCACGTCCGGCCGGCAGCACGCAGTTGGCCTATTACACCACGAACTACTGGGTCTCCTCCAAGGCAGACCGCCAGTATTGCTTCACTGTGCCGAAGGAATGAGGCGCTCCTTCTGATCATCGAGAAGCGCGAACGCCAATTGGCGTTCGTGGGCCGAAAGTGGATGGGCGATGAACGCGCTTCGACGTCTCTGGTACCGATATTCGCCGCAGTTGATTATCGGCGAACTTCTGGAAAAGCGCTGGATGGAGCCGATCGTTCCGTTCACGCTGATGCTGCTCGTATTCGCCGCGTTCATCGTCACGATTCCAAGTTACGCCTCGATCGTGCAACTGCAGCAGCTGATGCGCAGTTTTCCCGAGCAGGCGTTCGTCGCCATGGCCATGGCGCTGTCGATCCTGTCGGGCGGCATCGATCTGTCCGTCGGCGCCGTATTCGCGATGGCGGACTTCCTGACGCTCTATTTTCTTCAGGTGCAGGACTGGCCGCTGCCGCTGACCATTGTCGCCGTGCTCGCCTGGGGGGCGCTGATCGGCGCCGTCAACGGCGGCCTGATCGCCTACGCCAAGACGCGGCCGTTTCTGACGACGATGGTCGTCCTCATCATCCTGCGCGCAGCCTACAACAAGATAACCGGCGTCTATGCAGCCGAACTGGCCGGCGCTTCGGTCGACAGCGCCGCGTGGGATTTTCTCGGCGCGGGTTTCGTCTTCGGCATACCCATCAACATGGTGTGCCTGATCGTGATCGGCGCGATCGCGCACCTCTATCTCACGCGCATACGCTCGGGCGTGCATATCATGGCGGTCGGTTCGAGCCGGAAGGCGGCCCGCCATGCCGGCATCAACGTGCAGCGATCGTTGTTTCTGGCCTATGTGCTGGCCGGAATGCTGTCGGCGCTGGCAGGCCTGCTCTACGCCGCGCGCCAGAACAGCGCGGGCACGGATACCGGCGTCGGCTGGGAAGTGAATGCGTTGGCCGCGGCCGTTCTGGGCGGCATAAGTCTGGCGGGCGGGCGTGGCACCATCAGCCGCGCTCTGATGGGCGCAGCGATCATCTTCCTGCTGATCAACGGCCTCGTGCAACTCGGCACGCATGGCAGCCTGACGTCGGCGGCGATCGGGGCGATCCTGCTGGCCGCCGTCGCCTTCAACGTGAAGTTCGTCAAGAACAAGGGCAAGATCCTCCAGAAGATCTACGTCAGCCCGAGCCTCGTCGAATTTTCTCCGCCAGCCTCGATCGAACGCGGCGGCGGCACCGTGTTCGCGGAGAACGATCGGTTGAAGGACTCAGAAGCGATCGCGCTCGACAAGATAGAGGGGCCAGAAGACATCATCCTCGACCGCTCCGACAATCTCTACACCGTCAATCGCAACGGATCGATCATCCGCTTTCTCGCGCCGAACTACGAAAAGCGCGAGGAATTCGCGCGCATCGGCGGCCGTCCGCTCGGCATGGCGATCGATCGCGACGAGAGCATCATCGTCTGCGTAGCCGGCATGGGCGTCTATGGCGTGCGACAGGATCGCACGATCTTCAAGGTGACGGACGAAACCAACCGCACCTGGTATCGCTTCAAAGACGATTCCCGTCTCTGGCTCGCCGACGATCTCGATATTGCCGCAGACGGCAAGATCTACTTCAGCGACGCTACGACGCGCTATGATCTCAGCGAATGGGCGCTCGACGGTTTCGAAGGCCGCGGCAACGGACGCCTCGTCTGCTACGATCCGGCGACCAAGACGACGAGGACCGTGCTGGCCAATCTCGCCTTCCCGAATGGCGTGTGCATTTCGCACGACGGGCAGGCGGTGCTGTGGGTCTCGACCTGGCTCTGTCGCATCTATCGCTACTGGATCGCCGGCCCGCAGACCGGCAAGCTCGAGATCATCGCCGACAATCTTCCGGGCTATCCCGACAACATCAACCGCGCGTCCGACGGCAATTACTGGCTGGCGCTGGTCGGCCTGCGCTCGCCGGTCTACGACATCGCCATGGCGGATCCGTCGTTCCGCACGCGCATGGTCAAGCAGATTCCGCCGGACGAATGGCTGTGCCCCGGCATCAATTTTGGCTGCGTCGTCAAGTTCGACGATAACGGCGAAGTGCTGGAGTCGCTGTGGGACCCCGGCGGGGTATCGCATCCAACCATCACCTCGATGCGCGAGCACAAGGGCTATCTCTACATCGGCGGCCTCGAGAACAATCGCATCGGCCGTGTGCCGCTTCCTGGGGCGGACAAGAGCTGGACGGGATGGGATTCCTACTGGGGCGACAAGACGAAGAAGGGCGCAGCGTCCGCCGTTGCGCATGCGAGGGCGGATCATGTCGTTAGCGCGTGACATCGTCGATCGCATCTTCTTCCCCGATCGGGACGTGCACGCGATCCCCGTGCTCGACGGTGGGTTTTCGCCGAACGAACGGCTGGAGCGCGCGCCCGTGCTCGGCGACACGCTGAAATCGGCCGATGCGCTCGTCTTCGACGATCGCGGCGTGCTCTACGTCTCGGCCGGCCTCCAGATCCTCGCCTGCGCTGCGCCCGATTTCTCAGAGCGCAAGGTGCTGGCCGAATTTGATGCGAATGTCGGTGCGCTCGCGTGGTCGGCGCATACCGGCTTGCTCGCCTGCGTCTCGGGCCGCGGCGTCTGCGCGGTGGATGCGGACGGCGCGGTCGCGGGCTGGCTCGAGCAGCCCGACGGAGATCCCGTCCGCTGCCCAACGGCGGTCGCCTGCGCTGTGGAGGGAACGATCTATCTCACCGACGGATCGCGTCATAATCCGTTCGAACAATGGCAGGCCGATCTCATGCAGAAGCGTCCGCCGTCAGGCCGGGTAATCGCCTGCGGGGCCGACTTGCGCGGCGCGTGCGTCCTCGCCGACAACCTCGACTGGCCGGCTGGAATCGTCGTGACTCACGACGAAAGGAGCCTTTATGTCGTCGAATCCTGGGCGCACCGGCTAAGCAAATTTGATTGCGCCGGCGGCAAGCCGCGCGTGGCGGTCAAGAACTTCGCCGGCTATCCTTCGCGCATCTCGCGCGCTTCGGACGGCGGCTATTGGCTGGCCCTGTTCGCCCTGCGCACGCAGTTGACCGAATTCATCCTGCGCGAGCACGAATTTCGCGCGCGCATGATGAACGAGGTTCCGCAGCATCTCTGGGCGGGCCCCTCGCTCGGCGATGGTTTCGATCCGCGCGAACCGACGCAGATCGGCCGCATCAAGAAGCTCGGGATCCAGAAACCTTGGGCGCCGCCGCGCTCCTACGGCCTCGTGGCGCGGCTCGATGCGTTAGGCAATGCGGTCGAAAGCTTC
This sequence comes from Pseudomonadota bacterium, assembly GCA_021781815.1. Taxonomy (GTDB): domain Bacteria; phylum Pseudomonadota; class Alphaproteobacteria; order Rhizobiales; family Beijerinckiaceae; genus JAJXWB01. The sequence goes on along the minus strand of JAJXWB010000015.1, from coordinate 57,180 downwards.
CACAGCCGCGCGTCCGGCCGATTCCATGGGGTGACCTGCGTGGTTGAACGCGACGGCCGCGCGCTCGCGGTCTCGAAGGGTCACGGCAAGATCGCCGCATTGCCGGTCGATGGCTGAGTGGAGAGAAAGATGAACCACCAACCAGCGGATCCGGTTCTGCGCATTGTTGCGGGCAGCAAGATCTATGGCGGCATCCACGCCATCGACAGCGTCGACTTCGATCTGCTGCCCGGCGAGATCCACGCGGTACTCGGCGAGAATGGCGCCGGAAAATCGACCATGTGCAAGGCGATCTCCGGGGCGATACTCCTGTCGTCGGGCGACTATTTTCTGGGTGGACGGAAAGTGTCGTTTGCGTCCCCCGGAGAGGCGCTGAAGAGCGGCGTGGCCATGGTCTACCAAGAGACAAGCCTAGTGCCGTCGATGACAGTCGCGCAGAATCTCGAGCTCGGCATGGAGAAGCTGTTCACTGTCTATCGCAAGATCAACATCGCCGCGCAGCAATCGCAGCAGGCGTTGAACTTCAATGTTGAGCCGCTGGCGCTGGTCGAGACGCTCGGGACCGCCAAGCGGCAGATGGTCGAGATCGCGCGTGCGGTGCGCCACAAAGCGCGCGTGATCATCTTCGATGAACCGACGGCGAGCCTGACGCCGGAGGAGATCCAGCACCTGTTCCATCTGCTCCGCAGTCTTCGTGCGCAGGGCGTCGGGATCATCTTCATCTCGCATGCGATCGAGGAGGCGTTGAATATCGCCGACCGCATAACCGTGCTGCGCGACGGCAAGCTCGTGCATACCGGCCCGGCCGCCGAGCTCGACCGGCCGGCCGTGGTGCGCATGATGGTCGGCCGCGATGTCGCGACCTCGCACTATGGCGAAGTCGAGACGGACGGCGCCTCCGAAGACGTGGTCGCGCCGAAGAAGGACCGGCGCCGCGTTTTGGCGGTCGAAAACGTGACCATGGGCAGCGTCGTCAAGAACATGTCGTTCTCGGTGTACGAGGGCGAAGTCGTGGGCGTCGCCGGACTCGTCGGCTCCGGCCGCACGGAAATCGCCCACATCATTTGTGGCGCGCGAAAGCGCAACTTCCTGCGCGGCGGGCTGATTTACCTGAACGGAAAGCCGATCCGCTATCGCGTGCCGCGCCAGGCGGTGCGCGACGGCATCGTCTACATCACCGAGGATCGCAAGCTCGACGGATTCTTCGAGACGATGACGGCGGACGACAACATCTATCTCGGATATCTCGCTTCGCCCAAGGGCAAGCGCGCGCTCTTTTCGGCGCGACAACGCAAGGTCGTCTCGGATCGCTGGGTCAAGGCGCTGTCGATTTCCGCGCTCAAGCGCAGCCTCAAGATCATCGAATATTCTGGGGGCAACCAGCAGAAGGTAGTGGTCGCCAAGTCACTTGCGCAAGATCCGTCGGTCGTCATCTTCGACGAACCGACGCGCGGCGTCGATGTCGGCGCCATCCCGCAGATTCACGCAGCGATCCGCTCGCTTGCCGCCCAGGGTAAGGCTGTGATCGTCATCTCGTCCTATCTACCCGAAATTCTCGCAATTTCAGATCGCATCTTGGTCGCGCGCGGCGGGCGCATCGCTGAGGAAATGAGCGCGGCGCAGGCGACGGAGGAAAAAATTATGTATGCGGCGATTCATTAGCGCGCTCATGAGAGCTGACAACAACTATTTTCATCAAGCGGACCTACGCACAGGATATATCCATGCGCCCCATGTATCTCCACGCCGTCGAATCCGGCCTTCTCGCAACGCACGGCGGCGGCGACAAAATCATCGATTAACTGTTCGATCTCGACTTCGCTGAGCGCCATTGCGCCCGTCTGCGCGTCGTCCGGCGGCCCGCGCGGCGCGCCACCGATAAGTTTGGCCGGGGCGCGAATGCCTGCGTGATGCAGCTGCACCGAGGAAAGCGCGCCCTGCGCCCGGATGCCCCGGGCGAGCCGCGTCAGGCCCGGCAGCAATGCGTCGGAGAAAACGCCGAGCTGGCCGGGAAACCCCTGGCCGACTCGCTGCACGTGCGCCGCGCAGGTCATTACCAGTCCGAATCCGCCCTCGGCCTGGTAGGTGAGCCAGTCGAACTCGTCGTCGGAAATGGTTCCGTCGGCATGGCTCTGCGAATTGGTCAGCGGCGCGAGCATGAAGCGGTTGGACATTGCGCGCCCGCGGGCGAGGGAGAGTGGTTCAAACAACTTCGGCATGATGATTGGCCCCCACTGAGTGGTCCTGTTGCGTTAGTTCATTGAGGTCGACGCTGAACTAGAAACGAAGCGGCAGGTACTGTATGGCCTGCTGCCGGTTGTCCGCACAATGCGACCCACCTGCTAGGTGCTCACGGCAATGCGCTGAATGGCAGCGCGGTTTAAAATTTCGATCCGCCGATAGCCTAATCGGATTATTTCTCTATGCTCGAAATCGCCGAGTATCTTACTGGCGGTCTGCCGCGTGACGCCGACCATCATTGCAAGCGCTTCCTGCGTGATGTCCGGAAATGGCGACGCACTGGCGGCAATGCGCGCGTCCACGTCGATATTTAGTACTACAGTTGTAGATATCTCAGTGGCGTGATTCCCTTTCCGTGTGATTCGGGGAGGCGGCGATGGGAGTTGCGTGGGTTGGGTCAGCATTTTCGACAACGGGGCGGTGCAGCGCATCCTGAACATCCCGAAACGGATCGTTCCGATCGCCTATCTCTGCGTTGGCAAGGTCAGTGGCTACCACCGCCGGCCGGAGTTGGAAGCGGCGGGATGGCGCGAGCGTCTGCCGCTCGACACCCTCATCCATTTCGACAGCTGGGGGCGCCAAGGCGTCGAAGGCGAACTTCTGGCGCAGTTACGCGACGATCAACGCGCAGCGCAAGGTGGCCGTTTGATGTGAACCGATCGAGACGAGGAAGGCGCGCAACGGTTGAATGCGTTGCGCGCATTCACTCAATCTTACGAGTCGAACAATGCGACACTTTGCCGCAATTGATGATTTCGCGCGCGCAGGCGGGAATGATCGTGCCTGGGAGAGCCCCGACAGGGGGCTGAGAGGCTGACGGCGCGGTAACGACGATTTCCTGCGGCTCGGCGATCCCTTGAACCTGAACCAGTTCGGACTGGCGGAGGGAAGGCTGGTTCGCCCCGGGGCGAACAATCCTATTCCTCCCTGGATGCAGAGCCGGCGAAACTCCGGGGGAGGACTTCATGCGGATACGGGTTATTGGCGCTGGCGTCGCGGGGCTCACCGCGGCGCTCGAATTTGGCAAACGTGGGCATCAGGTCGAACTCGTCGAACGCGAAAGCGGACCGGGCATGGGCTGCTCGTGGTACGCCGGCGGCATGATCTCCCCCTGGTGTGAGATGGAGACGGCGGAGCCGCTGGTCGCAGAACTCGGTCTCGAAGCCCTGGACTACTGGACCCGCAGCATACCCGTGGCATGGCGGACCGGCAGCCTTGTCGTCGCGCCGCCGCGCGACCAGGCCGAGTTGACGCGGTTCGCCAAGCGGACGCGCGATTTCGAGGATATTGGCGCAAACCGCATCGCAGCTCTCGAGCCTGATCTCGCCGGGCGGTTTTCGCGAGCGCTGTATTTTGCGTCCGAGGCGCATCTCGACCCGCGCAAGGCGCTGGAGTCTGTGACCGAACGCCTTGCTGCACTCGATAACGTGACCTTGCGTTTCTCGACCGACGCGGCCTCGCTCGCCGACAATGTCGAATGGACCGTCGACTGTCGCGGCTTTGCGGCGCGCGACACGCTCGATGGGCTGCGCGGCGTCAAGGGCGAAATGCTCGTGCTCGAAACCGGCGAGATATCGTTCGAACGAGCGATCCGTATGCTTCATCCGAGAACGCCGGTCTATGTTGTGCCTCGCCACGACCGCCGCTTCATGATCGGCGCGACCTCTATCGAAAACGAGGAGCCGACGCGCATCAGCGCGCGCTCGGTCGCCGAGCTTCTTGGCGCCGCCTATACACTGCATCCATCGTTCGCCGAGGCCGAAGTCGCGGAAATGGGATCGGGACTGCGGCCCGCGTTCCGCGACAACCTACCCCGCGTCGAGCGGCGCGGCCGCACCCTGTACATCAATGGCCTCTATCGGCATGGCTTCTTGGTCGCCCCGTCGTTGGCGCGCGCGGCAGCCGATCTGGCGCAGGGCAATGTCGCGGATCCACGTATCGCTCACGTTCGGCTTGAACGGCTCGGCGATGTCGTCTGGGCGTAAGGCGGCCGGGTTCGCTTCGCGCCGGACGCTACGCGGTTCAAGCGCTCTCGTATTCGGTCCAGCAGTTGGGCGTCTCGTAGAGCGTCTGCAGGGCGTGGCCGCGGATTTGGGCGGTGGCGACGAGGAGCGCATCGAAGAATCGACGGTGCGGGCGACCATTCCGGAAATTCGTCAGGATTAACTCGGTCGACGGGCATCCCATCCAATCGGCGGTATGGCGAACGACTGGAGCGTCGACGTCATGGGAGCTACGAGCGAACGCTGTTGTTTAGCATCCCCGATCTTTATTGCGCCTCGCGATTTGGATTGCGCGATCGAGCACGCCGACGAGCTGCGTCATGCTGTCGACCTGATCCTTGTCGGCGATATTCGGGAATCCCGCGATTTCGTTGAGGAAGGGGTCGAGGTACGGCGCATGCGTGGGAATCAGAACCCGACCGTCTCCGATCTGCAGGGCGGCCCTGCCGAAGCGATCAATCTTGGACACGCTGGGCTTGGCGCCCGGCTGACCCTCGCGCTCGAGAACGTCGGATGTCGCCGTCGAGCCTTCGACGTGCCGAAAGCCATCGCGGCGTAGTTGCTGATAGACGCCCAGGCCGACGCCACGCTCGTCGACGATGATGAGAGATGGTTTGTCTCGCAGGTTCGCCGCCTTGATGGCCGCGAGAACCTCAGGCAGCTCCAGCCGTACGCGCTGGACGTTGACCAGATAGACGGCGTCCCGCCCTTCCTCATTCCTGGCGAGCCCCCACGTCGTGCAGACGCTCGCGTTGCCGGTGGTCGTGGCGCCGATGTCCCAGGAATGAATGAGCAATTCGAATTTCGGCGGCTTCGCCGGGTCGTAGCGCCGCCACTTGTCTATCGAGAGCATGCCCGAACCGCCGATGGTCGGGCGCTGCTGATATTGCGATGCAAAGACGTGAGGGGGAATGCTGCCCTTGATCTTGTCGATCGACTCCAGGTCCAGGATGCCCGGGTTGAGCGGATCTCCAGGGTTACGTTCGAAGATTACACGGCCGTTCCAGGTGATCTTCTCGCGCTGCTCGGCGACGAGCGGCAACCTGACGATTCGATCGGCGGTCGACTCCATATCCGCGGCCGGATCGTCCGGCGCCAGGCGATGCATGACCAGGATCAGGGCGCCGCGGTTCGGGTCGTTGAACCGCGTGAGGACCGAGCTCGCGAGCCACGATCGAAAGTTCCGCTTGGCGATTTCGGAGGTCGCGTCCTCGGGCTGGATCGGATCGTCGATGATGATCTCGTCCGCGCCGAAGCCGGTAACGTGGCTTCCGACCGCGGTTGCGTACCGATAACCGCCCTGAGGCGTTCGGATGTAGTCGACGGCCGACTTGTCGAGCCGAACATTCGGAAAGATCGTCCGGTACAGCGCCGAGCGCATAACGGTGCGGGTCAGGCTCGACAGGTCGTGCGCGAGGTCGTCGCTATAGGAGATGCAGATGAACTTGGTGGTCGGGTCGCGGCCCAGGCGCCAGGCCGGATAGAGAACCGAAGTCAGAATCGATTTCATGTGCCGTGGCGGCAGATTGATGAGGACGCGGCGATATTTTCCATCTTCGACGTGCATCAATACGGATGCGATGAATTCGAGATATTGGGCGAATATAATCTTCTTGCCGGGGTGCAGGACCGAAAACACCAGTTCGACGAAGCACCAAAAATCGGCGCGCGCGAAGCCGATCAGCGCATCGCGCGCGCTCACAGCGTCGTCCGGGCGGACGGCCCGTTCGACGCCTACAGGTGAATTGCGATCTGGAGCGTTCAAGGCTCTCCCCTCACTCCGACCGCAGGTGGTGGAAGCGGGACAGCATGCGCCGGACGACGTCGTCGTCCGGGATCTCCATATCGGCCGCCTTCAAGTAGTCGTCCGCGACCGCCGCATCGTTTGGCGAGCCAAGTCGCAGATACAGATCGATATATAAGCGCCGCGCGCGTTGGTCGCCCGACCGCGCCTCTTTGCCAAGCCTGCGAACGATCGATTCGATGTTTGCGACCGTCTCGATCTTGTCGCCCACCTGGATTCGGACCGAGCGTGCAGCGTCGCGCAGAACGATCTCCTGGAGCGTCGGCTGCGCCTTGCGCCGTCCATTCGGATTGCCTGGGTTGCCGGGCTTGAACTGCGAGTGTTGCGGCGGCCGGGCGTAGCCGACTTCGTAGTCGCCCGTCGGCGTCTTCCTGGGCTTATCGGGCTTCATGGCGCGCCTCCCGATCGTTGGCGGCGTCACACTTGGAACCGGCCGACGCTTCGTCGTCCTCGTCCGGCGCCACATTGCCGTTTTCGCGCGAGAGCTGTGGCGGCAGGTCAGGCGGAGCGCCCGCGCGTCGCGCCGCTACCTCGGCGAAAGTCTCGCCAGTCTCGAAAAGCGTCGCCTCCTCGCCGGTCATCGACTGCCAGCGCCGGATCGCGACGTCGCAATAGGCCCCGTCGATCTCGATCGCCCGGCAGATGCGCCCGACGCTCTCGGCGGCGATCAGCGTCGAACCGGACCCTGCAAACGGCTCCAGCACGATCTCGTCCCGGTTGCTGACGTCGAGGAGCGCGTCTTCCAGCAGCGCGCGGGGTTTCACCGTCGGGTGATCCGCCAGTCCCTCGCGCGCGTCAGACCCGAGCGACGAGGCGCCGGCGTAGGTCCAAACGTTGGAGCGCCAGCGGCCGAACCGTCCGAGCTCGACATTGTTGACGTGCGCCGCTGAGCCCTTCTTGAAGACGGGCAGCAGTTCGTGCTGGCTGCGCCAGAAGCTGCCCTGCCCGCCATTCGACTTCGCCCAGACCACGACGTTCAGCAGGCCGAGGCCGAGCTCGCGGCCGCAGGCCAGCACCAGTTCCACCGAGCGCCAGTCGATAAAAGTGGCGATGAGGCCGCCATCGACGATGTAGGCCGCAGACGCCTCCATCCAGTCGCGGTTGAAGGCGCCGAACTCCTCGCGGCTCATCTCGCCGGCGGCCATCGCAAACTCGCGATGCGCCTGCGAGGTCACGTGGCCGGCGATCGGGACGTTGAACGGAACGTCCGTCAGGACGACCCGCGCCAATTCGTCCGGCTGCATTACGCGCGCATAGCTCTCGGGGTCTCGCGCGTCGCCCTGCAGCAGCCGGTGGCGCCCGAGGACCCACAGGTCGCCCGGCCGCGACACCGCGACCGCGTCCGGCTGGCAATCCGCAGCGTCATCGTCATCGGTCTCCAAATCATCGTCCAGCAGCAATGCGTCGATCTCAGCCGGCTCGAACCCGGTGACGACCACGTCCTCGTCGATCTCGATAAGCTCCTCGAATTCGAGCCGCAGGACCTCCTCGTCCCACCGACCGGTTTCGCCCAGGCGATTGAGCGCGATCGACAGGAGGCGGCGTTCCGACTCCGACAGATGCGTGATGCAGATGACCGGAATCTTCGGGAGACCCGCCTCGCGCGCCGCGTCGTAAACGGCGTGGCCATGCACGATGCGATAGGATTCGTCGACGAGGATCGGCGCCGCCACCCCGAATTTGCGGATGCTCGACAAGACCCGCGCCGTCTGCGCGACATCCTGCTTGCGAACCCGCCGGTTCGCCGGCCGGACGCTTTCGATCGGCGCGTAGATGATCTCGAGCTTCGGCAGAAGGTCATTGCGCTGCGCCGCGGCGTGGAAGCCGACCGTGGTCAGCAACCTCTGGCGCTCGCGACGCTGGCGGGATTTCGTCTTCAGATGCGACGTCACCCCTTCGGGCGGCTTCACCTTCTTATTGGTAGGCGATCTTTCGGCGGTCATGTCGAACTCCTCTTCACGTAATCGGAACGTCGGCTCCGGTTCGGAAGAGGCGGTCGCCACGAGGGCGGACTCTGGGCGCAGGTTTCACAACACGGTCGTCAGACCGCTATGTAAACCACACGCCCGGTCCGACCCTCCATGGTCATGCCGGCTTGTGAAACGACCGCCGCCCCTAGTCGGAAGCGACGATCCACCCACTACTAATCCACAAATTCAGGGCTTGGGCTAGAGGAAAAATCGCCGCCGGTCGCAGGCGCGCGCCAGTCTCGTGTGGGGACGCGCGGTCGGATGCGGTCTGGCTCGCATTTGGACGCGCCAAATCGCAAATCGATTCCCGTTTGTTCCCGTCGCCGACGCTTCGGGAATTTCCGGTTTCGCCCGAAGAATATCGCGTTATTTCCGATGGTTGCGACCATGGGGTATGACCCAGGGGCGCGGCTCAACCGCATTTTCCCGGTCATATTGCCGTCTTCCCGGGAATTTTACGGCCGGCCAAGAGAGACCCGTTCGCCGAAACTGCGTGCACCACCAGCATTTCCAGAAATTTTCGGCGCTGTTGACAGCCGGCGTCCGTGGTCCCCCAATTTTTCCCCGCCCAGACGCCATTTCCGGCCGCACATGCCGGCTTTGCGGCCTGTGCGGCCGACGATTTGAATCTATGTTGCGCCTTTCGCTTAACGGTCGCGCGACATTTCCGAACGATATTTCAACTGTCGCAGCGGCGGCCCCGTCGGCGACGAGGGTTGGGGCGACCGGACCGGCGCGATCCTTCGTGAGACCGCCGGTCCGATTTTTCCGCGTTCACTCGATCTCGGCGATCGGCTGTCCTTCCGAGATCGATTCGCCTTCCGCCACGAGAAAACGTGCGAGCCGTCCGGCGCGCGGCGCGATCACCGGGATCTCCATCTTCATCGATTCGATAATGGCGATCTCGGCTTCAGCCTCTACCGCCTCGCCTGGACGCGCGATCAACTTCCAGACCGAGCCACTGACGTCGGACGCAACCCTGGTCGCCATGAATCTCTCTCCAGCTTGATCTGAATGGCGGTGATCCTAGCATGGCGAAGCCGCCGGAGAAGAGCGCCGGCGGCTTTGTTCCCGGGCCCGGGTTGGGATAGCGTTCGGCGGAACGCACTTGTCCGCGCCTGCGGGCGTATCAGGAGACCATCATGAAGCGTATCGCTTTCTTCGGGCTGGCGCTCGTCGCCTCGGCCATCTGCGCGCAGGCCGCCGACGTGATGGTGATGAATCCGTGGGCGCGCGCCACGCCGCCGGGCGCCAGCGTCGGCGCCGCCTACATGACCCTGCACAATGCGGGGGCGACGGAGGACAGGCTTGTGTCAGCGACGACGGATGCGGCCGATCACGTCGAGGTTCACGAAATGTCGATGGACAACGGCGTGATGAAGATGCGGCAACTGACGGATGGACTGAAGATACCGGCTGGTCAGGCGATCGAGATGAAGCCCGGCGGCTATCACCTCATGCTCGTTGGGCTGAAACAGCCACTGAAAGTCGGCGCGACGATCAAGGCGATCGTCACGTTCGAGAAGGCGGGCGCCGTGCCTGTCGAAATGAAAGTCGAGCCGATCGGAGCATCGGGCGGCCAGATGAAAATGGACATGCGCTGATCTCGCGGCATTGGAAGAGAGCACATGACCGACATCGACGACACAACGCCCATCCTCGTCGGGGCAGGCGATATCACGGACATGACGACGCCGGTGGATCAGGCGCGCTCGCCGTTCGACCTGTTGGCGCAGGCAGGCGCGCGCGCGCTCGCCGATTGCGGCGCGCCCGCGCTGGCCGCGCGCATCGATACGATCGCGATGCTGCGCCTGTTCGCGGACACCTCGCATCGTTTCGCGACGAGGCTTGGAACATCGACCAATCCGCCGCGCAGCGTCGCGCAGCGGCTTGGCCTGTCGCCGTCCCGCGAAATCTATACGTGGAACGGCGGGAACATGCCGCAATATCTCGTGAACTGGTTTTCGGAACAGATCGCGCGCGGCGAAATGCGGGCGGCGCTGATCGTCGGCGGCGAGGCGTTGCGCACGCAACACGGCGCGGAGCGGGCAGGAATAGAAGGCGTCTGGGCCGAAGATCCCGGCGGCTTGCCCGAACTCGTTGGCGAGAAGCGGCGCGGTTGGAGCGATCACGAAGACGCGCACGGCATGCGCGCGGCGATCGTCATGTATCCGCTGATCGAGAACGCCGTGCGCGGGCTGAAGCAGCGTGACGTTCCCACGCATATGCGCGCAATGGGCGACCTGTTCGCGCGCTTTGCCGCGGTCGCCGCGGGCAATCCGCTGGCGACGCGGCGCGAGGGCTACAGCGCCGAGCAGATCGCGACCGTGAACGAGAGCAATCGCTGGATCGGCTTTCCCTATCCGCGCTTGATGAACGCCAACGCCTTCATCGACCAGGCGGCGGCGGTAATCGTCACGTCGGTCGGCGAGGCGCGGCGCGCAGGCGTGCCCGAAGGCAAGTGGGTTTATCTGCACGGCTGCGCCGACGGGCACGATCACTGGTATCTGACCGAGCGCGACAACATCGCTCGCTCGCCCGCGATGGCGCGGGGAGCGCGGCGCGCCCTGGCCATGGCGGGCAAGAGCATGGAGGAGATCGCAATATTCGATCTCTATTCGTGCTTTCCGTCCGCCGTCGAAATCGCATGCCGCGAGCTGGGGCTTGACGAGAACGATCCGCGCGGCCTGACAATCACTGGCGGCCTTCCCTTTTTTGGCGGCCCCGGCAACAGCTACGTGCTGCATTCGATTTCCGAAATGATCCGTCAGACGCGCGCGCGGCCCGGCAAGTTCGGTCTTGTCACGGCGAACGGCAATTACATCACCAAGCATTCGTGGGGCGTCTATTCGACGACGCCGAGGCGCGGCTCCTGGAAGCGCGAGCCGCCGAACGCGCTGCAGGCGGAACTCGATGCGCTGCCGAAGGCGCCTTTCACCGAGACGCCCTCGGGGGCGGCTGTCATCGAGACCTACACGATCATGCACGGCAGGAACGGGCCTGAACTTGGCATCGTCATCGGCCGCGAGGCCGCCAGCGGCCGGCGTTTCGTGGCGAATACGGCGAACGATGCGGCGACGCTGGCGGATTTGCAGGAGAAGGAAGGGCTGGGACGGACAGGCGTGGTCAGGCGCGAGGGCCAGCGGAATATCTTCGTGGCTGAATAGGCGTTCGCGCCCTCATCCCGAGACGCGCGGCGATCAGTCCTTCGACATTGCGCGCGAAATGATGTTGCGCTGGATTTCCGACGTTCCCTCACCCATGAGGTAGACGAGCGCATCGCGATGGATGCGGCCGACCGGATATTCGCGCATCAGGCCGGCGCCACCGAGCACGCGGATCGCCATCTCGGACACGCGCACCGCCATCTCGGAGCAATGCAGCTTGACCTTCGACGCGAGCGCCATGTCGATGGTACCCTGGTCAACGCGCCAGGCGCCGTAATAGACGAGCCATTTCGCCGCCTCGATCTCCGTGGCCATGTCCGCCAGCTTGTGCGCGACAGCCTGATATTCGATGATCGGCTTGCCGCGCACGAGCCGTGTCCTGGCGTAGCCGAGCGCGGTTTCGTAGGCCGCGCGCGCCATTCCGAGGCAATTGGCCGATACGCCGACGCGGTTTTCGGCGAGCGCTTCCATAACGAGATGATATGAGCCCTCCTGCATGCCGAGCAGGGCTTCGTCCGGCACGAAGGCGTCCGCGATGTGGACGAGGCCCGTTTCCGATGCGCGGATTCCTTCCTTGTCGAGCTTGGAAATCGAGATGCCGGGGTTCGGCAGATCGACCATGAACAGGCTGATCGCATCGGTGGCGCGCCCCGGTTTCGTGCGTGCGGCGAGCAGAAGGAAATCGGCGAAGGGCGCGTTGGTGATATAAAGTTTGGCACCGTTGAGCGTCCAGCCGCCCGCCACGCGTTCGGCTTTCGTGCGCAACGCGCGCACATCCGAGCCTCCGTCCGGCTCCGACAGGGCGAAGGCTGCGATCTTCTCGCCATCGAGCGCCGGCCGGAACCACCGCGCTTTCTGCGCGTCGGTGCCGCCGCGCCAGATTGGCCAGATGCCGATGTGGGTCGCCGCCGACCATGCCGCGGAAACCGATTGACAGACGCGGCTCATCTCCTCGCGCACGATGCAGTCGGAAACCTTGTCCATGCCGGCGCCGCCGTCGGCTTCCGGATAGCGAACGCCCATGAGGCCGACCGCCGCGAACTTCCTGAACAGATCGACAGGAAAGGTCTCGGTCTCCTCGATCTCACGCACGCGCGGCGCGATCTCCTTCTGCGCGAAGCGAATGACGGTCTCGCGCACCTGCTCTTGCGCGGCTGAAAATTCGAAATCCATCGCGACGTCTCTTTCCCGAAGTTTTCTCTGAGCCTGGCTCAATCCTGCGGACAGGGCGGAGGCGGCGCCTTGCGCTAAATCAGACTAATGGGCCTGACGCGCGCAAATCACGCCTGAATGGCCATGTCGACTTCGACGCCGCGGCCGATCGAGCGCAGGCTCTGGCCGTAGGTGGGGAAGTTCACGAGCTGGCGGCCATAAAGACGGCGCATGCCCATGACGAGCGAGCCGCCGCGCCCGAGCGAGTCGTCGGCCATGCGCACCATCAGCGAATTTGGCCATGACCGTTGCCGGATCGCGAACACGCGTTCAAAGACGGCGTCGGCGTCGGTCTGCGGCTCGGCCTGCGCGATCAGGGCCGCCATCGCCGCCGTTGAGCGCGACATTCCCATGTGGCAATGGACGAGCAGATGCTTGTCGCCGGGATGGCGCTCGAACGCGCGGCCATAGGCCAGGATGGCGTCGATGTGCTCGGGGGCGGGCAGAACGATTCCCGGCTTTGGTTCTATCTCGTCATGGAAGCGCAAAAGCGTGCGGCGATGCCGCGGCCAGGCAGCAAATCCCGGCGGATCCGGCATGTCTGGATCGAGCAGCGACAGCACGTCGGTTACGCCGCGCGTCGTCTGGATGTCGAGTTCGGCGATGCCGCAGACAGTGAGCGCGGACAGGAGCGAACGGGTCATTGCGAATTCCGCCTGCAAGTGACGACGCCGGAGTATAGAGCGCCGGCGCGGGCCCACAAAACACCCGCGCGCGGGGTGGTTTGCAGCGTCCGCTTGTTCGCCGCATGCGACCGTTCCATTATAGCGGCGGAACGCGCCTTCTTCGGCCCGTTGAATTCTTGGCTGATATAGCGAAGGCGACATGACCGACAACCCAATCCGCGATCCGCTTCTGTATCCCTTCCCCGCGCCGCCGGCTCCCGGCGAACTCCTCGAGGTCGCGCCCGGCATATTGTGGACGCGGATTGCGCTGCCGTTCCAGCTCAATCACGTCAACATATTCGTGCTCGACGACGGCGACGGGTGGGCTGTGCTCGACACGGGCATCGACAATGCGGCGACGCGCGCGGCCTGGGAGGCGTTGAGCGCGGGGCCGCTCAGCGGTCGACGCATAACAAGGCTGATCGTTACGCATTTCCATCCCGATCACATCGGGCTTGCGGGATGGCTGTGCGAGCGGTTCGATATGCCGATGGTGACGACGCAAACGTCCTATCTCGGCTGCCTCAACATCTCGCTCAGCCCTGGCGCGCTCGACGCCAAGCCGTATCGCGACTTCTACATCGAACACGGCCTCGACGCCGCGACCACCGATCGCGTGGCGACGAACGGGCACGGCTATCTGCGCATGGTGTCGCCGCTGCCGCCGACGTTCATGCGCATTGTCGCAGGCGACGAGATCAGGATCGGCGGGCGGGTCTGGCAGGTGCAGACTGCCGACGGCCATGCGCCGGAACAGGCGATGCTGTGGAGCCGTGACGAGAAGATTCTGCTGGCGGCCGATCAGGTGCTGGCGAAGATCTCGCCCAATGTCAGCGTATGGGCGGTCGAGCCGGACGGCGATCCGCTCGGCCTCTACATCCGTTCACTCCATGCGTTCAAGACCCTGCCGGAGGACGCGATGGTGCTGCCGGGCCATCAACTGCCGTTCTATGGCTTGCATGAACGTTCGGCCGAGCTGATCGGCCATCATGAGGCGCGGTGTGCGGCGATTGCGGAGACCTGTGCGAAGAAACCGTGCGCCGCGTCCGAATTCGTGCCGGTGCTGTTCCACCGCGCGCTCGACCCGCACCAGATGAGCTTCGCCTTCTCCGAAACGCTGGCGCATGTGAACTACATGCTGCGCGGCGGGCGGTTGAAATGGGCGGAGTCGGAAAACGGCGTGCGTCGAGTCGTGGCGGCGTGACGGGACGTTCCTGATTCTCATCCTGGCCGCGCGTGCAGCGGCGCGTCTTGATGAGAGGATTTGTAGCGGCGGCGATCGCTATGTCGTCGCCTTCGTCCCCTTCGCCTTGTCGGCGTTGATCGCTGCGCCGCGCTCCTGCGCATCGGCGACGGCGCGTGCGAGGTCCGCGTTGACGCCGAGATCATCGAGCATGTCGGCGGCCTCGCGCATTTCGGCAGCGCGACGGATCCCGTGCTGGCGCACGCGACCGGCCATCATGTCGGCGAGTTTCGCGAAATCCGTCCCCGGAAATGTGTCGTTGAGGCTCGCGAACACGTCGTCCTGCACGTCCCAGGCGCGCGCGGCGCGGGCGCAGTCGACGATGAGCGCCTCGATGCCCTTGATCATGATCGAGCGCGACAGCTTCGTCGCAGAAGCGCGGCCGTATTCGATCGCAACCGGCTTGATCGCCATGCCAAGCGGATTGAGAAGCGCCGCGGCGGCCGCCGCCTGCGGGCCGCCAGCGAGAATGGGCGTGGCAATGCCCTTCGGCGCTATCGGCGCCATGACCGCCGCCTCGATGTAGCGCGCCCCGGCGGCGTCGAGTTCCTTTGCCGCCGCGCGTTTGGTTTCAGGCGCTGCGGAATTGACGTCGACAAAATACTGGCCGGGCCGCGCGCATGAACGCGCCTGGCGCGCGACCATCGCAACGGCGTCAGCGGTGACGGCGGAGAAGACGATATCCGCATCCCTGAACGCGTCGGCGGCCGACGCCGCCGGGCGAACTCCGCCCGCCTGCGCCTCCGCGCGTTTTGCCGCGGCAAGGGAGGGATCGTCGAACAGGATGTCGTAGGCGACGATAGCCTCGACGCCCGCGGACAAAAAGTCACGAGCGAAACGCTTGCCGACTTCGCCATAGCCGATGAAGGCGATTTGGAGGGGAGATGACATGTTTCGAATCCTGAGGGGCCAGTCACAATCGCTGCGGTTGATGGAATTAGCCTACCGGCTTGACGTCGACGCTGACCTTCAGCGTCTGTTTGCCGGAAATGAGGATGACACCATCGAGCGGCGCGACGTCGGAATAGTCGCGGCCGATGGCCACCTCGACGAAATCGTCGTTGACCTGAAGCGCGTTGGTCGGGTCGAGACCGAGCCAGCCCGCGCCTTCGCCGCACCACACGCGCACCCAGGCGTGCGAGGCGTCGGCGCCTTCGAGGCGCGGTTTGCCCTCGGGCTGGACCGTCCGGATGTAGCCGCTGACATAGCAGGCAGGCAGGCCGAGCCCGCGCAGGCCTGCGATCATGATATGGGCGAAGTCCTGGCAGACGCCGCCGCGCGCCTCGAATGCGTCCGACAGCGGCGTCGATATCAGCGTCGCCTTCGGATCGTAGCGGAAATCCTTGTGAATCCGCTGCATCAGATCGATCGCGCCGGAAAGAATCGGTCGTCCTTGTGCGAAGCTTGCCGCCGCATAATCGGTCGCTGGCGCGTAGAGAGGAACGAGCCGCGTCGGGAAGATGTGATGAGCGGGCGAGCGGGAATCGAGGGCGGTGAACATCGTCGCCGTCTGGCGTGTATCCTCCCATGTCGGCGTCAATTCCGCGTGGGGCTGCTGCTCTCGATGCACGTCGACACGCGACAGCGACGTCACGCGCAATTCGCGATGCGCTTCTTCCACGACGATGGTAGTGACCGTGTTGCCGAAGAAGTCGATGCGTTCGCGCCGCGTCGCGGGCACGGGCGCGATCTCGATGCCGCTATCGACGACATGCTGCCCGCCGCCCTCGCGCGGGCTCAGCCGCAACGAGCAGATCGCGGAATTGACCGGCGATTCGTATGAATAGCTCGTGATGTGCCTGATGTCGTAGATCACGCGAGACCCTTGGGCGTTTCAGCGCGCACGGCGTTGGAGCCCCGCTGGAAATATCTATCCTCGATTGCTTCGGCGAGACGCAGCAGGCTTTGCTCGAAACCGAGGATCTTCTGGCCGTCGAGCATGGCCGCCTGGGATACGGCGATGTCCGCATCGAGCATCCGGGCCATGCGCTGCGGCGCTTCCAGCAAGCCATCCTGCCGCAATGTCGGCAAGCCGGCCAGATGCGCGTTGATGCGCTCGACCTGGAAGGCGACGGAGCGAGGATTGTTGGGATCGAGCAGCGCCATGTCGCGCACCGGAGCCAATGCGACGCCGACGAGATAGCGCGAGCGGTAAGTAATCTGCGAATCTATGAGGTCGAGCAGTGTTTCCAGATTCTCCACCGTAGCGTCGCGCTCGGAAAAAATGCGCGCGAGGGTGCAGGTGGATATGCCGCGTTCGAGCCTTCGGCCAATGTCGAGGAAGCTCCAGCCGGCGACGCGGTTGAAGTTCTCCTGAATGAGGCCGGACAGCGCTGCAAGCGCGTGCAGGGCGCCTTCCGCGCGGTCCATCAGTTCGGCTTCCGGCGGCGCAGGGTGAACGGGCATGGTCAGGCGATGTTCGAGATCGCCGAGAATCTGCCATATCTCCTGGGTGAGACGCTCTCGTATGATCGATGCGGCGCTGCGCGCGGCATGCGCGAGGGCTGCGCCGGAAGAATGCAGCCGTGGCTCGTGCAGCGCGATCGCGGCGACCTCCGCCGTGGAGCGATCGCCGACATCCTCACCGTCGATGCGTCGCGGCAGCAGAAGCCGCTGGAGCCGCGAGCGGGCCTGAAGCGCGCCGGCCGTATCGACGTCGACGGCGCGCGCGCAAAAGCAGCGCACGAGACGCAGCGTCGCCTCCGCGCGTTCGAGATAGCGGCCGAACCAGAAGAGATTGTCGGCGGCGCGGCTCGGCAGATTGCCAAGCTGGCGCACAATGCGCACATCGTCGCCGCGCGGCAGCAGCGTCGTCATTTCGACGGGTTTGTCCTCGAGCACCCAGACGTCGGCCGAGGTCACGCCCTCGCCCATCGACAGCGCGCGGGCGTCGAGATTGTCGGAAATGCGGCAGAAGCCGCCGGGCATGACTCGCCAGCCATCGGGCGTCAGCGCTGCGAAAACACGGAGCGTGAAGGGGCGCGGCGCGAGCGCGCCGTCGCGCCATGTCGGCGTGGTCGAGAGCTTGACGATTTCCTGGCCGACGTAATCGACGCCGCGGCGCTTGATCGCCGCCCGCAGTTTTGCGCGCCGTTCGGGCGGGAGTTCAGCGGGTTGCGCGGTCCTGCCGCCTTCCAGTCCGGGCGGGAAGTCGAGGAATGCGCCGGAGATCGCCATATTGTCGAAATTGGCAAGCACCGATTCGGCGGCCCGGCGGTCGCCGCACCACCAGGTTGCGATATGCGGCAGGATCAGGTCTTCGCCGCTCAGACGGCGCGCCATCGCAGGCAGATAGCCGAGCAAAGACCGCGATTCGACCAGCCCGGCGCCCGGCGTGTTGGCCATGATCACGCCATCGGCCCGGATGGCTTCGAGCAGCCCCGGCACGCCGATGCGCGATGCGGCGTTCAGCTCCATCGGATCGAGCCATTCGGCGTCGATCCGCCGCCACAATACGTCGGCGCGCTTGAGGCCTGCGATGGTGCGCACGTGGACCTTGTCGTCGCGCACGACGAGATCGCCGCCTTCCACCAGCAGAAAGCCGAGATAGCGCGCGAGATAGGCCTGTTCGTAATAGGTTTGGCTGTAGGCGCCGGGCGTGAGCAGGCAAATGCGCGGCTCGCTGCGCGTGGCGGCTGCGGCGAGGCCGGCGCGGAACTCGCGGAAGAAGCCTGCGAGACGGTCCACGTTGAGGTCGCGGTACAGATTGGCGAAAGCGCGTGAAAAGACGACGCGGTTTTCGAGCGCATGACCGGCGCCGGAGGGCGCCTGCGCGCGATCGCCGAGCACCCACCAGCGACCGTCCGGGCCGCGGCCGAGGTCGGCCGCGTAGAAGCGCAGCCACGCGCCGCCCGGCGGTTTCACGCCATGCATCGAGCGGATGAAATCATTCGAGCCGAGCACCGCCGAGGCGGGCAGCACGCCATCGGCGACGAGGCGCCCCTCGCCATAGATGTCGGTCAGAACGCGGTCCCAGATTTCGGCGCGCTGCGCGATGCCGCGCGAGATCGTCCGCCATTCCGAGGAGTCAATCAGCAAAGGCAGGCGACCGAGCGGCCAGGACCGCTCGTTGGTTTCGCCATAGACGCGGTAGGATGCGCCGGCCTCGCGCACCATGCGGTCGGCGGTGGCGAATCGCTGGGCGATCTCCTTCTGGCTATAGCGCGCCAGCGCGACGAAGAACCGGACCCAGTGCTGGCGCGCGACGCCGTGCGAATCGAGAAATTCGTCCGGCACGCTTTCAAGGGCGTGATAGTCGGCGATCCAGTTCTCGATCTGTCTGGCGACTGACGCCCGGCCGCTGCGCCGCTCGGCGTTCCGCAAGCTTTCTCTGAGCTGTTCGGTCAAGCTGGGCTCCCGGCGCGACCGCCGTCTCCGAATTGATTCGGCGGCGGTTTCCAGGCCACCCGCCTTCAGGGCCGCGAATTATAGCCAGATCGGGCCGGGGGTCTAATGAAACGACTCAGTCTCAGCTTCGGCCGGGAATCCGGTTCAGTCCCGCGGGTTCTTGTTCGATATCGACGTCGAACGTCTCGAGAAAACGAGACACCATCATGTAAAAACCGATCGTCAGCGTGAGTTCCTGCATTTCCTGATGCGGCAGAACCTCCGTCAGCGGTGCCCAGGTCGCGTCGCTCGCGCGCACGTTGGCGACGACATCGTCCGTGAAGCGCATCACAAGCTTTTGAATGTTGGAAAATCCAGCAGAATCCGGTCCTTCGTGGATGGCGGCGATCAGCGCGTCGCTCATGCCGAGCTGCCGGCCGATGCGCTCGTGCTGATGGACCTCGTAACTTGCGCGCGACAGCACGCCGACGCGGATGATCGCAATTTCGCGCAGGACGGGGTCGAGCTTCGTGAAATAGAGGATCTGGCTCCCCATCCGGTTGAACCCGTCGACGAGTTCCCCGGAATGGCCGAGCATGCGGAAAATGTTGAGCTTCGGAAGCTTCTGGTACGCCTTGGCGGCGCGTCCCTGCGCCTTGGTCGTGTCGAAATAGGGAATTCGTGCCATGGGGTTCCTCTTTTGGTTTGTCAGACGCGGGCCGGCTTGAGTGTGATCAGCGTCTGCGTCGCAGCATCGACCGCCTCGCGCGAATAGAGCAGGGGAATGTATGCGCCCTGCGCCCAGAGCCGCGCCAGATCGCCGTAATGCGGCGAGCGCGGATCGCCGGATTGTCCGGGCGCGTTGATGCAGCGGCTTTCGTCCCAGCGGCCGACGTCGAGGACGAGACGCACGGAAGCGCCGGCCATGATCGAGAAGTCGTGCGCGCGATACGCCATGAGCATCGGACTGGTTGCGTCGCCGCCCATCGGCAGCGGCGTCGCCGCAGGGACAAATTGAGGGTCGACGCGGCCGAGCGCGTGATCGAACGCCATCCTGTGCAGCGCCCCCCATGTCCAGAGCGCGGGGTCGGGGCCGAGCAGGTCGACCATCTCGCGCCATGCGGCGGCGAGCGTTTCCACCAGCATTGCGTCGCGCGCCGGAAGCGGATCGGCGCCGAGGCGGACGTCGGGCGCCGTCAGCGCGTCGATCAGACTCGACATGTCGCCGGGCATCAGCAGCGCCCGGACTTTGGGATCCGGCGCTAGCCGCTCCAGCAGAGCCAGGCGCAGGTGGCGCATCCACCAGAGCTGGTAGAGTGCACACGGGCCGCTGGATGCTTCGAGCGTCGCGCTCCAGCTTGCGAGCAGCGCCCGCGCGCGGCCGGCGTCGCCTTCGGCCTGCAACGGCCGCACGACAGCGAGCAGGGCGCGGGCGGGATGCGAGCCGAGATCGGTCTGCAAGGCGCAGGATCGCGCGACATCGAACTTTTCGCAGCTCTCGATGACTTCGCGGATGCGCGCTATACGCGCATAGTCGATCCATTCGTAACCGACAGCGTGCGGGAAACCCGGCGGCAGGTTCATCTCATTGGCGGAGGCGACATAGCCGCCCGGCGGATCGATCGTGTGCGGCAGCTTCCGGCAGTCGAGGAAGCCCGTCCATTCATGCGTTCCATCGCCGCGCGCCGGCGTCAGTCCGTCCCAGTTTTCGCGCACCGGCGAAAAGCCGGCCGCAATCCAGCCTATGCGGCCGGAGACGTCGGCGCAGACGTGGTTGACCGAGGGCGTTCCCCACGCGCGCACGCCGTCGCGAAACGTGTCGAGCTCCTTTGCGCGCATGGTCGTCAGCGCGCGCGCATAAGGCGCGGCGCCCGGCTCGAACCAGACGGAGCGGATCGCAACCGCGCGGCCCGGCGTCTCATGCACGATCGGGCCGTGCCGCGTGAATTTCATCGTGAGATCGCGCGGCGATGTTCCCCTGATCTCGAAGCGTTCGGTCAGGCGACGGATCTGCTCCTGGCCGTCGCGGTATTTGTATGCGCGGCCATCGGGCGTCGTCTCGTAGACGCAAACGTCCTCCTGATCGATGTAAAAGATCGTCAGTCCGAACGCGATCTGTCCGTTGTGACCGATCGATATGCCCGGCAGGAACGGCTCGTTCGCGCCGGCGGCGTCGAACCCCGGCGCAGTCAGATGCGCGAGATAGCGCAGGGAGGGGTTGCGCAACACACGATGCGGGTCGTTGGCGAGGACGGGGCGACCGCTTGCGCTGCGCGAGGGCGCGATCGCCCAGTTGTTGGAGCCTTCCTCGACCGGAGATGGCGGCTTCGCATTCTCGCGGCGCACGACTTCGCCGAATTCGTCGCAGCCAGTCCAGTCCCACGCCTCGTCCATGGTTGCTGCGAGACGTTCGAGCGTGAAGGTCGGATGCGCAGTCGCCAGCCGGAACAGGTCAGCGGCGGCGAGCGGCAGCGCGCCGATGTCGGGATCGTTGCGTGGTTCGGCGCGCGGACGCAGAGCCTTGCGAAGAATGTCGGTCGCAACATCGGCGGCCCCAAGCACATTCGAGCGAAGGATTTCCGATAGTGCGTTCTGGCCTATGGCGTGCGAGCGAATGCGCACGATGTCGGCGGCGCGCCAGTGCGCGGGCCAGGTCTCCATGGCCGTAAATTCCGGCGGGAGGCGATCCGGATCACGGTCGATCAGATCGATATAGGCGTTGATCCCCGCGGCGAAGGCCGTGCAGATGTCCCTGGCGTCGGGGGCATAGGAATTCCACTCGCGCTCCATGTCGCCGCGATACAGAAACAACCTGCTGGCATAGTCCTGTGCGAGGAATCCTGGCCCGAAATCGGCGGCAAGCAGTCCAAGCCCCTTCTTGCGCCAGAGATCGATCTGCCATAGCCGGTCGCGCGCCGCATTGAAACCTTGCGCGAAGAACAGGTCGTCGAGGGAATCTGCACGGATGTGGGGAATGCCCCACGTGTCTATGGCGATTTCGGCCGGGGCCCGGAGGCCGGGAATGTCGAGGGTCTCGCGCTGCATGCACCAAGTTTAGGCGGGATGGCGAGGCGGCGCCAAGCAGGCGCTCGCTTGCATTGCTTCCCGCGCATAGGTGAAGCCGGCCCTGTCGGTTTTCGCCGTGCGGCGGAAACGCCGGCGTCACCGCAGCGATGCGTTGATTTTCGCCAGCGCGGCTGCGCCCGGAATGAGATCAGCGTCGCCGAGCTGATTCAGCGGCGTGTCGACGGTTTGCAGTCGGTCGTGCATATCGCCGGGGTCTTCCTCGACATAGACGAGGCCAGTGACGATCTCTCCCGCCACGTCGTGCTTCATGAGATAATTGATCGCCGCGACCCGGTCGTGCACGTCGTAGTCCGCGCCGATCTTGCGCAGACGGATGGTCGAGCCGTCGTGCAGCTTCACCAGCTGCATTTCGCCGGGCGCGTAGTCGGTCGTTATCGGCGCACGTTCCGAAATGAAGTCGAGCGCATTGACCGCCTCATTGTGCGCGCGCACATAATCGAAGCTCTTGGTTGAGCCGTCGTGATTGTTGAAGGCGACGCAGGGCGAGATGCAATCGATGAAGGCCGGGCCCTTGTGCTCGACCGCCGCCTTGATCAGCGGCACGAGTTGACCCTTGTCGCCGGAGAACGAACGAGCGACGAAGCTCGCGCCGAGATGCAGCGCCATCATGACGAGATCAATTGGATCGTCCGGATTCGCAGCCCCTTTCTTCAGCGTCGCGCCCTTGTCGGCAGTGGCCGAGAATTGGCCCTTGGTGAGGCCATACACCCCGTTGTTGGCGACGATGTAGACCATGTTGACGCCGCGCCGGATCGCATGGGCGAACTGGCCGAAGCCGATCGAGGCCGAGTCGCCGTCGCCGGAGACGCCGAGATAGATCAGGTCCTTGTTGGCGAGATTGGCGCCGGTCAGCACGCTGGGCATGCGGCCGTGTACGGAATTGAAGCCGTGCGCATTGCCCAGAAAATAGGTCGGCGTCTTCGAGGAGCAACCGATGCCCGAAAGCTTGGCGATGCGATGCGGCGGCAGATCGAGCTCGAAGCAGGCATGCATGATCGCTGACGAGATCGAATCGTGACCGCAGCCGGCGCAGAGCGTCGAAATCGCGCCCTCGTAGTCGCGATGGGTCAGGCCGAGTTCATTCTTCTCGATCGCGGGATGCCGAAATTTTGGCTTCGGGAGATAGGTCACGAGAGAGCCCCTTCCTTTGCACGCGCGTCGATGCTTTCGGCGAGTTCGGCGATGGCGCGCGCGATGAATCGCGCGGTCACGGGCGAGCCGTCATAATGGAGCACGGGGACCAGCTTGTCCCCGGATGCGCAGTTTTCAGCCATCAGCAACGTGCGTAGCTGCGCGTCGCGGTTCTGTTCGACGACGAAGACCTTGTCGTGCGCTGAGATGAAGTCTTCCACCGGCTTTGCGAATGGAAAGCCGCGAACGCGCATGACGTCGAGTTTCACGCCCTGATTGCGCAGAATCTGGGTCGCTTCTTCCATGGGCGCGGCTGTGGAGCCATAATGGATCACGCCAAAACGCGCGCCGCCGGGCGCAGCGTCGACGAGCGGCGCCGGCACATGGGCCTTGGCCGTCTCGAACTTGCGCAGCAGGCGCTGCATGTTCTCGACATACGGGCCGCCTTCCTCGGTATAGCGCGCGTAGGCGTCGCGCGTCGTGCCGCGCGTGAAGAAAGAGCCGCGCGTCGGATGCGTGCCTGGGTAGGTGCGGAAAGGAACGCCATCGCCGTCGACATCGAGATAGCGGCCGAAGTCGCGGCCGGACTCCAGATCGGCGTAGGTCATCACCTTGCC
Source organism: Pseudomonadota bacterium (assembly GCA_021781815.1). Lineage (GTDB taxonomy): Bacteria > Pseudomonadota > Alphaproteobacteria > Rhizobiales > Beijerinckiaceae > JAJXWB01. Next base: position 33,714 of record JAJXWB010000015.1, on the reverse strand, counting down.
CCGGTCCATCCTGCGGGAATCATCCCATTTGAACGGCGCCGTCAGATGCGAGTTCATGCCGATCTCGAGATCGAGCATGACGAAGACCGGCGTCTGGAGCCGGTCGGCCAGATCGAACGACAGGGCGCCGAACTCGAAGGCTTCGCCCGGGTCGCGAGGGAACAGCAGAATATGCTTGGTGTCGCCGTGCGAGGCGTAGGCGCAGGCGAGTACATCAGACTGCTGCGTCCGCGTTGGCATTCCGGTCGAGGGGCCGCCGCGCTGCACGTTGAACAGCACGGCCGGAATTTCGGCGAAATAAGCAAGGCCGAGGAATTCCTGCATCAGCGAAATGCCGGGGCCGGACGTCGCGGTGAAGGCGCGCGAGCCGTTCCAGCCGGCGCCGATGACGACGCCGATGGACGCGAGTTCATCCTCGCACTGCACGATGGCGTATTTGTTCTTGCCTGTCGTCGCGTCGCCGCGCAGGCGCTTGCAATAGCTCGTGAAGCCTTCGGCGAGCGAGGTCGAGGGAGTCAGCGGATACCAGGCGCAGACGGTTGCGCCGCCGAAGACTGCGCCCAGCGAAGCAGCCGCATTGCCTTCGACATAGATACGGTCGCCGACTCCGTCGGACTTGTTCACGCGCAGGCCGATGGGGCACGTCAGATTGGCGAGCGCCCAGTCGCGGCCGATCGCCAGCGCCCTGTGGTTCGCCTCGATCAGCCTGTCCTTGCCTTTGAATTGCTCGGACAGCAGCGTCTTGACGATGTCGGCGTCCATGTCGAGCACGGCCGCCAGCGCGCCGAGGCACATGATGTTCTTCATAAGCTGGCGCTGGCGCGGCTCGGCGTATTCGCGATTGCAGATTTCAGTGAGCGGCACGCCGATCACCGTTAGATCCTCGCGGAACTTCGAGGCGGGAATTGGACGCGAGCAATCGTAGAACAGATAGCCGCCATGCTCGATCGAGGCGACGTCCTTGTCCCAGGTCTGTGGATTCATCGCGACCATGAGATCCGTCCCGCCGCGCGCGCCGAGCCATCCCTCGCCGGACACGCGCACCTCGAACCATGTCGGCAGGCCCTGGATGTTCGAAGGGAAGATATTGCGCGTCGCCACCGGCACGCCCATGCGGATGACCGCGCGGGCGAACATCAGGTTGGCGGAGGCCGAGCCTGAGCCGTTGACGTTGGCGAACCGGACGACGAAGTCGTTTACGCTCTCGATTGGCATGTCGTACCTGCTCGCGGCAGTTGAACCGAAAATTTCTGCATGTCCCAGGCGCCGGTCGGACAGCGTTCCGCACACAGGCCGCAATGCAGACAGACGTCCTCGTCCTTGACCATGACGCGCCTGGTCTTGAGTGGATCCGATACATAGAGATCCTGCGTCAGGTTGACTGCGGGCGCTGTGAGCCGGGTCCGCAATTCGCCTTCCGCGCCGTCCTTCGTGAAGGTGATGCAATCCATGGGGCATATGTCGACGCAGGCGTCGCATTCTATGCAGAGCTTTGCCGCGAAAATCGTGTCGACATCGCAATTCAGGCATCGCTGCGCTTCCGACAGGGCGCGCCGGGTGTCGAAGCCAAGCTCGACCTCCACGCGAATGTCGGTCAGCGCCACGGCATTGTCGCGCAGCGGAACTTTCAGGCGGCGCTGCAGCGAAATGTCATTGTCATAGGTCCATTCGTGGATGCCCATCTTCTGGCTGACGAACACACCGTCCGCGGCGGGCCGTGCAGCAACATCGCGGCCCTGGCACAGGGCGTCGATCGAGAAGGCTGCGCCGTGGCCATGCGCGACAGCCCAGATGATGTTCTTCGGACCGAAGGCGGCGTCTCCGCCGAAGAAAACATTCGGCGCAGTCGACTGGTAGGTTACAGGATCGACGATTGGCATGCCCGACTTGTCGAATTCGACGCCAATGTCACGCTCGATCCACGGAAAGGCGTTCTCCTGGCCGACGGCGACCAGCACCTCGTCGCATTCGATCAGCGTGTCGGGCTCGCCGGTCGGGACCAGATTGCGGCGCCCCCTGGCGTCATATTCAGCGCGCACCTTCTCGAACACCATGCCAGTGAGGCGGCCGTCGACGTGCTTGACTTCCTTCGGCACCATGAAGTTGAGGATCGGGATGCCCTCGTGCATCGCGTCCTCCTTCTCCCAAGGAGAGGCCTTCATCTCCTCGAACCCGGAGCGGACGACGACCTTCACGTCCTCGCCGCCGAGACGCCTCGCCGAGCGGCAGCAGTCCATCGCCGTATTGCCGCCGCCCAGCACGATGACGCGCTTGGACACCTTCTTCACATGGCCAAAGGCGACATTCGCCAGCCAGTCGATGCCGATGTGGATTTGTGCGGCGGCCTCGGCGCGGCCGGGTACGTCGAGATCGCGACCGCGCGGCGCCCCGGAGCCGACGAAGATTGCGTCATAGCCTTCGCCCATCACCTGCCTGAGGCTATCGATGCGTGTTCCAGACCGGAAAGTCACGCCGAGGTCGAGCACGTAGTCGACCTCCTCGTCGATCACGCTTTCGGGCAAGCGGAATTTTGGAATCTGCGTCCGCATCATGCCGCCGGCCTTCGGTTCGGAATCGAAGACGACGACGTCGTAGCCCAAGGGCGCCAGATCGCGGGCGACCGTGAGCGAGGCTGGCCCCGCGCCGATGCAGGCCACGCGCTTGCCATTCTTGCGCGCCGCTTTCGGCGGCATCCGCTCCTTGACGTTCTCCTTGAAATCTGCGGCGACGCGCTTCAGGCGGCAAATCGCGACCGGCTCGTCCTCGACCCGGCCGCGCCGGCAGGCGGGCTCACAGGGGCGGTCGCAAGTGCGTCCGAGAATGCCAGGGAATACATTTGAGTCCCAGTTGATCATGTAGGCGTCGCCATAACGCCCGGCTGCGATCAAGCGTATGTATTCGGGAACCGGCGTGTGGGCCGGACAGGCCCATTGGCAGTCGACGACCTTATGAAAATAGTCTGCCGGCGCGACTTTATCGGATCTCACGCGTCCTCCATGGCGCGCTCCTGATGCGCGCCTCCCCACGGCTAAGCTTGGCTGCGCCTGGTGGGGGCCGTTCTGACATGCAAGCGGTTTGGCGCGGATTGTGGCCATTCGTCAAGCGCAGAACCGGCCGACGCGGCCGAGAAACGCCTGCAATAGCCAAGCTTTAATACTTTGGTAACAAATTGGTGGTCGAGACCCACGGTCTGGTTTAGGAAATCGCGCGATTCGCATAGCGTTCGGCCGCGCCATGAGGTATCAACAGCGCTTGTGCGCTGCAGCAAGACAGGCTGGGTTCCGCTCGACAATGAATACGAACGTTACGCCGCCCTCCCTCGGTCAGGTCGATATGGCTGGACTGAACGCCGCCGTCGCCCGGGCGACGCTTGCGTTGCTGGGCCGCCGGCAGGCTGACGGGCACTGGTGTTTCGAACTTGAGGCCGACGCCACGATCCCCGCCGAATATGTGCTGATGCGCCATTTTCGCGGCGAACCCGAGGATTGCGCCCTAGAAGGCAAGATCGCCGCTTATTTGCGCCGCATCCAGGGCGCGCACGGCGGCTGGCCGCTGTTCCACGATGGCGATTTCGACATGAGCGCCAGCGTGAAGGCGTATTTCGCGCTGAAGATGATCGGCGATCCTGTCGATGCGCCGCACATGGCGCGCGCGCGCGCGGCGATCCTTTCACGCGGCGGCGCGGCGACAAGCAATGTCTTCACCCGCATCCTGCTCGCGCTCTACCGACAAATTCCCTGGACGGGCGCGCCGGCCATGCCCGTCGAAATCGTGCTGCTGCCGCGCTGGTTTCCGTTCCATTTCGACAAGACCAGTTACTGGGCGCGCACGGTCACGATTCCGCTGATCGTGCTGATGGCGCTGCGGCCGGCGCCGGCCAATTCGCGCGGGGTTGACGTCGCCGAACTCTTCGTCGTTGCGTCGGGTCAGGTTCAGTCATGGCCGATCGGCGAGCACCAGAAGCAGCCGTGGACAACGATTTTCGGCGCTCTCGACCGAATTCTGCACGCGATGCAGGGGTGGTTTCCGAAGACGCTGCGGGAGCGGGCGATCCGGCGCGCCGAGGCATTCGTGATCGAACGTCTGAACGGCGTCGACGGGCTCGGGGCGATCTTCCCGGCAATGGTCAACAGCCTGCTGATGTTCGATGCGCTGGGCTATTCGCCCGATGATCCGCGCGTGAAGCTCGCACGCGAGTCGATCGAACGGCTGCTCGTGATCCGCGAGGAGGAAGCCTATTGCCAGCCGTGCGTGTCGCCGGTCTGGGACACAGCGCTGGTCGCTCAAACCCTGCTTGAGGTTGGCGGCGCCCAGGCCGAGCGGAGCGCGGCCGCGGCGCTCGAATGGCTGAAGCCGCTCCAGGTGCTGGATGTGAAAGGCGACTGGGCCGTGCAGAGGCCGGACGTGCGCCCCGGCGGCTGGGCCTTCCAGTACGCCAACGCCTATTATCCCGATGTCGATGACACCGCTGTCGTCGCGATGGCCATGGATCGCGCGGACGGGGTCGCCTACCAGCCCTCGATCGCCCGCGCCCGGGAATGGATCGAGGGACTACAGAGCCGGGATGGCGGCTGGGGGGCGTTCGACGCCGACAATTCCTATCATTACCTCAACAACATTCCGTTCGCCGACCATGGCGCGCTGCTCGATCCGCCGACGGCTGACGTGTCCGCGCGTTGCATCTCGATGCTGGCGCAGCTCGGCGCGACAGAGGCGAACAATCCGGTTTTCGCGAGGGGCGTCGCCTTTCTGCGGGCGCAACAGGAGAAAGACGGGAGCTGGTACGGCCGCTGGGGCATGAATTATGTCTACGGCACATGGTCGACGCTCTGCGCGCTGAACGCGGCCGGCGTGACGTCGGAGGATTCGGCCATGCAGCGCGCGACCGCCTGGCTCGAAGCAATCCAGAACCCGGACGGCGGCTGGGGCGAGGGCGGCGATTCCTATCGGTTGGACTACAAAGGCTACAGGCAAGCGCCCTCGACGGCGTCGCAGACAGCCTGGGCGCTTATGGGCCTGATGGCGGCAGGCGCGATCGAAAGCCCTGCCGTGGCGCGGGGTATCGCCTATCTGACGTCGCAGCAGGGCGAGGACGGCTTCTGGCGGGAAGAGCTTTTCACTGCGACCGGCTTTCCCCGGGTGTTCTACTTGCGCTATCACGGCTACTCGAAATTCTTCCCGCTCTGGGCGCTCGCCCGCTACCGCAATCTCACGGTGGGCAACAGCCGCCGCGTCAGCTTCGGAATGTAAGGATGCACCGCACGCTGCTGGTCGTGACAGGGCTTTCGCGCGAGGCGCGCGCAGCCGAGGGCTTGGGCATTACGACCGTTTGCAGCGGCGGCGACAGCGTGCGCCTCTCGAACATTCTGGGAGATATCGATCCGCGCCTTCACTGGGGGGTTGTCAGCTTCGGGATCGCCGGAGGCCTCGATCCGGATCTCGAACCCGGCCATCTCGTGCTCGGACGCAGCGTCGTGCATGAGGACGAGGCGTACGGGGTCTGCGGCGACCTCCAGGATACCTTGCGTCGCACCCTGTTTTCGCGTGACCTGCGCGTAGTCGAGGGCGCGGTCGCCGGAGTTAATGCTGCAGTCATATCGCCTGAAGGCAAGGCCGCGCTGCGTGCGACCTCGGGCGCGGTCGCCGTGGACATGGAGAGCCATGTCGCCGGGAGTTGGGCTGCCCGGCACGGACTGCCATTCGGAATTGTGCGGGTCGTCAGCGATCCGGCGCATCGCGCTCTGCCTGCGCTCGCCGCCGATGCGCTGAACCCTGACGGCGGAATCGCGATCCTGCGCGTGCTGGCGGGATTGGCCAGGGCACCCGGCCAGATCGGCGCGCTGGCGAACGCCGGACTTGACGCGCGAATCGCTTTTGCCGCGCTTGCGGGCGCCGGTCGCTGCCTTGGACCGCGCCCGATGGCGCAGGCCGGCGAGGCGGCGGATGATCTGGAGTTGGCCTGAAGTCGCTGCGGCCGCAGAATCAGATTTCGATTTTTGGCTTCACTGAAGCGGACGGACGCATTCCGGCGGTCGGAAATAGCCAGTGTCGGCGCCGCAGGTAGGCTCGACCCACGGATCGCACGATAGCCCGTGCCGCTGGATGAACGCCAGGCAGACTGCGTGACGCCCCTCGCGCGATGCGGCGGGCTTGGCTGCATGCTTCCTGACCTTCTTGCCGGCCGGCGCCGCGGCGCTCTGCTGCGTTACATCCGCCGCCGCGAGCGCGGCGGATTGCACGGCTGCGAGGCCGATCGCGGCGGCAAGAGCAATGCGGCCGAAGGCGATCATGCGTCGGGTGCTGTCGGACATTGGGCGCGCGTGCTCCAGATTGCGAATTCCGCGACGATATATCGCAGCGCTCAGGCTTTCAATCGACGTTACTCCGCCGCTGTGGCGCTGACCGGCGACTCGGCCGGCTTCGTTGCGCGGATCTCGCTCATCTTTTCCTGGACATTCTGCTGGAAGACAAATTCCGGCGCGCGCGCCTTGTCGAGCGGGATTTCCGGCGCCATCGGCCCTTCCGTGTTCACGCCAAACAGCGCGACTTTCAACGGCTTCCAGGGCTTGCTGACGGAATCGGCCACGGCGGTGGCCTCGAAGCCGCAATGAACCATGCAGTTCGAACACTTCGCGTAATTGCCGACGCCGTAAGAGTCCCAGTCCGTGCCGTCCATCAGCTCCCTGAAGGTCTTCACATATCCTTCGCCGAGCAGGTAGCAGGGCTTCTGCCAACCGAACACCGTTCGGGTCGGATTGCCCCAGGGCGTGCAGCGGTAGGTCTGGTTGCCTGCGAGGAAATCGAGGAACAGGCCGGACTGGTTGAACGCCCATTTCCTGCCGCGCGCGCCGCGGCGGAAAATGTCGCGGAAGAGGCTTTTCGTGTGCGTGCGGTTGAGAAAATGCTCCTGGTCGGCCGCGCGCTCGTAAGCGTAGCCGGGAGACACCGTGATGCCGTCGACGCCAAGGGCCGTGACCGTATCGAAGAAGTCTGCGACGCGGTCGGCCTGCGCGTCCGAAAAGAACGTGCTGTTGATGGTGACGCGAAACCCCCTGGACTTGGCGAGCCGGATCGCCGAGACCGCGCGCTCGTAAACGCCGTCCTGGCAGACGGCGCGATCGTGCATGTGTTGGTCGCCATCAAGATGGATCGACCAGGTAAAGTAGGGACTAGGCTTGTACTGGTCGATCTTCTTTTCAAGCAGGAGCGCGTTCGTGCAGAGGATTGCGAACTTCCTGCGCGCGACAATGCCCTCGACGATTCGGGGCATGTCCTTGTGCAGCAGAGGTTCGCCGCCAGCGATCGAAACGACCGGCGCTCCGCATTCGTCGACCGCGCCAAGCGCGTCCTCGACCGAGAGGCGGCGGTTCAGGATCTCGTCCGGGTAATCGATCTTTCCGCAACCGGCGCAGGCCAGATTGCAACGATACAGCGGCTCCATCATCAGCACGAGCGGATAGCGCTTGCGACCCAGGAGATGCTGCTTGAGGACATAGCCGCCGATCGATGCGACATAGCGCAGGGGTATGCTCAACTCGACCCTCCAGCAAATTCAAAGCAGTCCCTTAGAGAATAGGGCGTAGCGGGTCAAATGTGAGGAGGCCGGTCTTTTGTCGAAGGGCATGTGGCCGATGCGCCACAGGCATGACGCAGCCGTGACGCCGCGAAAATACCGTGATAGATGGCCGCATGCATTTGGCGGCCGCCGTCCCGCCGCGCTGCGGTCGCGCGTGGCGTCACTGGGCGTGCGCCTGCGTGAAATGCGTCGGAATGAGTCGGTCGCATCGTTCGGAGCGCCATGACCCGATTTCTCGAACGCCTCGTCGCCGCCTGCGCCCATCGTGCGCTCGCCGTGGTGCTCGCGACGCTTGCGCTGGCCGTGGCGGGCGCCTGGTACACGGCGACCCATTTCGACATCGACACAAATACGGCGCAACTCATTTCGCCGGATATCGGCTGGCGACAGGACGAGATCGCCTACAGCGCCGCCTTTCCGCAGTTCGAAAACCTGATCGTCGCCGTGATCGACGCCCCGTCAGCGGAGGACGCGGACACCGGGGCAGACAGGCTGGTGGCCGCGCTGTCGAGGCCCGACGAGGCGATCGCGATCAGAAGGGCGTGGCGACCGGACAGCGACGCCTATCTCGATCGCGAGGGGTTGTTGCTGCTGGACGGGCCGGACCTGGCCCGGACGCTCGGCGAACTCGAGGCGCGCAAGGATTTCCTCGGCGCGCTCGCCGCCGATCCGAGCCTGCGCGGCCTGATGAACCTGATCGGCGGCGCGATGCGGAAGGCGGACGCGAACCGGGCGCAGTTCGAGACGCTCGTCGAACCGCTTGGCAAGCTCGGCGACACGATCGACGTGGCGCTCGCTGGCCGGCCGAAGCCGCTGTCCTGGCGCAATCTTCTGGAAAAGGGTCCGCCGACCGTCGCCGACAGGCGGCGGCTGGCGCTGATCGACCCGGTTCTCGATTTCGGGGCGCTGGAGCCCGGCGCCAGATCGATTGCGCGCGTGCGGACCGCGGCGGCGGCGCTCGGGCTCACTCCGGCCAACGGCTACACGGTGAGGCTGACCGGGCAGACGCCGCTCGCCGACGAGGAATTCGCCACTGTCGCGGAAAATTACGAAATCAACATGATCGGCGTCCTGGCGGCGATCACGCTGGTGCTCTTCCTGGCGCTGCGTTCGGGCAAGATCATCGCGGCGGTGCTGACGACGCTGCTGGTCGGGCTCGTCATAACCTCCGGTCTCGGGCTGCTGCTCGTTCACAAGCTGAACCTGATCTCGGTCGCCTTCGCGGTGCTGTTCATCGGGCTTGGCGTAGATTTCGGCATCCAGTTCTCGACGCGCTACCGCGAGGAGCGGTTCAGGCGCGACGATCTTGCGGGCGCTCTGGCAGCCGCCATTCGCGGCATCGGCTATTCGCTGACGCTGGCGGCGATCTCGCTGGTGGCCGGCTTCTTCTGCTTTCTGCCGACCGAGTTCCTGGGCGTCTCGGAACTCGGCTTCATCGCCGGCCTCGGCATGATCGTGGCTTTCGTCGCGACGGTCTGCTTTCTGCCGGCGTTGCTGGTGATCCTGCGCCCCGGACCGGAGCAGCAGCCGATCAAGACCGCATCGCTGGCGGCGGTCGATGGCTGGATCGGCGACCACCGGGCGTTCGTGCTGATCGCGACTGCGGCCGTCGTGCTGGCGGGCCTGCCGGCGTTGACGAGTCTGAAGTTCGACTCCAATCCGATGGATCTGCGCAGCTCCAGGGTCGAGAGCGTTTCGACCTTCATCGATCTGTCGCGGGATCCGCAGACGGCGCCCAACACCATTTCAATCCTCGCGCCCTCGCTCGAGGCGGCCCGGCCGCTCGCCGACAAGATCGCCGCCCTGGCGCCGGTCGCGCGCGTGGTGACGCTCGAATCCTTTGTGCCCAAGGACCAGGACGCAAAGCTCGCCGAGGTGCGTCGGGTCGCCGGGACGTTCGCGCAGGTTTTCGACGCGCAGCCGGCGCTGGCTCCGACCGACGCTGAAAACCTCAAGGCGATCATCGATGTTCAGGACATGCTGGAGATCGCCGAGGCGCAGGACGCTCCGCCGGAGGTCGTTCATTTCTCTCACGCGGTTGCGGCGCTCGCCGCGGCGACGCCTGTCGCGCGGATGGCGACACAGCAGGCGATCTTCGCCGAGTTTGGCGCGCTGATCTCGAAGCTGCGCGCGCCGCTCGCCCCGCGCCGGGTCGCGGTGGCGGACATTCCCGCCGATATAAGCCGCGACTGGATCGCGCGGGACGGCCGCGCGCGTATCGAGGTTTTCGCCAAGGGGGATTCCAACGACAATGCTGTGCTCGCCGCGTTCGCCGCGGCCGTGCGCGCCGTCGCTCCCCACGCAACCGGCGCGCCGATCACGGTGGAGGAGGCTGGCCGCACCATCGTGCGCGCCTTTCTAGAGGCGGGCGGTCTCGCCTTCATCGCCATCTTCGCCATTCTTTACGTGGCGATGCGCAGCGTGAAAGACGTCGCGCTGGCGCTCGGTCCGCTTGTAATCGCGGGCGTCATGAGTCTCGAAGCGGCGCGTCTGCTCGGGCTGTCACTGAATTTCGCCAACATCATCGCGCTTCCGCTGATGTTCGGCGTCGGCGTCGCGTTCCATATCTATTATCTGATCGCCTGGCGCAAAGGCGTCACCGATATGCTGGCGTCGAGCCTGACGCGCGCAGTCTTCTTCTCGTCGCTGACGACGGGAATTGCGTTTGGCAGCTTATGCCTGTCCAGCCACCCCGGCACCGCCAGCATGGGCGAACTGCTCGCTCTCTCGCTGTTCTTCACGTTGCTGGCGGCGTTCGTCATCGTGCCTGCCTTCCTCGGCCCGCCGCCCGATCGCGCCCGCGCCGCCGGGAAATCGAAGCGTATCGCCTGACGCGTCAGCCGCCGCCGTTACCGTCGGATCGTCGACCAACGGCCGCCAGGCGAGCGCGTAAATCACGACGAGCGCCAGCCCGCCGACGAGGAGATGGCCGCCATAGCCGAACGCGAAGCCGAACGCCAACGCCGCAGCTACGGCTGTCCAAGGCTCACGCGGGCGCGCCCAGCCGCCGATCGGTGTTGTTGTCACGAGATATTGGCAGACGGCGACAATTGTCGCAGCCGCCACGAGGGGCCACGCGTAACGATTGTCCGCGATTTCCGTGGATCGCAACTCGGCCGCAACGATTGCGCCGATTGTCGACCATAGCGCGCATGCGCCCCAGCCGACTTGCAGGCGGCGCAGGGAGCGGTCCAGCCCCAGCGCTGCTCCGATCAAGGCGGCGCACAAGATACCAAACGCCATGACGCGGCTCCCTCTATGGTTAGGAAACCATTAACATCGCCGCATGAAGTAATACATTGTTAAGCAGCGCCTTGGTTAATTCGGATCATCGGCGCCAGCGCGTTGCGTCGTTCCCGCGGCAAGAGCGGGCGCGCCGGGGGCAGGGCGGATATGTCGATTTCGCTGAACTTCAGGATCCTGGCCGCAACCGTCCTGCTTGCATCCGTGACGCCGGCCCAGGCGCTCGATCCCTATGGCGTCTGGGTGCGAGCCGAGAGCGGAACGGCCTTCGACTTCTACAATTGCGCGGACAAGCTGTGCGCCAGGGTGATCGCGGTCGCCAAGCCCGAGGACAAGAAGGCGATCGGCACCGTGATCCTGCGCAACGCTGTCAGGAACGAGGATGGCGATTGGGCGGGCGACCTCTACAATACCGAGGACGGGAAAATCTACGCGGGCACGATCTCGGTGAAGAAGCCGACCGAACTGACGCTGCAGGGGTGTCTCATCAGCATCCTTTGCAAGTCCGAGACATGGCTTCGCGCGCCGGACCAGTCGGCCGCATCGACGCCGAACGGCCAGCCGATCATGCCGGCGCCGGCGCCGAAGCCCGGCCTCGGCCACTGACAGCGGCGATCGCCCGCGCATGGAAGACGCGCGCCAGCGTCATTCCGCAATCCGCTTTGTTCATGCTTAGATGCCTTCCGTGTCAGGGAGGACAGAATGGCGGACCTATCGGGGAAGATTGCCGTAATCACCGGCGCGGCGTCTGGCATCGGGCGTGCGTCCGCGCAGTTGTTCGCCGAGCGCGGGGCGCAGGTTCTGGCGGTGGACCGCCCGGAATCGGCGATCATGGAAGCGCATGCCGGCGCGCGCAACATCGCGCCGCTTGCGCAAAGCGTCGCTGATGACGATGCGCCGGAAAAGATCGTCGCAGCGGCGCTCGAAAAATACGGCGCGATAGACATTCTCTTCAACAATGCCGGCGTCTCCGGGCGGGCGCTCGCGCACGAGACGACGGACGCCGACTGGGACCGTATCTTCGCCGTCAACGTCCGCGCGCCGTTCCGCATTTCGCGCGCCGCGATCCCGCATCTCATCAAGCGCGCGGAAGAGAAGGGCAGGGCGCGCATCATCAACACGGCCTCCGTGATGGCGTTCGACACGGATATCGGGCTCGCGTCCTACACGTCGTCCAAGCATGCGGTCGCCGGCCTGACCAAGACGCTCGCGCTTGAACTCGGCAAGTACAAGATCACCGCCAATTACATCCTGCCGGGCGCGATCCAGACCGGCATGACGCAGGCGTCCTTCTCCGACCCTTTCATCCGCGGCGTGTGGGAGAAGAAGGCGGCTCTGCGCCGGCTCGGCCAGCCGATCGACATGGCGCGCGCGGCGTTGCTGCTGGCGAGCGACGACGCCGATTTCATAACGGGCCACGGGCTGGTGGCCGACGGCGGGTTGACGCTGAGGACATGAGCCCCCGTCTGTCATCCCCGCGAAGGCGGGGATCCAACGGCTAGCGACGAGTCATTCGTCTCTGCTTCTGGATTCCCGCTTGCGCGGGAATGACAGCGATGAAGCTGTTCACCCGCTCGTCTCGTCCAGCTCCGCGATCTCCGTCGCGCTGAGCGACAGTTTTACCGCGCCCAGCAATTCGGCGAGTTGCGCCGGGCTGGTGGCGCTGGCGATCGGCGCCGTCAATCCCTTGCGCGCCATCAGCCAGGCGAGCGCGACCTGCGCGCAGGTGGCCTTGTGGCTCGCCGCAACCCTGTCCATGGCGTCCAGAACCTTCAGGCCGTTGGTCTTGAGATATTTGCCGGCCATGCGCGGCCCGCGCACGCTTTTGGAAAGGTCGGCCTCGCTGCGATACTTGCCGGTGAGAAAGCCGGCGGCGAGCGAGAAGAACGGGATGACGCCGATCTGCTCCCTCACGCAAAGATCCTGCAGTTCGCCCTCGAATATCTTGCGCTCGACGAGATTGTATTCTGGCTGCATGCATTCGTAGCGCGGCAGGTTGTTCTTCGCGGACACGTCGAGCGCTTCGCGCAGGCGGGCCGCGGTGTAGTTGGAGGCGCCGATCGTGCGCACTTTTCCAGCCTTGATCAGGCTCTCGTATGCCGCGAGCGTTTCCGCGATCGGCGTGTCCTGATCGTCGCGATGCGACTGGTAGAGATCGATGTGGTCGGTCTGCAAGCGACGCAGCGAATCCTCGACAGCCCGCGCAATGTAAGCCGCCTTCAGCCCGGTCTTGTCCGGCGCCATCTGCATGCCGACCTTGGTCGCTATAACGACCCTGTCGCGCTTGCCCGATTTCTTCAGCCAGCGGCCGATAGTCGATTCGGATTCGCCGCCGGAGTGGCCGGGCGCCCAGATCGAATAGACGTCGGCTGTGTCGATGAAGTCGAAGCCAGCGTCGACGAAGGCGTCGAGCAGCCGATGTGACATGGCTTCATCCGCCGTCCAGCCGAAAACGTTGCCGCCGAAACAAAAGGGCTGGACGTGAATGTCCGAACGGCCGATGCGTCGTTTCGACATGATGGTTTCCTCCGAAAATGAACTGCGAGCTTTCAGGCCGCCGTCAGCATTGATCTGCCATAAAGGTTCGTCCGGCGCGAGCCTGATGGCGCGCCGTCAATCGCTACTCAAGGCCGAACCCGCGCAAATAAATTCCGGCGAGTTGGGAGGCTGTCGCCTCGACTTCAATCTTGTCGGCGCGGCGCTGAATCATGGCGGTGAAGCCGATGTGCTCGGAGCCGCCGAAGACAAGGTCGCGCATCATCGCGTGCGAGGGGCCGCCGGGCTGTTCGTGATGGCCGAACCGACCGAGCAATCGTGGAAATTGATTGGCGAAGCGCGCCAGCGCGTCGCGGCCGGCAGAACGACGATAGGTCTTCACGCCGCGCACCTCGCGTAGCCAGATGCGATAGATCTCCTCGTCCTCTATGATGGACGAAAGGTGCAGTGCGATCAGTCTCTGCAAACCTTCCCGCAGCGTCTGCGCCTCGTCCACCGCGCGTTCGGCCGCTGCAACGCGCAGTTCAAGATTGGCGAGCGTAATTCGGATGACCAGGTCGATCTTGTTGCGGAAATAATTGTAGAGCGTGCCCTCCGACAGGCCGGCCGCGGTCGCGATCGTCGCCATGCTGGTGTTTTCATAGCCGTCGCGCTGGAACAGTCGATGGGCCACGTCGAGAATGCCGGCTTCCCTTTCGCCCCATGCGCCGACCGGCTTGCCGGCGCGCCGCGCTACAGTCCGACCGCGTTCGTTCGTCTGCGGCTTGCCCATTCGCCCTCGCACATCGCCCGAAGGCGCGACCTCGAATTGACACTAGCAAATATCTGAGGCACCCTCAAATTTAATCGACGGGAGAGGCGCGCGCGGCCAGCAAGAGCCGTCGCCGGTGGTTTGGGGAGGCGAGCGCGTCGGCGCAAGCGCGCCCGTCCTGGAATCGCCGAACGAATTTGCAGGGGATCATGCCGGTCATCGAGAGCAAGATCGACGTAACGTCCGAAGCATTCGCCGCGAATCGCGCGGACATGCTGCAATTGATCGACGAGTTCCGCGCGCTGGAAAACAAGATCAGGCAGGCCGGCGAGAGCAAGCGCGACCTCTTCACGAAACGCGGCCAGATTCTTCCGCGCGAGCGGCTGGCGCTGCTGCTCGATCCCGGCGCGCCCTGGCTGGAGTTGTCGACGCTCGCGGGTCTGCGCATGCACGACGAGGATGGCGGCGGCGGCATAATCGGGATCGGCTATGTGTCGGGGATACGCTGCATGGTCGGCGCATCCGACAGCGCGTTCAAGGGCGGCACGTCGACGCCGATGAGCGTGAAGAAGAATCTGCGCGCGCAACAGATAGCGCTCGAAAACAAGCTGCCGTTCGTCCGACTGGTCGAATCCGGCGGGGCGAACCTGCTTTTTCAGGCGGAAATGTTCGTGGAGGGCGGGCGCGGTTTCGCTAATCAGGCGCGCATGTCGGCCGCGGGTATTCCCCAGATCACGGTCGTGCACGGCTCCTCGACCGCCGGCGGCGCCTACCTGCCCGGCCTTTCCGACTACAATATTTTGGTGCGCGGCAAGGCCAAGGTGTTTCTCGCCGGTCCTCCGTTGCTGCGCGCGGCGACCGGGGAGATCGCCACCGACGAGGAACTCGGCGGCGCCGACATGCATGTGACGAAATCGGGTCTCGGCGAATATGTCGCTGAAGACGACGCCGACGGCCTGCGTATCGCGCGCGAAGTGATGGCCATGCTGCCGTGGAACGACCAAATCCAGCGTGAGGGCGCGCGCGCCTACAAGGAGCCGCGGTATTCGCCGGACGAACTCGCCGGCGTCGTGCCAATCGACTATCGCAAGCCGATCGACGTGCGCGAGGTGATCGCGCGCATCGTCGACGATTCCGAATACCTCGACTTCAAGGGGCTGTATGGCGTCCATACCGTCTGCGGTCACGGCGCGATCGAAGGGCACACGGTCGGCTTCATCGGCAACAACGGGCCGATCGACGCCGATGGCGCGGCCAAGGCTGCGCAATTCATCCAGCTCTGCTGCCAATCCAACATTCCGATCGTCTATCTGCAGAACACGACCGGCTACATGGTTGGCCGCGAGGCGGAGCAGGCCGGCATCATCAAGCATGGCTCGAAGATGATTCAGGCCGTCGCCAACTCGACCGTGCCGCAGATCACGCTGCACATCGGCGCCTCGTTCGGCGCCGGCAATTACGGGATGTGCGGGCGCGGTTACGATCCGCGGTTCATCCTGGCCTGGCCGAACAACAGGATCGCCGTGATGGGGCCGGAGCAGGCGGCGAAGGTCATGTCGATCGTCACCGAAGGCAAGCTGAAGCGCGAGGGAAAGCCAGTCGATCATGACAAGATCGCGGCGACAGAGAAGGCGATGGCAGACCGGATGCGGGGCGAAACGGGCGCGCTCTACGCGACCGCGCGACTATGGGACGATGGCCTGATCGACCCGCGCGATACGCGCAAGACGCTGGCCTTCTGCCTTTCGATCTGTCGCGAGGCCGACTTGCGGCCCTTGCGTCCCACGACCTTCGGCGTTGCGCGCATGTGAGGAACGGATAAATGAAATTCACGCAAGAACACGACGAACTGCGCCGCAGCCTGCAGAAATTCATCGCCGCCGAGATTAACCCGTTCGTCGATGAATGGGAAAACGCAGGGATCTTTCCCGCGCATCAACTGTTCGGGAAGATGGGGAAGCTCGGCTTCCTCGGGCTTAACAAGCCCATCGAGTTCGGCGGGGCGGGCCTCGACTATTCGTTCGCCATGACGATGGCCGAGGAGCTGGGCAATATCCATTGCGGCGGCGTGCCAATGGCGATCGGCGTGCAGACGGATATGGCGACGCCGGCGCTGGCGCGCTTCGGCTCGGACGAGGTGCGGCGCGAATTTCTCGCGCCGTCGATCTCGGGTGAATTCGTCGCGTGCCTCGGCGTGTCGGAAGTCGGCGCCGGGTCCGATGTCGCCTCGGTGAAGACGACGGCGAAAAAGGACGGCGGCGACTATGTCATCAATGGCGGCAAGATGTGGACGACCAACGGCACGCAAGCCGACTGGATCTGTTTGCTCGCCAATACGTCGGATGGCCCGGTCCATCGCAACAAATCCCTGATCTGCGTGCCGATGAAGACCAAGGGCGTCGAAATCGCACGAAAGCTCGACAAGCTTGGCATGCGTTCGTCCGACACGGCGCAAATCCATTTCGATAATGTTCGCGTGCCGCAACGCTATCTGATCGGCGAGGAGGGCAAGGGCTTCACCTATCAGATGGTGCAGTTCCAGGAAGAGAGGCTTTGGGGCGCTGTCTCCAGCCTGAAGGGCAAGGAACGCATCATTCAGGCGACGATCGACTACGCCCGGCAACGCAAGATTTTCGGCAAGTCCGTTCTCGACAACCAGGTCGTTCATTTCAGACTGGCGGAATTGCAGACGGAGGTAGAGTTGCTGCGCGCGCTTTGCTATCGCGCCTGCGAATTGATGCTTGACGGCGAGGACGTGACGAAGCTCGCATCGATGGCGAAGCTGAAAGCCGGCCGGCTCGGCCGCGAGGTGACCGACGGGTGCCTGCAATATTGGGGCGGCATGGGTTTCATGAACGAAACGCCGGTCAGCCGCGCCTATCGCGATTCGCGGCTCGCCTCGATCGGCGGCGGCGCGGACGAGGTGATGCTGATGATCCTCGCCAAGATGATGGGCATTGCGCCGGAAGACCCGCGCAAGCAGGCGTGAACAGGCATTGATCGGGACCACAGCATGACGCGCGCATTTTCCAAAATTCTCATCGCCAATCGCGGTGAAATCGCCTGCCGCATCATGCGCGCGGCGCACGACATGGGCTATGCGACGGTTGCAGTCTATTCCGACGCGGACAAGGATGCGCTGCATGTGCGCACGGCGGATGAAGCCGTTCGAATCGGTCCGCCGCCGGCCTCAGACTCCTATCTCGATGTCGCCGCGCTGCTGACCGCGGCGAAGCGCGTGGGCGCGGACGCCGTGCATCCCGGATATGGCTTCCTCTCCGAGAATGAATCCTTTGCCGCGGCCTGCATGGCGGCAGGACTCGTATTCATCGGTCCGACGCCTGCCTCGATCCGCGCGATGGGCAACAAGGCTGCCGCCAAGCGCCTGATGATCGAGGCGAATGTGCCCTGCGTGCCGGGCTATCAGGGCGCAGACCAGAGCGACGCGACTCTCGCGGCGGAGGCGGACCGCATCGGCTATCCGATCATGGTGAAGGCGGCGGCTGGCGGCGGCGGTCGCGGCATGCGACTCGTTTCGCGGGCGGCGGACTTCATTCAGGCGGTCTCGACCGCGCGATCGGAGGCGACCAACGCCTTCGACTCGGGCGAACTGATTCTGGAAAAAGCCGTCGTCGACGCGCGCCATGTGGAAGTGCAGATATTCGGCGACACGCTGGGCAATGTCATCCATCTCGGCGAACGCGACTGCTCTGTGCAGCGCCGCCACCAGAAGGTGATCGAGGAGGCGCCGTCGCCCGCCGTGTCGCCTCAATTGCGTGAGAAGATGGGCGCGGCGGCTGTCGCGGCGGCGAAGGCGATTGCATATTGCGGAGCGGGCACGGTCGAATTCCTGCTCGATTCGTCCGGCGACTTCTATTTCCTCGAGATGAACACGCGTTTGCAGGTCGAGCATCCCGTGACCGAGGAGATCACGGGGCTCGACCTTGTCGCATGGCAGTTGCGCATCGCCGCCGGCGAACCTCTGCCGCTGCAGCAGGACCAGATTCGGGTCGAGGGGCACGCGATCGAAGTTCGTCTCTATGCCGAAGATCCAGCGCGGAATTTTCTGCCGCAAAGCGGGACGGTTCACACTTGGGCGCCGGCTGCGGGGGCTGGCGTGCGCGTCGACCACGGAATTCGCTCGGGCCAGGCGATCAGTTCGTTCTACGATCCGATGATCGCCAAGGTGATCGCGCATGGCAGAACGCGCGAGGAGGCGAGGCGGCGATTGGTTCGGGCGCTGGAGGAGACCGTGCTGTTCGGCCTGCAGAACAACAAGGCGTTTCTGGTCGACATGCTGAACCATCCGGTGTTTGCGGCCGGCGGCGCGACGACGGCCTTCATCGGCGCGCATTTCCCGCCGGGATCGGAGGCGGCGTCCGGACGCGCGCCGTCCGCCCGCGCGCTGGCGCTCGCGGCGGCGCTGCACTATGAGCGCAGCGCCCGCCGGGTCTCGCCTCTCGTCGCGAGTTGGGATTCGAGCGGCGCTTTCGCCAAGCCACTGAAGCTCTCGGTTGGCGACTGCACCATTCCGGTCACGCTTCTCGCATGTGGCGCGGATGGATACCGTGTGACGGCTGAAGGCGGTGCGATCGACATCGAGCTGGGCGACCTCGACGACGGTGTTGTTCGCTTTTCGAGCGACGGCGTGCAATCGCAGGCGCGCGTCGCTTTCGATGGCGACACGCTCTATCTCGCCGTTGCCGGAGAAAGCCTTGCGACGCGCGAGACGTCGCATGAAATCAAGGGCGCCGCCGAGCGTGACGGAGACGCGCGACTGCTTGCGCCGATGAATGGCCGCATCGTTTCGGTGCTCGCCAGGGCCGGCGACACAGTGAAAAAGGGTCAGCGCGTCGTCATTCTCGAAGCGATGAAGATGCAGCATGAGATCGTCGCCGGGCGCGACGGCATGGTCGAAACGATTTCGGTGAAGGAGGGCGATCAGGTCGCGACGCGCCAGATTTTGGCGGCGCTTGCGGTGGAGCCTGCGTCACTCCCGGGGGGATGAAATGACCGAGGCCAGGAGTCCCTATTACGACGAAAGCCACGAGGCGTTTCGCGCGACAGCGCGGCGTTTCGTCGAGACGGAAATCGCGCCGCACGTCGACGAATGGGACGAGGCGGGCGGATTCCCGCGCGAATTGTACAGGAAGGCGGGCGAGGCGGGATTTCTCGGACTCGGCTTTCCGGAGGAATATGGCGGGACGCCATGCGACCAGTTCCATCGCATCGTCCTGTCGCAGGAGCTTGCGCGCGCGGGGGCCGGCGGCGTGTCGGCGAGTCTGATGAGCCACACGATCGGTTCGCCGCCGATCGCCGCCGTCGGTTCCGCGGCGATGAAGGCGCGTGTGCTGCCGCGGGTTCTGGCGGGCGAAAAGATCTCGGCGCTCGCCATCACGGAGCCGTCGGGCGGGTCGGACGTCGCCCAACTCAAGACGACGGCGCGGCGCGATGGCGATCATTACATCGTCAACGGGTCGAAGATGTTCATCACCTCCGGCGTGCGCGCGGATTTCTACACAGTCGCAGCGCGCACGGGCGGACCTGGCGCTGGCGGCGTGTCGCTGCTGCTGATCGAGCGCGGCATGCCCGGCTTCACCCAGCAGCCCCTGCGCAAAATGGGCTGGTGGGCGAGCGATACGGCGCAATTGTTCTTCGATGACGTGAAGGTTCCCGTCGAGAATCTGATCGGCGAGGAGAACAAGGGATTCCGCTATGTAATGCTCAATTTCAATTCGGAGCGTCTGGGGATGGCGGCGTCCTGCGCCGCCTATTCGCGCGTCTGTCTCGAAGAGGCGATTTTCTGGGCGCGCGAGCGAAAGGCGTTCGGCGGTAGACTGGCGGATCAGCAGGTGATCCGCCACAAGATCGTCGATATGGCCATGCGCGTGAATGCGACGCAGGCCTATCTGGAATCCCTCGCCTGGCGTGTGCAGAACGGCGAGAGCCCGGTCGCCGAAATCGCCATGCTGAAAAACCAGGCGACGCAGACAATGGCGTTCTGCGCCTCCGAGGCCGTGCAGATCCACGGGGGCATGGGGTTCATGCGCGGCACGAAGGTCGAGCGCATCTATCGCGAGGTGAAAGTCAACGCCATCGGCGGCGGCGCGGAGGAGATCATGAAGGATCTCGCCGCGCGGCAGATGGAGCTGTGAGGCCCGGACAACGATCGCTGTCGGGATGATGCGCGCGCTTCGATTTTACTCGATGACCTTCCAGATACCGCTCGCCGCCATCACCGGCTTTCCGTGTACCTTCAGGACGCCGCGCAAAAAGATCACTGTCTTCGCGGCGCGTACGATCTCCGTGTCGCATTCGACGAAATCGCCGTGGCGCACGGCGGCCAGAAACTGATTTTCGAGTTGCATGGTCACGCATTTGCGTCGGCCGGCCGCTTCCCAGGCGACGAAGCCGATGGCGTGATCGGCGAAGGTCATGAGCATGCCGCCATGCACAGCGCCCTGCCGGTTCTCGTGCTTGTCTTCAGCGAGGAAGGCGTAACGCCAGACGTCGCCGTCGCGGCGCGCCCAGATCGGGCCGACGAGCGAGGAGAAGCCGTCGCCCTTCATGATCCTCCAGCCGTGCGCGGCCGGATCGAACGGCGCAGTCTCAGTCATTGTCGCTTCGCCCCGCATCTCGCCTCTCAGCATCGAATACCGCTGAGGCTTGTTACATCAGGCGCTCGGCGGGAGGAAGTCGCCTCGATTGGCGACGATGAAATCCTGCAGCGCGCGCGTTGCGGGCATCTGACGGCGATCGAGACGCTGCATCACGAACCATTGCCGAATCACTGGAAGCCCGACCACGTCAAGCTTGACCAGCCGCTTTTCCTTCAGCTCCGCCGTCACTGTGTGCGCGGAGATGAACGCGACGCCAAGGCCGGCCATGACGGCCTGCTTGATCGTCTCGTTAGAATCGATTTCAAGCCCGAGAGTCGGCGTCACGCCCGCCTTTTCCAGAAAGGCTTCCATCAGCCCGCGCGTGCCGGAGCCGGGTTCGCGCACGACGAAAGTCTCGCCCGCGAGCTGGCGTGGATCGACCTTGCGCTTGCGCGCGAGGCGATGCGTTGGATCGGCGACGATGAGATGAGGATGATCGCCAATGATGTCAGCCGCACAGCTCTGATCCGGCGGGGGACGGCCCATGATGGCGATGTCGATGGAAAAGTCGCGCAGCGAATGGATGATATGCTCGCGATTGCCGACGGTGAGGGAAACATGCACCTGGGGGTGCGCCTTGGCGAAGGCGCCGATGATGCGCGGCGCAAAATATTTGGCGGTCGAGACGATGCCGACGCTGACGTGGCCGGCGACGCCGCCGCGCAACGTCTCGAAGCTCGCTTCCAGGTCGTCGATGACCGCCTCGATCGCCCGCCCGGCGCGCAGCGCCTCGCGTCCGGCTGTGGTCAATACGAATTTTTCGCCGGCGCGCTCGATCAGCGGCAGCCCCGCTCGCTCCTCGAACTGCTTGATCTGCATGGAGACGGCCGGAGGCGTGACAAACAGCTCCCGCGCGGCGGCAGTCACGCTGCCGGTGTCGACGACGGCGCGCAATGCGCGCAATTGCTTGAGGGTTACGCCGCGCACGGGTGCCCCAATTCAGTAAAATTGAATTGTACCGAAAGATATTTCAAATATTCTTTCGCTGCAATCCCGGCGAAGTTCCTTTGCGCGGGAGTCCTGCCCGTCGCCGCCACAGGGAGCGCGCCTCCGTGATCCTCAAAGCCTATCTCAATGCATGGGCCGCCGGCCGGCCGCTGCAGACCGCCATCGCCGCTACAGTCGGCGAACTGGCCGACGCGGCGACTGCGCTCGCCGACACGGTCGGTCGCGGGCCGCTCGCGGACGAAATGCACGATCTGATCGCTCATCACGCCGACGGCGACGCGCAGCGCCGGCTCGACATCATGGCGGAAGAGTTGATCGCAGATCGCCTTCGCCATGCGCCGGTGCGCTACCTCGCATCCGAGGAAAGCGAATCGGCGATTGACATGATCCCCGGCGCGCCGGTTGCGGTCGCGGTCGACCCGCTCGACGGCTCCACCAATATCGACGCCAACGCGCCGCTCGGCATCATCTTCGGCATCCTGCCGGCGCTTGACACAGCCGGCGCCACCTTCAAGCAGATGGGCCGCCGCCAGCTCGCCGCCGGCTTCTTCATCTTCGGGCCGCATACGAGCCTTGCGCTGACGCTCGGGGATGGCGTCATGGTGTTCACCCTCGATCGCACGACGCAGCGATTCACGCTGGCGCGGACAAAGCTCGCAATCCCCCGGACGTCGCGGGAATATGCCGTCAACGGCTCGAATGCGCGCTTCTGGTCGGAGCGCGTGCGCTCCTATGTCGATGAAATGACTGCCGGGGCGGACGGGCCGCGCGCTGTGGACTTCAACACCCGATGGGTCGGCGCCCTGTGCGGCGAAACCTATCGGATTCTCGTGCGCGGCGGCCTCTACCTCTATCCTGGCGGGACGCGGCGCGGTCAAGTGCGAGGCAGGCTGCGTCTTCTCTACGAGGCCAATCCGATCGCCATGCTGATTGAACAGGCGGGCGGCGCGGCGACCGACGGCAAGCGCAATATTCTCGATATCGCGCCGGACAGCTTGCATGTACATACGCCGCTGATCTTCGGCTCCCATGACGAGGTGGCGCGCTTCATGCGGCATGTCTCGCCGGTCGCGATTGCCGAATTCATGGCGGCGAGCGAAGTCCGCACGGAACTGCGCATGTGAGAGCCTGCGCCGGCCCTTGATCGGCCCCTGTTGCCCGCCGTCGCTTAAGGCGGCATCTTGTGCGCTGCGCCATAACTCCTGGACTCAGTGCATGGATGCTGTCTTAGCTCGTAAAGGGATGCAGGATCTCTTGAAATTCCCCCGGCTCGCTGCGCTTGTGGAACAGGCGCGCCGACTGCCGCCGATCTGCGTAGCCATCGTGCATCCGTGCGACGGGAATTCTATCGGCGGAGCCTTTGCCGCGCGTGAACTCGGCATGATCGATCCCGTCCTGGTTGGACCCCGAAGGAAGATTGAGGCGGCCGCAGCGCGCGTCGGCGCGTCACTGGAAGGAGTTGCGATCGAGGATGCGCCGCATTCCCACGCCGCAGCCGCGCGGGCGGTGGAGCTGGCGCGGGCCGGTCGCGTTCAGGCGATCATGAAGGGCGCGCTGCATACCGACGAGGTGATGGAGGCCGTCGTGCGGGCGGAGGGCGGATTGCGGACGGAGCGGCGCATCTCGCATATTTTCGTCATCGATGCGCCGCTCTATCCGAAACTCATCGTCATCAGCGACGCTGCGATCAATATCGCGCCCTGTCTCGCCGACAAACGCGACATCGTGCAGAACGCGATCGATCTCTCCCGCGCTCTCGGCGTCGAGCGACCCAAGGTCGCAATCCTCTCCGCCGTGGAAACGGTGACGCCGAAAATCCCCTCGACCGTCGAAGCCGCAGCCCTCTGCAAAATGGCTGATCGCGGACAGATCACGGACGGCGTTCTCGACGGACCGCTTGCTTTCGACAACGCCATCTCGAAACAGGCCGCCGCCGACAAAGGCATCGTGTCGGACGTCGCCGGCGACGCCGACGTCTTGATCGTTCCCGACCTCGAAGCTGGCAACATGCTGGTGAAGCAACTCGTGTTTCTCGCGGGGGCCGGCGATTCGGGGCTGGCGCTCGGCGCGCGCTGCCCGATCATGCTGACGAGCCGCGCCGACACCGCGCCGGCGCGCATCGCCTCGGCGGCGCTGGCGCAGCTTTACGTGCATTGGGCGCAGGCGCGAGCCGCAGCGAAAGCGGCGGGCGAATAGCATGTTGGCGACGCTGCGGCCGCCAGCGGGCGCAACCGTCCGGCTGGCCGGACGTCAGATCGTCCGGCCCGCTTTCGTCCAATAGGGGTCGCGCAGCCGGCGCTTGAAAATCTTTCCTGAATCCTCGCGCGGAAGATCGCTGGCGATCTTGATGTGCTTCGGGGTCTTGTAGTCGGCGAGATGCTGCTTGAGATAGACGCGGATTTCGTCCGGAGTCAGATCGACCCCGGGCTGCGGCTCGACCACCGCCATCAGCGCCTCGCCAAAATCGTCGTCGGGAATGCCGAAGACGGCGCAGTCCCTGATTTGCGGCATATGCAGCGCGACGGATTCGATTTCGGCGGGATAGATGTTGACGCCGCCGGAAATCACCATGTCGCGCTTGCGGTCGCAGATAAAGAGATAGCCATCCGAATCGAGATAACCGACGTCGCCCGAGGTAATGAGGCCGTTTCGGTCGATCTCGACGCGTTTGTCCGGTTTGTTGTGATATGTGAAATCGGGCATGCCGGCGATGCGGGTGAAAATCTCGCCCTGGGCGCCGATCGGCGCTTCTTGTCCGTCTTCGCCGACGATCACGATCTCGGCTCCTGCCACCGGGCGTCCTACGGTTCCGGGCTTCTTGAGCGAATCCGCAGATGTGGCTAGCGTCACAGCGCTCGATTCAGTCGAGCCATAGAATTCGTGAATGATCGGTCCCCACCATTCGATCATGCCGCGCTTGGCTTCGATCGGGCAGGGCGCGGCAGCGTGGATGATGTAACGCAACGACGACAGGTCGTATTTCGCGCGCACGTCCCCTGGCAGCTTCAGCAATCGCACGAACATGGTCGGCACCATGAACATGTGGGATATGCGATGCCGTTCGATGGCTTTCAGCATGTCCTCCGGATCGAAGCGCGGCAGCAGGACGACGGCGCGGCCCATCTGCGCGGCGCGCAGACCGAACGAATTCGGCGCCGAATGGTAGAGCGGGCCGGGAACGCCGGCGACCATGTCTGATGTGAAGCCGTAGACGGTGCGGCGAATCCATGCCGATTTTTCCGCCTGCTCGGGGGACGCGGGATTGCGGCGCACCGCCTTTGGGCTGCCTGTGGTGCCGGACGTGTAGATCATGCTGTCGGTCGCGGGCGGCGGCAGGTCGCGCGCGGGCCGTTGCGATGCGACCCATTCGTCCCATGCCTGCATGCCCGCCGGAACGCCGCGCGCATCCGGCGCGACGCCGTAGGCTTCTGCGATCTCCGACGGAGTCGGCGCGACGAAGACGCGCACCCGATCCGGAACGATGTGTGCGACGATCGGCCAGAGATCTGCGTGGACGACAAAAATTCGCGCGCCGCAATCGCGCAGCACATAGTCGACCTCCTCCGCCTTGAAATGCCAGTTGATGGGAACGGCGTAGGCCGCAAGGCGCTGCGCGGCGATCGACGCCTCGAAGAAAGCGAAATCGTTGCGCAGGAACAGGGCGATGGAATCGCCCGGGCCGACGCCGAGATCAATGAATCCCTGCGCCGCGCGCGCCGCGCGTTCGTCCAGTTCCGATCTGGTCAGGCGACGGCCGCCGCTGATCAGGCCGTCGAAGCTCTCTCCCGTCATCTCGTCTCTCTTGTTGATTGGCTAGAACGCTGCGCGCATTTCGCGCCAGTGGTCCGCGAGGTCGCCTCGAAATTCCGGCGCCGCGAGCATGATGAGCGATTCCGCGCGCGCGTCGAGATCGAGATCGCGCAAGGCTGCTATTCCATATTCGGTCACGATGTAATCGGCGTCGTTGCGCGGACCGGTCGCGATGGCTGGGGCGCCAAGGCGTGCGACGATGCGGCTGGCGCCTCCTGCGGTCGCCGGGAGCGCGACGATGGAGCGTCCGCACTTTGCGCCGGCTGCGCCGCGCTGGAAATCGTGGAAGCCGCCGGCGCCGCTGATCTGTCGACCGCTCAGCGTCTCGGCGTTGCACTGGCCGAACAGGTCGACCTCGATCGCGCTGTTGATGGCGACGAAATTGTCCTGCCGGGCGATCACGCTTGATGAATGAGTGTAATCGGCGGCGCGGTAAAGCACGCTCCCGTGTTGCGAATATTCCCACGCGGGCGTCCCGCCGATCGCCATGCCAGTGACAGATAAGCCGCGATCGGCGGACTTCCGCGCGTTGGTGAGCACGCCCTTTTCGGCCAGGGCGGCGACGGAATCGTCGATCATGCCGCTGTGCAGTCCAAGATTACGGCGGTCGAACAGATTGGCGAGCACGGCGCTCTGCACCTTGCCGATGCCGATCTGGATGGTGTCACCGTCGCGTATGAGGGTCGCCGCGACCGCGCCGACCCTGGCGAGCGCTCCCCCGGGGGCCGCGGACGGAAAGGCGACGAGTTGCTCCTCGATTTCGACGATCGCGTCGCAGTCCTCTTCGCGCAGGCCCCGTTCCCCGCGCACATGCGGCATGGCGTGATCTACGAAGGCGACGATGCGCCGGGCTCCGGCCGCAGCGATCGGCGCGTAGTCCTGATTTATTCCAAACGACATGCGGCCGTCAGGGCCTGGAGGCGACAACCGCAGGACGGCGATATCGACAGGATTGGCTGCAAGCGATCGGGCAAATCCGCTGTAGGCCTTGGGCAGGAATTTCACGCGACCGGCGGCAAAGCTCTTCGACAGCGCCGGCGTCACGAAGGTGGACGTCACACGCGCGTCCGGGGCAAGCGTCGAATAGTCGATCGTGTTGAGGCCGGGAACGAAAACGCCAAGAAAATCGGCGCCGCGCGCGCGCTCCGGATCGGCGCGGATAGCGTCGACGAATGTCATGCATTCCGATGGACCGGCGTGGACGAAGACGCGGCTTCCCGGCGAGAGCAACGTCAGGGCGGCGGCGGACGACAATCGTTGCGGCATTTTCACGTGCGGGTTTCTTTCCGGTTTTCCAGGCCTTCGCCAGCGCGTCGCGGCGCATGCAACGGCCGGCCTGCACAATCGCATGGCGAAACATGATTTCGCAACTTTGCGGTTGCGTCCGGCGCTGCTAATCAAATCCGATGAGATCCGGACTGCTGGAATATGCACGCGAGCGGGACGCGGTTCTGCTTGCCATCGTGCTCGTCGGAACGATTCTGCACGCCTATCTCGGATGGGCGTTCGCTGGATATGCGGCGGCGCCGGCGCTTGTGGCCTATATCGCGCTCGAATGGCCGCGCCAGCGCGGCAATGCGCGCGCGCTTGTCTTCGTTTCCCTCGCGCTCGGCTTGTGGGCCGCGCTGCAGGGCGGCGCGCTGCGGCCGGTCGCCGAGGGACTCGTGCGCGCCTGCTTCTATCCAGCGTTTCTCGCCTCGCTCGGCTCGTTGCGCGACGCTGCGGCGAGTTCGCCGATGATCGAGCGTGCTGGCCGTTATCTGGTCGATCAGCCGCCTGGCCGGCGCTATGTGGCGCTGACGTTTGGCGGCCACGTCTTCGGCATTCTGCTCAACATGGGCGGACTCGCGCTGCTCGCGTCCATGCTCAAGCAGGTCAATACGCTGGCGTCGGCGGGCGGCGACAGAGTCCGGCTCGAAATACGCGAGCGGCGTATGACGCTCGCTGTGCTGCGCGGCTTCTCGGCCATGCCGATGTGGTGCCCGCTGTCGATCACCATGGCGCTCCTGTTCTCGCTTACCCCGCAGGCGCACTGGAGCGAGTATGCGCCCTATGGCCTCGGGCTTACGCTGGTCTATCTCGTTCTCGGCTGGCTCATGGATTATCTCCAGCACCCGCGCGCCGCCATCGTGGGCGCGGTAAAGGATCCCGGCGGCTGGACATCGATCGTTGTCATGCTGATGCAGGTCTGCGCGATGACCGGCGTCGCGCTGGCGCTGGAGCGTTCGACGGGCGTCGGGTTCATCACGCATATTCTCGTGGTGGTCCCCGCGTTCGCGTTCGGCTGGCTCGTCGTGCAGAATGCCCGACTGGGTTTTGTGCGAGCGGTCCGAACATCGATGCGCGTGCTTGCCGAACGCTCCGCGCGCGCCTTTCCGACTTACGCCAACGAGGTGACTCTGTTCACGACGTCCGGATTTCTCGGCTCGATGATCGCCATTCTCGTACCGCCTGATGCGCTGCCGGGTTTTATCACCGGTCTCCATCTCCCGGTGCAGACGCTGTCGGTGGCGATCGTCCTGGTTGTCGGCGCTCTCGGCATCATCGGCATCAACCCGATGATCACGCTGACGCTGATTCTCGGCTCGCTGTCGACGTCGCCCATCGATGGCCTTTCTCCGCTCAAGCTCGTGATTACGGCAGCCGGCGCCTGGACGCTGAGCCTCGGCCTGTCGCCGCTCAACGGTTCGATGGTGTTGCTGGCCAACATCATGCAGCGCCCCTCCGAACTGATCGCGCTGCGGTGGAACGGGCTGTTCGCAGCAGCGACCCTCGTCGCTTTTTGTGTTGCGATCTATTTTGCTCCGATCTGACTTTCGCTGGCGAGAGACATCCCGCGCACCGAATCGACGGGCTTTGTTCGGCCGCGCTGGCGAGTCCGGAGAGTGGACAGGACCCTGTCGACGCGGCGACGGCGCGCGCGCGATCTATGTCGCCGACCTCGCTCGGGGACGGCTCAGGCTTCGGCGCCCGCTGCGAATGCGGATTGATTGGCGACCAGGCTGCGCACGGCGTCGCGGATCGGCGCCAGTTCGTCCTCCCCGAATGTTTCGCGTTCGAGCAAATTCTCTGCGGCGCTCGAATGGACCCCGGCGCATAGTTCCAGAATTCTCGCCGCGCGATCGAACGCGTTCCCGATCAGATCGACGATGGCTTTGTCGATTTCGGCGTTCGTCTCGTCGCTTGCGTCCGACGATAGCGGCGAAATTCCGGGAATGTCGAGATAACGCGGCCGTTCCGCAGAGAATGACGCCTGGCCGATCCGTGGCGTCATGCCGTAGCGGGACACCATGGCGCGCGCGATCTCGGTCGCGCGTTGTAGATCGTCGGCGGCGCCTGTCGTGGCCTCATGAATGATCGCCATTTCAGCGGCGCGGCCGCCGAGCAGAACCGTCATCCGGTCGACCAGTTCCGAGCGCGTCATCAGATACCGATCTTCCAGCGGCATCTGCATCGTATAGCCGAGCGCGCCGAATCCCCTCGGGATGATGGAAACCTTCTTCACGGGATCTGCGCCGGGCAGGGCCATGGCGACGATCGCGTGGCCCATTTCATGGAATGCGACGAGCCTGCGTTCGGCCGGGTTGAGAAGTCGCTTCTTCTTTTCGGGGCCGGCGACGACCCGTTCGACGGCGGCGACGAAGTCGTTGAGCGAAACGGTCTGTGCGCCGCGCCGCGTGGCGAGCATGGCGGCCTCGTTGACGAGATTGGCGAGGTCGGCGCCCGTGAAGCCGGGCGTGAGCGCGGCGATCCGCGCCGGATCGGCGTCCGCGTCGGGCTTGATCTTCTTGATGTGCACGTTGAGGATTTCCACACGCCCGACCTTGTCGGGGCGGTCGACGGAGATCTGCCGGTCGAAACGTCCGGCGCGCAGCAGGGCGGGATCTAGCACCTCCGGACGATTGGTGGCGGCCAGAAGCACGACGCCGACGCTTGGATCGAAACCATCCAACTCGCTCAGGAGCTGGTTCAGCGTCTGTTCCTTTTCATCGTTGCCGCCGCCGCCCAAGGCCGACAACCCGCGCGCGCGGCCAAGCGCGTCGAGTTCGTCGATGAAGATGATGCTCGGCGCGTTGGTTCGGGCCTGCACGAAGAGATCGCGCACGCGCGCCGCGCCGACGCCCACGAACATTTCGACGAATTCAGAACCATTGATGGAGAAGAACGGCACGCCCGCCTCGCCCGCGACCGCGCGCGCGAGCAGCGTCTTGCCCGTCCCTGGCGGACCCACCAGGAGAATGCCCTTTGGGATATGGGCGCCGAGCCGACCGTAGGTCGCGGGATCTTTCAGAAAGGCGACGATTTCCCGGAGTTCCTCCTTCGCCTCGTCGACGCCCGCCACGTCGGCGAAACCGGTCTTGATGTCCGTTTCGGCGAAGACGCGCGCCTTGCTCTGACCGATCGACATGACCGAACCCAGCCCCTGTCCCATCCTCCGGCTCAGGAAGCTCCAGAATGCGAAGAAGATCGCAACTGGAACCACCCATGACAGAAGCGTGGAGATCCATGTGTTCTTGACGGTTCCGGTGAATTTCACCTTGGCGGCGTCCAGGTCGTGCGCCATCGCCTCATCGACGCGAACAGCGTAGATCGACTTCTTGCCATCGGGCAGGGGAGCCTTGAGCGTCGCGCGCACGTCGCCATCCGACACCTGCACGTCAGCGATCTTGCCGGCGTGCAGCAAATCAAGGAACTCGCTGTAGGGGGTCACCGCGATCTGCTGCGAGGCCGTCCACATCTGCTGGAACAGCAGAAGCGCGATCATCGCGAAGAGCAGATAGCTGATGTCGAAATGCCATTTCTTTTGCATGGCCGGCCCTGACTGTGGCGGCGACGAACGCATCCGCACGTCATGACGTGCGCGCGTCCGGCGCGGCATCATTCGTAGCGCAGCGGCGCGGCGGGATCGAGTCCAGCCGGCGGCAGTGAATACCCCATTCGTCCGTTCGGCCGTCGGCCTTGCGCCGCGCGCAGCGGATTTTGGCTTGAACGCCCTTGTTTCCGCGTGCCCCAATCAGGAACAGCGATGTTTGTCCGACCTTGGGCGGACGAGATTTTGCGACGTGGCGAAATCCGCAGATCGGAGCGTGCGGATCGGACGGCCTGCGGCAGCGAAATCCGTCTCCATGCGAAGGCTGCAGAGGGGAAATGGGTCACGCCACCGTCGCGAGACCGTTGTTCAGCACGACGACGTCGCGCTCAAGCGCGCGCGCGCGGAACGAGACCTCCGCACCGTCGACCCACATTTCCGTGCGGATCGTCTCGCCGGGATAAACCGGCGACGAAAAACGAAGCTTGAGCGATTGCATCCGCGCGGGATCGTAGTCGCAGATCGTGCGCAGGATCGCGTGACCGGCGACGCCAAGCGAGCAGAGTCCATGCAGAATTGGGCGCTGGAAGCCTGCGTGCCTGGCGACATCCGGATCGGCATGTAGCGGATTGTAGTCCCCGCTGAGGCGATAGATCAGGGCGGCCTGAGTCAGGGTCGGCAAATCGCAGATCGCGTCCGGTTCGCGCGTGGGCAATTCGTGCGGCTCTGGAGCCGGACCGGACGGGCCGCCGAATCCGCCATCTCCGCGCAAAAAACTGGTGGAGTTCAGGGTTGCTATCGTCTCGCCTGTGACCGCGTCGGATATCGTGCGTTCGATGAACGCCAGCGCGCCCTTATCCTTGCCCTTGTCGACCAGCGCAGCGACGCGCGAACGGCCGACGATTTCGCCCTCCGAGGGAACCTGCCGGTGCAACGTGATCGCCTGCTCGCCATGCAGCAATTTCTTCCAGTCGACGCCGACCTCCGGCGCCTTCATCCAGAAGCCGAGCGGAGCGAGCACGACGCTCATCGTGGGCAGCGCCTGCAGGTCCCGTTCATAGACGAAGCGCAATTGCTTCTCGTCCATCGGATCGGCGCCGAGCCCCAGCCCCAGAGCGTAGAGCATCGTGTCCTTCGGCGTCAGCTTCTGCCGGATTTCCGGCAAAGGCCAGTTCAGCAGCCTGTCGTAGTCAATCGCCATCGCGCGCGTTTCCCTTCGGGCGTGTCGCGTTCGACGGCGAGACTACACGGTCGGCCTCGCCAATCAAATTGCGGAAATCATATTCCACAATGCGAAATGGCTTGTACTATGTGCGGAACATGTCCTAGAAGATGCCGACGATGGAGGACGTCATGAACGAGCTGCTGGAAAAGCCCGACCGCATGCGCGCCAACGACCGGCAATTCGTCACCGCGCTCGGGCGCGGCCTCGACGTGCTGCGCATTTTTCGCGCCGAAGACGGCCCCCTGGGCAATCAGGAGATTGCGCGGCGCACCGCGCTGCCCAAGCCGACCATCTCTCGTTTGACCTATACGCTGACACAACTCGGCTATCTCAATTACGACCGCAAGCTGGGCGTCTATTCGCTCGGCGGCGGCGTGCTGGCGCTGGGCTATGTCGCGCTCGCCAATCTCGACGTGCGGCGCGTGGCGCGCCCGCTGATGCAGGAACTCGCCGACGAATGCGGGGCGAGCGTGGGGCTCGGCGCGCGCGACCGCCTGAACATGCTCTATGTCGAGAATTGCGAAGGCCAGAACATTGTGGCGCTGCGCGTCGCCGCGGGATCGCGCATTCCGCTCGCGACCTCCGCCATGGGGCGCGCCTATCTCGCCGGTCTGCAGGACCGCGAACGTGCGCCGCTGATCGACCAAATCCTGCGCAAATACCCGGACGACAAGGCGAGCCTGATCCGCGCGATCGAGAAATCGATCCGAGACATCGAAAAACGCGGATTCTGCCTCGGGATCGGCGATTGGCGCAAGGACGTGAACGGCGCGGGGGCGCCGCTCGCGTTGCCGAACGGCGCAGGTCTCTATGCGTTGAACTGCGGCGGGCCAGCCTACCTTCTGAAGGCGAAGGACATAGAGGAAGTCTACGGCCCGCGGTTGGTCGAGATTACGAAAAAGGTCGTGACCTCGATCGGGATGAAGGGACGGCGCTGAGCGGCCGACGGGATGGGAACGGGAGACGACGTGAACGACGCCGATGACATTGAGCGCATGTTGCGCGACGCCGCCGCCGACTATGTCGGCCGCACCGACATCAGCGCCAATGTGCGGGCATGGCGGCGCAAGCCGCCGGGCTATGATCGCGGGCGCTGGCGCGAAATGGCCGAGCTTGGATGGGTCGGGATCCGCGCGCCGGAGGAATTCGGCGGAGCGGGCCTGGACCTGGCGGCGGCGGCGGCGCTGCTCGCCGAAATCGGCCGCGGCATCGGCCCAGAGCCGCTGGCGGCGACCGCAATTCTCGCCGTGCGCGCGATCTGCAGCGGCGACAATGAGGCGGCGAAGGCGGACCTGCTACCCTCGATCTGCGACGGCTCGCGCATGGTCGCCGTCGCCTGGCAGGAGCGGGCGGGGCAGATGGCGGCCGACGAATGCGCGGCCACCGCAGAGGAAACCGCCGAAGGCTTCGCAGTGTCGGGCGAAAAGGATTTCGTCCATGCGGCGGCAGGCGCAGACGGCTTCGTGGTCGCAGCGCGCGGGCGCGATGGCGTAGGGCTGTTCCATATCCCGGCCGACGCGAAAGGGCTGGCCGTCGATATTCGCTGGTTCACGGACGGCGCCCCATGCGGACGGCTGCGTCTGTCGAATGTCGCCGTTTCCTCCGCGCAAGTGGTGGCTTCGCCCCGGCGCGGCGGCAGCGCGCTCGAGTCCGCCCTGGAGGAGGCGCGCATCGCGGCTTGCGCGGAAATGCTGGGGGCGATGCGAGCCTCGCTCGACATCACGCTCGACTATCTTCGGCAGCGCAAGCAGTTCGGCAAGGCGATCGGCTCCTTCCAGGCGCTGCAGCATCGCGCCGTCGATCTTTATGTGCAGATCGAACTGGCGCGCTCGGCGATCGACCGCGCCGTGCGTGCGCTGTCATCGCCCGTCGAAGCGCGCGAAAAAGCTCTCGCTGCGTCGGCCTGCAAGGCGCGCGTGTCGGACGCGGCGCTTCTGGTTGCGAAGGAATCGATCCAGATGCACGGCGCGATCGGATATACGGACGAGCACGATATTGGTCTGTTCGTTCGCCGCGCTCTCAAACTTTCCGCGTGGCTCGGCAATGCGGCGCAGCATCGCAAGCGATTCGCCGCGCTCTCGCCCGCGCTCGATCTCGTGTGAGGCTATCATGACCGCCGCAATGAACGACGATTACGACGCGATGAGCGACGCGGATTTCCGCAAGATGGTCCGCGAATTCATCGAAGCGGAATGC
>JAJXWB010000041.1 GCA_021781815.1 Pseudomonadota bacterium | reverse complement strand
AATGGTGGGCGCGACAGGGATTGAACCTGTGACCCCTCCCGTGTGAAGGGAGTGCTCTCCCGCTGAGCTACGCGCCCGTCGGCCTTGCGGCCGGACGGCAGGGTTTAGGCGGGCTGGCCGGCCCGCGTCAAGCGTCTCGCGAAAACATCCGCCGGTCGCTGCGGCGACGCCAGCCGGCCGCATGGGATCCCCGGACGACGATCAGGTTGGCGATCTCGCGAGGTCGAGGGCGCGGACGGCGTCCCACAGCGCGTCGAAATGCGAAATCGCGCAGTCCGGCCGAAGGTCGCGCACCGGAATGTCCGTATACCCGAAGTCGACAGCCACGACCGGTATCCCCAGGTTGCGCGCGGTGTCTATGTCCGTGCGGGAATCGCCGACCATGATCGACCGGTGCGGGTCGCCGCCCGCCGCGTCGATCGTTTTCTGGAGGATACGCGGGTCGGGCTTGGCGATCGCGAACGTGTCCTGCCCGACAATCGCGCGGAAACGGTCCGCCACGCCCAGCGCCTTCAACAGCTTGCGCGCGGGCCCCTCGACTTTGTTCGTGCAGACCGCAAAGGTCCAGCTTGCGGCCTCGAACCGGTCGAGCGCGGCGACGACGCCGGGAAACAGATGGCTCTCCTCGGCGATGCGCGCCTCGTAATGGACGAGAAAATCATCGAATAATCGCTGCAGGCGCGCCGGATCGAGATGAACATTCTGCGCCGCGTAACCGCGCTCGATCAGGGCTTTGGCGCCCGCGCCGAGCATGAATCGCGCCTCGCTGAGCGGGAGCGGCGCAATTCCCTCTTTCCCGAGGATGAAATTGAGTGTGCCGATCAGGTCGCCCGCGGTTTCGGCGAGCGTTCCATCGAGGTCGAAGATGAGGAGGGGAGGGGCGTCGATCATTTCTCCGGATACGCAGGCCGGGGCCGCCGCGTCAACCTGCCATTAACCATGTTCGTGCTGGATCGCGCCGGGGCTGTATCGGGTCAGAGGCAGGGTCATGAATCGCATTTTCGTCCGTTTGGTCGCCATCTCGGCCTGTTGCGTCAGCGGCGCAGCCGCGATCGGCGCCGCCTCGACATACGATTTTCTCGCGGCGCCGGAGACCGACCTCAATCGTGTCTATCGTCTGGACAAGGCCACAGGCGAGATCGGCGCCTGTCAGTACGGTCTGAAGGAAGGCACGATCGGCGTCACGCTGTGCTATCCGCCGGGCGAAGGGGCGAATGCGCAGGCGCAGAGCGAATATGGCCTGGTGGCCTCGCGCCACGACCGCGAAGGCGGCGTGTTCCGCGTAGATTTGCGCTCCGGCGCAATGTCCATCTGCTATGTGCTCAACGATTCAGTCGTCTGCACGCCGCCTGGCCACTAACGCCGCCCGGATTGCGTTTTTGCAGCGAAGCCGATATCCCGCCGCATGACTGGGCGCGGGGAGGCGGCATGTCGCAGACTTCACTATCGCAGGATGAAGCCAAGCGCCGGGCGGCCGCCCGCGCGGTGGAATTCGTGCGCCCGGGCATGAAACTCGGGCTCGGCACCGGCTCAACCGCCGCCATGTTCGTCGATCTGCTGGGGCGCCAGGTCCGTGACGGTCTTGACATTGTTGGCGTTCCGACCTCCGAGCGAACGCGCGCGCAGGCCGCGGAACTGGGCATTCCCCTGTCGAGCCTGGACGAAACGCCCGAACTCGACCTGACGGTCGATGGCGCCGACGAATTCGATTCCAGGCTACGCCTGATCAAGGGCGGCGGCGGCGCGCTGCTGCGCGAGAAAATCGTCGCCGCCGCCTCTGCCCGGATGATCGTCATCGCTGATTCGTCGAAAGAGGTCGCGATTCTCGGCCGTTTTCCGCTGCCGGTCGAGGTGGACCGGTTCGGCCT
The DNA here is from genome assembly GCA_021781815.1 of Pseudomonadota bacterium. Classification (GTDB taxonomy): domain Bacteria; phylum Pseudomonadota; class Alphaproteobacteria; order Rhizobiales; family Beijerinckiaceae; genus JAJXWB01. The sequence goes on along the minus strand of JAJXWB010000041.1, from coordinate 21,017 downwards.
GGAATCGACGCGCCGTCACGTCGAGCGAGCGGTCGCCGACGGTGGAATGACCGGCGCCGTCACGCTTCGAAAGGCGCCGGGCGGCCATGCTTTCGTCACGGATGGCGGGCATTGCATCCTTGATTGCGCGCTCGGCGCGATCGTCGATCCGGAAGGGCTGGCGGCGCGCCTCGTCGCTATACCCGGCGTGGTCGAGCATGGACTGTTTCTTGGCCTCGCCACGACCGTGATCATCGCAGCCGCCTCGGGTCTCAGGATAATCAGCGCACCGACGTGACCGTGTCTCATCGGCTTAACGTTGCGCCAACCGGGAGTAAAACGTGAACTTCAAATCCATCTCGCGCGCCTTGGGGCTGGCTCTGCTGCTCGCTGGCGGCGGCGGCGCTTTCGCGCAGCCGACTTCGGCCCCCGCGCCCGCCGCGCCGGCCAAGGCCGAACCGACCGCCGCACAGATGGCGATCGGCCGCGACATCGTCATAGGGTCGGGGATCTCGCGTTCGTTCGCCGTCGTCGTCCCGCAATATCTCGATCAGATCGGCACGCGCCTTACGCAGACGCGGCCGGACCTGATCAAGGATCTGAATGTAGTGATGGAGCAGATCAAGCCCGAGTTCGACAAGCGCGTCGACACGTTGATCGATCAGGCGGCTCGCTCCTATGCGCAGCGCATGTCCGAGGACCAGTTGAAGCAGATCGCCGCATTCTTCAAGAGCGACGCCGGCGTCGCTTATGTCGCCGCCCAACCGGCGGTCATGAACGACCTGTTCGTGACGATGCAGTCGTGGCAGCAGCAATTGTCGGTCGACATGATGACGCGCGTGCGCGAGGAAATGAAAAAGAAGGGCCACGAGCTCTGATCTGAGTCTGGCGGGAGGCGTCGCCGTGAGCGCACGCGATTACGATCTTTTCGTCATCGGCGCCGGCTCTGGCGGCGTCCGCGCCGCCCGCATCGCCGCGGGCTATGGCGCAAAGGTCGCGGTGGCCGAGGAATACCGCATCGGCGGAACCTGCGTGATCCGCGGCTGTGTGCCAAAAAAGCTCTATGTCTACGCCAGCCGTTTTCGCGACGACTTCGAGGACGCCGCTGGATTCGGCTGGACCGTTTCGCCCGCTCGCTTCGACTGGCCGACGCTGGTTGCGGCGAAGGACAGGGAAATCGCCAGGCTGTCGGCCGCATACGCCGCCAATCTCGACAAGGCGGGCGTCGAAACGATCGCCGCGCGCGCGACGCTCGAAGGGCCGAACGATGTTCGCCTCTCGAATGGTCGCTCCGTGCGGGCGAAAACAATCCTGGTTGCGACAGGCGGGTCGCCGGCGATGGAGCCGGCCATTCCCGGCGTCGACTTCGCGATCTCCTCCAACGAGATATTCGATCTGCCGCAATTCCCCTCGCGCCTGCTTGTCGTCGGCGGCGGCTATATAGCGGTCGAGTTCGCCAGTATTTTCGCCCGCCTGGGCGCGAAGGTCACGCAGGTCTTTCGCGCCGATACTGTGCTGCGCGGGTTTGACGGCGAGATTCGCCGCCATCTCGCCGCCGCCATGTCGCACGCGGGAATCGCCCTGAAACCCGGCGTATTGCCGACCCGCATCGACAAGACGCCCGACGGATTTCGGGTTGCGCTTGCGAATGGCGAAAGCTGCGACGTCGATCAGGTGCTTATCGCTACGGGGCGCCGGCCGCACACGCAGGGGCTTGGTCTCGATGTCGCCGGAGTCGGCCTGAATCCGGATGGCGGCGTGATCGTCGATGAACGATCACGCACCAATGTGCCGTCGATCTATGCCGTGGGTGACGTGACGAACCGCATCAATCTGACTCCGGTTGCTATTCGTGAGGGCCACGTCTTTGCCGATAGCGTGTTTGGCGGCAAGGCCGCCGTCGTCGATCACACGCTTGTGCCGACAGCCGTGTTCACGACGCCGGAAATCGGCACGGTCGGGCTGACGGAGGAAGAGGCCCGCAGCACATACGATGTCGTCGATGTTTACGCCGCGACGTTTCGTCCGATGAAGGCGACCTTGTCCGGTCGTGACGAAAAAACGTTCATGAAGATTCTCGTCGATGGCGAAACGGACAAGGTGCTCGGCGTCCATCTCGTCGGCCATGACTGCGGGGAAATCGCGCAAGTGCTCGCAATTCCGCTCCGCATGGGCGCGACGAAGGTGGATTTTGACGCAACGATGGCGCTGCATCCGACTGCATCGGAAGAGCTCGTCACCATGCGCACACGCAGCGTGCGCCACGAGCGCGCGCGGACGTGAAGCGGACTCAGCCGTTGAGCATCACGATGCCGATGTTGAGCGCCGCTGCGAACGTGGTCCATGCCAGATAAGGCGCAAGACAGACCGCCGCGACGCCGTCCAGCGGCCTGAATTTCGTGATCGTGACAGCGATTGCGAGCCATAGCGCCAGCATGAGGATCAGAGCGGCGCCAGGCGCTCGCCATGCGAAAAAGACGACGGACCACAGCGCGTTCAATATGATCTGCCCAATGAAGGCGATGATCGCCGCGCGTTTGTCCGGCCCGTCGCCTGGCGCAATCAATATGCGCCAGAATGCGAAGGCCATCAGCGCATAGAGCAGTGTCCACGCCGGGCCGAACACCTGGTTCGGAGGTGTGAAGAAGGGCTTGACGAGCGTTGGATACCATTTGCCGATCGCCGGCGCGGTCGCGAGCGAACCGAGCACGGCTGCTGCGACCACGGGCGCGGCGGCAACCAGACCGAGAAGCGCCCGGTTCACGCTCTGGTTCGGCCCCCGCTCCTTCATCGCAGCCGCTCCCTAAACGCGTGGAAACGCAAAGGTTGTCAGTTCCCGTCGACGCTCTGCGCAGCTGTCGCAGGCGCGCCGCCCGGCGTCACGCGCCGTAGCCAGCGCCGCAAGTCGGCCGTGTGCGCTTCCGTCACGCGAGAGATCGCGTAGCTCAGCGCGATCAGCGCGACGACCGAACCTGCGGCCCACGCATAATGCAGCGGCGTAGCGAGACTCTGGCGCCAGTCGGGTCCAAGCAGAAGCGCGGTCAGCGCCCAGATCCATGCAAGCATTGGCATGTGCGTCGCATAGAGGGTGTATGAAAAATCGGCCATCGCATGATGGAATTTCGCACGGCACCACGCGAAACCCTCGCCTTGATCGAAGCGCAGCGTAAGCAGCACGTTTGCAAAGAGCAACGCGTTGATCGAGTCGATCAATTCCATCCGCGGATGGTCCTCGATGATCGCGCCGCGCGTCACGAGGCGCAGCGTCGTGACCGCGGCGATCCAGATGAGGAGCGCCAGCCATTTCGATCGGACGAGCGGGCGCGGGGCGATGCGGATTGCAGCGCCCGTCGCCCAGATCGCGGCGCCGAAAAGGAAATAGCCAGGCGCGATCGCCAGCGCGACGAACAGCACGACGCCCAACGCGCCGCCGGCCCAGCGTGCGTCCGCAGCATAGGCCGACGACAGCGGCAGCAGCACGAGCCCGCAAACGATATAGTACCAAAATTCCATTCCGAGCGTCCACAGCGCCGCATCCGTGCCGAAGGTCGGCAGCCAGATGCCCTGCAGATTGACGATCGTTCCCAGCAGATACAGCGGATTGAATACGCCGTGATAGATTGGATGCTCGTAGATGTTGAGACCTGCGAATATCCTGCGACCGACCGAGTCCAGAATGAAGACGAGCGCCAGCGTCGGCAGCAGGACGATGTAGATGCGGCTTATCCGGTCGATGACGTAATCGCGCAGGTAGACCTTTCCGGCGCGTGTGCGTTCGATGACGCCGCCGCCGACGAGAAAGCCGGACAGCACGAAGAACACCACCACAGCGCCATGCGCGAAGGTATAGGTGGCGAAAAACCACCAGACGTAGACCGGCGGCGCATGCCGGACGCTCATGATATCGGCCTGGTTCACGAACAGGGCGTGCACGTGTTGCAGGACGACGAACAGCGCGGCGATCCAGCGTGCGCAATTGATGAAACGTGAAAGCGCCGGCGTCATTGCGGTCAGGACGCGGGCGCGGGGTTTTCGGCCGGCGCCGGCATAAAGAGCCCGTGCGCCCAGCGCCGCAGGACGTCGGTCTTCGCTTCGGTCACGCGCGACAGGCCATAGGCCAGCGCGAGGATCGCAAGAGTGCATCCGATCGCCACGGCGTAATGCTCGGGGCGGGCAAGTTCGGCATGCCAGCCCGGCCTGATCAGGGCATCGGTCGCCGCCCAGACGAACACCAGCACGGGAAGATGCAGCGCGTAGACGGAATAGCTGAAATCGGCCATCCGCTTGTGGAGGTGCGACGTGCAGAAGCGAAAACCCTCGCCCCGGTCGAAGCGCAACGTGACGATGAGATTGGCCATCATCAGCGCGTTGAGGCCGTCGGTGAAGGCCTTGGTCGGAAATTCATCGAGTTTCGAGCCGGGTATGGCGAGCCGGATGACGACGGAGACGGCGACCCACAGGAACAGCGCCATATATTTCGATCGCATCAGCGGTCGCGGCGCAAGGCGCGCCGCCGCGCCCACGACCCAGGGAAAGAAGCCGAAAGCGAAATAGCTGCCGGACGCCGCCATGAGTGCGAAGATTGCCGCGCCGGCCAGACATCCGGCGACCCGTGTCGCCCGGCCGTAGCCTGCTGCGAGCGGCAGCAGCAGCAGCGGAAACACGACATAGTACCAGCATTCCATCCCGAGCGACCAGAGCGGCTCGTTGGTGCCGAACGGGATGAACCATATTCCCTGCAGGCTCGCGAGCGTCGGCAGCAGCAGCCAGGGCTCGAAATGCCCGGCGAAGATGGGCGCCTCGTAGACGCTGTGGCCTGTAAAAAGCCACTTTCCGCCCATGTCGACGCAAAAACCGATGAGAAGCACCGGGATCAGCACGATGTAGATGCGCGCCATGCGGTCGATCAGGTAACGCCGGAAAAACGTTTCGGGTTTGCGCATGCGCTGGACGACGGCGCCGCCGACTAGCACGCCGGAAAAGACGAAGAACATCACCAGCCCCTCGTGCGCGAAGGCGAAGGGCGTTGCGAACCACCAGACGTACACGAGCGGCCCGTGCGGGGCTTTCATGATGTCTGCGAGATTGACGAAGACGTTGCCGGCATGGAAGAGCACGACGAGCAGCGCCGCCAGCCAACGGATTGTGTCGATGAATCTGGATGCTGCGGGGGTCATTGGCCTTTGTCGCGTTTCGGGGGCCTTATATCGGAGGTCTTCTCGACCTTCCAGCGTGAGCGGAGCCTGTGGCTTCGGTCGCTTTCGGCAAACCGCTCGTGTATAAGCCCGGTCCCGGGCGGGCGTCCGGGCCGCGCGGCGAGGCTTCCGACGACGTCGACCGTGTAGCGCGGGGATTTGGAATTTGCTGGAGTGAGTTGAGATGGCCGTCGACCGCTGGTCGCCCGAGAGCTGGAGATCCCGTCCTGTCGCGCAGGTTCCGTCCTATCCGGACGCCGCCGCGCTCGCTGACGTGGAGCGCCAGCTCGCAGGCTTTCCGCCGCTGGTTTTTGCCGGCGAGGCGCGCAAGCTGAAGCGCGCGCTGGCCAAGGTGGCCGCTGGCGACGCCTTCCTGCTGCAGGGCGGCGATTGCGCCGAGAGCTTCAACGAGCATTCCGCCGACAATATCCGCGACTTCTTCCGCGTCTTTCTGCAGATGGCCGTCGTCATGACGTTCGCCGGGTCGTCGCCTGTCGTGAAGGTCGGCCGCATCGCCGGCCAATTCGCCAAGCCGCGCTCGGCGCCGACCGAGAAGCAGGGCGATATCGAGCTGCCGAGCTATCGCGGCGACATTGTCAACGACATCGCCTTCACGCCGGAAGGCCGCATCCCCGATCCGCGCCGCCAGCTTGAGGCCTACCGCCAGTCGGCCGCCACGCTCAATCTGCTGCGCGCATTCGCCACAGGCGGCTACGCCAATCTGGAAAACGCGCACCGCTGGATGCTCGGCTTCGTCAAGGACAGTCCGCAGTCCGGCCGCTATCAGGAACTGGCCGACCGCATCACCGAAACGCTCGGCTTCATGCGCGCCATCGGCCTCGACCCTGAATCGCATCAGGAACTGCGCCAGACCGACATCTACACCTCGCACGAGGCGCTGCTGCTTGGTTACGAACAGGCGTTGACGCGGGTGGATTCGACCACGGGCGACTTTTACGACACGTCCGGCCACATGATCTGGATCGGCGACCGCACGCGCCAGCCCGACCACGCCCACGTCGAATTCGCGCGTGGCGTAAAGAACCCGATTGGTTTGAAGTGCGGCCCCTCGCTCAAGGCCGAGGGGCTCATCCCGCTGCTCGACATTCTCAATCCCGCCAACGAGGCGGGCCGGATGACGCTGATCTGCCGCTTCGGCTCGGACAAGATCGCCGACCATCTGCCGGCTCTCATTCGCGCCGTCGAGCGCGAGGGCCGCAAGGTCGTCTGGTCGATCGACCCGATGCACGGCAATACGATCACGGCAGGCGGCTACAAGACCCGGCCGATCGATCGCATCATGAGCGAAATCCGCTCCTTCTTCACGATCCATCGCGCCGAGGGCACCTACGCCGGCGGCGTGCATCTGGAAATGACCGGCAAGAACGTGACCGAGTGCATGGGCGGCGCCCGCGCGATTTCAGAAAGCGACCTCGCTGGCAGCTATGACACGTCCTGCGACCCGCGCCTCAACGCCGAGCAGTCGATCGAAGTCGCATTTCTGGTGGCCGAACTCCTGAAGGTCGAACGCCAGGCGCGCGGCCTGCCCGAGGTTGATGCGGCGGAATAGGGGCGCGCCAGTCGGATCGCGCGCGTTCAGGCTCGCGGATTCTCTCGCTGTGGAGCGCGGCTGAAGCCGCGCTCCACGTCTTTATGCCGACGCGCAAGCAGAATATTGCTGGCTTGCAAGAACGCAAGCGGACGTAACGCCTTATATCTCCCGGTATGACAAAACTTCCGACCCTCTTTGTGTCTCACGGCGCGCCCAACATGGTGCTGTACGACAGCCCGGCGCGCACGTTCCTTCAGGGCCTCGCCGCAACCTTGCCGCGCCCCGAGGCCATCCTTGTCATGTCCGCGCATTTCGAGACGAACGAGCCGATCGTCGTCGCCAACGAAAAGCCCGACATGATCTATGATTTCGGCGGCTTCGAGCGTGAACTCTATTCCATGCGCTACGACGCGCCGGGCGCGATGCCGCTGGTCGTCGAGGCCGCGCAGCTCGCGCAGACGGCCGGCATGTCCGCGCGCGCCGCGACCGGGCGCGGCTACGACCATGGAACGTGGGTTCCGCTGATGCTCATGTATCCGGCCGCCGACATTCCCGTGGCGCAGATTTCGGTGCAGCCGCATCAGGACGGCGCGCATCACGCGGCGCTCGGGCGCGCGCTGGCGCCATTGCGCGAAAAGGGCGTGCTGATTGTCGGCTCCGGCAGTCTCACTCACAATCTGCAGGCATTCTTCCGCGGCAATTACGCGGCCGACGCGCCCGCGCCCGACTGGGTGTCGGATTTCGACGAATGGGTGCGCGACCGCGCCGAGTCAGGCGATCTCGCCGCCATTGCGGATTACGAAAAAGCTGGCCCGCACGCCCGCGAGAACCATCCGAGCCCCGAGCATTTCCTGCCGCTCCCCTTTGCCTTCGGCGCGGCCGGCGACGGCGGCAGGGGCGAACGCATCCATGCCTCGCATCAGAACGGCGTGCTGATGCTGGACGCATACAGGTTTCAGTAGATTTCCGGGCCAGTCCGGCCGGCGGCTGGTTCTCAGCCCACCTCGCCGGCGGCTTCCTCGGCGGCGTCTCGGACGCTCATCTGATGGCCGTGCCACGTGAAGTCGTCGAACAGCCATGCGTCGAGATATTGCACGGGCAGGGCGAGATCACGCACGATCATCGCAAGCGGCGTGCGCCACGTGAGATGAAATCCGGCAGCGGCCGCCAGCAGCGTTTCGGCGCCATAGAGCAGGGCGGCAACCGCGATCGCCGTCTCGAACGCTCCAAATCCAAGATATTTTGCGGCGTAGGCGCTGGCCATGACGGGCGCGACCGCGCCGGTGAAGATTTCCGGCGCAAATTGCGCGGGGAAAGTAACGCGCCGCAGGCGCGCCCAGCGCGCATGGCGCGACCATACGGCGTGCGCAGTGCGATGGCCGAGCGGCTGCTCGAACGGCACGTCGACGAGGCGAACCTTTAGCCCCTGCGCGCGGACAATCTTGGTGGAGGCTGCGTCTTCGGCGATTTCGGCCGCGAGCGCGCCGATGCCGCCGGCCTTGTCGAGCGTCTCGCGCCGCCACAGCATGTTCTTACCCTGGGCGAAGCCGTTGCCGACCGCTTCCGATGCGTATTGCCAGCGCGCCTGGAAGGTATTGAGGATCGCGCATTCGACCTCCGCGAAGAACCCCGAAGGCCTGACGCCGAGCGGCATCGAGACGGCCAGGCCGCAGTCGTCGCGCATCGCGCCCATCAATCGATCGAGATAATCGGAGGGCATGAGAACATTGGAATCGGCGAGCACGATCCAGTCGGCGCGCGCGGCGAGCCATCCCTTGACGCAATTGTTGAGTTTGGGATTGGGGCAGATGGGGTCGTCGCCAACCAGCAGTTTCGCCGGGACGTGCGGATGCGCAGCGATCGCGGCCTCGACCAGCGGGATGATCGGATCGTTCGCGCGCTGCACGCAGAAGATCGCCTCGTAATCCGGCCAGTCGATCTCGAATGTCGAGCGCAGCGTTTCCGCGCTGAAGGTTTCGAGTCCGCGCAGCGGTCGCACGATTGAGACCAGCGGTCGCTCGGTCGGCCGCTCCGTTCGCGCGCGGGTCCATCGGCGGCCGGCAAGCGCCATGCTCGCGAGGTTGAGGAGAACCAGAGTGAGGCCAATGGCGCCGGCGAAGATTGCGCCGATCATTGTGCGCGCGCCCTTAACAATCCGCGTCTGGTCTGCGAAAACCCTTCACCCGGCGCGCGCTGCGCCAGGTGCAACCTCATGAGCCTCATGTCTGGTCCTGTCGTCCGTTTCGCGCCGTCGCCCACTGGCCGCATTCACATCGGCAATGCGCGGACGGCCTTGTTGAATTATCTGGCCGCAGCGCGCCTTGGTGGCAGATTCGTGCTGCGGTTCGATGACACCGATCTCGCCCGCTCCACCGATGAATTCGCCCGATCAATCGAACTCGATCTCGCCTGGCTTGGAATTGCGCCGCATCTGACCGTGCGCCAGTCGGCGCGCATCGCGCTTTACGAGCAGGCGTCGGAGACGCTGAAGGCCCGCGGCCTGCTCTATCCGGCCTATGAAACCGCCGCCGAACTCGACCGCCGCCGCAGGCTCAAGCAGGCGCGCGGCCTGCCGCCGGTCTACGACCGCGCGGCGCTCGCGCTGACGGACGCAGACCGCGCAAAGCTCGAAGCCGAAGGGCGCCGGCCGCACTGGCGTTTCCGCCTCGAACACAAGGTGGTCGAATGGAGTGACGGCGTGCGTGGCCATTGCCACATAGACTGCGCCTCCCTGTCCGATCCCGTTCTGGTGCGCGAAGACGGTTCGTTCCTTTACACGTTGCCATCGGTCATTGACGACGTCGACCTCGGCATTACGGATGTGATCCGCGGCGAGGATCATGTCACCAACACGGCTGTCCAGATTCAGCTCTTTGAGGCGCTTGCCGGCGAAGGCCGTGCGCCGAGGTTCGCCCACCACAATCTGCTGGTCGATGCGTCGGGCGGCGGCCTGTCGAAGCGGTCGGGCGCGCTGTCGATCGCCTCGCTGCGCGAGTCCGGCGTCGAGGCGCTGGCGGTGGCCGCGGTCGCGGTGCTCACGGGGTCGTCGGACGAAGTCCACGCCGTCGGATCGCTCCGCGAACTCGGGCAGATGTTCGATCTCGCGCATATTTCGCGCAACGCCGCGAAATTCGATCCGGACGAATTGCAATCATTGACCCAGAAGACCCTGCACATCCTCGATTTCGAAAGTGTGCGCGATCGGCTCGCGCTGCATGACATCGTCGGGGCGCATGCGGAAGCGTTCTGGCTCGCGGTGCGCGGTAATCTCGGAACGTTCCGCGACGTCGTCGACTGGTGGCGCGTCGTCGCTGGCGACATCGCCCCCGTGATCGAAGATGCCGATTTCTGCCGCGTCGCGGCGGGTCTGCTGCCCGTCGAACCCTGGGACGAGGGCGTATGGGGCGCCTGGACCAATGCGGTCAAGGCTGCGACTGGCCGCAAGGGAAAGGCGCTGTTCCATCCGCTGCGGCTCGCGCTCACCGGCCGGGAGCAGGGGCCGGAACTGGCCAGATTGCTGCCATTGATCGGTCATTCCCGTTCGGTCGTCCGACTGGGCGCCTGAAGCCCCTTCACAGCGCGCCAAAGTCCATTCAATGTGGCGCGCCTGCGCACGTGATCCGCAGGGCGGCCAGGGGAGAAACTATTGATGAAGTCTGCATTCAGATCCGCCGCTGTCGCAGCAGCGATACTGGCGTCCGTATCCGCCTCCGCCGTTCAAGCCGCCTCCAACAAGGTCGTCATCGGCGATATCGACGACATGTCCGGACTCTATGCCGACGTGATCGGCCCTGGCGGCATCGAGGCGGCGAAAATGGCGATCGAGGATTTCGGCGGTTCGGTCCTCGGCCAGAAGATCGAACTGCTCACCGCCGATCATCAGAACAAGCCCGATCTCGGCGCGCAGAAGTTTCGTGAATGGGCGGACCAGAACGGTCTGACGATGGTGCTCGGCGGCTCCAACACGGGCGTCTCCATCGCCATGTCGAACATCGCGCGGGAGAAGAAGACGCCCTTCATCGCGATCGGCGCGGCCGGCGCTTCGCTGACCGGCAAGGACTGCACGCCCTATACCGTGCATTACGCCTATGACACGACCGCTCTCGCCAACGGCACCGCCAAAACGATGCTGAAGCAGGGCGGCGTGAACTGGTTCTTCATCACCGCCGACTACGCCTTCGGCACGCAGTTGCAGGAATCGGCGGCCAGCGTCGTCACCGCGGGCGGCGGCAAGGTGCTGGGCGCGGTGCGCGTGCCGCTCTCGACGACGGACTTCTCGTCCTATCTGCTGCAGGCGCAGGCGTCGGGCGCCCAGGTGCTCGGCCTTGCCAACGCCGGCGCCGACTTCACCAATTCGCTGAAGGCCGCCAACGAATTCGGCATTTCCAAGACGATGAAGCCGGCGGCGCTGCTGGCTTTCCTCAGCGACATCCATTCGCTCGGACTACAGACGGCGCAGGGCTTGTATCTCACGACCGGCTGGTACTGGGATCTCAACGACAAGACGCGCGCCTTCTCGAAGCGCTATTTCGAGAAGACGAAGAAAGAGCCGACGATGAACCAGGCTGCGTATTATTCGTCCACGCTCGCCTACCTCAATGCGGTCAAGGCGGCGGGCACGACCGATGCCGACAAGGTGATGGACGAACTTCACAAGATGAAGATCGACGACATGTTCACCCCCAATGGCAAGATCCGTGCGGACGGCCTGATGGAGCACGACATGTACATCATGCAGGTCAAGACGCCGGCGGAATCGAAATATCCGTGGGACTATTACAGGCTCGTGCAGACCATGGGCGGCGAGGAGGCTTTCGGCAAGCTGTCGGATTCGGCCTGCCCGCTCGTAAAGAAATAGGAAACCGGGCTCTCCGTTCAGGCGACGGCGCGCGCATTGCCCGCGCAATGTGCGCGCCGCGCGGCGAGGGGGCTCGTCTTATCTCTCCGCCGGCGGGATCGGCTTGGGCTTGCCGTTATCGTCGATCGCGACGAACGTAAACGTTCCCGTCGTCACCTTCTCGCGCACATTCGTGCGGAAGCGGCGCGCCCAGGCCTCGACATGAATATCCATCGAGGTGCGGCCGACGCGGTCGACGGCCGTGTACACGCACAGGACGTCGCCGATCCGCACGGGCCTGATGAAGTTCATCGCCTCCAGTTTGACGGTGACGACGCGGCCCTGCGCGCGTTCGACCCCGGCAATGCCGCCGGCCTGATCCATCTGCGACAGCACCCAGCCGCCGAAAATGTCGCCGTTGGCGTTGGTGTCGGCGGGCATGGCGATCAGCCGCACGGTCAGATCGCCGCGCGGTTCGCCGTCGATGGATTTTGCGGTGTCTGAGGGCATGATTGCGGCTTCGTTTGCTGGAAGGTCGCCCGCATTCTTAGCCGCCCGCGCGACGCCTGCAACCGCCTGCGCCACTCAGTCCGCGAAAGCCGGGACACGCGGATGGCCGAGCCGTTCCGCTCCCTTTACTGCCCGAGCACACGCATCTTGCGTCGCGCGCCGTCCGGCGTCGGTTCGTCGCGCACGATGCCCGGGCCGCTGATCGCGCCCGTATGGTCGCGGCCGACGTCGATGCCCGACGATTCGCTGCCCGCTGTCGGCGCCTGTGCGGCGATCGCGCGCTCCGCCTCGCTCTGCGCGTCCGCCGCCTTTCTTTCATCGAGCAGCTTCTGCGCCGCCGATGGGTCGAACTTGCGCGCCTTGCCGGAGGCGGGCGGCGGGGCGGCGTTCGCCGCCTTTGGCCGCGACATTTCTTCAGCCTGCGCCGGCGTCACGATCATGTCGCCCTTGCGTTCTTCGCCGAGCACGCGCTCGGCGTCGGCGAGCGCCTCCACCCAACTCTTGTCCGGCGGCTTGCAGGTGCAGGTCGCGTCGGCGACCTTCTCGTATTTGAAGGCGTTCGGCATCTCGGTATAGGCGACGCCTTCCGCCGAGATGGCCGATTTCATGTCGCGCGACAGCGAGCGCGTATAGACCTTGACCTCCGTGTTCGGGCAAAGCGCCGTGCACAGCTCCTGCAACTGGTCGAGATCGCCGCGCCGCGCCGAGTAGCTGACGGGGAAGAAACCGCCGTCGCACGAGCGCACGCAGACCGCCATCGGCCCACCGCTCGGCCGCCGCTCCTCGACCTGTTGCTGATCATCCGGAACGGGGACGGGTTCGGGCGGGTAGGTGCGCGCCGGTTCCGCGCCAAACAGCCGTTCGAGAAAATTGGGTTCGCGCGCCTGGCCCCCGCGGCACCAGGTCTCATACTGGTTCTGCAACTGACGTTTCAGGCCACTGTCGCCGCCGGCGGCGCCCTGCAAGTGCGCAAGATTGGCCTGCATGCGCTGAATTCGCGCGTTGATGCCCTCGCATTGCGGCGGCCGGCTGCCGAAGAACAGGAACTGGGGCCTGTCGCAGCCGATGGAGCGCGCATAGCCGGTCATGCGCACGAGTTCGCCCTGCTGCTTCTGCGCCGCCGCCCGGGCGCGATCGGAGCCGGCGCCATGGCCGAGCGACGCGATCTGTTGCGCCAGCCGGTTGCAGTCCACTCCCTGCGCCGCCGCAGGGCCGGACGCCAGATCGCTGGCGAGAATCGCGATCGCGATCGCCGACGCCCGGCGTGCCCTTCCCAATTTCATTCGTTCCGCCTTCAAATGGCCCCGGCGCGCGAATCCGTTCTGGCCCCGGAATGTGGCGATGTCAGGCCTAAGCGCGGGAGGTTTCCGGCGCAAGCGGTTCACCGCCTTTTGCATTGCCGCGAACGTCGCCATATGACCGGGCGTCTCGCCGAGGAGTCGTTCATGCCGGATCTCAAAGCCGCTCTCATCTCCGTGGCCGTCTGTCTCGCGCTCCAGGGCGCGGCGCGGGCGGATGACGGGCCGGATCTCATCTTCCGCAAATCGACCAATTTCAAGCTGTTGACGCCCAACGACAAACTGGCGACCTACGCCATCGACGACCCGCTCGTCGAGAACGTGGTCTGCAATTACACCGTGCCGGAGAAGGGGGGTATTTCCGGCATGGTCGGCGCAGCCGAGCAGACCTCCGACGTTTCGATTTCCTGCCGGCAGTATGGGCCGATCAGGATCAGGGACAAGTTTGCGCAGGGCGACGTGGTGTTCAGCGAGCGCCGGTCGCTCCTGTTCAAACGCATGCAGATCGTGCGCGGCTGCGACGTCAAGCGCAACGTATTGGTTTATATGGCGTATTCGGACAAGCTGATCGAGGGGTCGCCGAAGAACTCGACATCGGCGGTGCCGATCCAGCCTTGGGGCGGAAATGCCGATCCGCTGCCGAAATGCGCGGATTTCCTCAACAACTGACGCTTGGCGTCAGTCGTCGCAGGTGACGATGACGGATCCCGGCTTGACTTGGGTCGCGGCTGTTTCCACGTGATCTTTCGTCTTGGAGATCGCGCCGGTCAGGTCATCGGCGCGGCCGAACGCCAGCGACTGCCCGAGCCCGTGCGACTCGCACCAGGCGTCGGCGACCACGCGCCCGCACGATGATCCGTTGGTCAGACACTCGGTGATGCCGTAGCCCTCGGTGTCGTTGATGACGAAAGTGTTGTTGCCGGCCGCCTGCACATTTGACCGCCCGAACGTCGCAAGAATCAGCAAGCCGGCCATGAGCGGCAGGAGAACGCGCGGCAGAACGCGATGTTCGAACTCAAGGAAAGTCATGGAATAGCTCGCGCCATGGGGTCGATTGATCTGGCCTGCGGGCATCTTCGGCTGGAGCGGTGAACAATTATTTAAGGACTGGCGCCCGAGCCCGGCCCCTGCGCGCGCTCTTGACGCCGCAGGTGTGTTGCGGGCATGGTCGGCCCATGACGTTCGCCGCCCGCATCCGCCGGAGCATTATTATCCGCTAGCTCACCCGCTGGCTGGATCCGTCATGTCCTCACGAGAGTTCGATGGTTCCGGCCGGAAGGCCAGGAATTTCGCATGTCCGTTCCGCCGATCCTGAAACTCTACAACACGCTGACGCGCGCGAAGGAGGAGTTCACGCCGATCGATCCCGCCAACGTGCGTATGTACGTGTGCGGACCGACCGTCTACGACTACGCGCATATCGGCAACGCCCGGCCGGTGATCGTGTTCGACGTGCTGTTCCGGCTGCTGCGGCACGTCTACGGCGAGGCGCACGTCAAATACGTCCGCAACATCACCGACGTCGACGACAAGATCAACGCGCGCGCCGCCGAGCGCGGGATTTCGATCCGCGAGCTGACCGAGGAAACCAATACGATCTTCCAGGCCGACGTGAAGGCGCTCGGCTGCCTCGATCCGACCGTGCAACCCCGCGCGACTGAACATATCGCTGAGATGATCGCGATCATGCAGCGTCTGATCGCGTCGGGCCACGCCTATGCGGCCGACGGCCACGTGCTGTTTTCCGTACCCTCCATGCCCGACTACGGCAAACTGTCGCGCCGCCCGCTCGACGAAATGATCGCCGGCGCGCGCGTCGATGTTGCGCCCTACAAGAAGGCCGATACAGATTTCGTGCTGTGGAAGCCATCGTCCGGCAGCGAGCCCGGCTGGGATTCGCCATGGGGCAGGGGCCGCCCGGGCTGGCATCTCGAATGCTCGGCCATGAGCTGGAAGCATCTCGGCGAAGTGTTTGACATCCACGGCGGCGGCATCGACCTCGTCTTTCCGCACCACGAAAACGAAATCGCGCAGAGCCGCTGCGCTTTTGGCCACGACGTGATGGCGAATGTCTGGATGCACAACGGCTTCCTGCAGGTCGAGGGCGAGAAGATGTCGAAGAGCCTCGGCAATTTCGTCACGATTCATGAATTGCTGCATACGGAGAAGTTCGGGGGACATATGTGGTCCGGCCCGGTTCTTCGCCTCGCCATGCTGCGGACTCATTACAGACAGCCGATGGACTTCACCTCCAAGGCGCTCGAAGAAGCGAAAAAGAAAATCGAGAATTGGATTCGCGCGGTGCGTATCACGCTCGGTGGCGAGGCTCTGGCGCTGGGACCGTCCAGTGACGTGATTGCGGCGCTCGCCGACGATCTGAACACGCACTCTGCATTGACGGCCCTGGACAGGATGTTCAACACGTCCGGCGACGAGCAAGCCAAAGCGCACAGGCAACTGGGCGCAGACCTCGTATTTCTGGGTCTGGCGTCGCGATCCGAACTGAAGAAACCGCACGTCGAGGCAAGTCACGTGCGGGCCGACGAAGTCGACGCGCTCATCGCCGCCCGCATCGCCGCCCGCGCCGTCAAAAACTGGGCGGAATCCGATCGCATCCGCGACGAACTCGTCGCGATGGGCGTCGTCCTGAAAGACAACAAGGACGGCACGACGACCTGGGAGGTGAAGCGATGAAACGTCGACCCGGTCGTTCGGCCCCCACCCGACCGCCTTCGGCGGCCATCCTCCCCATGAAGGGGAGGGAGGGAAGCCCGGAGATTGCGGATCACGCGACGGAGCGGGCGCGATGACCATCTCGCTGCGCCCCTTCCTCCCCTCCGACGCGCCGGCGCTGGCGCGGCTGTTTCGCGCGAGCGTGGAGGTTCTGGCCGAGGAAGATTATTCCGTCAACCAGCGTGCGGCCTGGGCGGGCGTGGCCGACGAACTCGTGACCTTCACGCAACGACTCGCCGGCGCGCTGACGCTGATCGCAACGCGGGATGGCGGGCTCGCAGGATTTGCATCCTTTGTCGATGGCAGGATCGACATGCTCTATGTCGATCCCGAACATGCGCGCGCGGGCGTGGCGAGCGCGTTGGCGGACGCGCTCGAAAAACTTGCCGCTGCGCGCGGCGCAACAGAAATTCAGGCGGACGCCAGCGACGCCGCGCGCGATTTCTTTGCAGCGCGCGGCTATGCCGCCTGGCGTCGCAATACGGTGACGCTGAACGGCGAATGGCTCGCCACCACCACGATGAAAAAGCAATTCGCACAGCCCGACAAAGCCGGAGCGTTCCATTGATGGCCCGCGAAAGACTCTCCCTGTACGATACGACGCTGCGCGACGGCGCGCAGACGACCGGCGTCGATTTCTCGCTCGACGACAAGCGGACGATCGCGAAAATGCTGGACGACCTCGGAATCGATTACATCGAGGGCGGCTATCCCGGCGCCAATCCGCTCGATACGGAATTTTTCGCCCGCCGGCCGAATGTGAAAGCGAAGTTTGCGGCCTTCGGCATGACCAAGCGCGCCGGCCGTTCGGCCGCCAACGATCCGGGAATCGCCGGCCTTCTCGCCGCCGACGCCGATACGATCGCCTATGTCGCGAAGAGCTGGGACTATCAGGTGCGCGTCGCGCTGGAGTGCTCGCTCGACGACAATCTCGAAGGCATTCGCGACTCTGTCGCCTACGCCTGCGAACAGGGCCGCGAAGCGATCGTCGATTGCGAACATTTCTTCGATGGCTACAAGGAAAATCCGGACTACGCGCTGGCCTGCGCTGTGGCGGCCTACAATTCGGGCGCGCGCTGGGTCGTGCTGTGCGACACCAACGGCGGCGCGCTGCCGCACGAGATCGAGCGAATCGTCGCCGAGGTCGTGAAAATCATCCCCGGCGATCACGTCGGCATCCACGCGCACAACGACACCGAAAACGCAGTCGCGAATTCCCTGGCGGCGGTTCGCGCCGGAGCGCGCCAGATTCAGGGCGCGCTCAACGGCCTTGGCGAGCGCTGTGGCAACGCCAATCTCGTTTCGATCATCCCGACACTTCTGCTGAAGGCGGACTACGCCGACAAATTCGAGACGGGAATCACGCGCGAGAAGCTCGGCCAGCTCACGAAGATCAGCCACGCTTTCGACGAACTTCTGAACCGTGCGCCCAATCGTCATGCGCCCTATGTCGGCGCGAGCGCGTTCGCGACGAAGGCCGGCATTCACGCCTCCGCCGTACTGAAGGACCCGCGCACCTACGAGCATGTGCCGCCGGAAACGGTCGGCAATACACGAAAGGTCCTGGTGTCTGACCAGGCCGGAAAGTCGAACATCATTTCCGAACTCGAACGCCTCGGCGTTTCGCTCGACAGGAACGATCCGCGACTGATGCGCCTGCTCGATGAAGTGAAGGAGAAGGAGTCGCAGGGCTATGCTTACGAGGGAGCCGACGCGTCCTTCCTGCTGCTCGCCAAGCGGGTGCTTGGGAAAATGCCGGATTATTTTGACGTCGAAAGATTCAGCGTGAATGTCGAGCGCCGCTTCAACGCGAAGGGCGCCGTCGTTGCGGTCTCCGAAGCGATCGTGAAAGTGCGGATCGATGGCGAGACGCTGATTTCGGCGGCGGAAGGCGCAGGCCCCGTCAACGCGCTCGACCTCGCGCTGCGCAAGGATCTCGGGCGGTTCCAGAAGTTCATCGATGACATCGAACTGGTGGATTATCGTGTGCGCGTGTTCCAGGGCGGGACCGACGCGGTGACGCGCGTGCTGATCGAATGCGCCGACAGCGAGGGCGAACGCTGGTCGACAGTGGGCGTCTCAGCCAACGTGATCGACGCCTCGTTCCAGGCTCTGGTGGATTCGATCAATTACAAGCTGATGATGTCGGGAGCGAAGTGAGCCTGCTCACCGTCAGCGCGAACGCAGCGAAGCAATGCAGCGCCGCGGCCCGGCTGCGGGGCGGCGCTCACAGCCGTGGATCGATCGTCTCCACGCGGGCGCCGCGCTTGTCGTGCATCGCCAGCGTCGATGCGATCATCGGCAGCACGTCCTCGATCTTCTCCGCCACGAGGTAGCGCAATTCGAACTCCTGGCGAATGAAACCCGAATTGCGCATGTGCGCAAACAGGGACAGCAGCGGACGCCAGAAGCCGCCGATATCGGCGATGACGACTGGCTTGGTGTGGCGGCCGAGCTGCACCCAGGTCAATTGCTCGACGACTTCTTCCAGCGTCCCGATTCCGCCGGGCAGGGCGACGAAGGCGTCGGCGCGTTCAAACATCATGCGCTTGCGCGTATGCATGTCCGGGACCACGACGAGATCCTGCGCCTCCGCCAGCGTATTTTCGCGCTGCTTCAGAAATTCGGGAATGATTCCGCACACGCGCCCGCCGCTCGCCAGCGTCGCGCGCGCGACGACGCCCATCAGGCCATTGTCGCCGCCGCCATAGACAAGCCCGAGGCCGGCCTCGCCGATCCTGCGCCCGAGGTCGTTCGCCGCCGCGACGAAGGCCGGGTCGGCGCCGGCCGACGACCCGCAATAGACGCAGATGTTGTTCAAGCGCGACCTCCGGTCCGTTGCGTCATTCCACGCGGGACCAGGACTCGCCCTTGCAGATGGCGCCGCCGAGCACGCAGCCGTCGAGCGTGATCGACGATGCGCTGTTGAGCGTGATCTTGCCCATGTAGGTCTGGCCGTCTTCGAGGTTCTTCACCCGGCCCTGCCATACGTTTGGTCCTATCTTCTCGGCGCCTGAAAACACCATTGATCCAATGTATTTCCGGTCGCCGGGATCCGTGACCCCCCTGACCTTGACGCAAAGGCCGGCGCCACAGCGAAAGAATGTGAACGTCGTGCCGTCCTCCCGTCGGCGCCAGACGCCGTAGGGGTCCGCCGCAAAGGCTGTCGAGACGAGGCAGAAAAGCGCTGCAGTCGCAGCGACGACTCGAATCATAATCGATCCTCGGAAAATTCGGGATACGCCCCCCTCGCGCGTGCGCCTTTTTCCCCATATGGCCGTCAAGGTCAATCGCCATTCCGTCCGCCCCACAACCGGGGCATGGCGCGCAAACTGTGTCATTTGGACCGACGACCGATTATATGGAGGTGGAATTTCCGCAGGATACACGATGAACGCCCCTTCGCCGCCCCCGGTCGCGCCGCCGCGCGAAATTTCCAGCGCGACGCTGCTGTCGACCGCCCGGCGGCTGTGGCCCTACATCTGGCCGGCCGGCCGCGATGATCTGAAATTCAGGATATTTCTGGCCTTCGGCAGCCTGATTCTCGCAAAACTGGTCACGGTGGCCGTGCCCTATTCGTTCAAATGGGCGACAGACTCGCTGACCCACGAGGTCCGGGGCGCTGGCGACATGCCGGCGCTGCTCGCCGGTCCGGTTGCGCTGACGCTGCTATACGGGCTGCTGCGCGTCGGCATGGCCGCCTTCACGCAGGCGCGCGACGCGCTGTTCGCCGCTGTTGCGATGCATGCGGTGCGGCGTCTGGCCAACGACGTGTTCGTGCATATGCACGAGTTGTCGCTGCGTTTTCATCTCGAACGCAAGACCGGCGGCCTCACGCGCGTGCTGGAGCGCGGCCGCAACGCCATCGAGACGATGGTGCGCATGGTCACGCTCACCGGCCTGCCCACGATCCTCGAATTCGCGCTGATTCTCGTGGTTTTCTTCGTGCAATACGACTGGCGTTACGTCGTCGTGACGACGGCTATGATCGTCGCCTACATGACCTTCACGACCGTCGCCACCAACTGGCGGATCGGGATCCGCCGCGCCATGAACGACAGCGACACCGACGCCAACACCAAGGCGATCGACAGCCTGCTCAACTACGAGACCGTGAAATATTTCAACGCCGAGGAACGCGAGGCCGCGCGCTATGACAAGTCCATGGCGCGCTACGAGCGCAACAGCGTGGCGAGCTACACCTCGCTCGCCGTGCTCAATGCGGGGCAGGCTGCGATTTTCACGCTGGGCCTCACCGCGGTCATGTGGCTGAGCGTCTCCGGCATCCGGTCCGGCCGCAACACCATCGGCGATTTCGTGCTGATCAACGCCATGATGATCCAGCTCTACCAGCCGCTCAATTTCATGGGCATGTTCTACCGCGAGGTGAAGCAGGCGGTGATCGACATCGAGATGATGTTCGACATTCTCGGTCAGAAAGCTGAAATCGTCGACAAGCCCGGCGCCAGGCCGCTGGTCGTCACCGAAGGCGTCATCCGCTTCGAGAACGTCTTCTTTCACTACGATCCGCAACGCGAAATCCTGAAGGGCGTCGATTTCGAGGCGGCTGCCGGCAAGACCGTCGCCATCGTCGGCCCGTCCGGAGCAGGCAAGTCGACGATCTCGCGCCTCATGTTCCGCTTCTACGAGCCGCAGCGCGGGCGCATCACGATCGACGGGCAGGACATTTCCGACGTCACGCAGGAATCGCTTCGTCGCGCCATCGGCATCGTGCCGCAGGACACCGTGCTGTTCAACGATTCCATCGGCTACAATATCCACTATGGCCGCTGGGACGCGGGCGCCGGGGAGATCGCGGCGGCGGCGGCCGATGCGCAGATTGACCGCTTCATCGGCATCGTGCCCGGCGGCTATGATGCGCAGGTCGGCGAGCGCGGCCTGAAATTGTCCGG